>CAJTGB010000009.1 GCA_910575835.1 Lachnospiraceae bacterium | reverse complement strand
CCGAGTTCCCTACAAGAAGAATTATAAAGAAAAAATAGGCTCAGGGAAACCATTTTCATTACGTTTTGTGCCTGAGCGAAGCGAAAGGAATGGATATAAACATGGAATGTGGGCTGTATTTATAGATAAGGAAATCATGTAATAATGTGTGAGGCCGCTGTCCTCTTGTTTTTCTGTTTTGACTTCTTTCCGCTTGAATTTAGATAATCGAATTGCGGAAAAACCTTTGTCAGCGTAGGCTGTAGTAAAATAATAGTAACCATAGCATCTAAGTTTTAAAGAAGCAATGATTTTATTAAATGTATCTTTTGAAATCATTTTTGATAATTCAAATGTATGTACTATTTCTTTTTCCTCCGTAAGAGTATAGAATAATCATATCACATAACATTAAATAAAGCACGTGTTATTCTGACTAGATGTCTGTTAAAACTATCCGTATCTTTAGTGGTCTAACTACCAATAAACCTAATATTTACGAGGCTTACAGCGCACGTACAACACTTACCCCCCATCTTACTGCCTAACGGCGTACCTATAAATATATCTATCTTACTAAGACTTTACTATGCTATATCCTACATGTTTTTTATATCAGTTGTTCATACCTCTGGGAGTCCCTTGCTTTAAAACGAAAAAAGAGGACAGACAACAATTTGTCCATCCTCTAAAATCTCTTATATTACGCGGTTTTTCTCTTAGCCGAAGTATCTCTTAAGAAGTCCCTCAAACGCCTTACCATGTCTAGCCTCGTCTCTTGCCATCTCATGAACTGTATCGTGGATCGCATCAAGGTTCGCAGCCTTAGCTCTCTTAGCCAGATCAAACTTACCAGCTGTTGCGCCGTTCTCAGCGTCAACTCTCATCTCAAGATTCTTCTTGGTGCTGTCTGTTACAACTTCGCCAAGCAGCTCAGCGAACTTAGCAGCGTGCTCAGCCTCTTCGTAAGCAGCCTTCTCCCAGTATAAACCGATCTCTGGATATCCTTCTCTATGAGCAACTCTGGCCATTGCAAGATACATACCAACCTCTGAGCACTCGCCCTCGAAGTTAGCGCGAAGATCAGCAACGATGTCCTCGCTGACACCCTTAGCAACGCCGACAACGTGCTCTGCAGCCCATGTCTTCTCGCCGGCCTGCTCTTTGAACTTATCTGCGCCAACGCCGCATACAGGACATTTCTCCGGTGCTGCATCTCCCTCGTGAACATAGCCGCATACTGTACATACAAATTTTTTCATAGCAAATCTCTCCTTTTCTTATTCAAATAATATATTCAATATCAGTAATAGTTACTAATATTAAATTAACACAAGTAAAACAAATTGTCAATGATTATTTTATCTCATTTTGGGATTTTTATCCAGACAATTTTTATTCAGACAATTTTTACAGGTTCCATAGAACAGAATTGTGTGTGAGTCAACGGTCCCGTCAAAATGCTGTCCGGCAAGGTCATTAATGGATTGGATGTGCTGTTCATCCAGTTCCAGGTCGTATACTCTTTTGCAATCTCTGCAGATCACATGGTAATGAAGATCGGTTCTGCCGTCAAAGCGGTCGCCGCCGTCGGGAGTAGAGATCTTGATGGCTTCCCCTTTATCTGCAAGCAGATTCAGATTACGGTATACCGTACCGAGGCTGATGTTCGGAAATGCTTCTCTTATATGAAGATACACCGTATCAGCAGTGGGATGCTCTGTGGTATGACATAGATACTCTTTGATAGCAGCGCGCTGCCGGCTGTATTTTAAATTAGCCATCTGTGTGTCCCTCCTGAATAATGATAATAGTTATTAAAATTATTATAGAATGACCTGTGCCATCTGTCAACGAATAATTTTAAAATGTAACAATTTGTAATAAATATAATTGCAGGTTGTGTATTATTTTTATATATAACCATATAATATGACGAAAATATTATGTATAAACAGGGTTGACACTAGGAAAAACGATGATATAATAATAGCGTAACATATGTAACAATTCTGTAATATTTACAAAAGATAAGAAAACATAAAGGAGGGAGTTTATGGATTCTATTCTTAAAAAAGGATTGTTCCTAGTTACTACAGCAGGAGCTATAACAGCATTTCCGGCTACGGCATATGCTATTGATACAGACACCGAAGACGTAATGCCGCAGACGGGGATCGAAGAGGTACTGAATAACTGCTACGTCGCAGACAAAGAGATCGAGGTAGAAGATTATCTGGTGCCGACAGAGAAGGGTGAGTATTTAGATATGGCGTTTGCCGATGTCCAGTCGTTTCTCTATATCAGAAGCGAGCCGACGACGGACAGTGAGTGGGTGGGAAAGTTATATCCCGATTATGCCGCAAAGATTCTTGGACCGGTAGGAGAGTGGACGAAGGTAGAGTCCGGCGAAGTGACTGGCTATGTGTATTCTGAATACATTATAATAGGAAACAGCGCAGAGCAGAAGGCACAGGAAATGGTGCAGGATTCAGAAAATGATAGTCCGGAAGAGGTGTTTACTTACGCCGAGTCCAAGGAAGAGGAGGAGGCCAGGATTGCTGCAGAGGCGGCAGAAGCAGCGGCGCGTGCCCAGGAAGAGGTGGCGGCGAAGGCCGGAACGGGACAGGCGATCGTAGATTATGCATGCCAGTTTATCGGCAATCCTTATGTGTGGGGTGGGACAAGCCTGACGAACGGAGCGGATTGTTCAGGGTTTGTTCAGTCGGTATTCGCACATTTCGGCATCAGTCTTCCGCGTACTACATGGGATATGGAGAATGTGGGAACTCCTGTCAGCTATGATCAGGCAATCCCAGGCGACATTATTCTCTATAACGGACACGTAGGCATCTATATGGGAAACGGACAGATCGTGAATGCGATCAACAGTTCAAGAGGGATTGGGATCTTACCTGCCACTTACACAAGTATTGTTACGGTCAGAAGATTAGTCTAGTGTACAAATTGTTCAAAAATGTAAAAATATGTAAAAAAATGGAAAATATAATTTTCCAAGTTTTCCACAATAAAATAGCCAAAAAAGGTGGAAAAATAAGTGTTTTCAAGTTTTATCCACATTTTCCACATTAAAAGTGGCGAATTTGGTGGATTACTCGGGATAAAGAAAAGAACGAACGTTTTGTGTAGATATCATAAAAATGGATTTTTGTCGAAAAAAAGAGAAAAACAGGTTGACATTTAAGTATTCAAATATTGAGAAGAAATTCATTGAAAATGTTTACACAATGATAAAAAGCGATTATAATGGAAACACTGAAGAGAAAAGGAGGCGTTATGATGGCATATGTTTCTAAAGACATGACATTTGGTCAGCTGTTGGAAGAGTATTATGAGAAGTGCCCGAAGATCGTAGAAGTATTGATGGAAGCCGGGATGGGATGTATCGGATGTCCGCATTCCCAGATGGAGTCTATAGAGGACGGCGCAATGGGGCATGGCATAGACCCGGATCTGTTGATTGAGAAGCTGAATGCAACGATCGGTGCAGCATTAAGTGCTTAATTGATGCTTAGATTAAGAGATTAGTATGTAAGAATAGTCAAAGACCCCGCTGCAAGTAACGGGGGTATTTGACCCTCGCGGCAGTCGCCAAATGTGCATGCAAGCATGCCCGCTTGGCTCGCTGCCCGCGGGAATAAAACGGGGCGGTCAGGAGAAGGATTCCTGGCCGCCCTGTTCTATTCCCGCGAAGCTGCAAGCCAAGCGGGCATACTTACATATGCTATATCTGTGCAAGCTGTTGTACCGCATCTGTAGACAGAAGCATCTCACAGTGCTCTTCAAGAAATGCCAGGATCGCTCCGGAGGACGTCTCCAGGGAGCCGTATTCTGACAGCATATTGCAGATACGGTTAAAATCGTTGATCGTGTGCTCTGACTGTGTCAGCGCCAGGATATATACGTCTTCTTCGCGGTCTTTATACAGGGTGTTGGAACCTGAGTAGATCGTGCTCAGAAGCCGGGCTGCCTTCAAAACGCTGTTCATCGTTGGGAATGAAAACAGGCGCAGAACGTTCTTGGGCTGTTCTGCGGGGGGTTCTTCTTTTCCGTCCGATGCAATGGAATTACTGAATTTTTCCTTTACCTTATCGAGTAATTCAAGTAATGTATCGGCGCCTTCCAGCTTGCTTGGGGGTTCCTTCTTCGGGGAATCCCAATCTCCGCCTGGCGACGGTGCAAATTTAGAAAAGCGTGTATCGAGTTCTTCGGGATCCTCGACCTTAGTAATTATCAGCACAATTGAATCGGAAGAAGCCGGAATTGCCTCGATCATAAGCGGCAGGTCTTCTGCCTCAAATCCAAATTCAAAGGCCGCTTGTTGCATCATGTCGCGGAAAAGTGACTTAGCTTTTTCGGTTCCATAGGCCAGTTCGCTTAGCTGAAGATGTCGGGCAGCAAGATCGGCACGAGTCAGGGTGCAGCGAATCTGATTGTCGTTCAATTTTTCAATCTTCATAATCATCACTTCCTTACTACTGTAGTATAGCATAGAAAACCTTGAATGTTCAATAAAATAAGTCATAAAATAAGTATTAATTTAAAAAAATGCTTGCATAGAGAATTTTAATCGGCTATAATAACATTAATTAGAAGATAGTTTTCCCGGGTAACTACGTTCTTAGAACAAAGGAGGGAGAATTTCTTACATTTATTTTTTATTACATCTCTTAGATATGAATCTATGAACCTATCAGAAACAAATCGGAGAAATATCAGAAAGAAGCCGTTTCAGGCAGATTTTCACATGAACTGTTAACGAAGCATTAGAGTGTCAGGACTATCTTCTATTTATATTGTACATTGAAGCTGCAGCGTATAGGGATATTGTATCACGGCATTTCCTTTTGAAAATAATATGCAGTCGCAGCCGTAGTTATCCTCTGGCATGGATTTGGAGGTCAGATTTGGAGGAGGAAGCCCGTTTACAGAAGATGTTCAATGAATTGACAGGATACGAGAAGAAACAGATAGACCTTAAGATTAACGGAATACCGGCAAGTCCCATGCAGATTGTCAGAGCGCACGGCATACATGAGGAATCGGTATATATGAGAGATTACGTGCTGAATGAGAATGGCGATATCAAAGCGCTGTGGTTTAACAGTATTAACAGTAATTAAATTAGTGTTTGGAGATTGTAAATACCCCGTTACCATGTAAAAAACGAGAAAATGTCGAAATAAGTAATGACGAGTGTCGCGGGTTTTGTTATAATAGGGTCGAGTAGGAGGTGCAGCATGGAACAAAAAGACAAAAGGAGCCGCACAACTTCAGACCGTACATGGAACACAGAGGCGACAAGCTCAGGGAATATTGGAGAGGCAGGGAGAAGGCCAGGTCATACTCCGGATATGCGCCGGATAAGAGATATAGAACCCGGTAAGACGTCGGTATCAGGAAGTTCAAGGACGGAAGGGCCTGAGATCAGGAGACGCCCGGCGGCAGCACCAAGGCAAGAAGGGGCCGAGGCAAGGCGGCGTCAGATTGCGGGAAGCTCCGGGGAAGAAGGGGCCGAGGCAAGGCGGCGTCAGATAATGGGAAACTCCGGGGAAGAAGGGGCCGAAAGCAGAAGACGGAAGGCGCCGGGAAGACCGGAGGGGAACAGAGGTCAGGCATCGTCAGCCAGGGTGCGGCAGGAGAGACCGGGACAAGGGATCAAGAACCGCAGTCCGCAGAGGAACGGGATGAACAGGCCGCCGGCCAGAAAGCAGCAGTCCAGACGGAAGAGAAAGAGGAATCTGATCGTTAAATCAGCATTGATCGTGATGCTGGTGATCGCGGCAATTGTAGGTGCATTTTTATGGAAGAAATATAGTCCTTCTAAAAAAGAATATGATTTAAAAAAATATTATGGGATTGAGAATGAAGGACAGCTAGCAGTTATTGTAGATGATCAGGTTGCAGAACCCCATGGGATGATTGCGGACGGCAAGGCTTATGTTCAGTATGAGATCGTGAGAGACTATATCAATGATCGGTTTTACTGGGATCCGAATGAGAATGTTCTTCTGTATACGCTTCCGAAGGATATGGTTACAGTAGAGGTTGGAAGTAAGGATTATTCTGTATCCAAGGAGAAGAAGAGCGAAGACTACGTCATTCTTAAAACAGAAGGAAGCACAGCATATATCGCACTGGATTTTATCCAGCAGTATACGAATATCGAATATGAATTATACAACGAACCGAATCGCGTTATGATCGTCAGTGATTGGGGCGAGAAGACCGTCGCTGCGGTGAAGAAGAATACCCAGATTCGCTATCAGGGCGGAGTGAAGAGCCCGGTTCTGACCCAGGTCAAGAAGAAGGATGAGGTTACGATCATAGAGAGTGAGGAGAACTGGAAGAAAGTCCGTACGAAGGATGGATTTATCGGATATATTAAGAACAGTGCGCTCAGAAAAGAAGAGAAAAAGACGATCTCCAGAGCATTTGACGAACAGGAATTCACCAATATCCGAAAGGAATACACCATTAACATGGCATGGCACAACGTGACCAACAGTGACGCGAATAATAGTGTGCTGCAGAGAATTGCAGAGAGCAAGGGTCTTACGACGATTGCGCCGACGTGGTTCCATGTGAAGGATACAGACGGTAATATGGATTCGATCGCGTCTGCTGATTATGTCAATTACGCTCATCAGTCTAATATTGAAGTGTGGGCGGCGATCCGTGACTTTGATGGAGGGATCAATTCATATGAGGAATCTTTGGAGATGCTGAGGTATACGTCCAGAAGAGAGAATTTGATCAATCAGTTGATTTCGGAGGCGCTTCGTGTAGGAGTTGACGGGATCAATGTGGACTTTGAGAAGATTTCCGAAGAATGCGGAGAGCATTATATACAGTTTATCCGTGAATTATCGGTAAGATGCCGGCAGAACGGGATCGTACTGTCTATTGATAATTACGTGCCGAAGGGCTATAATATGCAGTATAACCGCAAGGAGCAGGGGATAGTTGCGGATTATGTTATCATCATGGGTTATGATGAGCATTATGCGGGATCGCCTGTGGCGGGTCCGGTGTCTTCGTATAATTTTGTCAAAGAAGGAATCGAGGAGACTCTGAAGGAAGTGCCCGCGGAAAAGGTAATCAGCGGAATCCCATTCTTTACCAGGTTATGGGAGGAAGTGCCTAAGACAGAGGAAGAGCTGTCCAGTCAGGCGGGAACGGAAGAAGCGCAGTATACTACGAAGGTTACCAGCCAGGCGTTTGATATGAATACAGCCAAGACGAAGCTTGCGGAAGCAGGTATTGAGACGACTTGGGATGATAATGCCAAGCAGAATTACGCAACATGGGTTGTGGAGAGCACAACTTTTGAGATGTGGCTGGAGGACGAACAGTCTATTGAGCCCAAGCTTAAGCTTATGAAGGAGCATAAGCTTGCCGGTACAGCGGCGTGGGCGCTGGGATACGAGAACGGAGAGATCTGGAATCTGATCCAGAAGTATGTTAACTAAACAAATTATTCATCACATATAAATACCTTCTGCAGTCATATATTGGATATAGGTAACAGCTTAGACAGGGCAGCTTGTCTGAAGTGTTATATATAGACTGTCAGGAGGTATTTTTTTGCGTAAAAAAGTAGAATTGATACTTTTGATCCTGCTGCTTGCCGGTCTGGTGGCTGTCAGCAGAAATCTGGGAGAGTATGTGTCAAGCGGCAAGGTGAAGCTGTCAAAGAAGACGGTAGTCATAGATCCCGGGCACGGCGGTGCAGACCCAGGAAAGATCGGAGTAAACGACGCGAAGGAAAAAGAGATTAATCTGCAGATTGCAGAAGAGGTAAAGGAGCTGTTAGAGGATAAGGGGATTAAGGTGATAATGACAAGAAAAGAGGATAAGATGCTCTCGGAAGGTAGTACGGGAAGCCGCAAGGTACAGGATATGAAAGAGAGGGTGAAGCTGATCAATGATACGGCGCCCGATCTTGCGGTCAGTATACACCAGAACAGTTACAGCGGAGCAGAGGTGCGCGGAGCGCAGGTGTTCTATTATACCCACTCTGCAGAAGGGGAGAAGCTGGCGGAAATCATGCAGAAAGCGCTGCTGTCTGTGGATAAGGAGAATCACCGTCAGGCGAAAGCGGACAGTACATACTATCTTCTCAGACGGACGGAGGTTCCTACGATCATTGTGGAATGCGGTTTCCTGAGTAATTATGAGGAAGCGGAGAAGCTGGTTACCAAGAAATATCAAAAGAAGGTGGCGAAAGCGATCGTGAAAGGAATCGAAACTTGTCTGGCTGATTAGAGTGTAGTATAATATATTCTATGAAGACAATAATAGAACAGATTGATATCAGACAAATGAATATGGATATAATAAGGAGAGCCGGAGAGATTCTAAGAGCCGGCGGTCTGACGGCATTTCCGACGGAGACGGTATACGGGCTTGGTGCGGATGCGCTGAATGAGCTGGCGGCGAAGAAAATATATGCCGCTAAGGGGAGACCGTCGGATAATCCGTTGATCGTGCATATTGCGGATATGGAGGCGCTTGGCAGGATTGCGGAGGATGTGCCTGAGCAGGCCAAGGCCGCCGCAGACGCATTCTGGCCGGGTCCGCTGACCATGATATTCAAGAAGACCGAAGCCGTGCCGCTTGGAACAACCGGAGGACTTGATACCGTGGCGGTCCGTATGCCGGATCATGAGGCGGCAAGGGAACTGATCCGGGCGGGAGGCGGGTATATCGCGGCGCCCAGCGCGAATACCTCTGGCCGGCCCAGCCCTACGACGGCGCAGCACGTGGAGGAAGATCTGGCCGGCCGGATCGATATGATCGTGGACGGAGGCGCCGTCGAGATCGGAGTGGAGTCAACGATTCTGGATATGACGGTAGAACCGCCGATGATACTCCGGCCGGGAGCGGTTACCAGAGAGATGTTGGAGGAAGTGATCGGCGAGGTTGCGGTGGACAAGACTCTGCTGGATTCCGTCAGCCATACAGCGCCCAAAGCGCCGGGGATGAAGTACCGTCATTATGCGCCGAAGGCAGAGCTGACGGTCGTAGAGGGAGAGACTGATCAGGTAATGTGTGTAATTGACCGTCTGGCAAGAGAGAAGATTGCCGGAGGGTTCAAGGTGGGGATCATTGCTGCGGAAGATACGGCCGGAAGATACGGAACAGGAGAGGTGAAGTGTATCGGAGCCAGAGGGGATGAAGCAGCCATTGCCAGTCATTTATACGGAATATTGCGGGACTTTGACAGTATCGGGACTGATTATATCTACAGTGAAGCATTTGGAAGAGAAGGGATCGGGACTGCGGTCATGAACCGTCTGCTGAAGGCAGCCGGGCAGCGCGTGATCGATGCAGGAGACTTTACCGGAAGGAGAGAGAAGAATGTCTAAGATACAGATTATGGATCATCCGTTGATCCGTCACAAGATTACCTATATCCGCCAGGAGGAGATAGGTTCGAAGGAATTCCGTGAGATCGTGAGCGAGATCGCGGCGCTGATGTGTTACGAGGCTTCCAGGGATCTGAAGCTTAAGAAGGTCAAGATAAAGACTCCGATCTGTGAGACCATCGGGGAGGAACTTAGCGGTAAGAAGATGGCAGTTGTGCCCATATTGCGGGCAGGACTTGGGATGGTGGACGGAATCCTTAAGATGATCCCGGCCGCGAAGGTCGGCCATATCGGACTGTACCGCGACCCGGATACCTATGAGCCTGTGGAATATTACTGCAAGCTGCCGGCAGACTGTGATGAGAGGGAAGTGTTCGTGGTAGACCCGATGCTGGCGACCGGCGGTTCCAGCGCAGCGGCAATACAGATGTTGAAGGACAAGGGAGTGAAGTATATCCGGTTCTTGTGTATCATTGCCGCGCCGGAGGGTGTTGAGCGGATGAAGGCAGAACACCCAGATGTAGATCTGTATATCGGGGCGTTGGACGAGTATCTTAATGAACACAAGTATATTGTTCCGGGGCTTGGAGATGCCGGCGACCGCATCTTCGGAACGAAATAGCAATATCAGATGATCTTGGCCTGCCGCAGCAGAAACCGGTAGCGCAGCAGGGCTGCATTACCCATATAGATGTAAGAGTCGATCAGGTCAGGATCAGAGGCATTCTGGAAATTATTATAGGCATCTTCGATCTGTCGGCGCGCTGCGGCGATTTCCTCCATCAGGGTATTGGCCGCGGGGTCGTAAGACAGACGTTTGTAGATGTCTTCTTCTGTTGCGTTTCTTTGTTCAAATAATCTCATAATCCACCTCCGTAATAGTTTCCAAGTATAGTCTAGTATAGGCAGATTTTGTGAATAAAATACCCGGTATAAGGATATATATGGTATTAGAAAATAATCCCTTTTCTGTATTGGGGATTTGAATTGGAGGAAAATATGCCGGAACAAAGAGCTAATCTGCTGAGTAATTTTATTGTACGGGCGATCATAGGGTCTGCCATGATATTTTTTATCAATGAATTTCTGAGCGCACAGGGCGTTTCTGTGCAGGTAGGACTTAATCCATGGACAATTTTGACATCAGGAGTCCTTGGAACTCCGGGGGTTGCGCTTCTTTACGGAATATCTTTTTATGGAATTTTGTGAGGGTTGCACAAAGATTGAGTATTTCTAAAAAAGGGGTGGACAAATTATGAGAGAGGGGTTTATAATCATCCTACAAGTTACGGATCTTGTAACTTGTATCTGATAGTTTCACATAGTTGATAGATTCATAAGGTTCTTACTATTCAAAAGATTTTAAAATTCCACAGATAAAATAATCAAGAGAAGATTAAGAGAAGATCAAAAAGTTTCAAGTTAATCTTATTTTCAAAGTATTCGATGCCATATCGGCGGCAATTCACAGAGTAAAATATTTAGTGATGAAGAAATACATTGATAGGAGGGGTATTATGTGAGCGGTAGAAGTCTGGTAATTTGCGACCAGGAAGAGGGATATGCGGCAGCGTTTGCTGTGTTTCTGACGAGGAAAAAGGAACTGGCATTTCAGGTGCAGGTGTGTGACAGTTTATCTCAGGTAACATCGGTGCTTGAAGAGCATCCCATTGATATTCTGCTGCTTGGAGGGAGTTATCCGGCAGGAGAGCGCGGAAAGCTGAAGGCGGGAAGTATATTCGTCCTTACAGAATCCTGCAATGTCAAGACGAACCCCAAAGAAATGGCAGTCTATAAGTATCAGTCGGGTGAGGCGATTCTTGCAGAGATCATCAGCAGTTGCAGCAGAGAAGATGAGGCAGGGGACTTGTATATCCGTTCGGTGAAGACCAGGAAGGCAAGGGTGATAGGTATATTTTCTCCGGTTCACCGGAGCGGGAAGACGAGTTATGGATTGAAATTAGGACAAGAGTTGGCAGCGTCGGCCAATGTATTGTATCTCAATATGGAGCTGTACGGCGGAATCGGAGGATATTTCCCGGAGGAAGGGCATACTCTGGCAGATGCGCTGTATTATTCAAGGCAGGAGAACAAGAACCTTGGCTTGATCCTTACGACCTTGGTGAAGCATATGGGGGCGTTGGATTACTTGCTGCCGGTGCGGGTGTCCGAGGATATCAAATCGGTTCCGTTGGAAGAGTGGACAGGCATGATCCTGCAGATCGTGGAGCAGAGCATCTATGAGGTATTGATCCTGGATATAGACGAGGGACTTAAGGATGTATACGGGCTGCTTCGGCTCTGTACCGAGATCTGCGTACCGACGGCAAAGGATCCTGAGGCAAAAGCTAAGCTTCTGCAGATGGAAGGGGAGATGCATTTGCTTGGATTCGATGATGTCAGGAAGAAGATGAAGAAAAAGGAGCTGCTCATATGATGCGGTCGGAACAGCTCCATGCCAGGATACTTGAACGGATGGATATGACCAGAGAGGTTGAGGACGAGGAACTGACACAGCTGATCTATCATGTTCTTAAGGAGGCTTCTAAGGAGGAGTATCTGTCGCTTGATGAGAAGACGCTGCTTGGGAGGGAATTGTTCAATGCGTTTCGGAAGCTGGATCTTCTTCAGGAATTTCTGGAGGATGAGGCGATCACGGAGATCATGATCAACGGGACCCAGAACATATTCTATGAGAGGGACGGGAGGATATTCCGGTCGGATAAGCGGTTCCTGTCTAAGGATAAGCTGGAGGATGTGGTTCAGCAGATTGCGGCGGGATCAAACCGTCTGGTAAATGAAGCGTCGCCCATCGTTGATGCAAGGCTTTCAGACGGTTCCAGAGTTAATGTCGTTCTGGATCCGATCGCATTGGACGGACCGATCGTAACGATACGGAAGTTTTCCAAAGAGGCGATCACTATGGAACGGTTGATCGCATGGGGTTCTGTGAGTGATGAAGTATCAGGGTTTCTTGCCGGTCTGGTAGCTGCAGGTTACAACATCTTCATAAGCGGCGGGACTGGTTCAGGGAAGACCACATTCTTAAACGCATTGTCACAATTTATCCCTAAGACAGAGCGGATCATCACGATAGAGGACAATGCGGAGCTTAAGATCCAGGATGTACCGAATCTGGTAAGGCTTGAGGCAAGGAATGCGAATGTGGAAGGGACGGGCGCGGTTACGATACGTGACCTGATCAGATCGGCGCTAAGGATGAGGCCGGACCGGATAGTGGTAGGCGAGGTGCGCGGGGAAGAGGCGATCGATATGCTCCAGGCTTTGAATACCGGGCATGACGGTTCTCTAAGCACCGGCCATGCCAACAGCCCGAAGGATATGCTTAGCAGATTGGAGACAATGGTGCTGATGGGGATGGAACTGCCGCTTCCGGCGATTCAGAGGCAGATCGCTTCAGGTATAGATCTGATCGTTCATCTGGGAAGATTGAGAGACAGGAGCAGAAAGGTGCTGGAGGTTGCGGAGATATTGGGGTATCAGGAAGGCGAGATCAGGCTACAGACCTTGTATAAATATGCGGAAACGGGGGAGAAGGATGGGAAGATACAGGGAGAGTGGAGAAGGCTTCGGGAACTCACGCATAAGGGAAAGCTTCGGGCAGCAGGGAGTAATGTGTGAACAGAAGAATTGTTGGATGCAGGATATGACAAGGAAGGAGCATCTGTGGAATCTGGCCAGGGCAGCAGGCGTGACGGCTGTGACGGCCTGGCTGTATTACAGGTCCTTCTTGATGATTCTCCCGCTGCTGCCGCTTCTGATCTGGCATCTGCGGATGATGGAGGAAGAGGGGGCGGGAAAGAAGGAGAAGGAATTTCAGATACAGTTCAAAGAAGCGATACAGGCAGTGTCTTCGGCGTTGAATACGGGTTATTCGGTTGAGAATGCATTTCGGGAAGCGCAGAAGGAACTGAAGCTGATCTATCCTGAAGGAGCAAGGATTTCTAAGGAATTGCTGATCATTACGCGGCAGCTGCAGATTCATGTACCTCTGGAACAGGTACTCGAGGAATTCGGGGAGAGAACCCGGACAGAAGATGTGCAGAATTTTGTGACCGTATTCGCGGCAGCGAAGAAAAGCGGCGGCAATATGATTGCGATCATTCAGGATACGGTGAGGCAGATCAGTGATAAGATTGACGTGAAGAGGGAGATCGATACTATCCTGGCGTCAAAGAGGTATGAATTCAGGGTAATGTCGGCGGTTCCCTATGCTATTATCGGGTATATGTCCTTAAGCTTCCCGGAATTCATGGAGAGTTTATATGGGAATGTCCTGGGAATAGGGGTGATGACGGTATGTTTGGGAATCTATACGGGCGCGTATTATCTTGGTGTAAGGATGGTAAGGATCGAGGTGTAAAGGTGTTGGCGGTAAGTCTTATGCTGACGGCAGGAGTGATTCTTCTGATCGCCGACTATCTGCATTCGGTCAGGGAGACGGATGGTATCATTCAAAGAAATGCATATGGACAGGGCAGCAGAACAGAGGAACTGGAGATTGCGATCAGGGGAGAAAAGGAGAGGATTCCGGCAAAGCTGCAGGTGTCAGAGCGGCAATATTCAAAGGAGGAGGTTCAGGAATTATTTCAAAGAGTCATCCGGCGTATGGATAAGCTGATTCTTGGAGAAAATAAAAGCCTTGACAGAGTTGAACAGGATATGAAGCTTCTTACAGAAATACCGGGCGAACCGGTGGAGGCGTCCTGGGAGCTTGACCGCTATGATGTGATGAATGTCCGGGGCGAGCTTCAGGAAGAAGCATTGAGTGAGGAAGGAACCTTGGTGACCCTAAACGCAGTCCTGACCTACACTGAGAATGAGGAAGAACAGGCGCTTTACCAGTGCACGGCGAATATCTGCCGAAGGATGCAGGGGGAAGTAGAGAAGAGCCGGATACGGGCAGAGGAAGAGATCGGGGCGCAGGAGGAGAAGAGCCGGACGCAGAAGGAGTTTAAACTGCCGGATACACTCCTGGGCAGGGAAGCCGCCTATTATCGGAGAATGGAGAGCCGGGGCGCGGTGCTGATCGTGATGGCGGTGCTGACAGGGATCTTGTTATATGCGTTAGAGATACAGAATCATGGGAAAGCAAAGGAAGTAAGGAAGCAGCAGATGCTCCTGGATTACCCTGAGATCGTGAATAAGATGACGCTCTTCCTCGGCGCCGGTATGACGGCAAAGCGTGCATGGAAAAAGGTGGCGGAGGATTACGAGCGTCAGAAGAAGAGGCGGGGAGAAAGATATGCGTACGAAGAGATGAAGAGAGCCTGCTATGAGATGGAAAGCGGGGTCACAGAGGCGGAGAGCTATGAGAATTTCGGAAGACGCTGTGATGTACAGGTCTATGTAAGGTTCGGGGCATTGTTGTCGCAAAACCTGAGAAAAGGGACAAAGGGGCTGACGCAGATGCTTAAGCTGGAAGCGATCCAGGCCTTCGAGGAACGCAAGGCAAGAGCGAAAAGGCTTGGAGAGGAAGCAGGAACAAAGCTCTTGCTGCCCATGTTCCTTATGCTTGCAATTGTTCTGGTGATCGTGATCGTACCGGCATTCTTATCGGTACAGATGTAAATGTTGATATTAAGCAGCGGTATGGAGGATGAATTATTATGCGGAGAATAAAATATGTGTTTGCGAACTTAAAAGAGGAAGACGGAGTCGGTGTCGTAGAGGTTATATTGATCCTCGTGGTATTGATCGGACTGGTTATTATATTCAAATCTCAGCTTACCAGTCTGGTACAGACTATTTTCAGCAAGATCGTAAGCGAGAGCGCAGGTATCTGATGCAGAGAGAAACAGTGTGCAGGGGAGAGGTGACTGCGTATCTAAGCCTGATCTTTATTCTGCTGATCACATTTATCGGAGGAATCATGGAAAGCGCATCTATACAGTTGGCAAAGAACTATCGAAGAGCCGATGCAAACCGCGCAATGGAGAGTGTTTTTGCCGAATATCAGAAGGAATTGCTGGATGAATACGATCTCTTTGCCCTGGATGGCAGCTATGAGACGGGCAGCTATGGAGAGCAGAATATACAGGAAAGGTTGTCATACTACGGCGCAGGAAATATGGAGCATAAAGTGGAGCGTATCCAATTCCTGACAGACAGGGGATGCAGCGGATTCTGTGAACAGGCAGCCGCATACATAGAGCATCGGTACGGGATAGATATAATGAAGGATATGCTGGGAATGACATCTGTCTGGGGGCAGCAGGAGGAGAAAGCAGAAGTATATGCCAGAGAGGAACGATCCTGTCAGGAGCATCTGGACGGATTGCTGAGTGAGCAGGGAGGAGAGCTGCCGGAAGAGGGGAATCCTATCGCATACGCAGGGCAATTAAAGAGATCGCCATTATTGACGCTTGTAATGCCGAAGGATAAAGCTGTATCAGAAAAACAGATAGAGAGCGGGGATGTGCTGTCGGGCAGGGAGAAGAATACAGGGTACGGCGAGTTCTCGGATGTGGCGGAAGAGCCGGGGAACCTGTCTTCTCTGGTTTTGGGGGAATATCTCCTGGAGCATTTCTCAAAATTTACAGATACAGAGTGTACAGGGGCCCTGGATTATGAGCTGGAATATATCCTGGCGGGGAAGGCCAGCGATAAGGAGAATCTGGAAGCTGTTGCGGGAAAATTGCTGCTTCTGAGGTTCGTCCCTAACTATACTTATATTCAGACGGACAGTGAGATGAAGGCAGAGGCGGAATCAATGGCGCTTGCATTGTGTACGCTGCTGGCGGTGCCTGCTATTACAGAAGCAGCGGCGCAGGGGATACTTCTTGCGTGGGCTTACGGAGAGAGCATTATGGATATCCGGTCATTGTTAAAGGGAAGCAGGGTGCCTCTTGTGAAGACTAAAGAGAGCTGGCAGCTTCAACTATCGAAACTGCTCACGTTGGGAACGGAGGAAGACCGCAGTGAAGGCCGGGATGAGGTGAATGGACTTGATTATTCAGAATATCTCCGAATGCTGTTGTTTCTGGCGAAGAAGGAGACGGCTTCGCTCCGGGCGCTGGATATCATCGAGCAAAATCTGAGAAAGGTTCACGGGCAGGCGTATTTTCGGGCGGACTTATGTATCTGCCGGCTGGAGACGAGATCGGTATGTAACTTAAGAAGAGGGATACGTTATCAGTTCAAGACGTATTATGGCTATCGTTAGACCTTTGATACTGTATAAGGAATTCGTATATTAGCAGGGACAGATACAGATATCCTTCCGGACATCTTAATGTGATCCAGGAAAAGGACAAGTAAAATTATGAAGAAAGGAGAAGGATTCGTGCGATGAATAGGAAACAACTCCCCTTAAAATCTATCTATTCTTACATATCCGGGAGGGTATCTGCATCTGTCTCTGAAACGGATTCAAGGAAGGGCAGTGTTACGGTGGAGGCGGCGATGGCCGTCCCCATATTCTTTCTGGCGGTAGTGAGCCTTCTGTACTTGATGGAGATTATGGCGGTTCAAACGGCTGTGCGTTCCGGTCTGCAGTATGCGGGAAAAGAGGCGGCAAAAGAAGCACATGTGATCACGGGTATTCTGCCGTCGAAGTTGGAAGGTGATGTGATCCATGCGATTGGAGCAGAGCGGCTGGAACGAAGCATCGTTCTGGGCGGAAGCGGAGGAATTCACTGTGACGGTTCCCGGATGTCACCCCGGACGGGAATCGGAGAACTGGCGGTAACATACCAGGTTCGTCTGCCGATCCCAATATTTGGGGTGCCGCCGATCAGATATCAGGAAAAGATGCGGATAAAGGCATGGGTCGGATACGAGAAACCCGGATTCGGAAATGAAAATGACGAGACCGTATATGTGACGGAGACAGGGCTTGTCTATCATAGAGATTATCACTGCACATATCTGGAACTGTCGATCCATATGGTTCCTTCGGATGAGGTGGAGGGACTTCGCAATACAGGAGGTGGAAGATATCACCCCTGTGAGCGGTGCATGAGACGGGGAGGGAATGGAGTCTATATTACGGATACGGGAAACAGGTATCACAGTTCATTATCCTGCAGCGGATTAAAGAGAACCGTCTATGCGGTTCCGATGTCGGAGGCAGTCGGAAAGGGGGCGTGTTCCAGATGTGGACGTTAAGCCGGATAATATGTATGGGAATGCTGACGGGTTTGTCTCTGGCAGATATTTGCACGCGGAGGATACCGTCGTTATGGCTGTTTATAGGGAGTCTGCTGGCGGCCGGGTATCAGATTGCTGCGGGAGAAGAGGATATCTGGCTGATCCTGGGCGGAGTCGGCGTAGGAATATTGTTTTTGGCCGTCAGCAGATTCACCGGAGAAAGTATGGGGTATGGGGATAGCTGGGCGATCCTGATCCTTGGAATCTACCTTGGATTGTGGGAGTTGCTGACGGCGCTTACAGGAGCGTTCTTTTTGCTGGCGGCGGTATCTGCGGCCGGGCTGGCAGCGAAGAAGATGTCTAAAAGGCTGAGAATACCTTTTTACCCATTTTTGACGGCCGGATATCTGATGAGCGTGATTTGGTAGGGAGATGGACAGGTGAAAAGATATGAGATGCAAGGGAGTATAACGGTAGAGATGTCCTATCTCATGCCCTTGATACTATTCCTGATCATGAGCTGCATTCTGGCAGTCTTTTATTATCATGATAAGAATATACTGTCCGGCGCGGCATATGAGACAGCCGTTGTGGGCAGTACGAAGGCAAGGGAGAAGAACGGGGTGAAGGCAGGAGAGTTAGAGAGCCTTTTTGGACAGAGGACAGGGAATAAATGCATATTATTTGCCAGACCGCAGGCAGCAGTCAAGGTCAGCGAGGACGAGATCGTAGTGACGGCAAATGCATCGCGCAAGTATATGAAAGTATCTGTTGTCAAGCGGGCGTCTGTCACAGATCCTGAGAAAACGATCAGGGATCTGAGGAGGCTAAAAGGAAAGGGGGAGTAGGGATGGAGAGGAAGATTACTATTGAGGAGAAGATATTTTATAAAGAAGATTATCAGATACGGATGTTAAAGGCAAATAATCCTGAGGGGCTGCTAAAGATGGGCGGCAGAGGGATGAATAACAGCAGTTATTATGATTATGATGTCAGTGGGAAGATATCCATGAAAGCAATGTTCGAAAGAAGCAAAATAAGTTCGGAAGACATAAAAATGTTTCTTCAAGATCTGAAAATAACGGTTAAAGAGGTGGAAACTTTTTTGTTGAATATCCATTGTATACTGTTAGATCCAGAATATATTTTTTATGAAGAGGGAAGATATTTTTTCTGTTATTTCCCGCTGGCAAAACAAGACCTGTGGGAGACATTTCATAAGCTTACAGAGTATTTTGTAAAACAGGCAGACTATCAGGATCAGGAGTGTATTGAGATGATATTCATGCTTCACAAGAAGACGATGGAAGAAAATTATAGCTTGGAAAAGCTGATGGCAAAATGTCTGCAAAAGCCTGCAAAGGAGCCGGAGTTTATAGAGGAGGAGACACAGGAGACGGAAAATGAACCGGAGCCGGAGGATTACGGACATCTGGGATATGATTATATCGGAGAGAGAGAAAGAGGAGGAAGTATCATACGGGAGACAGGAGACTTCTGGATGCCGGTAAAACATCTGTTAGACAAGCGCAGAAAGCCTAAATGGGGAGATTGGGACGGACTGCATATTGAGGAGGAAGAACTATAGGATATGTGGTGTGTTGCCGAACAGATTTTATGTTATCTGTTCTGGTCCGAATCTCAACTATTTCTGGACATACGATATCAAAGAAGATACAATTTTATTGAAATCAGATTGAGGATATCCAAGAAGAATGGTAAAATATAGCAAATAATAGTTACTATATCTATGCAAATATGGTATACTGACGAAATAAACAAAAATATGTACCAGAAAGTGATTGTACACACATGAATAATAGAAGAGTAGAGGCGCCTTGTGTTGTCATGCTGGTGGTGACCAATGTGATCGTGTTCTTTTTACTTACCAGTCAGGGAATGACAGAGGATGGAATGTTCCTGCTGGACCATGGTGCAATGTATGTTCCGAAGATCCGTGAGGACGGAGAGTATTTCCGTTTGTTTACCTGCATGTTCCTTCATTTTGGATTCGAGCATCTGATGAATAATATGATAACACTGGCCGTGATAGGATGGAATCTGGAGTTAGAGATAGGGAAGTTCCGTTTTCTGCTCATCTATATCTTAAGCGGTCTGGGAGGTAATTTGCTTTCTGCATTTTACGACATCTGGACAGCCGAATATGCTGTGTCGGCAGGAGCATCCGGTGCGATTTTTGGGGTTATCGGCGCTTTATTGTATATAGTAATGCGTAATAAAGGACGGATCAGAGATATATCAGGCAAAGGAATATTATTTATGATCGTGATCAGTCTGTATTACGGGATCACCAGCGGCGGCGTAGACAATATGGCGCATATCGGAGGTCTTGTGACAGGATTCGTATTAAGCGTCTTGCTGTACCGGAAGGCTGATCGTAAAGGAAGAACCTATTCCAGGCGTTGATTCGGCATGGATGGTACCTTTGTGAGCGGTAATGATCCGTTTGGCAATGGCCAGGCCAAGACCGGTTCCGCCGGGTTTGTGAGTGACAAAGAGATCGAAAGCAGATGCAAGGTCAGCGGCGTCGATCCCAATGCCATTATCAGTAATCGAGATAAGAAGTTTGCAGTCTGTATATTCCGCATCCAGACGGATCGAGGGGCGGCGCAATTCCTGCAGGGAAGAGACCGCATCCTGTGCATTGCGCAGCAGATTCAGCAGAGTTTGCTTGATCTTGACAGGATCCATGAGGATTATCGGCAGTTTTGGTGCTATCCTGGAGGTAAATTCAATATCGCTGTCCAAGAGAGAGGAAGCAAAGGATAACACGAGAGTTTTGAGGAAGGCAGAGGAGTCGGTTCTCGTGAGCGTTAACTTCTCACCGTTGTTGTAATCGGACAATTCAGCCAGCAATTGGTTCATGTATTCGATATCCTGACGCATAGAATTCCAATGACGAATGGACTGCACTTGCGGATGCTGTGCTTCGATTAGCTGCAGTGTGCTGTATACAAGTGTCAGTGGGTTGCGGATCTCATGGCTGATTGCGCTGACTTCCATTCGGTGAGACTCCAGAAGTCTTGTGAGAAGTTCTTTTTTCTCGGGACTTTCTTCCATAATAAGTTGTAATTTGTCGTAATCTGTCATTGAAAACATAGTAATTACCGCCCTTTCTGATGTATCAGTTTAGCATCGGCGGTCGAAATAATCAATCATTTTTTTCAGGGAGGAAGAGAGATATGAAAGATGGAAATTGTATATTTTGTAAACTTGCTAACGGAGAGATTCCTACATCAACCTTGTATGAGGATGAAGATTTCCGGGTGATTCTGGATGCAAGCCCGGCGGCAAAAGGGCATGCGCTGATCCTTCCGAAGGAACATTATGCAAATCTTTATGAGTTGGACGATGAATTGGCGGCGAAGGTACTTGTTCTGGCAAAGAAGATGATAACGAAACTTACGGATATTCTTGGTTGTGACGGTTATAATATCGTACAGAATAACGGTGAAGCAGCAGGGCAGACAGTTTTTCATTTCCATTTGCATATGATTCCAAGATACAAAGGCGATGGTGTTGGAATCGGTTGGAAGATGGGAGAATTATCAGAAGAAGATAAAGAGGAATTGCTGACTAAGATGAGATGGTAGGATGGAAACGGAAACAAAAGATGGACAAGTGGAGATGGAACTGACAGGAAATACAGATTTTGACGAAATTTATAGGTCGAATGCGGAAGTCGTATATAAAACGGCAGTAAAATACTCCGGAAATCATCACGAAGCGGAAGAAATTGCACAAAGTGTATTTCTGAAATTATATATGAATATGGGTCATATTAATCTGGAGGCTGCCAGAGGATGGTTGATCCTGACGACCAAATACATGGCGTTGAATCGGAATAGAGACCTGGAACGGGAATATCTGGTGGACGAATTTATCGGCAGTGAAGAAGCGGATCCTGCTGAGATCGCAGAAAATCCAGAAGATATATTCCTGAGAAAGATAAAGGAGCGGCAGTACATGAGGTTGAAAGAGGAAATATTTGAAGCACTGTATGCAAAGAGTCCAAGGTGGTATGATGCCGTTACGATTACATATGTTTTGGAGAAACCACAGAAAGAAGTTGCAGAGAAGATGGGCGTGACTTTAGAAGTATTGCAAGCCGTACTATATCGTGCCAGAAGATGGATGCGTGAAAATTATGCGGAGGAGTATGCTCATTTAGATAATGCATAAAACAGGTGCCGATAGAAGACACCTGTTTTCTATGCATTATTGATGAGAAAGGCTATTGTACGGCAGTTTCGATCAGATCGATGATCGTATCAATAGAATTCTGCTGCGGAGAATTCTTCATGGTATCTATGTAAGAATTGCGGTTTTCATACAAGTGTGTAATGGAATCCAGAAGGACCTGATTATTCAGTTCTTCTTCTTCCAGAACGACACTGTAACCCTGCCGTTCAAAAGAGCGGGCGTTTAAGATCTGGTCGCCGCGGCTTGCATTGGCAGAAAGCGGAATCAGAAGATTAGGTTTATGCAATGCAAGTAGTTCACAGATAGCATTGGCTCCGGCTCTGGAGATTACAAGATCAGTCAGAGCGAACAAGTCTTTCAGCTCATCTTTGACATATTCGAATTGTGCATAGCCATCCAGATTCTTGAGAGATTCGTCTATCTTTCCTTTGCCGCAGAGATGGATGATCTGGAAAGACTTTAGAAGCTCAGGAAGGATGCCGCGTACAGCTTCGTTGACGGCTACGGAACCCAAGCTTCCTCCGACAATCATGATCACAGGTTTATCAGAAGTAAAATGCAGGAATTCTTTTGCTCTGTATTTGTCACCTGATAATAATTCCTGCCGGATCGGAGAGCCTGTTAATACGGCTTTCCCCTCTGGAAGATGCTTCAGCGTCTCCGGAAAATTACAGCATACTTTAGTTGCAGAAGGGATGGATAATTTATTCGCAAGCCCGGGGGTCATATCTGATTCATGAATGATCGTCGGTACACGGCGGCTCTTACCTGCGAGAACGACAGGAACAGAGACAAATCCGCCTTTGGAGAAGATCACGTCAGGATTCAGGATCTTGATTAGTTTTTTGGCTTCTCCAAGTCCTTTAATTACCCGGAAAGGATCAGTGAAGTTTTGAACACTGAAATAGCGGCGCAGCTTTCCGGAAGAGATACCATGGTAAGGAATCCCGAATGGTTCGATCAGATCTTTTTCGATGCCGTGGTAAGAGCCGATATAATGGATATCGTATTGTAATTCTTTAAGGCGTGGAAGCAGAGCCAGATTCGGTGTTACGTGGCCTGCGGTACCGCCGCCAGTTAGGATAATGCGTTTCATAATGACCTCCCAATCTTGATAATGTATGAGAAAATATATTTTGACATATGTGTTATATAATTATATTATACGTTTACAGGTGATTTGGTCAAGAGAAAGAAGAAGATTTCAGGCACACATAGAACATATGACTGATTTTAAGAGGAATAAGAATGAAGGAAAATATGGATCAACTGGAACAAGCGTTAAAAAAAGAATTTTACAGAGCCGCCAAAAAGGAGGAGACCTCCATCCTGGAAGATGATAGTCTTGATGTGCCAGAAGGGATGAAAGAATCCTTGTTTGCGGGAATAAATGAAAAGATAAAAGTCATGAAACAAGAAGACTTGTATGCGAATATGTCAGAAGAGGATAAGAAAGCCCTGGAGATTGGGCGTAGGATTATGGAGGAAGAAGCAAAAGAAGAATTCAGAGTTAAGATCGTACGGAAGAAAAGGCGGTTTCGGATGTATATCGGACTTGCGGCGGCGTTGGTGCTGGCAATGGCTGTTGGGGTGACAAGTTTGGGTGGGCCGGAGAGGATTATACAGATGGTAACCCAGATGGTTGGGGGAAGAGAAGTTGAGAAGATAAATTCTAGTGAGGATAATTTGATAATAGTAGGTGAGGACGAAGAGAAGGCGTATCAGGAAATTAAAGATGAATTTGGGGTGGATCCTGTAAGAATAGTGATAGGGCCTGAAGGTATGACATTCAAACAATTAGAAATTGAAAAAAATTTTCAACTTGCTGAATTAAGTTATGATTATAAGGGTGAAAATGTGAAATATTTTATTAATGCGTCATTTTCGGGTACATCATGGGGAATAGATATTGAAGATGAAAAAATCAATCAGTATGAAGTTGAAAAAAATGAATGTAAAATAAGAATAAAAGAATATCAAACACCAAAAACAAAAGTAAGTCGATATTCAGCAAATTTTAAGTATTTAGGATTGGAATATTACTTAATCGGTACTATGAATGAAGAAGAATTTAAAATAATTATAGATAATTTACATTTTATTCAATAATATGCGTAAGTTTTTGCAAAGTTAAGTGTTTATATATATGAGGGTAAAATATAATAATGGAGGTGAGTGATGGTAAAGAGAATTAGGGCAGGATGTTGTGCAGTGGTATTGATGATAAGCATGCTACTTATATCAGTTTGTAATACCAATGCTGCATCAGACGATCTTGTTTTGGATGGTTCATATCTAACAAATGATGAAGAGTCCATAGGGTATGATACAAAAATAACCAGGGGCGAAGATTTGTTAACGGGTTATTCAAAATGTGTTCGCTTAGGGCCAGGAAAGTTATACGCAGGTGGAACAACGATTGCGGCACATACAGTAGCGAATATCCAGGTATCAGTTGTCATTGAAAGGGCTCAGAAAGGAGATACTACTTGGTCGATGTATACAGGTTGGCATAAAGAAAATACAAATGTAGATCGAGTAGGATCTAATCGAACATTATTAGTTGAAGGAGGATATTACTATAGAGTGAGAAGTATTCATTCTGCAAATAGTGATTTAAGTAGTTCCTTTACTGATGGAGTCTATATCGAGTAATCCTAAAATCATCCATCCAGAGTGTTAAAAAATAAGAAAACCAATGTAGTAAGTAAAAAAACTGAATATTGAAAAAAATGCAATCTGAGGACGGGAGTCCGAAACAACCAATGAGTTAGCGGAATAACAAGAAAACCGTCTGGGAAGATTGTGGGAAGTGCCGCATCCGGTGCAATAGGAAACTATTAATTTTGATTTCGACCTTACATTTGAGAAACCGTAGGCCCACGAAACGGGTCAAAGTCGTCGTATGCGGTGCTTCACACAGTCTTCCCGGACACAAACGGAACGTACAGAAAAAAGGGATATGGAGTTATACTCCGTGTCCCTTTCCGCTTTTTATAAGGAATTATGATCTATATGGTAAAAAATACACTTCTCTCATAGTTTTTCACAGATAGGCAGATTGGGAATAGAGATAGAGAAAATTACACAGAGATTGGGATATGCGGCCGATACTGTGAGGGGATGGGTCGTTAAGGAGAAAGAGTAACGCCCCTGACATTCATGGATGGCTAGGGGCGTTGATAAACTCGGATATTTTTTCGGAGAATACCGAGAGAAGCCGGCATTATTCGCCGATCGCCTGTCTGAGCGCCTTGGCGAGCTGATCCGGGCAGGAGGTAGGCCTATATCCGCAGGTGATCCCTTCCATGCGGGAGATGGCGTCATGCACGTCCATTCCGACTACAAGGCTTGCAATTCCCTGGGTATTGCCGTTGCATCCTCCGACAAATTCTACATTCTTAATGACACTTCCGTCTACGTCTACTCTGATCAATTGTGAACAGACACCGGATGGTTTAAAATCCATATCAATCTGCCTCCTTCTAATATATTTCCACAGAGATTATAGCAAAAATATATTTTAAATACCACACATTTCCAAAGATTTAATATAACACGATACTATTATTCCCGCGAGCAACGAGCCAAGCGGGCATGCTTGCATGCTCATTTGGCGACTGCCGCGAGGGTCAAATACCCCGCTGCTCTGCAGCGCTACAAATTTGATGCCCGTTGCTTGCAGCGGGGTATTTGACTGTAACTAATCGTAACAGCGCAGACAGGCCTGGGCTGAATGTTATCATGGATGTTATCGGCACTGTAAATATAAATTTAAGCGTCAGTGCTGATCGTCACTTGTTTGGATTGCGTTATCCGTCATAATCTGGTAAAGTTATTTTATAGGCAGAAGAAGGAGGAGATCAGAACAATGATAGGAATTATCGGAGCAATGGAGGAAGAGGTTGCGGCATTGAAGGAGGTCATGGAGTTTCAGGAGACGGTGGAGCAGGCGTCTATGATTTTCTGCAGGGGAATTCTATGCGGCAAGGAAGCGGTAGTGGTGCGAAGCGGTATCGGCAAGGTCAATGCGGGGATCTGTGCGCAGATTTTGATCGACAGGTTCCATGTGGATACACTGATCAATACAGGAATTGCCGGCTCGCTGGATGCAAGGATCGATATCGGTGATATGGTTATCTCAACGGATGCTCTGTATCATGATATGGATGCAACGAAATTCGGCTATCCGGTGGGACAAGTGCCAAGGATGGAGACACTGTCGTTCCCGGCGGACGAGAACCTTGTGAAGAAGGCGGTTGAAGCTAATGAGAAGGCGAACCCGGATATTCATACATTTACCGGAAGAATCGCAAGCGGAGACCAGTTTGTTGCGTCTAAGGAGATCAAGGAGAATATTGCAGAGAATTTTCATCCGCTCTGTGTTGAGATGGAAGGCGCGGGGATAGCCCATGCGGCGTATCTGAATAAAGTTTCGTATGTCATAATCCGTGCCATTTCGGACAAAGCTGACAACAGTGCGACTATGGATTACCCGACCTTCGAGAGTCAGGCTATTGCCCACAGTGTAAGGCTTATGAAGGAATTATTGACAATTATATAGAAGTTAGGATTTCCAGGATATTTTCGGAATTGACAGATTATCCTATGGCGGGATGCGGAATCTGTAGAACGGTTTTTGTGCTCTCCTTTTGAATTTCAGTTATAATTCTATTCAAAAGGAGGGTTTTTTATGTTAGAGACAATATTGGACAGGCACATAATATTCGTGCTGATGGGAATTCTGACGGCTGTAGGGATTATGAGTAAATGTATTGCTAATGTTACGCTGAAGCGGCTGATACGCGCGGCGGGGAATATGAATAAGAGCAATCATCCGCTGATGCGTTTGGTGCGGGCCAAATTCGAGCATGTCAGTATGATCAGTGACAAGGTGGAGAATGTGAGGGTATTCGTGGACAAGTATTTGTATGAGTACAAAGTGCTTGGAGTAAGGCTTCACGGTTGGAGAAGAACGGAGAAGGCGGCGGCGGGCTTGTGTCTGTTGGCGGGAGCTGCCGGAGCAGGATTGGAATACAGTGTGAACGGGATGAACAGCGCAGTCTGGAAGAACGGAGCGATCGGCGGAGGACTTGCAGCATTTATTTTCCTGGTTCATCTGATGACGGATGAAAAGTATCAGATGGAGGCCGTAAGGAATTATATGGTAGATTATCTGGAGAATGTATGCCGGCACAAATATGAGAAAACGAACCAGAAGGAGATCAAGATTCTGGCGCAGGAGGGGACAGCCGCAGATTTTACCAGCCTGCCGACGGACAGTCAGGAGAACACTTCCGAATATGTAAGAGAGTCTAAGGAATCGGCAGAGTTGTTCGAGGAGAGAGTGAAGGAATCCGGCGAAGAGGCTTATGCGGCAGAGGTTTATGCTACAAGGAAGCGTGAACCGATGAAAGGACAGAGTGCGGTAAGCGCATTTCTCGCCGCAGAACTTAAGGCAGAGGAATTTAAGACGGAGGAACTGGAAGCGGGAGAGATCGCCAGCGCCTTTCGTGCCGTGGAAACAGGGCAGGGTAACGAGGAGAACATTGTAGAACTTCCGAAGCTGAAACCAGAGTTGAAATTGAGAGCGGAACCAAGGCTGAAATCGGAACCGGAACCAAGGCTGAAATCGGAACCGGAACCAAGGCTGAAATCGGAACCAGAACCAAGGCTGAAATCGGAACCGGAACCGAAGCTGAAACCGGAACCGGTCAGGGAAGCGTTGGCAGCGGCAGTATCCGACTCGGCAGAGTATGACGGACAGGCGAGGAGTTCCATACAGCGCCAGAATATATCGAAGGACAAGAAGCCAAGGAGAGAACGGCCGGCGGAGGATACGGACAGAGATGTGGTGATCCGGCGGATCTTAGAAGAGTTTATGGCGTAAAGTTATAGTTTGCGCAGTTTGCCGGGAATGTTGACGAAATCTTCCTGATTTGGTAAAATGTCATTATACTTTTTAATGGAAGGAAGGAGCCCTAATATGAGCAAAGTAACGTTTGATTATTCAAAAGCAAAAACATTTATCTCAGATCATGAGATCGCATCTATGAAGAAGATTGCAGAGAATGCAAAAGCCGAGCTTCTCGGGAAAGAAGGCGCGGGGAATGATTTCCTTGGCTGGATCGATCTTCCTGTAGATTATGATAAAGAAGAATTCGCGCGGATCAAGACTGCGGCGAAGAAGATCCAGGGAGACTCAGAGGTTCTTCTTGTGATCGGTATTGGAGGCTCTTACCTGGGTGCAAGGGCGGCAATTGAGTTCCTGCGCCACAATTTCTATAACATGGTATCGAAGGAGATCCGCAAGACGCCGGAGATTTATTTCGTAGGCAACAGCATCAGCAGTACTTATCTGAAGCATTTGGTTGATGTGATCGGTGAGAGGGATTTCTCTGTAAATATTATCTCCAAGTCAGGAACGACGACCGAGCCGGCGATCGCGTTCCGTATCTTCAAGAGTATGCTGGAGAAGAGATATGGCAAGGAAGAGGCTGCGAAGAGGATCTATGCCACTACGGACAAGGCAAGAGGAGCGCTTAAGAATCTGGCTACAGAGGAAGGTTATGAGAGCTTCGTGGTTCCGGATGATGTGGGCGGACGTTTCTCTGTATTGACGGCGGTAGGCCTGCTTCCGATCGCGGTCAGCGGCGCGGATATAGACAAGCTGATGGAGGGGGCGGCAGACGCAAGAGAGCATGCGCTGAATGATTCTTATGAGGAGAATGATTCTGTGATGTATGCGGCAGTCCGCAACATCCTTCTGAGGAAGGGCAAAGAGGTAGAGATTCTTGCCAATTATGAGCCTAGCCTTCATTATGTGTCTGAGTGGTGGAAGCAGCTCTACGGAGAGAGCGAAGGCAAAGACCAGAAGGGTATCTTCCCGGCGTCTGTTGACCTTACCACAGATCTTCACTCTATGGGTCAGTTTATCCAGGACGGAAGCCGTATTATGTATGAGACGGTTCTGAACGTAGAGGAATCGACGGAGGAGATCGTAATCGGGGAAGAGCCGGTCGATCTGGACGGATTGAATTATCTGGCGGGAAAGAATGTCGATTTTGTTAACAAGAGCGCTATGAATGGAACCATGCTTGCACATACGGACGGCAATGTTCCGAACCTGGTAGTTAACATTCCGAAGCAGGACGAGTTCTCGCTTGGGCAGTTGTTCTACTTCTTTGAATTTGCCTGCGGTGTAAGCGGGTATATACTTGGAGTGAATCCATTCAATCAGCCGGGTGTTGAGAGTTACAAGAAGAATATGTTCGCACTTCTTGGTAAGCCCGGATATGAGAAGGAAAGAGAAGAGTTATTGAAGAGATTATAATGCGCACGTTATATGACAGATTGAGAGAATACAGCGATTCGGATTATTACGGATTCCATATGCCGGGACATAAGCGGCAGATGAATATGATGGGGGATGCGGCGCCGTATGCCATTGATATTACTGAGATTGACGGCTTCGACGACCTCCATCATGCGGATGGAATCCTGAAGGAAGCCCAGGCCCGCGCGGCAAGGGTGTATCATGCGGATGAGACGCATTTTCTCATCAATGGAAGCAGTGTAGGGATCTTAAGTGCTGTTATCGGTGTGACGAATAGAGGCGATACCGTGCTTGTGGCAAGAAATTGCCACAAGTCCGTGTATCATGCCGTAGAGATGAACGGGTTGAATCCGGTGTATCTGTCGCCGGGGTTCGATTCGTCAGTCCAGTTTAATACGGAAGTTTCTGCAGAAGACGTAAGAACGGCGCTTGCGAAGGATCCGGGGATCCGTGCGGTCGTCATTGTATCACCGACGTATGACGGGGTTGTGTCTGATGTAGAAGCAATATCTGAAGCGGTCCATGAAAAAGGTGTTCCACTCATTGTTGATGAAGCCCATGGAGCGCATTTTGGTTTTCATCCCTATTTTCCTGAGAATGCGAACAGATCGGGTGCGGATATTGTGATCCATAGCCTGCATAAGACGCTTCCGTCGCTGACACAGACGGCGCTTCTTCATATGAACGGGAGCCTTATCCGGCGGGAGAAGGTCAGGAGATATTTGCACATGTTACAGAGCAGCAGTCCGTCTTATGTGTTGATGGCAAGTATAGATTCCTGTATAGATCTGTTGGAGAACCGGAGGGAGGAGCTTTTTCATCCGTATGTCCGAAGACTGGAGAGGCTTCGGTCAAGGCTTTCGGGGCTTCAAAGGCTGCGTCTTGAGGAGACAGAGCATTACGACCGTTCGAAGCTGCTGATATCTGTGGGAGATACGGGCCTTACGGGCAGAGAGCTGTACACGGTTCTTCTGGAAGAATATCATCTTCAGCTAGAGATGGCGGCGGGGACCTATGTTCTTGCCATGACTTCTGCAGGGGATACTGACAAGGGTATGGAACGTCTCCTGGCAGCGCTGGAAGAGATTGACAGCATGTACAAAGGAGTCGGTATGTCGGTACGGATTCCGTGCAGCAGAGTGTGCGGCGCCGTGAATAGTAATGATAACAGAGAGAATTCAGGATTAAAACAAGATATTCCTTGCCTTCCCAGGCCAGATGTGGTATATAATAGTTTTGATATAGCAGAGATGACGGAGAGGAGCCGCGGCATGGGGGCGGCATCCGAAGGGGCTGGCGCGGATGACAAGGCTTGGCGGACGGCAGTTCTTCCGTGGAAGGACAGCGTTGGATATGTGGCGGCGGAGTATGCTTATCTGTACCCTCCGGGGAAGCCGCTGATCGTACCGGGAGAAAGGATATCGCAGGAGGCGGCGGATGTGCTGCAGTGGTATCGGCGGATGGGATTTACCATAGAAGGCATAAAAAGAGAAGGATGTATTGAGGTTTTGATGCATGGGTAAGATATACTATATGATGGGAAAGAGCTCTTCCGGGAAGGATACGCTGCTGAAGGATCTAAGAAAGGAGCTGCCGGAACTTAGGACCATGACACTCTACACGACCCGCCCGATCCGGGATGGGGAGAGGGACGGTGTGGAATATTTTTTTGTATCGGAGGATACATTAAATACATTCGAGAGACAGGGCAGGATCATTGAGCAGAGAGCCTATGACACCATGCATGGAATCTGGAGGTATGCGACGGTCGACGACGGTCAGGTGGATCTTCGGGCGGCTGATTATCTGGTGATCGGGACGTTGGAATCCTATTATCGGATGAGGGAATATTATGGAGAGGATAATGTGCGGCCGATCTATATCGAGGTAGAAGACGGTGAACGGCTTACGCGTGCCCTTGAACGGGAGAAGGGGCGTAAGAAGCCGGGTTATGCGGAACTTTGCAGAAGGTATCTTGCGGATACGGCGGATTATTCGGAAGAAAACCTTGCGAAGGCAGGAATTGAGAAAAGATACTTGAATTATGACAGAACACGATGCTTAGAAGAGATTATAGGGGAAATACAACATGGGAAGCTTTAAGGATGTGGTAGGCCACAAGGATATTATCAATTATATCAGGAGTGCGGTAGAGAAAGATAAGGTATCGCATGCGTATATACTGAACGGAGAGCGCGGAGCCGGCAAGAAGCTGTTGGCGAATCTGTTTGCGGCAACGCTGCTGTGTGAAGAGGGAGGGCCGGATCCTTGCAACACCTGTCATTCCTGCCGTCAGGCAGAGGGCGGCAATCACCCGGATATTATCAGGGTGACGCATGAGAAGCCCAACTCGATCAGTGTGGATGATATCCGAGAACAGGTCAATAATACCATTATGATAAAGCCTTACCAGGGGCCGTATAAGGTGTATATCATTGATCATGCGGATCTGATGACGCCCCAGGCGCAGAATGCGCTGCTGAAGACGATAGAGGAACCGCCGCAGTACGCAGTGATCATGCTGTTGGTGGAGAATGCGGAGGTCCTGCTTCCTACGATCAATTCCAGATGTGTGATGTTAAGGCTCCGCTACATCAAGGATATGCTGATCAAAAGGTATCTGATGGAGAATCTTAAGGTGCCGGATTACAAGGCTGATCTGTGTACGGCATTTGCCCAGGGGAACATGGGACATGCGATCATGCTGGCGAATTCGGAGCATTTTAATGAGATTCGCGAGGAAGCGGTTCAGATGCTGCGGAATATCCATGAGATGGAGTTAAGTGAGATCATTGAGACGGTTAACAGGATTACCGTATATAAAGTAGAGATCAGCGACTATATGGATATCATCATGGTATGGTATCGGGATGTCTTGTTATATAAAGCAACGAGAGATATAGAGACGGTCGTGTTCAAGGATCAGATCCACTATATCAAAGAGCAGGCCAGGAAGAGCTCGTATGAGGGGATCCAGTTGATCCTGAGCAGCTTCGAGAGGGCGAAGTCGAGACTTAAGGCTAATGTGAATTTTGAGCTGACGATGGAGCTGTTGTTCCTGACGATAAAGGAGAATTAATAGTATGACGAGAGTGATTGGAGTGAGGTTCCGCCCGGCGGGGAAGATATACTTCTTTTCACCGGGGAAGTATGAGATCAAGACAGGCGATAAGGTCATTGTCGAGACGGCGAGAGGCGTGGAATTCGGCTCTGTTGTCTCAGGGCTTAAGGAGGTGGAGGATGATAAGATCACTCAGCCTTTGAAGTCCGTGATCAGGATCGCGACCCAGGATGATATCCGTAAGGAGGAGAAGAACCGGGAGAAGGAGAAGGAAGCTTTCAATATCTGTCTGGAGAAGATCCGCAAGCATGGGTTGGAGATGAAGCTGATCGATGCGGAGTACACGTTTGATAATAATAAGGTGCTTTTTTACTTTACGGCGGACGGGAGGATCGATTTCCGCGAACTGGTCAAGGATCTGGCAAGCGTCTTCCGTACCAGGATCGAGCTTCGGCAGATCGGTGTGCGTGATGAGACGAAGATACGGGGAGGAATCGGAATCTGCGGACGGCCGCTGTGCTGCCACACGTATCTGACGGAATTCGCCCCGGTATCGATTAAGATGGCGAAGGAGCAGAATTTGTCGCTGAACCCGTCTAAGATCTCGGGTGTGTGCGGTAGGCTGATGTGCTGTCTGACCAACGAAGAGGAGACTTACGAGGAGCTGAACAGCCGTCTTCCGTCTAACGGCGATCATGTGACGACGCCGGACGGGCTTAAGGGTGACGTTCAGTCGGTAAATGTGCTGCGGCAGCTTGTGAAGGTGATCGTGACACTGGATAACGACGAGAAAGAGATCCGCGAATATAAGGCTAAGGAACTGCGGTTTAAGCCAAGGCGCAAGAAGAAGGATGTGAGGCTGTCCCGCGAGGAGATGGCGGAGCTTAAAGCGCTGGAGGAGAAGAATGCGGCCTCTAAGCTTGACGATGAATAAGCGTAAGACAGAGAGCCTGCGATACCATGGAGAACCGGGAAAGAGAGACGTAGAAGGGGCTGTGCTGCTGAAAGAAGGAGAACGCCTGGACGATCTGCAGATCAAAGGATATGAGATCATACAGAGTCCCGGGCGTTTTTGCTTTGGTATGGATGCGGTTCTCTTGTCTTCTTATGCGAAGGTGAAGAAGAATGAGAAGGCGCTGGATCTGGGGACCGGGACGGGGATCCTTCCGATTCTTCTGGAGGCGAAGAATGAGGGCGTCCGCTATACTGGGCTTGAGATACAGGAAGCAAGCGCGGATATGGCGCGCAGAAGCGTTGAATATAACGGTCTGGAAGAGAAGATCGATATTATAACAGGGGATATCAGGGAAGCGTCGTCGATCTTCGGCCCGGCTTCTTATCAGGTGGTCACGGTGAATCCGCCGTATATGATCGGTGAACACGGGCTTAAGAACGGGAATGAAGCGCTGTATATAGCAAGGCATGAGGCCCTGTGCACGCTTAAGGATGTCATCAGGGAGAGCGCTAAGCTGCTGCCTCAGAGAGGAAGGTTCTATATGGTCCACAGGCCGTTCAGGCTGCCTGAGATATTGGCGCAGATGGCGGCATATCGGATCGAACCTAAGAGGATGCGCCTGGTGCATCCCTATGTTGATAAGGAGCCGAATATGGTGCTTATAGAGGGGCTTAAAGGCGGGAATCCGCGGATGCAGGTAGAACCGCCGCTGATCGTGTATCAGAAGGACGGAAGCTATACGGACGAGCTGCTGAGGATATATGGAGTCAGATAAGGTGGTAGATATGTCAGATTATAACAATACATCAGGAACATTATACTTATGCGCGACGCCGATCGGCAATCTGGAGGATATGACGTTCCGCTGCATCCGCATTCTAAAGGAGGCGGATATCATAGCTGCGGAGGATACCCGCAACAGTATCAGGCTGCTGAATCATTTTGAGATTAAGACGCCTATGACCAGTTATCACGAATATAATAAGATCGAGAAGGGGCAAAAGCTTGTGGAGCGTCTCCTTAAGGGAGAGAATATCGCATTGATCACGGACGCCGGAACACCGGGCATCTCGGATCCGGGCGAAGAACTGGTCCGGATGTGTCAGGAAGCAGGCATCACGGTGACTGCGGTGCCGGGGGCGGCAGCCTGTATCACGGCGCTGACGGTCTCCGGCCTTCCGACCAGAAGGTTTGCATTCGAGGCATTTCTGCCGGCAGATAAGAAGGAGCGTCAGGCAGTGCTTGCGGAGATGAAGGAAGAGACCCGGACCATGGTGGTGTATGAGGCGCCGCACAGACTCGTAAGGACGCTTAAGACGCTGCTTGATGTACTGGGGAACCGAAGGATCCGGGTATGCAGGGAACTGACGAAGAAGCATGAGACGGTGTACGCTGCCGGCCTTGAAGAGGCGCTTGCGTATTATGAGGAAAATGAGCCGAGAGGCGAGTGTGTTCTTGTGATCGAGGGTAAGAGCCGGGAGGAGATACGTGCCGGCGAGATCGCCGGGTGGGAGAGCATGAGCGTGCAGGAGCACATGGACTTCTATATGGGAGAAGGAATGGGGAAAAAGGAGGCCATGAAACAGGTGGCAAAGGACCGGGGAGTCGGGAAGAGAGAGATCTATCAGATGCTTCTTAGTCAACTTGTATAGTATTTCGTGAAAAAATTGTTCAACTTGGGTATACCCGAAGTTGGACTTTTTTTATATACTTTTTATCAGAGCAAGACGGTATCACAGATACAAATATATTTATTTTATGGAGGGAAACCCAAAATGGCAAGTTTATCATTAAAACACATTAATAAGGCATATCCAAATGGTTTTGAGGCTGTAAAGGACTTCAACCTTGAGATTGAAGATAAGGAATTCGTCATCTTCGTAGGACCTTCAGGATGCGGTAAGTCAACAACACTTCGTATGGTAGCAGGTCTGGAAGATATTACTTCCGGTGAGTTATGGATCGGCGACAAGATGGTTAACGATGTAGAGCCTAAGGACAGAGATATCGCGATGGTATTCCAGAACTACGCTCTGTATCCGCATATGACAGTATATGACAACATGGCGTTTGGTCTTAAGTTAAGAAAGGTACCGAAGGATGAGATTGATAAGATGGTACGCGAGGCTGCTAAGATCCTTGATCTGGAAGCATTGTTAGACCGTAAGCCGAAGGCTCTTTCCGGTGGACAGAGACAGCGTGTTGCTATGGGACGTGCTATCGTTCGTAATCCTAAGGTATTCCTTATGGATGAGCCTCTTTCAAACCTGGATGCTAAGCTCCGTGGACAGATGCGTATTGAGATCTCCAAGCTGCATCAGAGACTTGGTACAACGATCATCTATGTAACACATGACCAGACAGAGGCTATGACGCTTGGTACCAGAATCGTAGTTATGAGCGCTGGTGTTGTTCAGCAGGTAGATACTCCTCAGACATTGTATGATCGTCCGTGTAACCTGTTCGTTGCCGGATTTATCGGATCACCTCAGATGAACTTTGTAGACGCTAAGTGTAAGGTTGAAGGCAAGAAGGTATCTCTGGTTGCCGGACCTGCATCTATCGAACTTCCGGAAGCTAAGGCTAAGAAGCTGATCGACGGCGGATACAACGGCAAGACTGTTGTACTTGGTATCCGTCCTGAGGATGTGCATGATGAGCCAGACTTCCTTGCTAAGTCTCCTAACACGATCATTGAAGCTACGATCCGTGTATACGAGATGCTTGGTGCAGAAGTTTACCTGCACTTCGATTACGAAGGATCTACTATGACAGCAAGAGTTGATCCAAGAACTACAGCAAGAACAGGCGATACAGTTAAGTTCGCATTGGATGCTGACAGAATCCATGTATTTGACAAAGAGACAGAGAACACAATTACGAACTAATTCGGTGATAAATTAGATATCTGTTAAGTGATAAGAACGGCAGCCTTTTAGGTTGCCGTTCTTATATGTGTGCTTTATATTTAAGAATTTCTTTATTATGCAAAACAGCGTATACTCTTGTCGGCAGACGGTATTGTGTGATAGAATAGAGCATGTACGTTACAAAATAAGGAGGTAATCGAATGTTATCAAATCAGATACTACATAAGGCAGTACAGGATATTAAGAGAATTACCGGGTTAGAATGTGCCGTATGGGATATGAAGGGAATCTGTCTTGTCATGACGAATGAGAGGATGACTGCTCTTGACCAGTTGGTAACGGAATTTAGCGAGGCAGCGCCGAATGTGCCGGCAGAGGAGCTTCTTTTTCGGATAGAGAAGGATGTGGGGATGTTTCTTGTGCATGACGACGAGGATCCATGCTACAGCCTTGTGCTGAAGGGCGGCGGCCCGCAGATGGAGATGGCGGGAAGGCTTGGAGTCAGTCAGTTGGAGAATCTGCTGTTCGCATACAAAGAGAAGATGGATAAGAACCGCTTCATACAGAATTTGATACTTGATAACATGCTGTTGGTTGACGTATATAATCAGGCTAAGAAGATGAAGATACCAGTGGAGCTTAGAAGGACTGTATTCCTGATCGAAGCGAGGAATGAGGCGGAGAACCTGATCCTTGAGACGCTGAAGGGATTGTATGCCACCGGAACGAAGGATTTTGTAACGGCGGTGGACGAAAGACATGTGATCCTCGTGAAGGCGCTGGAGAATACGGATGATTATCCGCAGTTGGAACAGATTGCCCGCGAACTTGTAGACACGCTGAATATGGAAGCTATGGTCAGCGTCAGGATCGCATACGGAACCATCATAAGCGAGCTGAAAGATGTGTCAAAGTCATACAAAGAAGCGGATATGGCGCTGGAAGTGGGGAGGGTATTTTATGCGGATAAGAATATCCTTGCTTATAATGAGCTTGGGATCGGAAGGCTGATCCATCAGCTCCCGGCTTCTCTGTGTTCGATGTTTCTGAATGAGGTGTTTGAGGGAAATACGGCGGATCAGTTTGAAGAAGAGGAACTGATCACAGTCTATACGTTTTTCGATAATAACCTGAATATCTCGGAGACGGCCAGACAGCTCTATGTGCACCGGAACACGCTGGTGTACCGGCTTGAAAAGATACAGAAGAGGACGGGGCTTGACGTCAGAGTGTTTGAGGATGCGCTGACATTCAAGATCGCGATGATGGTGGCGGATCATATGAAGTATATAGGCGGCTAGTGTGCATTATATCTGGTGAAATTCCGAGGAATAAATTTTCATCAGCAAGGCGGACGAATGAGGCATTTACAAGAAGAGCATACAGAAAGAACAGGAGAAGACAGAGTATGGTAAAGTTATATGATAAAGGTGTTTATCTGTTAAACGGAACAGAGATTGCAGAGGATATGCAGGAGGTCAGAGCGAAGACCGGGAAAGAGGTTTCACAGGCTGAGGCCGCGAAGGAGACGATGGCATATCGGATTCTGGCTGATCATAATACGTCGGGAGATATGGAACGGCTGCAGATCAAGTTTGATAAACTGACATCCCATGATATTACATTTGTGGGGATCATCCAGACGGCGAGAGCATCGGGGCTTGAAAAGTTTCCGATTCCGTATGTGCTGACGAACTGTCATAATTCTCTGTGCGCGGTGGGCGGAACGATCAATGAGGATGATCATATGTTCGGACTTACCTGTGCAAAGAAGTACGGCGGCGTATATGTACCGCCGCATCAGGCGGTAATCCACCAGTATGCAAGAGAGATGCTTGCGGGCGGCGGCAAGATGATCCTTGGTTCAGACAGCCATACGCGGTACGGCGCTCTTGGAACCATGGCAATGGGTGAAGGCGGACCGGAGCTTGTGAAGCAGTTATTGAATAAGACGTATGACATCAAGATGCCGGGCGTAGTGGCAGTCTACCTTGACGGGGAGCCGATCAAGGGGGTAGGGCCGCAGGATGTGGCGCTTGCCATTATCGGGGCAACATTCGGCAACGGTTATGTGAATAACAAGGTGATGGAGTTCGTAGGACCGGGTGTGGAGAAGTTAAGCGCGGATTTCCGTATCGGAATCGATGTTATGACTACAGAGACAACCTGTCTGTCTTCTATCTGGAAGACGGATGAGACGATCCGGGAATTCTATGAGATCCACGGAAGAGAAGAGGATTATAAGGAGCTGAAGCCGGGAGATACGGCATATTATGACGGTATGGTATACGTGAACTTAAGCGATATCAGGCCGATGATCGCGATGCCGTTCCATCCGTCGAATGTCTATACGATCGACGAGGTCAATGCAAATCTTGGGGATGTGCTTCACGATGTGGAAGAGAAGGCGAAGGTAAGCCTTGACGGAGCTGTAGATTATACGCTGCAGGATAAGATCGTAGACGGCAGATTATATGTGGAACAGGGAATAATCGCCGGATGTGCGGGCGGCGGATTCGAGAATATCTGTGCGGCGGCGGATATCATCCGGGGACGTTATATCGGTGCGGATGAATTTACATTCAGCGTGTATCCGGCCAGTACGCCGATCTATATGGAGTTGGTGAAGAATGGCGCGGCAGCGGATCTGATGCAGGCGGGAACTATTGTGAAGACGGCCTTCTGCGGACCTTGCTTCGGCGCAGGGGACACACCGGCGAACAATGCCTTCTCCATCCGGCATTCAACGAGGAATTTCCCGAACCGCGAGGGCTCTAAGCTGCAGAGCGGACAGATCGCGTCCGTGGCGCTTATGGACGCACGTTCTATCGCGGCGACGGCGGCGAACAAGGGCTTCCTGACTCCGGCTACGGATATAGATGCAGAGTATAAGGGACGGAAGTATTATTTTGACCGGAAGATCTATGCCAACCGAGTATTTGACAGCAAGGGAGAGGCAGATCCGTCTGTGGAGATCAAGTTCGGACCGAATATCAAGGATTGGCCGAAGATGGCGGCACTGCCGGAGAACCTGCTTCTGAAGGTGGTGTCCGAGATCCACGATCCGGTTACGACGACGGACGAGCTGATTCCTTCAGGGGAGACGTCTTCTTACCGGTCCAATCCTCTGGGACTTGCTGAGTTCGCGCTGTCCAGGAAGGATCCTGCCTATGTGGGCCGTGCGAAGGAGGTACAGAAGGCACAGAAGGCTATCGAGGCCGGACAGTGTCCGCTGGAGGTATTGGCTGAGCTTAAGCCGGTTATGGTGAAGATCCATGAGACTTATCCAGAGGTCGGAAGCGGGAATCTTGGGATCGGCAGCACGATATTCGCAGTGAAGCCGGGAGACGGCTCCGCAAGAGAACAGGCTGCGTCATGCCAGAAGGTGCTTGGCGGATGGGCGAATATCGCCAACGAGTACGCGACCAAGAGATACCGCTCGAACCTGATCAACTGGGGTATGCTTCCGTTTATTACGGAGGAAGGACACGAGAGCTTAAGCTTCCGGAATGGAGATTATATCTTTGTACCGGATATCAGAAAAGCAGTTGAGGAAAAACGTTCAGAGATCAGGGCGTATGCAGTGGGTGCAGGGAACGACTGGAAGGAGATACTTCTTAAGACCGGCGATATGACGGATGCGGAGCGTGAGATCATATTAAAAGGATGTCTGATCAATTATTACAGAGGATAAATTTTTAGGGGGAGGCTGCAACAGCAGCCCCCTTTTTTGACTCTTATATATAGTAGGATGAGACAGTGCGGATTGGTAACTGACGGAGGAGAAGATATGAGATGCGATGCGAAGACATTTGCGCAGATGTATAAGACGGTCTATGTGGATCTGTATCGGTTTGCCTTGTGTATGATGCAGAATCAGCAGGAAGCAGAGGATGCTGTCAGCGAGGCGGTGGTAGCTGCCTATGAGAATATAGGGAAACTCAGGAATTCAGAAGCGTTCAAGAGCTGGATATTCACGATAGTGTCAAACATTTGCAAGAAAAGACTGAAAAAGGAAACGGTCTGGCGGAGTTATTTCGGTGAGGAAGAATATATGCAGGCAGCTTATGAGGAGCCTGATATAGGATTGGCCGTGGATGTGAGGAAGGCTTTCTTCCTTCTGGAAGAAGAGGAGCAGACGATCGTAGGATTGTCTGTCTTCGGCGGATATAACAGCAATGAGATCGGAGATGCCTTGAAGATGAACCCCAATACGGTGCGTTCTAAGAGAAGCCGCGCACTGCAGAAGATGGAATGTGTATTGCGATAAGGCAGGCAAAAAGGAGGTGGCTGTATGGATAAGAGAGAACAGGATGTGCTGAAGCAGGTGAAGCAGAAGACGGCGGACATACAAGTCCCGGAGAAGCTTAAGCCCGATAATATCCGCCGGATGCTGGAGGATAAAGAGCCGGAGAAGAGGAGCAAGTGGGGCGCCCGTCAGACCGGCGCCTTGATAGCGGCATGTATGGCGGTCGTGATCGGTGTCGCGGCATGGAAGGCTTCGGGAGCGGACAGCATGATCAGGACAGATAGCAGCAATCGGGCGTCGGGGCCGAAGGTCAGGGAAGATCATATAGACGGCAGCCGTATGATTGCGCAGGCAGAGAGTTATGACCAGGTCTATGGTTATCTGGAGGAATATCAGCGGCAGCAGAGAGAGCGGTCGGATTCTGTTGTAAAGCAGGAGTCCTATGATATGATAGCAGAGTCGGCTGACGGAGGTATGAAAGAGGAATTCGCAATGACGGAGAACGCAGAGCAGGACAGAGCATTGGAAGACAATGCATCGGCAGGTGCGGCACAGAGCATGGATGCATCTGAAGGAGGCGGATACTCGGAGACGAATGTCAGACAAGAGGGCGTTGACGAAGGGGACATTGTGAAGACGGACGGAGCCTACCTGTATGTTCTGGAGGATGAAGAGGATAAGATTGCCGTTATTGACGCTAAAGGGCAGGATATGAAGAAGGTGGCTGAGATCGAGGTTGGCAGCGGATGTTATATTCAGGAGTTCTATGTGCAGCCGGAGCAGAAGAAGCTTGTTGCGGTGTGCAGCCGGGGAGATTCCATGATGCTCTATTCGTCAGATCCTTCTTATGGCGGTGATGAGAACCCGGCAGTCGTGGCTGTGACTTATGATATCGAAGATCCCGAGAATCCGGCTGAGGAAGGAAGGGTAAGCCAGAGCGGGAGTTATAATTCATCCAGAATGGCGGACGGATATCTGTACCTGTTCAGCGAGTACCATATCTGGAACGAGGTAAGCCTGCATGAACCAAGGGAATTCGTGCCGCTGATCAACGAAAATGTTATGAGCGCAGACGATATCTATCTCCCGCAGATCTCGCAGGCGAATATGTATGAAGTTATTACGGCGGTAGATCTGAAGAAGCCGGATAAGGCGAAGGACAGCAAGGCGATTATGTCAAAGGGAGGAAGCCTGTATGTGAGCGGCGGGAATATCTATTTCTACGAAGAGGAATGGGGTTATTCGGGCAGCGGATGCGTTACGACCATCCGAAAGGTTGCATACAAGGACGGACAGCTGAAGGCGAAGGCCCAGGGACAGTTTGACGGGTATCTGAAGGATTCCTTCTGTATCGATGAATATGAGGGGAATCTCAGGGTGGTCACTACCAAGAATGATTCGAGAGGAGCAGATTCGAATTCCGTATATATTCTGGATGAAGAATTAGAGCAGATCGGTTCTATCGAAGAGCTTGCGAAGGATGAGAGAGTCTACTCGGCAAGGTTCATGGGAGATACGGGATACTTCGTGACCTTCCGTGAGACAGATCCTCTGTTCAGCGTGGATCTGACCGATCCGAAGAAGCCGAAGATCGTCGGGGAGCTTAAGATTCCCGGATTCTCAGAATACCTTCACTTCTACGGGGAAGACAGACTTCTCGGGATCGGTATGAATGTGGACGAGGAGACCCTGGTGACAGACGGCGTTAAGCTTACGATGTTCGACATATCCGACAAGACGGATGTGAAAGAGGCGGATACCCATGTGTTGAAGAACGTGTACGATACAGCGGTATCTTATGATTATAAAGCGGCATTGATCAGCCCGGAACGGAATATCATAGGATTCCCCGGGAATTCCGAGGGCGGCCAGAAATATTTCCTCTTCGAATACGATGATGACGGCGGATTTTCCTGTAATATGGAAGAGAAGATCAATGGAAATGCAATGAGGAATTCCAGGGGCCTCTATATAGAAGATACGCTGTATGTTGTACAGGGGAACATTATAGAGGCTTACAGCCTGAAAGATTATCAGAAGACGGACGATCTGATCTTGTAGAGTGGGAGAAGGCCCGCAGACGATGATATAACAAAACAGGCTGAAACATTAGACGGTATGAATGTTTCAGCCTGTTTGTCACTGGAGATATTGCAGCCGGGCTTTCAATATAGGGCCGATGATGACAGCGAGAATGATCTTGACCGCATCGCCGGGAAGATAGGGGAATACACCGATGGAGAGAGCCGCTGCGAACGTCGTCTCCATCTGGAGAGCGAGCCACGCCGTACCGAAGGCATAGGCAATGAAGGTTGCGAGAACCATTCCGATAACAATAATAAAACGTTTGTCAGAGAACCGCTCGACGAAGATCCCTGCAAGTATGGTCATGAAGATAAATCCGAGAAGATATCCCCCGGTCGGTCCGGCGATCTTGCCAAGCCCTCCGGCAAACCCGGAGAATACAGGCAGGCCGACGGCGCCCAGCAGCAGATATACGAAATAACTGATGGCAGCGTCCTTCCACCCGAGTATGTAGACGCTGATCAGCAGAACCAGATTCGTAAGAGAGATCGGAACAGGGCTTACCGGGATCGGGACTGCGAAAGGAGCCAGGATACAGGTAACGGCGGTGATCAGTGCAATCAGGACCAAACGCCGTGTGGACAGGCGGCTTGTTGTAGCATTTTTCATGGTATTGTAGATTTCCTTTCTTGAGATTTAGATGTGATACCGGAATTCCTTCTGCGCTTGGTATCATGATACAAGTATAGAAGAGAGTTGCAAGAATGTCAACTTAAATTATAAAATGGTTAACAAACAAGTGTATAGTATTGCGTGAATTGTTGAAAAAGAATATAATAATCAGAATATTTTGATACAATTCTATTGTTATAAATTTATATGAATAAAATATAGGAATAGTGTTGACAAATATGGCGGAGCGTGATATCATATATTTAATCCAAAAGAAATACGAAAGGAGGCTTATTCCATTGGACAATGTAAAAGATTCAACAACTCAATATGTTAGTGGTATGGCAAATAGAAGTTCCCGTAGATTAAGCCTTAACCATAGAGAGATAAGCCGGTAATTTGAATGAGAAGAAGAGTCGGAGATGAAGAGACCGGATAATATAGAAGAGATAGATAAGGATTTGCAGACATATTGAGAATGATACCACAACAGATTCGGGATGATTAGACGATGTACAGGGGATTATAACATTACCTAACAGACCGAATCATTATCAGCTAAGAGGAAAGCTGACAAGTTGCACAAGCCGTAGCGGGCATCCATAAGAATTTATAGAAGGGATAACGATCTATACCAGTGAGGGGCAAGTTTATTCCGTACATTTTACCTTGGAAGCGATGTATGGAATGACAGGACAGGTATAAGATAAAAAGGGCAGAAGGGAACGTCTTAATCTAAGTAGAATCCTCCGATTTATATGAGAATATGATAAAACTTAATATAGAAAATTAACGGAGCATTGTGTAATAACTATAGTATAGTTAAGAAGCAGTGCTCCTTTTTTGGCCAATTAAGACGCGCTGCAGTGCAGGGTGTTTAAAAATTGCTGGTGTCGTATGGAGGATTCTGGCATATCTTATATAAAGATATTTGGCATTTTTCATCGTATATTTTGACATTACACATGGCGTATGATAGAATTATATTCGTAAAAGTGTAGAATAATGCAGTTTTAACAAATTTTTTGAGGTGAGAAGTTTGGATAAATATGAATATAGGGTGAAAACAGAACAGATGCAGGAGTACATGGAGAAGAAGCAGTACAAGAAAGCGATGGAGATCGCGGATACGATTGACTGGCGGAGAGTCAAGAATGTCGCTACTCTGAATTCTGTAAGCGAGATCTATGAGTATAACGGTGAATATCAGAAGAGCCGTGATATTTTGTTTGTAGCGTTCGATCGTTCTCCGGGGAGCAGGAAGATAGCGTATCGATTAGGGCTGCTTGCGTTGAAGATTAATGATGTTGAGGAAGCGGCGGATTGTTATGAGGAGTTCGTGAAGCTTGCGCCGAAGGACCCGAATCAGTACATATTAAAATATCGGATATTAAGTGCACAGGGAGCGCCTCTCAGTGAGCAGATCGCCGCCCTGGAGGATTTTAAGAAATCAGAATACATTGAAAAATGGGCGTTTGAGCTGGCGAAGCTGTATCATGATGCAGGGATGACGGCGGAATGCCTGGAGGAGTGCGACGATCTGATCCTTTGGTTCAGCGAGGGCAAATATGTCTATCAGGCCATGGAGCTTAAGATGCAGTATAAGCCGCTTACCCCTCTTCAGCAGGAGAAGTATGACGCGTGGCCGGGATCATCTAAGAAGCCGCGTCCTTTGAAGCGCAATACGTCTGCGAAGATGCCGGTCATGCCTAATGAACAGAACAAGGAGAGTGCGCCTGCCGGTGAGGAAGAACAGCAGGAATCTGCCGGCGCTGCAGAGAGGGAGACTGCAGATCTGAAAGCGGACGAGGAAGCGGCGGCAGCGCAGAATTCCTCTATTAAGAAGGTTGTGAAGGGCGCGACTCTGCAGGAGGCGCTTGCCAACGGAATGGCATTTGCAAGCGGAATGCGAAGTGTGGAGAAGACTGTGGCCAGGGTAAAAGAAGGGATTCGTCAGGTTACCGGCCAGATACATATGGAAGCGCTGATCAATAGTAAGAAAGAAGAAGAGAAGACAGAGGAAGCAGCTTCGGCTCCTGCCGAAGAAACTCTGGAGATAGAAGAGCCGGAGACACCGCAGGTGAAGGAACCGGTACGTGAAGAGAAGCCGGTAAGGATAAAGACAGACAAGAAGACGAGCGCGCTCCGTGCGACGGGACAGATGCGTATCGAAGAGATCCTGCAGGAATGGGAGTCGAAACAGAGAGCGAATGCTGAGGCTATAGAGAGACAGAGAGAAGAAGATGACGAGAGGCTTCGCAGGGAGCGTGACGAGATCGGCTTACAGAGAGAGCTGGAGCGAAGAGAGGCGGAGAGAAGAGCCAGAGGAGAAGGAGAGTCCCGTGAAGAGGACGGAGAAGATGCGGTAAAGAAGCTTGCTGAGAAGGAAGCTCTGCGTAAAGCGGCAGAACGTAAGGCGGCCGAGGAGAAAGCAGCGGAAGAGAGGGCGGCATTGAAGGCAGCCGAGGCACGCAAGGCAGCCGCAGAGGAGGCCGCACGCAAGGCAGAGGAAGCAGCGCTCGCCAGGAAGGCAGCGGCGGAAGAGGCGGCACGCAAAGCGGAAGAGGAAGCAGCCGCCAGGAAGGCGGCCGCAGAAGAGGCGGTGCGCAAGGCGGAAGAGGAAGCGCGTAAGATTACAGAAGAGGCATTGCGCAAGGCAGGGCAGATTGCCGCGCGCAAGGCGGCCGGGGAAGCCTCCGGCAAGTCAGCAGAAGACAGTGAGGCGGAAGAGAAGACGGACGCTTCTGCAGAAGAAGCAGCGGATCTGGCTGACCTGATGGATGGGATACCGGATATAGATCTGATGGTAGAGGGCGAATCCGAAAGTCTGGATATAGAGACAGAGATTAAGAAGGAGAAGCCTAAGGTAAAACAGACGACGAAGAAGACAGTTGCGGCGGACCGGGCTGAGGAGAAGCAGAATCCAGTCGACGGTAAGACGCAGAGGATACCGGATGATATTGTCAGGCTTATGGAAGAACTGGGAGAAGACGCTTCGGAGCCTGAGGAGGATGTCAGCGTCGAGGAGATCGACGAGAAGCTGTTAAGCGGGATCGTTGAGGACGCAGCCAAGAACCGCGGCTTTGATGAAGGGGCTCTTGCGATCGATGATCTGAAAGGAAAAGATCTCGGAAAGGATGCGGAAGGCAGATTAAAAGAGGAGTCTGACGGGGAACTTGAAGAGGATTTTGAGGAATCTGACGGGGAATTTGAAGAGGATTTTGAGGGGTCTGACGAAGAGTTTGAAGAAGAGGACTTTGAGGAAGAATCTGGAGAGGACTTTGAGGAAGAGTTTGAAGAGGAAGGCTTTGAGGAAGAATCTGACGAGGAGCTTGGAGAAGGCTTTGAGGAGTCTGACGAGGAGCTTGGAGAAGACTTTGAAAAGTCTGATGAGGAATTTGAAGAAGACTTTGAGGAGTCTGACGGGGAATTTGGAGAAGACTTTGAGGAGTCTGACGAGGAATTTGAAGAGGAAGATTTTGAGGAAGAGTCCGGCGAGGAATTTGGAGAAGACTTTGAGGAGTCTGACGATGAGTTTGAAGAAGACTTTGAGGAGTCTGACGACGGATTTGAAGAAGAGGACTTTGAAGAGGAGTCTGACGACGGATTTGAAGAAGAGGACTTTGAAGAGGAGTCTGACGACGGATTTGAAGAGGAGGACTTTGAGGAGGAATCTGAGGAAGAGTTTGAAGAGGAAGACTTTGAGGAGGATGAGTTTGAAGAAGATTCTGAGGACGGATTTGAGGAAGAGGATTTAGAAGAAGACGAATTCGAGGAAGAGGATTTTGAGGAGGAATCTGACGAGGATCTGGAAGAAGGTTACGAGGATGATTCTGAGGACGAATTTGAAGAGGACTCAGACGAGGACTTCGAAGAGGATTATATAGAAGACGAATTTGAAGAGGAAGGCTTCGGAGAGGAAGATTTTGAAGAAGAGGATTTCGAGGATGAAGATTTAGAGGAATCTGAGGAAGAGGACTTCGAGGAGGCTGACGAAGACGAATTCGAGAGCGAAGACTTTGAAGAAGAGCTTGAGATCGAGGAACCGTCTGAGGAAGAGATTCAGGCGCGGATCAAGAAGGCGAAAGGCAGCGGAGTTCCTTTTGATACGGGATTTGTCGTTACCGGGCGGTATGATCTGAGCGCGACCAGTGAGATCGGTCTGAAGGCGGGACTTACCGAGGAGCAGAAGAAGCTGTTTTCATATTTTGTACCGGTAAGGGGAATGAGTGAACAGATCGTGGAGGTGCTGGATAACGACAGGAGAGCCCGCAAGGAAGGGACCTCTAAGACCGGCAATCTTCTGGTGATCGGCCGCAAGGGTTCCGGTAAGACGGTGCTGGCAGTGGACATTGTAAAAGCGATCCAGAAGCAGAGGAATCTGAAGCAAGGAAAGGTTGCGATCGTGACAGGCGAATCGCTGAATAAGAAGGAACTGACGAATATTATCCAGAAGCTGCGCGGCGGAGCTATTATCGTTGAGAAGGCCGGTAAACTGAATTCCCGAACGATCAAGGAACTGAACCGCCTGATGGAGAGGAAGACGGGTGAGATGCTCTTTGTGCTGGAGGATCAGAGGAAGCCGCTTGAACGTATTCTGACGGCGAACCCGGAATTTAAGAAGAAGTTCAATTCTAAGCTGGAGCTTCCGGTATTTGTCAATGACGAGCTGGTAACCTTCGGACAGACGTACGCGAAGGAGAACGGCTATAAGCTGGATGAGATGGGTATCCTTGCACTGTACAGCAGGATCGATGTAATGCAGAGGGAAGACCATGCAGTATCGGTTGCGGAGGTCAAAGATATCATGGATGAGGCGATCGAGCATTCACAGAAGGCGAATGTGAAGCATCTGGCGAGAAGAGTGTTCGGAAGAGGTACGGATGAATCTGACAGGATCATCCTGAAGGAAGAAGATTTTAAGATCTGAGCACATTTCCGGCAGTGATTTTAGATGGATTTTAGCATGCAGCAGGGCAGTTTTCTGAAGTGTTGCAAATAAAGAGGGTTTTGACTGTTAAGATTGGTCAAAACCCTTTCTTTTTATGCCAGTCTAAAGTATAATAGACATATATATCGCAACAGAATGTGAGGGATGATTATATGGCACAAAGAAAAGCAAAACCATATGAAGTCGGAGAACTGGATCATTATCTTTTTGGACAGGGCAATCATTATGAGATCTATAAGAAGCTTGGAGCTCATAAGGTCAAGAAGGGAAAAAAGGAAGGCGTATACTTCGCGGTGTGGGCGCCGCATGCGCGTTCAGTATCCGTTGTGGGCGATTTCAATGAATGGAATATGGAGGCGAATCCGATGGAGAGAGGAGAACCTCTTGGCATATATACCTGTTTTATTCCAGATGTGAAAGAGTATGATCTGTATAAGTTCTGTGTGGAGACTTATCAGGGGGAATTTGTATTCAAGGCAGATCCTTTTGGTACTTACGCGGAGCTGAGACCAGGTACGGCATCCAGAGTCGCAGATCTTACGAAGATCAAGTGGACGGATAATGTATGGATGGAGAATCGTAAGGCCTGGAAACATACGGAACAGCCGATGTCGATCTATGAGGCGCATATTGGATCATGGAAGCGCCATCCGGGAAGAGAGGACGAGGGCTTCTATAATTACCGGGAATTTGCGAAGGAGATCGCAGTATATCTTAAGAATATGGGATATACGCATGTGGAATTGATCGGTATTGCGGAGCATCCTTTTGACGGGTCCTGGGGATATCAGGTAATCGGATATTTTGCGCCTACTTCGAGATATGGAACGCCGGAGGATTTCGCGTGGATGATCAACTATCTCCATAGAAATAAGATCGGCGTTATCCTGGACTGGGTACCGGCTCATTTCCCAAGAGATATCCATGGCCTTGCAGATTTTGACGGAACACCTACTTATGAATATGCAGATCCGAAGAAGGGAGAGCATCCTGACTGGGGAACGAAGATATTCGACTACGGCAAGAGCGAGGTGCGTAATTTCCTGATCTCCAATGCCCTGTACTGGATCGAGCAGTTCCATGTGGACGGACTTCGTGTGGATGCAGTGGCGTCCATGTTATATCTGGATTACGGCAAGCAGGACGGCCAGTGGGTTGCCAATAAGTACGGCGGGAATAAGAATCTGGAGGCGATCGATTTCTTCAAGCATCTGAATTCTGTTGTTCTTGGCAGGAATCCAGGGGCGGTCATGATTGCGGAGGAGTCGACGGCCTGGCCGATGGTGACCGGCAGTGTAGAGGATGACGGTCTTGGATTCAGCCTGAAGTGGAATATGGGCTGGATGCATGATTTTACGGAATACATGAAGCTTGATCCGTATTTCAGGAAGGATCATCACAATCAGATGACATTTGCCATGAGTTATGCGCACAGCGAGCATTATATCCTGGTATTGTCGCATGATGAGGTGGTTCATCTGAAGTGCTCTATGCTGAATAAGATGCCTGGACTGGGCTTTGACAAGTATGCGAACCTTAAGGTCGGCTATGCGTTTATGATGGGACATGCCGGCAAGAAGCTGTTGTTCATGGGACAGGAATTCGCACAGCTTCGGGAATGGAGCGAGGAGAGAGAGCTTGACTGGTTCCTCCTGGCGGAAGACGAACATCAGCAGATCCAGAACTGGGTGAGAGATCTGCTTCATCTGTATAAGCGCAACCGGGCGATGTACGAGATGGACGACAGTTGGGAAGGCTTCGAATGGATCAATGCGGATGATGCGAGCAGGAGTATCTTCAGCTTTGTAAGGCATTCGAAGGGAAAGAAGAAGAACCTGCTGTTCGTGTGCAACTTCACACCGATGCCGAGGGACGATTACAGGGTAGGCGTGCCGCGCAAGAAGCAGTATAAGCTGATCTTGAACAGCGATGATGTGAAGTACGGAGGAAAAGGAGAAGAGAGACCGGTTATCTATAAGGCTGTGAAGCAGGAGTGCGATGGAAGGCCGTTTTCATTCGCTTACAAGCTGCCGCCGTATGGAGTTGCTGTTTTTGAATTTTAATAAGCTGCATGCCTGAGAAAGGCATGCGGCTTTTTTCTAGTACACCGAAAAATAAGTTCCTAGCCATATAACGTAGAATGATTTTTTATATGCAAGGCGGAGGAATGAGGCGTAGTGGGCGCTACGCCGATTGACAACAACGACGCGGATGGAAAATCAGGCAAGTTATATGGCTGGTTACTTATTATTCGGTGTACTAGGTATGAATGACAGAAATCCTGACAGAATATAAATAATTTGCTTCTGATAGCATAGAATAAAGGATAATAATTGACAGAACCTAATATAAAGGATATAATAAAATAAAAAATACTATAAATAAGGGTAAGGAAGGAGGGGATAGAGTGAGACAATATGCATTAGAAGAAAAAGTTACAAGTGAAGAGATCAGACAGTGCCGGAAAAGGCTTGGGCTTACACAGGAAGATTTTGCAAGATTTGCGAATGTATCGAAGAAGACGGTAGAACGGTGGGAGTACAGCAAGTCGCCGGTAACAGGGCCGATCGTGACGCTGATCAATATTTTAAGGGACCGTCCTCAGATTGAGGAAGAGAAGAAGATCCCGAAGAGGAGGACTTCCCTTAGATTGTCCTATATGTTTCGAGACGAATTATGTACGGTGATAGATGTAGATGAGATCAACCGCAGCGTAGAGATCGTCAATTACTCGAGACATCTGCTGAAGCGTGCTTTTGGGAAGATCGAGAAGCCCTCTTATCAGCAGTATGAAGAATTCCTCGAATCCAGATGCTTCCCGCCTACCAGAGATAAGATGAAGCTTGTGCTGAGAGAGTATGACATCCCCTTCTACGATCCGATGATGATCATAGAGAAGACAGAAGGAAGGATGGCGGAGGATGATTTCTGGATACGGATAGAAAGGTAACGTATGGTAGAGTTATTTGAACAGGAGAGACGGGAGGAGGCCAGGCTGTCATCCAAGGGGAACCAGTTGAAGTGGAAGAAGGACGGTTACTGGTATAAGGCGGACTATACCGGATATGAAGGCCTGGCGGAATATATGGTCTCGTACCTGCTTAACTTCTCTTCTCTGGAGAGGAGAGAATATGTATTGTATGAGACAGAGGAGATCCGGTACGGACAGCAGAATTATACGGGATGCAGGAGCCGGGATTTCCTGACGGATTCTTCGGGGAAGCCGGATGGGAAGCGGCAGATGATCACGCTGGAGAGATTGTTCTATCAGAACTACGGCGAGAGCTTGTATCAGAGTATCTTCCGGATCAGGGATTACGGGAACCGTCTGAAGTTCTTGGTTGAGCAGACGGAGAGGATGACCGGGCTTACGTATTTTGGAATATATATGAGCAAATTGCTGACGATCGACGCAGTGTTCTTGAATGAGGATCGGCATACGCACAATATTGCCGTATTGTGGGACGGTCAGGACGAATACGACTATTGTCCGCTCTTTGACCAGGGGGCGGCGCTGCTTGCAGATACGGTAATGGATTATCCCTTGGGGCAGGATGTGATAGAGCAGATGTCCAGAGCGGAGGCGAAGACGTTCTGCCGTTCCTTCGATGAGCAGTTGGACGCCGCGCAGGATCTATACGGAGAAGCGGTAAGTTTTTCTTACGGGGAGCGGGAGATTCGGCAGCTGCTTGAGGCGGATACCGTGTACCCGGAGGAGATAAAGCAGAGGGTGTATACGATACTTTTGCAGCAGAGAAGGAAGTACCAATATATGTTTGCATAATAACAATGGATGCTGTGTAACAGCATCCATCTGTAATGAGGTTATTCAATGTTGTCTACTGTACGGTTCCTGATGCAGGATCCGCTGTCTGGCTGCTTCCGTCTGTGAGTCCGTCGGATGCAGCGCCGTTCTGTGCGGCATCGGCTGCGGCCGGGTCGCCCAAGGCTGCGTCTTCCGGCGCTGCCTGGTCGTTAACGGTGTTCGGATCGGCGCCGTCTGCATTATTCAGAGCCGGATCGGAATTCGGGTCTGCAGCACCGTCTGGATTGTCGGTATCTGTGTTCTCGCCGTCTGTTAAGGCGTCGTCAGAATTCTCTGTATCTTCTGCATCTTCCCCATCTGCATCCGCTTCCTCGTCAGTCTCTTCCTCGTCAGCGTCATCATCACTGCCGCCGAAGAGTCCTTTGAAGAAGTTGGTCACTTTATCCCAGAAGCCTTCCTTCTTGGTCTCCTCGTCCAGAGCTTCTAAGGTGCTGTCGATGATGGCGTCCGCTCCAAGGACCTCGTCGTTCGTGTCGTTGATGATGCCGCCGTCTCCGCTGCCGGAATCACCGGTAAAGATACCCTTGATCGAACTCCACAGACTGGAGAAGAATCCGCTGTCATTCCCCTTGCCCTCTAAGTTCTCCAGGGTCTTCTTCAATGCATTGACGTCATAATCATATTGGGCGATGTTCTGCATCAGGGATACGATCTTTGACATCTGGTCTTCGGTAAGTGTAATATTGTAAGTGTTCGCTGCGCTGTTGACGGCGTCCTTGATCTCTCCGTCATCGGTCAGGCCTTCCTTGATCACTTCCTGTTTTACTTCGTTCATAAGATCAGCAGCGTCCTTCTGTCCGATGGAATCTGCAAGCTCGCCGGTTGTCACGAGCTCTTCTGTGGCAGCGGCTTTCTGTTCCTCGCTTAAGGTCTTGCCGCTGGCTTTCTCGTAAGCCATCATGATACCGGTCAGCGCGCCGGTACCGGATACTTCGATCGGAGAAGCAGCAACGACGTTACAGTTCTCGACGCCGGAGGTTAATAATGTGCTGGCGATCATAGAGCTGGTCACGAAGGTAAGGTTGCCTACCTTGACCTGAATGCCGCCGCTGGTTGTCGGCTCCACGTAAGAACAGCTATAAGTGCGAGTTCCGATCTGCGCCTCAGAAGCGATGCCTTCCATGTATTTTCTCTCGTCTGCGTTCGTGACTTCTATGGTGTCTACTGCGTCGGCGGTCGTGCCGAAATATTTGTACATAGAAGTCTTCTGCTCTGCGGTCAGGTTAGCGCCTAAAGTGACGACCTTCGCGCTGTCTGCTCTGGCTGTTAAGGGAAGCCCTGTGCAGGTCAGCACGGCCGCCATCAGAACAGGTATAATTCTTTTCATGTTCTTCATAATGTCTGGTGTGTAATCACCTATACCCCCTTTGTTCTTGCTGTACTGGTGTCCTGTGAAATATAAAAGGATACCAGTTGTGTGTCTTAAGTCTTCACTAATATAACATATTCCATAATATTTGCAAATAAAATAAGCCTTAACAATTTCTAAAGATTTTTTGTAGACGGCGTTCAAATACATTCTCGTCTATGATTCCCTGCATACTGCCAAGGAATTGTCCATTCTGGAAAAAGACGAAGGTCGGAACGATATCTGCCTCATAGTCTGCGGCAAGCAAGGGGGATTCGTCGATATCGACTTCACAGAACCGAATTCGTTTGCGGTATTTTTGTTCTATCTCTTCGACAAATGGTTTCATCATGGCGCATTTTCCGCACCATACGGCATAGAACATGACAACGTTAGGAAGCGGACCGCGTTTTGTCTCGACCGTAAAATTTTTCTCTGTCAAATGTAACATTCTATTCACCTTTCCTGTATTCGGCCCGGAGATCAGCAGCCGGGATTCAATGTGCGGTATACTTCATCCATAGATTTTTTCAGGCAGATCAGCTTCCTGTGAAGTCCCTTTCTATGGTAAGTGAATTCACAGAGTTTCTGACGGATGCTTTTCTTGCATTTCCTTTTGCGTCCCATATGCATATATCCAGACATAAGTTCTTCAATAAATATATATGCAAGGGCCGGTGCTAAGGTTCATGAACTGGAAAATATAAACATAAAAATTTTGTGAAATAAATTGTCAGCTCTTTTAATGTTAAGAAGTTCTCCCAACAACCAACTTGCAGATCGGATTGCCAAGGGAGGAGAATTTCTCCTCGTACTCGGTCATGATATTGCCCTGATTCATTGTATCGTCGTGGTGGAGGTCATAGGTGCAGCCCTTTATATGGAAGGCGGAAGAGACATTGACCTCCGAGACGGAGAAGTCGAAGAGCAGCCGGTTATCCGTCTTGAATTCGATCGTGCCGTCTTCTGCAAGGACTCTGTCATAACGGGCAAGGAACTCCCGGGAGGTAAGCCGCCGTCCGGCATGCCGTGCCTTGGGCCAGGGATCGGAGAAGTTCAGATAGATGCGGTCAACCTCTCCCGGAGCGAAGGCGCCGGCAATATCGCTGGCATCCATGCAGATGAAACGGATGTTAGGCAGGGCCGTATCATTTGGCAAAGCGGTGCCGGCAGAGGATGGCTTGGGATTTAGCGTCTGGAATTTCTCCACGGCCCGGAGGAGGACGCTGGAGTAGCGTTCGATCCCGATATAATTGAGCTGCGGGTTCTGCCGGGCGAGGGTCAGCAGGAATTGGCCTTTCCCCATTCCGATCTCTATATGGATAGGATGAGAATTGCCGAAGACCTCATGCCATCTGCCGCGGTATCCGCTCTCATTCTTAACAACTTCTTTACACTCGTTCAGCACGCTTGCGGCGCGCGGAATATTTCTAAGGCGCATACGTGATTCCCCCTGTTTTTAAGCATTTTAGTATGTTTTTTAGTTTAGCGTGCAGGCGTAAAAAAGTCAATTGAATATAAGTGTGTGAAAAACGTAACAAAAAAGGCATTTTTTGTTGAATTTTACTATGGAAATTTGGAAAAAACGGAGTATATTATAATTGTGTGCAAATTGACGGGAAATGGAGGTATCTGAATGGACACAGTTGTTAAGAAATTAGCAGATATCGAGGAAACTGCAGAGGCGATTGTGGAACATGCTCAGGCTCAGAAGAGCGAGATCGAGAAGAAGATCCAGAATCAGCGGGATCGTTTTGACGCGGCGATCGAGGACGAGACCAGGAAGCAGTTAGAGCAGATCCGGAAGGACGCGGATGCGAAGATGGAGCGGATCTTGAAGGAGCAGCAGGAGAAGAACCGGTCGACGATCGATAACCTTAAGAAGGAATTCGAGGAGAACCACAGTGCGTATGCCCGGGAGATCTTAGCGCATATAGTAGAGGTGTAGGGCATGGGTAATGTGATGACGTACAGCGGCTTAACCACGAAGGTGCGGGCGATGCAGGCGAAGCTCCTGAACGGACGGGATTTTGAGAATATCGCGAACTTAAGGAGCGTGCCGGAAGCCATCGAATACCTGAAGGAGAAGCCTGCCTATGTAAGATATATGGAACAGATTGACGTATCCCTGTATCACAGGGGGAATATAGAGAAGATCCTGTATCAGTCATTGTTCGATGATTACACGCGGATATTCCGGTTTGCGGGGATGGAGCAGAAGAAGTTCCTTAAGCTGTACTGGAAGAGGTATGAGATCGACCTGATCAACTACTGTCTGCGGATTGTGTTCAATCATTACGATATGCCGTTTGATATAGAATATAAGAAGGTATTCTTCGATAAATATTCTCAGATCTCGATCGATAAGCTGATCACGTCGAGGAACGTTGAAGAGCTGATCGATAATCTGAAGGATACGGAATATTACGCGCCGCTTCAGCCGATCCGCGAGTCGGAAGGGGCGACACTGTTTGATTACGATCTGGCTCTGGATCTGTATTATTTCTCTGAAATGTGGAGGAAGAGCAGACAGCTTCTTAAGGGAAAGGAACGCGAGATGTATATCCGGGACTTCGGTTCAAGGATTGATCTGCTGAATATTCAGTGGATCTACCGTGCGAAGAAGTATTACAATATGCTGCCGCCGGACATCTATTCGCTCACGATTCCGATCCAGTACAGGCTCAGCGTGGACGAGTTCAAGGGCCTGGTGGAGGCTCCGACTGTCGAAGAGTATGAGAAACGCCTGGAGGAGACATATTATGCTGAGAAATATGCGGACATCAGCGGGAAGACGCTGGAAGCCGCATATAAGGAGTGCATGAGGCGGTTATATGTCAGTGACAGAAGACGGAACCCGTATTCGATCGCGACGGTGAATACATATCTGTTTTTGAAGGAAGAAGAGATCTACAAATTAACAACGGCCCTTGAATGTATCCGTTACGGCTTATCTTCAAGAGAGACGTTAGGATACTTAGGAGGTGTGATGCAATGATTGTAAAGATGAAGTTTTTGAGCATCAGCGGTCCCAGAATAGATATAGACCGTGTGTGCGAGAAATATCTGTCCAAGTATGAGATGCAGCTTGAGAATGCAGTCACGGAGCTTAAGACGACAGATAATCTTCTGCCTTTTGTGGAGGTGAATCCATACAAAGACGCGCTTGCGAAGGCAGAACAGTTCGCGGCGCTCTTACCAGAGGGGATGCCTCACGTCGACCAGAATATGTCAAAAGACGAGATGCTTGCCTTCATCCGGGAGCTTAATCATGACTATCTGGATCTGCAGGAGAAGAAGGAACTGCTGAATAAGAAGGAAGACGAGGCTAAGGAGAAGTTCAAAGTCCTGGAACCGTTTACCCCTCTGAATCTGGATCTGCATAAGACGATGCGTTATAAGTATATGAAGATCCGCTTCGGAAGGATCGGCCTTGATCATTACAAGAAGCTGGAAAAATATCTGTTTGATGATCTGCAGGCAGTATTCCTCGAGGGAACAAGGAATGAGAACTACGTATACGGATGTTATTTTGTGTCGAATGCGGACACGAGCAAGGTAGATTCAGCGTTTAATTCCCTGCATTTTGAGCGGATCACGATTCCGCCGGAATATATCGGAACACCTAAGGATGCGTGCGGAAGCATGCAGAAGAGTATCGACGATGCCAGGAAAGAGAAGGATGAGATCGACCGGCAGATCGAGGAGCTGATGAGCAGCCGCGCAGCCAAGCTCTTAGGGGCAAGGAAGAGACTGGAGGAATTGTCCAATAACTTCGATGTCCGTAAGATGGCGGCAAGGACGGATGCGGGAGATAACAAGGAAGACTATTACATCCTCTGCGGATGGATGGGAGAAGCCGATGTGGCGGCTCTGCTTGAAGAGTCGAAGGATGATGACAGGGTGTTCATCGTCGTGGAAGAAGACCGGGAGAAGTTCTTCGGAGATCCTCCGACGAAGCTTAAGAATCCTAAGTTCTTCAAGCCTTTTGAGCTGTTCATCCAGATGTACGGCCTTCCGGCGCATGATGAGCTGGATCCGACGATGTTCGTGGCGCTCACTTATACGTTTATCTTCGGCGCTATGTTCGGAGATGTGGGGCAGGGCTTCTGCCTGTTTGCGATCGGCGGGCTGATCTATCTGAAGAAGAAGATGAACTTAGCGGGAATCGTGTCGATCGCGGGGATCTTCTCTATGATCTTCGGCGTCATGTTCGGCAGTATCTTCGGGTTCGAGGATGTGATTCCGGCAATCTGGCTCAGGCCGGTGGAGGCGATGACGAATCTGCCGTTTATCGGACAGCTGAATACGGTGTTCATCATAGCGATCGCTTTTGGTATGGCCTTAAATATCCTGGTGATGATCTTCCAGATCGCCAACGCTGCGAAAGCGCATGACACAGAGAACCTATGGTTCTCGACAAACGGAGTGGCAGGGCTTGTGTTCTATGGATTCCTGGTACTGACCGTCGTGCTGTATATGACCGGGCACAAGGTTCCGGGCAATATCCTGATGGTGATATTCCTGGGAATTCCGGTTCTGCTGTTCGTATTCAAGGAACCGCTTACGAATCTGGTGGAGCATAACCATAAGAAGATGGAAGAGAGTAAGGCGATGTTCCTGGTACAGGGCTTCTTTGAACTGTTTGAGACGTTGCTGAGTTACTTCTCCAACACGCTTTCTTATGTGCGTATCGGGGCATTCGCAGTCAGCCATGCGGCGATCATGGAAGTAGTCCTGATGCTCTCCGGGGCGGAGAGCGGAACGCCGAACCTGTTCGGGGTTATCTTTGGCAATGTAGTCGTATGCGCGCTGGAGGGGCTGATCGTCGGCATCCAGGTATTGCGTCTGGAATATTATGAGATGTTCAGCCGCTTCTATAAGGGAAGCGGACGGGAATTCAAACCATTTAACAAGCAAACGAAATAAAAAGTGAATAAGATAAGGACAAGAGGAGGATATCAATCATGACTTTAACTGTGAAATTATTACTCATTGCAGCACTGGTGCTTGGCATCATCGTTCCATTCGGATACTATCTGATCGGAGAGAAGACAAAGAAGCGTTATAAGAGGGCGATCGTGACCAATGCGTTCTTCTACTTCGGAGCATTCGCTGTCGCGGCTATAATGATGTTCGGCGGAGCGCCGGTGGAAGCGGCAGAGGGCGTTTCTGAGGCTGCTTCTAATTCTGTTGGGTTCGGCTATCTTGCCGCTGCGCTGTCAACCGGTCTGTCCTGTGTCGGCGGTGGTATTGCCGTAGCAAGCGCCGCAAGCGCTGCGCTTGGCGCGATCAGCGAGGATTCCAGTGCTCTTGGTAAGTCACTGATCTTCGTAGGTCTTGCGGAAGGTGTATGTCTGTACGGACTGATCATCTCCTTCATGATTCTGGGTAAATTGTAAGATGAAGATGTATCTGATCAGTGATAATGTCGATACACTGACAGGGATGAGGCTTGCGGGAGTTGACGGGATCGTGGTCCACGAGAGGGAGGAGCTGAGGACGGCGATCGAGAACGCGATGAACGATAAGGCGGTGGGAGTTATCCTGCTGACGGAGAAGTTCGGCAGAGAATTCCCGGACCTGATCGATGAGATCAAGCTGGAGCGTACTATGCCGCTGCTTATCGAGATTCCTGACAGACACGGAACCGGACGTAAGAAAGACTTTATCACATCTTATGTAAATGAGGCGATTGGTTTGAAACTATAAAGCGAGGTGGCATACTTGACAGTAGAAGAGAAGATATCACATTTGCAGGCCGCGGCAATGGAAGAGGCCCGTGCAGAGGGCAATGCGATCATGAAGCAGCATGAGGATGCGCTGCTCGGAGTGTTTGAACAGCATCGGGCAGAACTTCTGCGCCAGTCGGAGACACGGGTGAAGGCGGAGCGTGTCGGAGCACAGCAGCAGCTTAATATGGCGATGTCCAAGGCACAGCTTGAACTGAAGCGTGAACTGAGCAAGACACAGAAGGAATTGAAGAAGGAATTGTTTGAGGAAGTCCGCGAGGTGGTTGAGGAATATATGAAGACGGAGGAATATCCGCGCCTGCTGATCTCGTATATCGAGAAGGCGGCAAGATTCGCCGGAGGCGCGGCTATGACCATCTATATCAATCCGACGGATGCGGATAAGAAGGAGTATCTCGAGGAGCATACCGGTATGGCGCTTACGGTGAGCAAGGAAGACTTTATCGGAGGTGTGCGCGCGGTGATCCAGGAGAAGAATATACTGATCGACCATGCGTTCAAGGGTGCGATCGAGAATGAATACAGAAAGTTCTTGTTCAAGGGAGGTGTGCAAGTTGGATAGTGTGACGACTGGTAAGATCTACGGGATCAACGGACCTGTTATCTACCTGAAGGGCAAGACGGAATTCAAGATGTCGGAGATGGTGTACGTCGGAGAAGAGAAGCTGGTCGGAGAAGTGATCTCTCTTGATAAGGATATGACTACGGTACAGGTATACGAGGAGACGTCAGGGCTTCGCCCGGGCGAGTATGTTGAGTCCACTGGTGCGGCGGTATCCGTGACCCTGGCGCCCGGAATCCTGAACAACATATTTGACGGAATCGAAAGACCCTTAGAGCGGATTGCGGATAACGGCAGCGCATTTATCACCAGAGGCGTCAGTGTGGATTCTCTGGATGTACATAGATTATGGGATACGCATATCACGGTCTCCAAGGGCGAGACGGTCCACGGCGGGACGGTGATCGCAGAGGTGCAAGAGACGCAGGCGATCTTACATAAATGTATGGTGCCGCCGGATGTGGAGGGGACGGTAGTATCCGTTGTCCCGGACGGTGAGTACACCATTACAGACGTGTTGGTGACGGTTGAGCAGCCTGACGGCGGCAGGAAGGAACTGACCATGACCCAGCGGTGGCCGATCCGTGTTCCAAGGCCGGTGAGCCATCGGTTCCCGGCGACAGTGCCGCTTATTACGGGACAGCGTATCCTGGACACGATGTTTCCGATCGCCAAGGGAGGAACCGCGGCGATTCCGGGCGGATTCGGAACGGGAAAGACTATGACCCAGCATCAGATCGCCAAGTGGGCGGATGCGGATATTATCATATATATCGGATGCGGGGAGCGCGGCAACGAGATGACACAGGTGTTGGAGGAATTCTCGGAGCTGGTGGATCCTAAGACGGGCAACCCGCTGATGGACAGGACGACGCTGATCGCGAATACGTCGAATATGCCGGTTGCGGCCCGTGAGGCTTCTATCTATACCGGACTTACTCTGGCAGAGTATTACCGGGATATGGGATATGACGTGGCGATCATGGCGGATTCTACCTCGCGATGGGCGGAGGCCCTGCGTGAGCTGTCCGGGCGTCTGGAGGAGATGCCGGCGGAGGAAGGCTTCCCGGCTTATCTGGCTTCCCGGCTGTCGGCCTTCTATGAGAGAGCGGGCATGATGCAGACGTTAAACGGCGAGACCGGGTCGGTGTCTATCATCGGTGCGGTATCCCCTCAGGGCGGTGATTTCTCCGAGCCGGTAACGCAGAATACGAAGAGGTTCGTCCGGTGCTTCTGGGGACTGGACAAATCGCTGGCATATTCCAGACATTTCCCGGCGATCCACTGGCTGTCAAGCTACAGTGAATACCTGAATGACTTAAGCGGATGGTACGCAGACCATGTATCGCCGAAGTTTGTAGATTACCGGAACCGGATGATGGCCCTGCTGAATCAGGAGAGCAGTCTGATGGAGATCGTGAAGCTGATCGGCGGAGATGTGCTTCCAGACGATCAAAAACTGGTGTTAGAGATCGCGAAGGTGATCCGTCTGGGATTCCTGCAGCAGAATGCATTTCACAAGGACGATACCTGCGTGTCCATGGAGAAGCAGTTCAAGATGATGGATGTGATCCTGTATCTGTATAAGACTGCGAGGAATCTGGTGGCGATGGGACAGCCGATGTCCGTGCTGAAGGCAGAGGGTATCTTCGAGAAGGTGATCGCCATCAAGTATGATGTGGCAAACGACAATCTGCAGCTTTTGGATCTGTATAAGAAAGATATTGATGACTTCTACAATCGAGTGATTGCGAAGAATGCGTAAGGAGGGAACCGTACATGGCAATAGAATATCTGGGACTCAGTAATATTAACGGACCTCTTGTAGTGCTGGAAGGGCTGCAGGGTGCGTTCTTTGATGAGATCGTAGAGTTTGTGGTAGACGGTAATACGAAGAAGATGGGACGTATTATCGAGTTATATGAGGATAAGGCGATCATACAGGTATTCGAGGGGACGGAGAATATGTCTCTTCGCAATACCCATACGAAGCTCACCGGGCATCCGATGGAGGTTGCCGTATCCCCGGAGGTGCTGGGGCGGACCTTCAACGGAGTCGGAGTGCCGATCGACGGTCTGGGAAGGATCGTGGCGGCGGAGAGAAGAGACGTCAACGGCCTGCCGCTGAACCCGGTGCGCAGAGAGTATCCAAGAAACTATATCCGCACGGGAATCTCAGCGATCGACGGTCTGACAACGCTGATCCGCGGGCAGAAGCTTCCGATCTTCTCAGGAAACGGACTTCCCCACGACCAGTTGGCGGCGCAGATCGTTAAGCAGGCGTCCCTGGGCGACGGGACGAACGAGAACTTCGCGGTTGTGTTCGGCGCGATGGGTGTTAAGCATGACGTTGCAGAGTTCTTCCGCAAGACATTTGACGAGAGCGGTGTTGCGGATCATGTGTGCATGTTCCTTAACCTGGCCAACGATCCGGTGGTGGAACGTCTGATCACGCCGAAGGTTGCGCTCACGGTTGCAGAGTATCTGGCGTTCGAGTGCAATATGCATATTCTGGTCATCCTGACGGATATGACGTCATTTGCAGAGGCGATGCGTGAGGTATCCTCTTCAAAGGGTGAGATCCCTTCAAGAAAGGGTTATCCGGGCTATCTCTACAGTGAGTTGGCGACGCTGTATGAGCGCGCGGGAATCGTGCAGGGCGCTTCGGGATCAGTGACGCAGCTCCCGATCCTGACTATGCCGAATGATGACATCACACATCCGATACCGGACCTTACCGGATATATCACGGAGGGACAGATCGTTCTTGACCGGAACTTACACGGGCAGGCGATCTATCCGCCTATCAGTATCCTGCCGTCTCTGTCCCGTCTGATGAAGGACGGAATCGGAGAAGGGTATACCAGAGAAGACCACCAGGGGCTTGCGAACCAGTTGTTCTCTGCTTACGCCAAGGTAGGAGAGGCGAGGAACTTAGCGTCTGTTATCGGTGAGGATGAGCTGTCGCCGTTGGATAAGAAGTATCTGAAATTCGGCGAAGAGTTCGAGAAGCATTATATCGGACAGGGGCCGACGGAGAACCGGACGATCCAGGATACGCTGGATTTTGGATGGCAGCTATTGGGCTTCCTTCCGAAAGAAGAATTGGATCGAATCGATACACAGCTGATAGATAAATACTATCCGCTTGCCCGCCCCGTCGCGGATGCGGTCTAGTACACCGAAAAATAAGTTCCTAGCCATATATGGCTGGTTACTTATTATTCGGTGTACTAGGGACCGTCGGCGCGAAGGTGACAGGGCGATAGAAGTAAAGGAGGTCTTCGTATGGATCCAAGAGAATTTCCTACCAAAGGTAATCTGATGCTTGCCAAGAATTCTCTTGCGCTGGCACATCAGGGCTATGACCTTATGGACAAGAAGCGGAATATTCTTCTGAAGGAATTAATGGAACTGATCGATGAGGCAAAGAACATACAGGAAGAGATTGATATTACATTTACCAGAGCATATACGTGTCTCCAGCGTGCGAATATCGAGCAGGGGATCAGCAAGGTAGAAGAGCTTGCATTTACCGTTCCGATCGAGGAATCCATTCGGATACAGACCAGAAGTATCATGGGAACGGAGATCCCGCATATCAAGTACGACGACAGGCAGAACGACCTGACATACGCGTTTGGGACGACGAAGGAATCAATAGATATAGCCAGGGAGGCGTTCCGTGCGGTGAAGAACCTGACGATCAAGCTGGCTGAGGTGGAGAATGCGGCGTACCGTCTTGCGGCGAATATCAAGAAGACCCAGAAGAGGGCGAATGCGCTGAAGAATATCACGATCCCGATGTACAGCAATCTGGTGTATACGATCAATAATGCACTGGAGGAGAAGGAAAGAGAAGAATTCACCAGACTTAAGGTGATCAAGAAGATGCAAGGGAAATAATATATCAGAAGCAAAGGAGCTGCCGGAAAGCATATATTCCGGCGGCTCCTTTTGCCGTCTTTGACGCTGTATTAATAATTCTCCGCCTTGATCTGGAAATAAGCCTGCGGATGTGCGCATACCGGGCATACCTCCGGCGCCTGCCTGCCTACTGCTATGTGGCCGCAGTTCGAGCACTGCCAGATGCAGTCTCCCTCTCTGGAGAATACAAGGCCGCCTTCGATATTCGCCAGAAGCTTACGGTATCTCTCTTCATGTTCCTTCTCGATCTTGCCGACCTCTTCAAACAGGAGGGCAATATCATCGAATCCTTCATCTCTTGCTGTCCTGGCAAATTCTGCGTACATATCAGTCCACTCGTAGTTCTCGCCGTCTGCCGCGTCCTTAAGATTCTCGATGGTTGACGGTACTGAGCCGCCGTGGAGCAGCTTGAACCACATCTTAGCGTGCTCTTTCTCGTTGGCCGCGGTCTCTTCGAAGATGTTAGCGATCTGTACATAGCCGTCCTTCTTTGCCTTGGATGCGTAGTAGGTGTATTTATTCCTTGCCTGGGATTCGCCTGCGAATGCTGCCTGCAGGTTCGCTTCTGTCTTGCTTCCTTTTAATTCCATAATGAGTACCTCCTGAATTGTATAAAGTAGTAATAATTACTATTATTATAACATAGAATATTTTATTTGCAAGTGTTTTATCGTATTTTCTGAGAAATTTGTCTGAACTGTTACGAAATGAAAGCTTTGATCCCGTAATTCCATTCTTTGTAAAAAGCGGAGAATTATGTTAAGATAGTTATACTGGAAATGGGGTAAATATTATGGAAAACCGTTTATTTTATAAGAATTTCTTTTCAATCTATATTGCGCTGGTGCTGCAGAATGTAGTCACCTTAAGCGTGAACCTGGCGGATAATATCATGCTGGGCGCGTACAGTGAGACGGCGCTTGCGGGCGTGGCGGCGGTCAATCAGATCCAGTTCATATATCAGCAGTTTATCATGGCGCTGGGAGACGGGCTGGTGATCTTCGGGAGCCAATACTGGGGGAAGCGGCAGACAGAGCCGCTTAAGAAGATCGCGGCGGCAGCGATGCACGCGGCGCTTGTGATCGGGGTGTTGCTGTTTGTTCTGGTCAGTGCGTTCCCGGCAAGGGCGGTGGGCGTGTTTACAACGGATCAGCCGATCATCAGCGAGGGGATGAAGTACCTGAGGATCATACGGTTTACCTACCTGTTCTTCGCCGTGACGCAGCTGCTTCTGGCGGCGCTTCGCAGTACGGAGACGGTTAAGATCGCGTTTCAATTGTCCGTAATTACCTTCTTTGTAAACTGCGGAATTAATTATGTGCTGATATTCGGGAATTTCGGAGCGCCGAGATTAGGCGCCGAGGGCGCTGCGATCGGTACTCTTGCGGCACGGATGATCGAATGCGGGGTGCTGATCTGTTACATATACAGATCGTCAGCCAGGACGAGGTGTGAGGGGTTGAGGCTCTGTCTCAGAGATTACCTGCGGTCTGACAGGCTCCTTGCGGGCGACTACTGCCGGATCACGGCGCCGATGCTGCTGGTTCAGGGCTTGTGGGGGCTTAACACGGCGCTTCAGACGGTGATCCTTGGACATATGACCGCGTCGGCGATCGCAGCCAACAGTGCGGCTTCAACGCTATTTCTGATGGTGAAGTCGACTGCAGTGGGCGCGGCGTCCGCGGCTTCTGTGATAATCGGGAAGACGGTGGGGACGGGCGATATCGCGAAGGTCAGGGAGTATTCCGGGCGGCTTCAGAGAATGTTCGTCGTGATCGGCGTGTTGTCGGGGATCGTCTTATTCTTCATAAGGATACCGGTTCTCAGTCTGTATGACCTGAAGCCGGCGACCAAGGAGATGGCGGATGTATTCCTGATCATCCTGAGTGTCGTATGCGTGGGAATGTCCTATCAGATGCCGACGAATAACGGGATCATCCGCGGAGGCGGGAACGCGATGTTCGTCGTGAAGATGGATCTGATCAGTATCTGGCTGATCGTCCTGCCCTTGTCCTTTGTGATGGCGTTCGTGGTGAAAGCCTCTCCCGCGGCGGTGGTATGCTGCCTGAATGCAGATCAGCTCTTCAAGTGTGTGCCGGCGTTCCTGGAATCACATTACGGGAACTGGATTCGGAAGCTTACGCGGTGAAAGGATCATTTGTGCGGAATCCGGTATAGAATGAACTCAGCGGAACGCTCCGCAGCGTTTGACAATTCCGCATAAATCTGCTAAGATATACTTACATAAAGGTACTGCCGATAGACGGCTAGTCCGTTTTATAACTTGCAAAAATAGCCGCAAAGTTTTCCAGACTAAGGGCGGCTATTTTTGTGGTTTATTATTATCCTTGCTTCCGATGGCGTATCCGAGACCGAAGCAGGTCAGGCATAAGCCAAGCACTGAAATCAATCCTTCAATCGTCAACATCCACTCAGCCCTCCTTTCCCAGATTCCTGCAAACAGGTTTCTATGTAATCGGAGGGTCACAGTCCCTCCGCAGAAGAACTAGCCGCCTACCGTTATGGCAGTACCCGTATGAATATTTTATCAGAAAATGTCGGACGCTACAAGATGGTTTTCCGGCTTTTTTCTTTTCCCATTTGCCAACCCGCCAAAACAGAGTTAAGAATAGTAATTAATCTACCGCCTTTCTTATGAATGGCAGACATCCCATCAGATTCTCTTCGCTGCCATGGTTCCATTATACTAATCTGCCCTTGTCTTTATCCCGGCTATGCAGCTATGTTTTCTATTTGATTAATAAGTCTTTTTGAGCTTATAACTCCAGGACTTTCCATGATATTCCAAGATCTTCCAAGATTTGACTGAACTTCACGTTTAGATATTGACAAAATCGGCAGGGGGGGGGGTAAAATGGACAAGGTTATATGATAGAATGTTACATTTTTAGCTGTAAAAAAGGTATGAGAGCATGGGTACATATAGAAAGAGGGGTAGGTACTACACCAGTACAGGTTATTCCGAGGAATTTGACGGCTATTCTGAGGTTTCCACGGAACAGCCAGAGTATGTTACTTATCAGGAAGAAGCCGCCGATTATCAGCCAGAGTATGCTGCTTATCAGGAAGAAGCCGCCGATTATCAGCCCGAGTATTACCAGGAGCAGTACGAGGATTACGGCGCAGAGTATCAGGACGCCCGGCAGACGGCGGTATATGATAATTACAGCCCGCAGCGTTACAGATATCATGATTATAGTTCCCAGCAGCTTAGACAGCCGCGCTGGCATGCAGATTATTCCGACAGGCAGCGAGCTTCTGCCTATCCGTATCCAAGGTATGGACGGGTGCAGGAAACGCAGGAAGTACCGGAACAGGAAGAAGGGAATCATGAGCAGGCAGCCGGGCGGCCAGAACCTGACGACGAAGAGCTTCAAAGGCGCAGGGAGGCGCGCAGACACAGAAGGATCCGTGAGGAGAAGCGCCGCAGACGCAGAAAGCGCCTGATCATAGCGCTCTCGGTACGGCTGGCATGTATGCTCACCGCTCTTTTTATCGTTATCTCCCTGTTCCGTCTCTTGTTCTTCGGGAACCCCGTCCGGCGTAAGGTCAGGGTGGAGGCCGGAACAGAACTGGATGTGAAGGATTTCCTGAAAAAGGAGAAAGTAAAAGGCAAATTTGTAACAGATATCTCGAAGGTCAGGCTCGATCATGTAGGCGAACAAGAGATTGTATTGGAGGTCAAAGGGAAGAAGCGGAAATCACGGCTGATCGTTGAAGATACGAAAGCTCCGAAGGCGGACCCTGTGTCAGCCGTTATCGACGTTGACGGGAAGCTCAAAGCAAAGGAGCTGGTTGACAATATCGAAGACGCCACCGATGTCAAATGCTCCTTCAAGAAGAAGCCTGATCTGTCGAAAAAGGGCAGCACATCTGCGGTTGTCATTCTGACGGATGAGGGCGGCAACACCGCGGAAGTAGAGGCGGATATCGAAGTTATCATAGATAAAGAAGCGCCCGTTATCGACGGCGTAGCGCCGCTGACTGGGTTCATCGGCGAACCGATCTCTTATAAGTCTACGATCAAGGTAACGGATAATTGTGTGCGTGATATGGACGTAACCGTCGATAACAGCAAGGTAGACACGAAGACGGCGGGTACTTACGACGTATTCTATACAGCCGTCGACCGGGCCGGGAATAAGGCGGAGGCGTCGACTGTGATCACCATCAAAGAGAAACCGCAGAACTATGTAACGCCGGAGGAGGTCTTAGAAGAGGCAGACGAAGTCCTGAAAGAAATCACGAAGAAGGGTATGACAAAGAAGGAGAAGGCTAAGGCGATCTATGAATGGGCGAGAATGAATATCGGTTATGTCAACAAATCCGAGAAGGACAGCTGGACGAACGGAGCCCATCAGGGATTCACGGAGAAGAGCGGAGATTGCTTCGTCTTCTTCGCTACAGCAAAGGCGCTGCTGACACAGGCGGGCATTCCGAACCTGGATGTTGTGAAGAGTGATACCAGTCATTCCAGCCATTACTGGAGCCTGATCGACTGCGGCGACGGCTGGTACCATTTCGACGCGACTCCGCGTATGGGAGGCGGCGACGATTTCTTCATGAAGACGGACGCACAGATCCTTAAGTATTCCAAGAATCACAGGAACAGCCATATCTTCGATCAAAGCCTGTATCCTGCCACCCCGACGGAGGAGTCTACGGTGAAATAGCGTTACTTTAGGAGGAAATGAATATGACACTGGGTATCATAGGCGGCCTGGGTCCGATTGCAACTGCTTATTTTATGGAACTGATCATCCAGATGACCGATGCGAAGAGGGATCAGGACCATCTGTCCATGATCGTGTACAACGCTCCGGAGATCCCGGACCGGACGTCTTATATACTGGGAGTAAGCAGCAGGAATCCGGTTTGGGATATGATTGAGATCGGCAGGAAGCTTGCCGGGCAGAAGGTAGCCTGTATCAGTATTCCCTGTGTTACGGCACATTATTTTCACGAAGAACTATCCGGGAATATCCCGGTCCCTATCATCCATGCGATACAGGAGACGGGGCTTGAGCTTAGGGCCGGCCGGATCAGAAGCGCCGGCATCATGGCTACCGACGGGACGATCCAAAGCCGTATATTTCAGCGGGAATTAGAAGAGATGGGTATAGAAGTATTTCTCCCCAGGAGAGAATATCAGGAATCGGTCATGGAATTGATCTACGAAGAAGTAAAGGCAGGAAGGCCTGTTGATATAGATAAGTTCCAGAGGGTATCTTCACATCTGAGAGAACAGGGCGCCCAGGTGATCATCCTGGGATGTACGGAGCTTTCCCTGATCAAGAGGGATCATCCGATCGGCCGGGGATACCTGGACGTGATGGAGATCCTGGCCCAGAGATCCATCTTAAGATGCGGGGGCAGACTTAAGGAGAGATACCGGAATTTGATCACATAATACCAAGGAGTAAAGAACATGCAGAGAAATATATTAGAATATCTGGAAGAGACAGTTAGAAAATATCCTGATAAAACTGCATTTGCAAATGAATCTATGGGGATGACCTTTCAGGAAGTATCCGATGCGTCCCGGAGTATCGGGACATGTCTGCTGAAGAAGGGCTATCAGAAAGAACCGGTCGTTATATATATGAAGAAGCATCCTCATATGATCGCCGCGTTCTGGGGAGCAGTCTACAGCGGATGCTTCTATGTGCCGATGGATGAGGAGATGCCGGCATTCAGGATCGATCTGATCTTCCGTAACCTGAAACCGCGCGCCGTGATCTGTGACGAGACGACCCGTGAACAGATGAAGGAATTCCGTGATTTTGACGGCGAGGTGCTGCTCTATGATGAGATCGCCGGGGAATCGGCAGATCCCGGACTGCTTGGCGCTGTCCGTGAGGCGGCGATCGATACGGATCCGATCTATATCGTATTCACATCAGGGTCTACAGGCGTGCCAAAGGGTGTAGCCGCATGCCACCGATCCGTCATTGATTATGTCGAGAACTTAACGGAGGTATTGCAGATCTCAGAGAAGTCTGTACTTGCCAATCAGGCGCCGCTGTATTTCGATGCGTGCTTAAAGGAGCTGTTCTCCAGCTTGAAATGCGGCGCGACCACTTACCTGACACCCAGGTCATTGTTCATGTTCCCGGTCAAGTTGGTGGAATTCCTGAACGAATATAAGATCAATACCGTCTGCTGGGTAGTCTCGGCGCTTACCATGATCTCGTCCACGAAGACATTTGACAAGATCATCCCGAAGTATCTGCGTACCGTTGCCTTTGGAAGCGAGGTATTCCCCATCAGGCAGTTCCGTCTGTGGAAAGAGGCTCTTCCGGACGCTCGTTTCATCAACCTGTACGGTCCGACGGAGGCGACCGGGATGAGTTGTTATTATGAGGTCGACCGGGACTTTGAAGAAGGAGAACCAATTCCGATCGGCCGGCCGTTCAAGAATACGGAGATCCTTCTTCTGGATGAGAATAATAGAGCGCCGCGGCCCGGGGATCCCGGCGAGATCTGTATCCGGGGTACGGCGCTGACACTTGGGTATTACGGAGATCATGAGAAGACAGATGAAGTGTTCGTTCAGAACCCGTTGAACCCATACTACCATGAGCGGATCTACCGCACGGGAGACATAGGTATGCGAAATGAACGCGGGGAACTGGTCTTCCTGTCCAGGAAGGATCACCAGATCAAGCATATGGGACACCGGATCGAGCTTGGCGAGATCGAGGTTCATGTGAATCGGCTCGAGGGTGTCCGCAGCGCATGCTGTATCTATGATAAGGAGAAAGAGAAGATCACGCTCTTCTATACGGGAGACGCCCAGACCAAGGAGCTTGTGGTCAGCCTCAGGAAGACGCTTCCCAGATACATGGCGCCGAACCTGGTGTATGCGCTTGAGGAGATGCCGCTGACAGCGAACGGTAAGATAGACCGCGTAAAGCTGCTAAACATGGCACAGAGTAAGAAAATATAAGAAAGATAAGGAGAAAATACTATGGAAGCTTTATTGAAAATTCTGACCAATCTGCACCCGGAGGTAGACTTTGAGACCAGCACCGATCTGGTGGACGGCAAGATCATCGATTCATTTGACATCGTCAGCATCATCTCTGAGATCAATGATGAGTATGACGTAGTGATTCCTGCCGAGGAGATCGTGCCGGATAATTTCAATTCCGCGCAGGCATTGTATGAATTGATCGTGCGGCTGGAAGATGAATAGGAGCTGTCATGCTGTTTACATCCTATAGCTTTATCGGGTTTATTGCGGTGGTTTTCCTGCTGTATTATCTTTTCCCGAGAAAATGTCAATGGCCGTTCCTGCTGGCGGCCAGTTATACCTTCTACTTCATAGCCAGTCCGTCTTACCTTCTCTTCATCGGCGCTACAACGGTATCTACCTATATGACAGGCCGCAGGCTGGACGCCCTTAAGGAGACGCAGGACGCCTATATCAAGGCGAATAAGGGAAGCCTTAGCCGGGAAGAGAAGAAGGCTTACAAGGCTTCCATGAAGGCAAAACAGTGGAAATGGCTGCTTGGCTGCCTGCTGTTCAACCTTGGGATCCTGGCGGTGCTGAAGTATACGAATTTTGTGATTGCTAATTTTAACGGACTCCTGCAGATGTTTGGGAGCGGCGGGCAGATATCCTTCGTAGACCTGGTGCTTCCTATGGGGATCTCCTTCTACACCTTCCAGACCATGGGCTACATCATAGACGTATACCGCGGAACGTGCCGGGCGGAGAAGAACCTGTTCAGGCTTGCATTGTTCGTATCCTTCTTCCCGCAGTTGGTACAGGGGCCCATCAGCAGATACAGCGACCTCGCGAAGTCCCTCTATGAGCGGCATGATTTTGATACCAGAACGGTTGCTTACGGACTCTATCGGATCCTGTGGGGGTATTTCAAGAAGGCCATGATCGCGGACCGGATATTAACTGCCGTGAACGCCATCATTCAGAATCCAGACACCTATCAGGGCGGGTTCGTATTCGTGGGCATGATGTTCTATGCATTCGAGCTGTATGCAGACTTCACCGGGGGTATCGACATCACCATCGGTATCGCAGAGACCATGGGGATCACCGTGGCTGAGAACTTCCGGCGGCCTTATCTGTCTAAGAATATCAAAGAATACTGGAACAGATGGCATATCACCATGGGAACCTGGTTCACGGATTATATCTTCTATCCGATCTCCGTGTGCAAACCGATGCTGAACGTCTCCAAAGCCTCCCGTGCGAAGTTCGGAGATTTCATCGGGAAACGTGTCCCGGTGTATCTGTCCTCCTTCGCCGTATGGTTTACGACGGGGATCTGGCACGGCGCAAGCTGGAACTTCATCGTATGGGGATTGATGAACTTCGTAGTGATCATGATCTCTCAGGAATGTGAGCCATTATATAAGAAGTTCCACAACAGATTCCATGTAAAAGATAAGCGCTGGTATGGTGTGTTTGAGATCCTGCGGACGATCCTGCTGATGAGCAGTCTGCGCATGTTCGACTGTTATCGGGACGTACCCCTTACATTCCGCATGTTCGGAAATATGTTCACACATTTCCGCCTGTCGGAGCTTCATACAGAAGCATTCCTGGAATTAGGGCTTACCGGAGCCGATTACGCCCTGCTGTCCGTCTGTCTGCTCCTGCTGTTCGCAGTCAGTCTGATTGAGGAGAAGAAAGGCAGTGTGCGGGATCTAATCTTCGCCGCGCCGGAGATCGTAAGATATGCGGTCTTTTATGTGCTGGTCTTATCGGTCATAATCTTCGGCGCCTATGGAATCGGATTCGACCAGAGCCAATTTATTTATAATCAATTTTGAGGAGGAAGGCAAATGCGAAGCATTTCTGAAATGCCTTCCGCCGACATGCCGCCGACCGAAGGTGAGGGGGCGGTACATTAGGAAGGAGGGGAGGCAAATGCATAAGAAATCATTTGTCTGGGTTTTCAAGGCGGCGGCATTTCTGGCGGTCCTGTTTGTTACGTTGTTCTTCCTGCAGCGGCTTCTGATGCCGAAGTATATGTCCGACATTGTAGAGGGCGCGCTGACCGCCGAATACTACGAAGAGACGACCGGCCATGAGGTGCTGTTCGTCGGAGACTGTGAGGTCTATGAGAATTTCTCGCCCATCACGCTGTATGAGGAGTATGGCATCAGCAGTTATATCAGAGGTTCCGCCCAGCAGTTAGCCTGGCAGTCTTACTATATGCTGGAAGATACTCTCCGGTACGAGACGCCCAGGGTCGTTGTATTCAACGTACTGGCGCTCAAGTATGACGAACCTCAGAGCGAAGCCTATAACCGTATGACCATCGACGGAATGGAATTCTCGAAGACGAAGCTTGACGCCATCAAGGCATCGATGACGGACAGGGAGAATACTCTGGATTACCTGTTCCCGATCCTGCGGTATCATTCCCGCTGGTCCGATCTGTCGGCGGAAGACCTGACCTATATGTTTGGCAAGGATAAGATCTCCCATAACGGCTATTATATGCGGGTGGATGTAAGGCCTGCCGAAGGATTCCCGGAACCGGATATTCTGGCGGACTATACGCTGGGCAGCAATGCCATGGGGTATCTGGACAAGATGCGGACATTGTGCGAAGAGAACGGGATCGCACTGGTACTGGTCAAGTCGCCGAGTCTCTTCCCCCACTGGTATGACGAGTGGGACGAGCAGATCGCCGCATATGCGGCACAACACGGCCTTGATTATTTCAACTATGAGAAGCTGGCTTCGGAAGTAGGGATCGACTATAACACAGATACATATGACGCCGGGCTGCACATGAACCTGACGGGCGCAGAGAAACTTACCAGTTACTTTGGAAGATATCTGAAGGAGAATTACGAGCTTACGGATCACAGAGCAGATCCGGAGTATCAGAGTGTATATGCTGAAAAAATCCAGTTCTATGATTATATGGAAGCCGTTCAGCGCAAAGAATTATCAGAATATGGAGAAATCGTGAGTTATTAGAGGAGGAAGGCAAATGCGAAGCATTTTTATAATGCCTTCCGACGACATGCCGCCGAGCGAAGGCGAGGGGGCGCTACCGAAGAAAAGGAGGAAGGCAAATGCGAAGCATTTATTAGGATGCCTTCCTCCGAAATGCCGCCGAGCGAAGGCGAGGGGGCGCTACCGAAGAAAAGGAGGAAGGCAAATGCGAAGCATTTATTAGGATGCCTTCCTCCGAAATGCCGCCGAGCGAAGGCGAGGGGGCGCTACCGAAGAAAAGGAGGAAGATTATAATGAGAAACATGAGAAGAATTATGACGGCAGCAGCGCTGTCCATGGTGTTCGGACTTACCGCCTGCGGCGGTTCGGACAAAGGAGGCGCGTCTGACGGAGGTTATTCATTCACCAGCGGGTCCACGAAGATCGAGATGGGTGCGGACGCATCCAAGGTGATTGAAGGGCTGGGCGAAGCAGACGAATACTTTGAATCTGAGAGCTGTGCTTTCGAAGGACTCGACAAGGTGTATACCTATCCGGGCTTCAAATTGAATACTTATCCTGACGGAGACAAGGATTATGTATTGTCCGTTGTGTTCATGGACGATACGGTGTCCACCGACAAAGGTATCAGTATCGGAAGCACGAAGGATGAGGTAACAGACGCTTACGGAGAGGCTTCGGAAGAATCCGCGGCTAAGCTGGTCTACGAGAGCGGGGATACCGAGCTTGCGATCGGTCTGAACGGAGACAGCGTGTCGTCCGTAGAGATCAGCGCGGTGGTGGAAGAGTAGGAGCTGCTCGCTATCATATCAACGGGAAGGAGGAATGCGTGCAAGTGAAGCTATGTAGATGATAAAATATAATTCAGCAACAAAGGTATTATGGAGGAAAAGAAAAATGAGAGTTTGCAAGAGACAAATGAAAGGAAAGATTGTCTTTGCACTGCTGTTGGCGATGCTGGTTACATTGGTTTGGCCTGTCAGCAGTTATGCAGATGAATTAGGCGATGGAACAGCTGCGGATACAGTTGAAAAGGACACTGAGAATGGTTCGGATGAATCGGTCGATGCAGGTGATGATACTGTTCCGGAGATAGAGGAAGAGCCGGGATCTGAGGATAAAGATGAGGCTGAGTCTGACGAGAAGGATAATGAACCTGAAGAGTCAGAGGGAACGGCTGAGTCTGACGGGAATGATAGTGAATCTGAAGAGTCAGAGGGAACGGCTGAGTCTGACGGGAATGATAGTGAATCTGAAGAGTCAGAGGGAACGGCTGAGGTAACAAGGCCGGATGGTGATACTTCTGACGATTCAACATATGATCTATGGATTACCTTTACGGCGTGGGATGAAAATGGAGAGTACCGTATTGTCAGTGAAGTAACTAAGAAGAATATTGAGGGGCAGCAGACGTTAAAAGAGATGGGAATTACTCTTCCGGAGACGAAGTTCAATTATGGGGGACTGACCCAGATTGGCTGGAAGGATAAGGATGGAAAAGTGATTACAGAAGATACTCAGTTTTCTGAATTGGTACACCCAGGCGGAGAGTTCCAGTGGAATATCATTGCGCAATATGACAAAAATTATATACAGGCACATTATCAATATCCGGATACAGAAGGAAATGTAGCGACAGAGGATCGATTGCTTCTTTATAAATCTGGGGAAGTATTTGGGAATCTGTTGAAGCAAATGAATGAATTTGTACCAGAGGATATTACGAAGGAATATTCATTTAACGGTTGGGAAATGGGGTGGTATCCCTATGATGAAAATGGAGTGATTCCAGAAAAAGTAAAAGATATTCATATTGATATGGCAGCGAAGTTTGCCGAGGGAATGTGGATAGAATTAGTATATGAGTATTATGATCAGAATGGTATTGAGGTTAGAGATTCAGATATTCGAATTGTAGAAGAAGGGGCCTCTTATATAACGGGGACCCACATGTTGATGGAAGCAGATGCACCGCAATTGTATGAAGGGCTGAAATTCCGATGTTGGTTTTATCCCATTACATTTGATTATCCGATGAAGAATGGAGCCAGTTGTTACACGTGGGCTATGTACGAGAATTTCTTGATTCGTTACGTTATCAATACAGGCGATGAAGAGAGGATCTTTTGCCAGGTAGCGGAGAGAGGAGAGACGGTTGCCACAATGACAACATTTGAAGGCCTGGGTGAGGTTACCTGGGATGAGGGCATGGCGCCGAGTAAAACAATTGTTGTTCCTACAAACCCGATGACCGGTGTTCGGACATACAGCGGAAGCGCAGAAGTGATCAAGAAACCGGCTGAGCCATCCAATCCGTCAACCCCGTCAGGATCAACTTCTGGTTCAACCTCAGGAGATATAAAGTATCCCGACAAAAACCTTGGTACTGTTGTCGGAGAGATCAATAGTTCTACGCCGGGACAGACCGTTCAGTTAAATATGAATTCATGGACTTCCGTGCCGATGGAAATCCTGGAGGCTGCAAAAGGGAAGGACGTGAATGTAGTTCTGGTGATGGACGGATATAGCTGGACGATCAACGGTAAAGATATCCAGACAGTAAACAAAGAGAGTATTGACCTTAAGGTGACCAAGAATACGAATAATATCCCGGGTTCAACGGTAACGGCCGTTGCAGGCGATAATCCAAGTCTGCAGATCTCTCTTGCACATGAAGGTGACTTCGGCTTTAAGGCGACGCTGAGTATCGGTGTTGGTTCAGAGCATGCAGGAAAGTATGGCAATCTGTATTATCATGACAAAAACGGAAAGCTTGTATTCATTGACGCAGGCCAGATCGATTCAGAGGGCAATGTAAGCCTGGTGTTCAGCCATGCATCCGATTATCTGCTTGTAATATCAGATCAGGCTATGTCTCAGGTAAATGTGCCGGAGAATCTGAAGCCGGCAGGAACGAACCAGAATGGCACTGCATCTGCGGTGAACACAAACAATAATGTTACAAGAAGTCCAAAGACCGGAGACTATACGGCGGTATATCCGTGGCTGCTCTTATGTGCCGCGGCAGCGGGTTATACCATGGTATACGGTTCCAGAAGAAAACGTGTCCAGAAGTAATAGAGGATTTTAACCCGTAACTATCCCTGGGCCGAGAAGAAGAGCGGGATATCCGGCGGAAAACAAGTGAATACAAAGTAGCACAAAGAGACAAGGATCCACAGGGAGAAGGTTGCTGCCTGTGAGGTCCTTCTTGTGCATCTGCGGCAGAAATAGGCATCTGCAGCGAACGTGGAGATCAGCGCGGTGGTGGAAGAGTAGGAGTAAGAAAGGTTTAAGCGTCCACAGTGATAGCGAGCATCGGATTGTGTCAACCGCAATCCGAAGGTCTTTTAAGATAGAGATAGAAGATTATCTATGGATATGTTATAATACTTGTGTTGTCCAACCTACACCCGGCAACGGGAGGAGGTGTTTTGCATGGAGTTATTCTTCACATTTCTTGTGACTGTCACAGCAGGTGTGGTTTGCCACCTCATCAGCAAATGGCTAGACAGGCACGACAAGGGCAACAAATAGCCTGGTGGATGCTTTGCCACTATAAAAAGAAAAGAAGAATCCCTCGACTGTACGCTACTACGGTCGGGGGATTCATTCTTTGCCTACATGGAATTCTCCACATTTCTTTGCCTACTGGCATTATAGCATATGCAAATTCTAATTGCAAGATACGTTTCATTTTCGCAAAATAAAAATTTATCCTTATCTGGTATCGATCAGGATTTTAACCCGTAACTATCCCTGGGCCGAGAAGAAGAGCGGGATATCCGGCGGAAAACAAGTGAATACAAAGTAGCACAAAGAGACAAGGATCCACAGGGAGAAGGTTGCTGCCTGTGAGGTCCTTCTTGTGCATCTGCGGCAGAAATAGGCATCTGCAGCGAACGCGGAGAAGATGCTGAACACGAAGGTCAGGATGTCCATGACAAGGAAATTCCGTCCGATCATTCCCGTATAGGTATAGAACACGACAATCGTTGCGCCCACTGCACAGATGGCAGCAAGGAAACGGTGATAGAAGAAGCGCACGGCCTCCGGGCGGTATCTTAGATACTGCGCCGCCGATACGAATAGGATCGGGAAAAATAATAATTTCAAATGCTCCCAGACGGATTCGTTGATAGGGCAGATCAGGGCTATGAAGGCAGACCCTCCGCTCAATTGATAGAGGAAATGATTCAGGAAGCCAAGCAGGATCGCTGCGAGAGCATAAGGCATGTCCCGGGGAGCGATATATTTTCTCAGATGTATGCCGCAGGCTTTTATAATGTTCTTAATATGCATGAATGGCCTCCCTTTTCTGGTACAGCGGTATATTACGATACTGTCCGTTGTACTAATATATGTAAATGCGGGGAAGAATATGCCGGCAATATAGATTTTTGGATAGATTCCCAGATAGATTTGTCGAACGGTTTTTCTTGAACCGTCAAAAAAGATGTGCTAGAATAACCACATCAAAGAATTATATATGAGTCTCGTATATTCTTAGAAGTTCATTTTATCTACGGCAGGTCGCCGGATTATTTCAATGTCACAGAGTATTCAACAGGCTGTAACGCGGGAGGATTTTTAATGGAAAGAAACAGAATAATATATGACGGATTATGCTGCAAGGTGAATGTGAAGGCGGCATTTGTAGACAGATGTCTTCATACCCCGGAGATCTCTTCGAAGATGCTGACGAGAGCCGTCGCGGAGACGATGCGCCGGGATAAGCTGCTTCCGGTCGAAGACACAGGCCGGGGAGTCGTGGCGGTGAGGATGGAGCTTGACGAGGAGCGGAGGGAACAGATCTACGAGGATGTGTTCGGGAAAGGTCTCCGGGAGGGCGCCGGGGAGCAGTTGACAGAGGTGAACCAAAGGCTGTTAGAACCGATTGAGATGATGCATCTTAAGGAGATGCGGGTAGATGTGATACCGTTCCTTATGTACGCGATCGTCAGGAATGAACGCTGCAGAAGTATGCTGGAGAGGATTGCGGAGGACTGCGCGGACTCTTGTATAGACGCGTTCCGCCGGTCAGAGTATAATGCTGCGGCATACCTGCGTAAGTTCCTGCTGACGGAGAGAAGGGCGGCGAAGCTTGCAGCCGGTCTGCTTCTCTTGCTCAGAGCCGGCGGTGACGGCGGGAATGAGGAGAGATACCGCAGGATCATGGATATTATCTATGCCGGATACCGTCCGCTGAAGAATGTGATCAAGAAGCTTGACTGCCTGGAAGGGGAGCAATATCGGGATTCTCTGGGCAAGGGGCTTGCGATGGAACTGGAACTATCCCGGATGGTGGTCCAGATGGTGATCGCAGAAGACCTGTCCGTTCCGATCGCAGAGGATTATGAGTTCTGCCAGGTAGTCTGTATGCTTAAAAGATATGAGGACGACCGCTTAAGAAGCCCGGGTCAGGAAACCGATATGACCGAGGGAAAGAGGATATACCGTGAGCTGTTGCGGAAGCATTGGAATCCGGGCGCCTATTATGTGAGTGCATTCCTGGAGGATATTAACGAGGAGAATAATGCGTTATGGAGGCGGCTGGAAAGCCTGCTCGGACAATTTGGACTGGAGACGGCGGCGCTGTATGGCTTATGTCTGGAAAAATGGGAGGCGGAGGTCATGTGTGCCGTATTCGAAGAGAAGGACTGGGAACGGTACAAATATCTGCTTCTGGTTACGACCTTGTGCAAATATATCCAGCAGATCGAGGCAATGTATGAGAATGATGTACCGGAAGAGGTCCGATACCGCAGAGAATGTGAGGAAAACACCTTAAAAAGTGCTGAAAATGAAAAGCGCAGGCTGGAACAGAAGATCTGCGGATTAGAACGGCAAGGGAAGGACAGGGAATGTAAGCTTACGGAAGCACAACGGCAGATAGAACGGCTGAAAAGAGAAGCTCTTAAGAGAGAGGAGAAGTATGAGAAAGACAAAGCAGAGCTTCGGGAACTGCAAAGCTACATACTCCGCAGGAAGGAAGAGAGGATAGAAGAGGAGAAGCGGGCAGAAGAGGAGAAACAGGCAGAAGAAGAGCGCCGTACAGGCAGGGATTGTTCTGGAATATGGATGAAGACTGAGAAAGATAAGAAAGAGGATAAGGAGGTCAGGATCGGGAAACTGGATAAGAGTATCGTGATCGGCGGACATAGGAACTGGCAGAGGAAGATGCGACGCTGTCTTCCTAACAGCCAATTCCTGGAATCTGACCATATGCATTTTGATCCGGCAGTGCTCCATAATAAGAAATATATTATTGTGAATACAGATATCTTAAAGCATGGGCTCTACTATAAGGTCATGAGCGAGAGGAAGAAAGGACAGAAGATCCTGTATGTTCATGGGAACAATATTGACCGTACATTGAGAGAGCTTGCGGATCAATTGTGAACTGGCACGCCCGATCTATACATTGTGATTATATTGCTGCTCTTCTTATCTTCCGATTACAGAATGAGATTATGGTGGACATAATCTGATGCACGTTATGTGTTGCTATAGAGCCTTCGGTTCTGCGTTCCTAAGACGGGACGCAGAATCCGAAGACGCCCGAAAGATGCCAGACAGAGGGGAAAAAGCGGGAAAAAAGCAGGGATATGAAAAAAATTAAAAAAAAGTGAAAAAAGTTGAAAAAAACTCTTGCATTATCATGAAAACTGTTATATAATATTCCTTGCGTTGAGGAAATGCAAAAGGAAAATAAGAGTTCCGCGCGATTAGCTCAGTTGGTAGAGCACCTGACTCTTAATCAGGGTGTCCAGGGTTCGAGCCCCTGATCGCGCACTTGAAATCACTGTTTTTGGAGGCTTTGAATGGCTCCGGGGGCGGTGGTTTTTTATGTCTGAAAAGGAGCGCGATAATTCATGGAAGCAATATTTTATTTGGAGAACAGAAGGACATTTGCAGAACATATGAATCCCGGTGAACTGGCAGTTTTTTTAAGCGGTGAACTGCTGCGCAAGTCAGCGGATGATGATTATGGATTCTGGGCAAACCGGAATTTTGTATATTTGACGGGAATAGAGCAGAGAGACAGTATTCTGTTCATATGCAAAGAAGAAGAGGGGTATACTGAGAAGTTGTTCATCCTTCCGCCGGATGCATTCGAGGAGAGGTGGAATGGAGCGAGGATCAAGCCTGACAGGGCGGCAGAGGTATCCGGGATCAACGATATAAGATATCTGGAGGAATGGCAGTCCTGCCTTGCCGATACGATCAGGAAGAATAAGATCCGTTCGGTCTGCCTGGATTTGGATCACAAAGAGGGACGCAGGAATTGGAACGGAGCAGATTGGATGAAGCAGTACATAGAGACTGGATACCCGGAGATGGAGATCAGGAATTCTCTTCCGATACTTAAGAAGATGCGTCTGATCAAGAAGCCTTGTGAGATAGAAGCTCTGGAACGTGCGGAACAGATCACAAAGGCAGGAATAGTGGCAATGATGGAACACTCCAGACCGGGAATGTACGAATACCAGTATAAAGCCGAGTATGATTATGCTCTGGCTCAGCACGGTGTGCTGGAGCCTGGTTTCTCATCTATTATCAGTGCGGGAAAGAATAACTTCTGTATCCATTATGACAGCTACAGGGGCAAAGCGGCAGACGGAGATATGGTGTTGAACGACGTCGGGGTCAGGTGGGATCATCTGGTGACGGATGTATCCAGAGGATGGCCGTGCAACGGGAAATATTCGGAGAGACAGAAGTTATTATACGAATGCGCGTACCGGACGTCACAGCATATGTTTGAGATCTTAAAGCCGGGAATACCTATGCTGGACGTTGATAAGATGATTCAGGAATATAATTACGGACAATTGAAGGAAGCCGGAGTGTGCAGTTCCTATGATGAGATCGGGACTTATATGTGGCACGGCGGAGCGCATCATATCGGTTTTGATGTGCATGATATGGTGTCGGCGAGAGAAGCAATGACAGAGGCAGGCATGGTGTTCTGCGTGGATATCGGAATCTATCATGAAGAATGGGGAATCGGCTTCCGTCTGGAGGACAACTGTCTGATCACGGCGGAGGGATGCAGGAATCTCTCGGCGGATATTCCAAGGACGGTCGAAGAGATAGAATCTGTCATGAAGTAAAAAAATACTTGCAAAAGTCAGATGGTTGTGCTAGAATAAACAACGGTCGCACTTGAAGTGAGACCGTTATGGCTCCGTGGTCAAGCGGTTAAGACATCGCCCTTTCACGGCGGTAACACGGGTTCGATTCCCGTCGGAGTCATCGCACGTAAGCGGTTAAAAGGCAACCGCTAAGTGCTTATAGTTCATAGCTAGGCGCAGTAGCCAAGTGGTAAGGCATGGGTCTGCAACACCCTGACTCACCGGTTCAAATCCGGTCTGCGCCTCTCAGAAACCCCGAAAAATCGGGGTTTTTTGTTATCTATGAGATAAGGCTGAAAAAACAGGTCTTAAGAAAAACAGTTGATGTCATTCTAACAAAATGATTGACAAGAATGAGTAGAATGAGTAGAATGTGGGTAGAATAAAATCAGGAGGCGGTCAATTGATTTTTCAGGAAAGCGAAACGGTTGAACTAAAAGCAATTGTAGTGGAGGATATTAAAAAAGAAGTCATTGCTTTTGCAAACTGTGAGGGAGGAAAACTGTATATAGGCGTTCAGGATGACGGAACTGTGTCAGGACTGGATAACCCAGACGAAACTTCTTTGCAAATCAGCAATATGGTTCGAGATGCAATTAAACCGGATCTGACGATGTTTCTTCATTATGAAACAGTAACGGTAGATGGAAAGAAAATCGTTGCAGTTGATATTCAGCAGGGAACAGAGCGGCCATATTATATTGCCAAAAAAGGCTTGCGTCCTGAAGGCGTTTATGTCCGTCAAGGTTATTCCTCTGTTCCGGCTACAAATACTGCAATCCGTCGCATGATTAAAGAAACTGACGGAGATCATTTTGAAGAAATGCGGTCTTTGGAACAAAATTTAACCTTTGAAAGTGCAAAAAAAGTATTTGCTGAACGAAATGTAAAGTTTGGTCTCACACAAATGAAAACATTGGGAATGGTAACACAGGATGGTGTCTATACAAACTTGGGGTTACTGCTTTCGGATCAGTGTGTGCATACAATTAAAGCCGCTGTTTTTCAAGGTACAACGCAGAGTGAATTTAAGGATCGGAGAGAATTCTCCGGCTCCTTGTTTCGGCAGATGGATGAAGCATATGATTTTATTGATTTCCGTAATCAGACACACTCAACCTTTGATAAGTTATATCGTATTGACAGACGGGATTATCCGGAAACAGCAGTCAGGGAAGCTCTTTTGAATCTTCTTGTGCATCGTGAATATTCATTCCGCGCCAGTACTTTCATCAGCCTTTATGCAGACAGACTTGAATTTACCTCTATTGGCGGTCTGGTAAGCGGCGTGTCTTTAAAAGATGTAACAATGGGTATTTCTGTCTGTCGGAACTTCAAACTGGCAAATGTATTTTACCGTTTGGAATTGATAGAAGCCTATGGAACCGGAATTATAAAAATCATGGAAGCGTATGAGGGAACCGGAATGATACCGCAGATTGAAACATCTGATAATGCATTTAAAATTACTCTCCCTAATCTGAATGCAATGCCTGAACCCGCAAGGCAAATGCAAGTAAATCCAGAGAAAGGCACACCAGAAGAAAAAGTGATTGCTCTGACAAAACAACGGGGATTTATTACAAGAAAAGAAATAGAAATACTGCTTGGTATAGGTCAGTCATCATGCGGACGGCTGCTAAAAAAATTGATTGAAAAGGGTCTGCTTATCCAAGAAGGAAAGGGCAAGAACACCCATTATTGTCTTCCGCAGTAAAATAAATAATTTCTAAGAAAAGGCAAGGACTTAACGATCCTCGTTTTTCGCACTTGAAGAGGAGGCAGCGGCTTATAAGCCGCTGCCTCCTCTGTATAAGATTGTATATTATCTTAATATTTCGCCATATCATCCACGAATGAACTCTTGAAGCCGGTTCTCTCCGGTTCCGGGGCAGGCGTCTCCGGAATATATGAATCAAAATCATCCTCTATCGTAAGCGGAGCCATAGCTTCCGGGGCAGCCGGCACAGGCGCCGGAGCCGGAGCAGACGTTGCCATAGGCGCCGCCATGGACTTCAGGCGGAAACGTCCTACCAGGCTCTTAAGCAAGCTGGACTGGCTGAACAATTCCTCGCTGGCAGCAGCGCTCTGCTGGGCTGTAGCGGAATTGGTCTGAACAACGGAAGAGATCTGGTCGATACCGACGGTAACCTGCTGGATCCCTTCTGCCTGCATATCGGAAGCTTCTGTAATAGAAGCCATATTCGCCGCGATCTTCTGGGAGCTTGCAACTACCTTCACCAGAGAACTCTGAGTATCTGCTGCGATCTGATTGCCTTCGGTAACAGCGGCCAGTGAGTTGCTGATCAGTGCGGTAGTATCCTTCGCTGCTTCCTGGCTCTTGGAAGCAAGGCTTCTTACTTCGTCCGCAACTACTGCGAAGCCCTTGCCAGCTTCTCCTGCGCGGGCTGCCTCTACGGCGGCGTTCAGCGCCAGGATGTTGGTCTGGAATGCAATATCTTCTATTGTCTTGATGATCTTCTCGATCTCGCTGGAGCAGTCGTTGATCTTCGTCATGGCAGCCATCATAGATTCCATCATATGATTGCTGTTGTCGATCTCGCCGGCTGTCAGGGTGATCTGTTCGTTGATACTGCGTGCATTATGAGCGGTCTCGTTAACCTTATCGGATAATTCGCTTAGGGTTGCAACCAATTCTTCTACAGAACTTGCCTGCTCTGTCGCGCCCTGGCTTAACGCCTGTGCGCCGCTGGATACCTGCTCGGATCCGTCTGCTACCTGGTCGGACGCCTGATGGAGCTGGCTCATGGCGTCGTTCATGTTCTCCAGGATCTTATTGCCGGAATGCTTGATAGACTCAAACTCCCCGAGATAGTCCATATCCATGGAGATACTTAAGTCTCCGTCCGCCATAGAATCCATCCGGCTGCAGATATGCGCTATGTAACTTGACAATGTCTTAAGAACAAAACGAAGATTATCGGCCAGGACGCCAAGTTCATCCTTCGACTGATAATGAATCTCCGAATGCATGTTGCCTTTCGCCATTGCTTTTACGGCTGTCTCGATCTCGGCGATCGGATAAGTAATATCACGAATTACCTTAAGGGCCATAAATACGGTGAAGACAAGACAGAATGCGGCCAATACAAGCAGGATCCATGTACAAATATTCTTGATCGAATGTCCGGACTCATAATACGTGTCAGCCTCAGTCTGTGCCGCCGCGATAAATTTGTCGACAATCTCGGAAAAGGCAGTTCCGGCCTGAGCGTATTCACCGTTCAGTACGACGATGGCATTATCCTTGTCGCCGGCGGTGAGGTAGTCAAGGGCGGACTGTCTGGCGGATGCAAGGTCATCCGCGGCATTGTTGAGTGTGGTCAGCAGTGACGGATCACCTTTATAAGATTCTCTCAGAGTATCAAGGGCGGTATTCATCTTCGTTGCTACCCCGTCGATCTCATCCAGCAAGGCCTGGGCTGTTGCATCATCAGTGGCCACAGCGGCGCGGTACATGTTCAGCTGAATCTTACGTGTGGAGGTCTGTGCTTCCAGAGAAGACTCCACCATAGGATACGGCGTATCATAGAAATCTTCCAGTCCGCCAAGTACACTGCTCAGTCCGATGTTCGCCGCGACGATTGCGATAATAAAGAACAATATCGTAATGCCGAATGAGAGAGCGAGCTTACTCCTCACTTTTAAGTTTTTTAACACGATTCATTCCTCCTATTTGCTTTAATATAAAAATACAATGTATAAATCTATTTTATTACGATTTTGCTTGAATGTAAATATCTGATTTGCTGGTTTTGTACCATATTTTGTTGGAATTTGTTAAAAAGATATGGAAAATATGTGAAAACGAAAAAAAATATACAAAATGTCTTTTCATTGGGGCTTAAAAATGGTATAAATATAATGTTAAACAATAGATTGGTTTTAAGGGTATATGATTTTGGCAAGAGCCGGGAGACAGAGATTATGGCAGTAGACTATACAATTTATGAGAACTGGTACAAGTATATGAGCAGTGTTTTGAATCAGATACAGGGCGGCGCGGATTATCAAGGGACGTCTTTGGCGGGCCGGGCGGCAGTGTCGGATCAGAGCTTTACGAAAGAATTTATGAACACCCTGCAGAGATTAAGGGGGAACACAGTCTGGGATGCAGCGGGAAGCGGCAGTGTGTACGGCGCCGGGAGGGCGTCCGCAAGCCGGGAAGCGGCACAGATACAGACTGGATCTGAGAGCATGGATGCGATCTTCGAGGAAGCGGCAGAACGGTACAATGTACCGCTGAATCTTCTGAAGGCCATCGGAAAGGCAGAATCGGGCTTTAATGCCAATGCGGTTTCACCCGCCGGAGCCCAGGGGGTTATGCAGTTGATGCCTTCCACAGCCAAGGCGCTCGGCGTTGACGATCCCTTTGACGCAAGAAGCAACATCATGGGGGGCGCACGATATATAGCCGAGAAGCTGAATCAATATAACGGAGACATAGAACTGGCGCTGGCAGCATACAATGCAGGAAGCGGGAACGTTGCAAAATACGGAGGGGTCCCGCCTTTCGCGGAGACGAGGAATTATATCAGCAGAATCAAAGGTTATATGAACGGTGACTTGACTACGGGCAAGACAGTAGAAAAGAGCGCATCCGGTTCGGAGAGCGCAGACGGGGATTCGCGCCAGCTATCCGGTACAAGCCTGAATTATCAGGACTGGCTGCAGGTAGGGCTGTCTTCGGGATATCTGTCGGCAGCGGGCAGTAAGTCCCTGCAGAGTACATATGATCTGACGAAAGAGAACGCACAGTACTTTGTCGATATGATGAGGCTTCAGATGCTCAGCAGAGTCAGCTCTCTGAGTACATTGAACTGGTCTTCGGACAATTCGGACGGGAATAATTTCTTTCTATAAGTAAGAAATTATAACAGAAGCGTTTGAGGGAATATATAAATAATATATGAGCTTCTGGAAGGAATTCCCGGCCTGAAAAATTACTAAAACAGTACGAAAAGTGTGGACTTTTTGCGAAATGAGCGATATAATGAATGAGAATGGCTGTATGATGTCATTTTTTAGCGAAATAAGGCAGAAGAAAATATATTATGAGGAAGTGACACAATGTTTGGAAATACAATTTCAATGGCGCATAAAGCGATGGATTTTCTCTGGAAGAAGCAGGAAGTGATCGCGTCGAATATTGCGAATGTAGATACGCCGGGCTATAAGAATAAGAACGTTGCCTTTGAAGATATTTACCGGAGACGTCTGCAGGCGGCGAGCAAGACGAAGAACAGCGCGACGATGCGTCAGGCGATCGAGCAGGCGGACTGCCTGCAGTATAGCTGGGACAGCTCGGGAAGAGTAGATGAGAACAATGTCAATGCGGATGTTGAGAATACGAAGATGGCAAGGACGACTCTGCATTATCAATATCTTCTGCAGACGGTTACCAACGACATTAAGAGATACCAGAGTGCGATTAAGTCGCAATAGTTGTTTTGTACAGGATAGTTTTTAGGAAAGGACTGACATAATATTATGGAAGAGATGTTTATCACTCCAATACAACCACTGGACTTGACCGGGAAGATAACCCCGATCCAGCCTCTTAGAAGCCTGTCTGAAGTACAGGGGACCGGCGTATCCGCACAGGTAGAGGGAGCAGAAGGGATATCGGCGTTCAAGTCTATTTTCGAAGAGATGATAGGGAATGTAAGATCGACAGAGGACACGCTGGTGAAGCAGCAGTATCTTCTGGCAACAGGACAGATCGAGGATCCACATACAGTTGGAATTGCATCATCAGAGGCACAGCTTGCGGTAGATATGCTGGTGTCTTTGAGAACAAAGGCGTTGGAAGCTTACAATGAGATTATGCGTATCAGCCTGTAGGCATGTATAATCCATACCAGATACCTTGCTGAGATGTCAGAGTATCTGGTATGGATTATATGGATTATGTTGGTGTGTGCGGGCAGATATTTTTTGCTGCAATTATGCGGCACTAAAAATCGAGAAGAGAGTTGTGGATCATGAAAGAAAAGTTTGGGCAATTTAAGGAATTTGTGGGCAGATTCAGCCGGAAGACAATTGCGCTGGTGATCGGCGGAGCGGTTGTGCTGATCGCAGCGGCGATCGTGATTGCGGTTGTCCTGAATAATCGGCCGTATACGGAGTTGTTCTCGGGGCTGGGTCAGGAAGAAGCGCAGCAGATCGTAGATAAGCTGCAGGAGGACGAGATTGACTACCGCTTTAACGGAGAATCCACCATCATGGTTAAGAAGGATGTGGTGGATCAGGTTAAGGCTACCCTGGTTCAGGAGGGGTATCCGAAGAGCGGATTTACATATGATACATTCAAAGATAACGCAGGGATGCTGACGACGGATTCGGATAAGAATACCTACAAGCTCTATGAGCTTCAGGACCGTATCGGAGCTACTCTTCGTTTGTTTGACGGAGTGAAGGACGCTAAGGTGACGATCGCTCTTGGGGAAGAGAGCAGATATGCGCTGAATGACGATGGAGAGAAGTCCAGTGCGACGGCGGTCGTGACTATGAAAGACGGCGGTTCTCCTACGGCGGAGCAGGCGGTTGCGATCCAGAGACTTGTTGCAAAGAGCGTTCCGGAGATGGAGCTTGAAGATGTGGCTGTTTTTGACGGCAACGGCAATGATGTTTCTCTGAATGCGGAGAACAATAGCCTGAACGGCGGTTCGACAGCGGATGAGCTTGCGCTGATCCTGGAGAATGCGATCGCGAATAACGTTATGAAGGTTCTGGGGCCTATCTATGGTAATGAGAATGTCCGTGTGTCGGCTAAGGCTAAGGTCAACATGGAGAAGCTGGTCCGTGAATCGAAGACATATACGACTCCTGATAAGATCGATGCGGAGGACAAGAGCGGAATCGTAAGCCATGAAGAGCTCTATAATGAGCAGGCGGGCGCAGGCGACGGAGCCGGAGGTGTTGCCGGAACGGAGACGAACGCGGACGCGACAGAATATAACACAGATGGCACCACGGACGGAGGCGGTGCATATAGTGAGAGTACGGTCAGAGATTATCTGGTCAATGAGGTAACAGAGCAAGGGCAGGTCGACCCGGGTAACCTGGACGATCTGACAGTATCGGTTGCGATCAACGGTAACGGATACGGAAGCTTGAGAGAGAACCAGCTTCGGTCTCTGGTAGGTAATGCGGCCGGTATTGCGGCAGATGTACAGGAAGAGAAGATTACGATCGTGAGCGCACCGTTTGACGGCGTTGACAGTGATGATGAATCAGAAGAAGCTTCATCGGGCAGAATCCTTGAGAATATACCGCTCTGGGCGATCATCGCAGCTATTGCACTGATACTGGTACTGATCGCAGTGATCGTGATACTGGTGATCAGAAGACGCCGCAGACTGGATGAGGAAGAAGCAGAAGAGTTGATTGGAGAAGCAGAAGAGGAAGAGCTGCCGGAGGTATTTGATCTCAATGAAGAGATTCAGGAGATGCAGAACGACAGAGGTATGCAGCTCAAGCAGAGTGTCAGGGAATTCGCAGAGCAGAATGCAGAGATATCTGCTCAGCTTTTGAAGAACTGGCTGAATGGAGGTGTTGGAGATGGAGGAGAGTAAGCTGGCACCGGAGCAGAAGGCAGCAGCAGTCGTTGTTTCGCTTGGAGCCGATAAAGCGTCGAAGATCTATAAGCATCTGAGCGAGAGTGATATTGAGAGACTGACTATAGAGGTTGCGAAGCTTGGCCATGTAAGCCCTGAAGAGATGGAACTGGTATTGGATGAGTTCTATAAGACTTGCCTGACGCAGAAGGTTGTGACCGACGGCGGTATGGAATATGCCAGAGCGGTACTGGAGAAGGCGTTCGGCGAGAGCACGGCACAGTCCTTGTTGGATAAGCTGTCGAAGTCTCTGAAAATCCGGCCGTTTGAGTTCATTCGGAAAAGCAACGCGAAGAACCTCATCTCTTTCCTGCAGCATGAGAGACCGCAGACTATTGCGTTGGTACTGGCCTATGCGGATTCTGACCAGGCTTCCGCGGTTATCGGCGAGCTTCCCAAGGAGAAGCGTATTAAGGTTGTAGAATCCATTGCCAGGATGGAGAGCGCATCTCCTGAAGCTATCAAGGTGGTGGAGGATTCTCTGAGGAAGCGGTTTGAAGGTATGGTTACTACAGACGTTACCACTGTTGGTGGTATTGATTACATAGCAGATGTTATGAACCATATGGACAGAGCGAACGAGAAGTACATCTTCGACGAATTGGGCAAGAGCGACGAAGAGCTTGCCGAGACGATCCGCAAGAAGATGTTCGTATTCGAAGATATCGTATCTATGGACAACAGATCTATCCAGAGATTCATCCGCGAATGCGATGTCAAGGATATCGTATACGCTCTCAAAGGTTCCGATGAGAATATCAAAGAGCTTGTATTCTCTAACGTATCTTCACGTATGGCAGAGAGTATCCGGTCCGACCTTGAGATTACGGTTAATGTACGTCTGAGAGACGTAGAAGAAGCTCAGCAGAGAATTGTCGGCGTGATCAGAAGATTAGAAGAAGCCGGAGAGCTGATTATTGTTAAGAGCGGAAAGGATGAAATCATTGCCTAGGATTGTAAAAGAACCAGAGAAAGAACAGGATATCAGACCTTATGACTTTTTCGCGGGGTTCAGGATCAATAGCCAGCAAAAGAGCGAGGAAGAAGAGGATGACGAGGCAGAAGAGGAATCCGAAGAAGAGGAGATAGATCAGGCTTATATCGAGGAATTACTGGAGGAAGCAGAGTCGAAGGCCAGAACTCTTGTGAATGACGCTAGGGCACAGGCGGAGTATCTCCGCCGCCAGGCGTATCAGGAAGGGCATGAAGAAGGCCGGCAGGCCGGAATTCGTGAAGCATATGATGAGCAGAAGAGGATCCTGGATGAGGAGGTCGCAGAACTTCAAGCTAATATATCTGAGGTGCTGCAGAGTGTCTCGGTTGAAAAGGAGAAGCTTCTGGAACAGTATGTGGATGATCTGAAGAAGATCTCTCTTGCTATAGCGGAGAAGATCGTCCAGACCAGCCTGCAGTCCAGCAGTGACATCATCAAGCGGATGATTCTTGCGGCCACGGATAAGATCACGAAGAAGCAGTGGGCGAAGATATACATTACGAAATGTAATACCGGTGTATCCATGGAGGTGGATGCGGAGTTTTTAGAAGCGTTGTCCCGCCTGTCGGATAATGTTAAGATCGTTACGATGGATAATGGTGAGGAGGGAACTTGTATTATAGAGCTCCCGGATGAGATCATAGATGCAAGCGTAGGCACACAGTTAGAGAACATCAAAGACATCCTGAATAATGTCAGAGTATAACCGAGGTGAGAAGGCGTGTTTTCAAAATTGCCGGAATTGATACAGAAGGCTGAGACGATCAGTTATATAGGAAAGATAGAGAATGTCATCGGTATGGCAATGGAGTCTTCAGGGAACCGTGCCAGCATCGGTGATATTGCCATGATTTATAATGAAGAGAAGCATCGTCAGATCCCGGTTGAGGTTGTCGGATTCCGGGGAGATAAGATGCAGCTGATGGCATATGAGAACTTAAACGGTGTCTCGGCAGGAAGTTTTGTAAGAAATACAAGGAAGAGGCTTAAGATCCCGGTGGGTGAGTTCTTGAGAGGAAGAATCATTGACGCTACAGGGAAGCCCATGGATGACTTGGGGCCGCTGCCTTCTTCCAGATACTATTATGTCGAGAACACATATATTAACCCGCTGACACGCCCTCCGATCACAGATCCTCTGGAATTCGGAGTAAAGGCGATCGACGGGCTTAATACGGTTGGAAAAGGACAGCGTATCGGCATATTCGCGGGCAGCGGTGTGGGTAAGAGTACCTTGCTCGGTATGATCGCCAGGAATGTTAAGGCCGATATCAATGTCATCGCATTGGTTGGAGAGCGAGGCCGCGAGGTCCGTGAATTCATAGAGAAGGATCTTGGCCCGGAGGGGATGAAGCGCAGTATCCTTGTGGTTGCGACGTCAGACCAGCCGGCTATGCTGCGTATGAAGTGCCCGTTGGTGGCTACGACCATAGCGGAGTATTTCAAAGACCAGGGGAAGGATGTTCTGCTGATGATGGATTCCCTCACCCGATTTGCAATGGCGCAGCGTGAGATCGGGCTTGCTACCGGAGAGCCGCCGGTGGCAAGAGGATATACACCTTCTATCTACGCAGAGTTCCCGAAGCTTCTGGAGCGAAGCGGAAAGTTTGAGAAGGGTTCCATAACCGGCATCTATACGGTGCTGGTAGAAGGAGACGATACCAACGAACCGGTAGCAGATACGGTCCGCGGTATTCTGGACGGACATATCGTACTGACAAGGAAGCTGGCGAATGAGAATCATTTCCCGGCTATTGATGTGAATGCCAGTATATCCCGTCTTATGGTCAATATTGTCCCGGAAGAGCATAAGGAAGCGGCGGCGAAGCTTCGGGATATCTTAAGTATCTATGCGAAGAATGAAGACCTGATCTCTATCGGAGCATACAAGGCTGGGACGAATCCAAGGCTTGACGATGCTATAGCGAGGATTGATCGGGTCAATGCATTTTTGATGCAGAAGATCGATGAGAGTTTCTCGAAAGACGAATCTGTGAAGATCATGAAGGAGATATTGCGATGAAGAAGTTCTTTTTCTCATTGGATACGGTGCTGAGTTACAAGGAACAGGTGCTTGACGGCCTGAAGGCGGAGCACGCCAGGATACTGCAGAAGATCAGGGAGTGTGAGAACGCCATTGAGAGGCTGGAGCAGGAGCATCGCGACTGCTGTATAGAATTCCGGGAGAACCGGATGAAGGGAATGAAGATCAGCGATATCCATACTTATGAGAATTATCTGGACGCCCTGGGCATAAAGATACGAAAGAAATACGAAGAGCTGGCGAAGCTTCAGCAGAAAGAAGAAGAGAAGCGGGCAGAGGTCGTAGAGGCGAAGAAGGAAACTTCATCTATCGATAAGCTTAAGGAGAAGAAGTTCAAGGAATACGAGAAAGAGGTCCAGAAGGAAGAAGAACACTTTATCGAAGAATTTGTAGCCACCAAGAGAGCGATGGCAAGAGTTATGGGGTAATCCTGCACACAGCAGATTACTATATATGATAATATGAAGAAAGGAGGTAAGACCGATGGCATTGGATAAGTTAGGCATGAAGGTTGCAGAGGTGGGCTTCCAGGCGTCGAGCGTCGGAAAGTCCGGCAATAAGGTCGGAACGGTGTCCGATGATTTCCGTAATCTCCTGAACAGTAAGCAGGAGGGAACGAAGGAGAGCCAGGAGGGCAGTCAGGTATCTAAGGATACGAAGCCGGAGAAGACAGACGAGGTCAAGGACGAGGGCCAGAAGGACGAAGTTAAGGATGACCAGGGCAAGACAGAGAAGCCGGAGGAAGACAGCAGCAAGACGGATGAGATGCTTGCGGCATACCAGGCGAGCCAGAGTTTGAGGCCGGAGATTCTTAAGGCTGCACCAGAGACGGAGACTACCGAAGCTGTACCGGAGATCGCAGCGGCAGAGACGAGTATGGAGGAAGGACCAGTGACGGAGATCCCCCAGGAGATCCATGACGGCGCAGCGCAGATCCTTGCGGGAGATGCAAAGGTTCAGCGGGCAGACGAAGCAGTTAAGCCTGCAGGGAATCAGGAGATGAATCAGACGGCAGAGAACGGCGCGGCATTGAAGCCGGAAGAGGTGAAGCCAGCCGTACAGGCGGAAGGTTCTAAGGATCAGCAGCAGACCTGGGATCAGACAGCATCATTGAAGCGTACTGAGAAGACGCCGCAGGTTAAGGAAGACAATCAGGCACAGGCTGGCAATTTTGCGGCGGAGCATGCAGCGGCAGCCGTAACGGCAGAAGCGCCGAAGACTGTTCACGCAGAGAAGCAGGAGTATACTTACACGCAGACTGCTACGATTCATGTGGAGAAGCCGGAAGAACTGCCTGATAAGGTGACCGATCAGCTGCTTGCGAAGCTTGCGGAAGGCGTCAAGGAATTCGAGATCCATATCGAGCCAGCGAACCTTGGGAAGATTGCAGTTAAGATCTTGTACGAAGGAACACAGGCACACGTCTCTATCATATGCTCAGAGAAGCGGGCGCTGGATGTATTAGGACAGAACGCGCGCGATATCGGCAATGTGCTCAGCAAGAATTTTGGCGGTGAGACCACCATCATTGTAGATAAGCAGGAAACAGATTATCTGAACCAGACAAGAGACGAGAACGAACAGGCGAATCAGGAACAGCAGAAGCAGAAAGAAAACAGCAAGAATCAGGACAGCGAAGATGCAGAGCAGTTCCTACAGAAGCTAAGACTTGGACTGGCGGGTTAGAAGACCGGAAGACCGGGAAACGGAGCAAGTAATCAATACAAGATAATATAGAAAGGATAGAATTATGGCAGTTAGTACACCAAATGTCAGCAGTGATGCGGCCAAATATATCTATGACGCCACAAAAGCGACACAGACGACGGCGGTAGCGAACAACAGCGATATGACTATGGATGATTTCTGGCAGCTCTTGGCGGCACAGCTTAAGTACCAGGATATGTCGAATCCTATGAGCAACAGCGAGATGATGAGCCAGATGACACAGATGGGCTCTATGAGCGCTATGACTCAGTTGTCAGACGCTATCGCGAGTATCGCAACCGTAACCAACAACCTGTCACAGGTAACCTTGACAGGATACTCAACAGGGCTCTTAGGCAAAGAGGTAACCATAGCGATTACTGAGAAGCAGAAACAGGCAGACGGGTCAGAGAAAGAAGTGATCGTAGAAGAGATCAAGGGCGTTGTAACAGGGGTAGACCTTACGGGTGCAACCTCCGTATATGTGAACGGCAAGAAATACGAGCTGTCACAGATCATGGCGGTGGGAGATGTTCCGAAGAAGGAAGACGGAGACAAGACAGACAACGATAAGACTGATACAGACAATAAGACAAAGGGGACTGACACTGACAAGAATGCCAGTGCGTAGATAGTATAGGGGATCAAGAGAGATAAAGGCGGTGCAAAATGAGTGAATTGAATAAGCTTACGAATGCCGGAGCTCTTAAGCTGCAGCATGCATCGGCAACACAGTTGCAGGCACGCCCAGCGGGTCAGAAGGGAATCGATACCCCGGCAAATAAAAATCCAAATATACAGTTTGCCGATCTCTTGCAGCAGGAAGCAGAGAGATCCCAATCAGTACATTTTTCAAAACATGCGGTTCAAAGGGTGCAGGAACGCGGAATCGAGATGACCGACAATCTTCTTAACGACCTTAATCATGCAGTTCAGAAAGCCAGATCCAAAGGCGCCAGAGACGTAGTCATCATAGGCGAGAGCGGTGCATTTATCGTCAACGTCCCTCACAACGTGGTAGTAACAACCATGTCCGGAACCGAGATGAAAGAGAACATATTTACTAATATAGACAGTGCTGTCATAATGTAGGCCGGACCATTAGAGGAGGCTTAAGGGCTTGCGCGACTCGCAAGCCCTCCCCGACAGCGGTATAATAGAAAGGAAGTATGAAAAATGGTCAGATCAATGGTAGCTGGAGTCGCAGGACTCAAAGCGCATCAATCAAAGCTGGACGTAATCGGTAATAATATTGCCAATGTAAATACCTGGGGCTTCAAAGCCTACAGCTACAACTTCAAAGACGCAATGTATACGAACACAATCAACAGTACCGGAGGAAGTATCATAGCCGGAGCAGCCGGAGGACATAACGCTTCCCAGGTAGGTTACGGTTCCACCGTATCCTCCATCTCCAACGTATACACCACAGGAGCGCCGTCACCGTCTTCAAGAACCATGGACTGTATGATTGACGGAACAGGCTTCTTCCTCGTAGGAAACATGGTAAACGGTTCCTTTACCAATGTAGAAGGATCGGGATTATTCCTGTCAAGGGTAGGAATCTTCAGTGTAGATAACAACGGTTATCTGGTAGATGATATGGGAAGTTATGTATATGGCTATGCAGTTCAGGAAGGAACCGGTATTCCAGAGAAGCCGGCAACGGCAGCGGAGTATACGATTACAGACGCAGAGGTGCAGCGTTCAGACCCTGATGGTAGTACTCCACCGAAGTATACGATAACAATAGGTGGGAAATCGATAGAAACAACACAAACAGATTTTAAAGATCAAATTCAGGATTGGCTTACAGCTCATTCGGGAAAAGGTGATTTTGAAAATTATAATATAGCTTTAAAAGGGTATCAGGATCCTCCAGCAAATCGTCCGACAGGGGATAACGTAGATAAAGGAAAAATAAGTTTAAGCATCACGAAAAAAAGTAATGGACCAGAAGTGGGTTACGATGCTGATACAGGAAACTTTACTCCTAATAATAATCCTGTTGTAAATGCATTTGGTACTAATTATACGTTGGCTAACCCAGGAAATGACCGAGTAGCAGGCACCGCAGCCGTATACCCAGACACCCTCTCCACCATCCGTATCCCAATCGACCCGGATACAGGTCAGCGTTACGACATCCAAAGCTGGAGAATCGACAAAGACGGAACGATCATGGGTACAGATAACCAGAACCGTGCCATTCCGATCGGACAGCTCGCACTCTGTACCGTAGAGAATCCGAACGGTCTGGAGAAGGCAAGCGGATATTACTACACCATCGGCGCCAATGCCGGAGAGACAGAAGCGATCAAACCAAACGGCGGACCGGCTGGAATCATCAAGAGCGGCTGGCTCGAGATGGCGAACGTTGACCTTGCAAACGAATTCTCCAACATGATCACAACCCAGAGAGGATTCCAGGCAAACTCCAAGATCATCACCGTAACCGACGAGATGCTCCAGGAGTTAGTAAACATGAAGCGATAATCCTAGCAAACTAATATAGAAGAAACACAAAAGTTACGAACTTAATTATAAAGTGAACACTCACCTTCACAGGCAGAAGAGCGCCAACCACAGCCACAGGACAGACAGAATCATCCAACAACGCTCCACAGCCGCAAAAGCGCCGATACGGGTGCGGGCAGCGGGCAAGATGTGCTGCGATCACATCCCCGCACCTGCTCCGTACATTACTTAGATTTTGCCAGAGAACAGCAGTTCTGAGGAGACGGCTGTCTTGGCGGAACTGTCGTGAAATTATCTGTACATCTTGACTTGGCTATTTTCCTGATTGCACGAGTCAAAAAGCCTCAGCGTAGCCCGCTACGCCTACGTTTTTTAACTCGTACACTCAGAAAAATATTCGGCGCAATCTGCACAGATAATTTCACGCCAGTTCCTTAGCAGACATTCAAGGGGCGCTTTTAACGAAGGTGAAATCCACTGCTTACGGAGACTTAGGCTCGAAGGCATTCCTGAGAGACTTAGCCGCAGTTATGCAGTTAGTTCACCGAAGTGTTGCCCCAGTCTGCGTGAGACAGCCGTTTCCTCAGAACCGCGTCCACCCTGCACCGACAAATCTACTACCCATCCAGGCACCCCCTGTCATGAGTAGCACATCAGGGGTATATTTTTAAGAGGAATTATGATATGATAATGCTAACCAAACTCAACAACACTAAGATTGTACTGAACTGTGCTCAAATAGAATCCGTTGAGCTGATCCCGGAGTCGAAGATTCTTATGACAAACGGCAAATTTTATATAGTGAAAGAAGATGCAGAAGAGATAATAGCGAAAACAATTGAGTACAATGGTAAAGTACACGGTTACCATTTTGACCATTCAGATAGATAAATTAATAAGGCGGTGAAGATAACGTGGATATAACAAGTATTTTAGGTGTGATCATCGGAACGGTGCTGATCGTATTCGTAGGTATCAGTCCGGCAAAACTTGGTAACTTCTGGGATGGACCCAGTATCGCGATCGTTCTTGGCGGTACGATTGCCGCGGCGATCGCAAGCTATCCGTTCGGGAGGCTTAAGACTCTCCTTAAGCATACGAAGATTTTGTATCAGGGCAAGAAGTACAACATCGGTGCGCTCATAGACACGCTGGTGGAGATGGCTCAGCTTGCCAGACAGAACGGTCTTCTGGCATTGGAAGAGAAGGCTAATGAGATAGACGATATGTTCTTCAAGCAGGGTATCATGCTGATCGTGGACGCGACGGAGCCGGAAGAAGTGCGTAACCTCTTAGAGAGTGATGTGGACGCCATGCTGACGAGGCATGAGGACTGTATCGGTATCTATCAGTTGATGGAGGCGAAGGCGCCTGCATTCGGTATGATCGGTACTCTGGTCGGTCTGGTTAACATGCTGAAGGGTATGAACCTGGAAGGCGAAGGCGGCGCGGGTGATATCGGTCCTGCGATGGCGACTGCGCTGATCACAACATTTTACGGCTGTGTACTTGCTCATTTGATTTTTGCTCCGATTGCTGCGAAGCTTAAGGTAAGGAATGACGAAGAGCTTCTGTATAAGCAGATTATGATAGAAGGTATCCTGGCGATTCAGGCAGGAGATAATCCGAAGTTCTTAAGAGAGAAGCTTGTTACATTCGTAAGCCAGAAGGAGCGTCAGAAGCTTCTGGATTCTGAGGGGTCAAGCAAGGGCAGCGCAAGCGAAGAATAGCAGGAGGCAGATATGAAGAAGAGGAATAAGCCGTCTGGCGGCGGCGCCAATTGGATGGATACATATGGTGACCTGGTGACTCTGCTGCTCTGTTTCTTTGTATTATTATATTCGATCTCGACGCTGGATCAGGCGAAATGGATTCAGGTTGTTAAGAGTTTTAACCCGGATGCGAAGGATGTATCGCAGATTGCGGAGAACCCGAATATAGACGCTAATGACGAGGTACCGGGAGGCGTTGACGTAGACGAGTTCGACGATCTGTTTGAGAGTCTGAAGGAAGCGATAGAAGCTGCGAATCTGGACGGAGAGGTTGAGTTATTTAAAGGGGATGGGTATACGTTTATCACATTCCAGGATAACGTGTTCTTCGATGGGGACAGTTCTATTATCAAGGATGAAGGAACAGCGATCCTGGCACAGTTTGCTTCCATTATGTCTGGTGTGAAGGATGCTGTGAAGGAAGTACAGGTTCTTGGACATACGGCACAGGCTGATCCGAATGTTCCGAACAATCCGGTGAACGACAGAGTTCTGTCGGCAGAGAGAGCGGCGCGTGTAGCAGCGTTTATTCAGCAGCGGACAGAGGTTTCCGGGGATAAGATCGTAGCAGTCGGTTATGGGCAGTTCCGACCGATCGCTCCGTTCGATACACCGGAGAACCGTGCGAAGAACCGCCGTGTTGAGCTGCTGATCACGAAATCCGATGCTGTTGAACATAGTCTGGAAGAGTATTATCAGGAAATGAACAGATAATTATAAAGGAAAGTGGGAGTTTAGGATGGCAGATGTATTATCGCAAAGTCAGATAGACGCGCTGCTGAATTCGATGCAGAATGCTGATTCGGGGGGCGCGCCTGAGGCAGAAGAACCGAAAAAGCCCGAGAAGGAATACAAAAAGTATGATTTCTTCAGTCCTAAGAAGTATACAAAAGATAAACTAAAGATGCTCAACAGCATCTATGATAACTATTCCAGGATCTTAGTCTCACAGATTAACGGGCTGTTCCGTGTGGCGAGTGAAGTAGAAGTCGTAGGGGTTGAAGAACAGAGGTATTATGAGTTCGGCAATGCGCTGAATGAGTCGGACGTACTTACGATCGTAGACGTAGATCTGCCCGACCGTTCTACGAATCCGCCTGTGCTGATCCATATCAGTCCTCTGGTAATGGGGTCGATGATCGACCGTATGCTCGGTGGTTCGGGCACGGATATGACCATCGACATGGCGTATAATTATACGGATATTGAGCTTGCGCTGTATGCGAAGATCATCAAGTATCCGATTTCGATCATGAATGATGTGTGGTCCGGCTATATCAGCCTGAAAGCACAGTATGACAGTATCGAGGAGAATCCCAGCATGTTCCAGGGGATCAGTGTAGATGAGACGGTCGTGATCATCATGCTCCATATCAAGATGGGCGAGATTGACGGAGCCATGAATATCTGTATACCCGGAACACTCTTAAGCAATATATTTGAGATTATTGATAAGACGAAGCATCTTGCGAAGAAGAGCGATAGAGTCGGAATCCGCAATACCCGTGAGGATATCCTGGAGAATATCAGAGAGTCCAGAATGGATGTCACCGCACAGCTTGGTGTGGCAAGGCTCAATCTGGACGATGTATACAACTTGCATGTGGGTGATGTCATCGATCTGAATAAGCCGCAGGATTCACTGGTTTCCCTGTATATTGCAGGCCAGCCGTGGTTCAATGGTCAGCTTGGCGTACATAACAAGAATGTTGCAGTTAAGATCGAAGACCGTATTCTGGAGTATAAGGATGACGGGGACGATGAGGTTATGAGCGCAGAGACAGAGGCGGAGGCAGTATAACTACCAGATAAATCCATGGAATTATCTGAGTATATAAATTATAATGATAATAAACAATAACAAAGTGAGGTAAGAAAAATGGCAAAGATTTTATTAGTTGATGATGCGGCGTTTATGAGAATGATGTTAAAGAATACGCTGACACAGGCAGGGTATACGGATCTTATTGAAGCAGAAGACGGTGTGAAGGCGGTAGAAGCTTATACGGCTGAGAAGCCGGACCTTGTCTTCATGGACATCACAATGCCGAACAAGGATGGACTCGAGACATTAAAGGAGATCAAAGCGATGGATCCAGGAGCAACGATCGTAATGTGTTCTGCGATGGGACAGGAGACGATGGTTATGGATTCTATTAAGTCAGGAGCGAAGGACTTCATTGTTAAGCCTTTTAAGCCAGAGCGTGTTCTTTCAACCGTTAAGAAGATCCTTGGATAATGTAAGGAGGTAGTTATGTCTTTTTTGAGTTCATTTGATATCAGTGCATCAGGCCTGACGGCAGAACGGCAGCGTCTTGACATAGCATCTGAGAACATAGCAAACAGCAACACGACCAGGACAGAGAGCGGCGGCCCTTACCGCCGGAAGATGGTTGTATTGCAGGAAGTACCTTCAACTTCTTTCCGCAGCAAGTTCAACAGCCTTCTGAACCGCACGGCGTCTAAGGGCGGTGTGAGGGTAACGGAGATTGTAGAGGATCAGAGAGATCTGCAGCCTGTCTATAATCCAGATCACCCGGATGCGAATGAAGAAGGTTATGTTATGATGCCGAACGTAGATCTTGTCAAAGAGACAGTAGATGGTATGTCTGCAACAAGAGCTTATGAGGCGAATATCACGGCTTTTAATGCGATGAAGTTAATGGCGCAAAGGGCGATTGATATCGGCAAATAGAAACAGGGGTGATGTTCCCGGAAGGAGAGAAGGGTTAATATGAATTCAGATTGCTTTAGTAAACTGGAAATAGATGCTATAGGCGAGATACTCAATATCAGCCTTGGCGCGTCTGCGACAGCAGTTTCCACGATGTTGAATGCAAGGGTAGATATTACAACTCCGATCGTCAATGTCGTGAAAAAAGAAGAATTTGAGATGGACAGGGTGGAACCGGCAGTCTGCGTCGAGATTACCTACGTTGCAGGATTAGAAGGCGAGAATGTCATGCTCCTTAAGCGGCATGATATCAAGGTGATCGTAGAGATGGTCATGGGCATGGAGATTCCGGATGAGGATTTTGAACTGAACGAGATCAACATCAGTGCGGTCTGCGAGGTCATGAACCAGATGATGGGGGCGTCCGCGACAGCATTGTCCGAATTCCTGGGAAGAATGGTCAATATTTCCACGCCGATTTCTTTCGAGGTGGAAAATGAGCAGGAATTTATTAATAAATATTTTGTAGATGACGAGCCGAAGGTAGTGGTTGGATTCACACTGAAGATTGCAGATAAGCTTGAGAGTGAGTTCTTCAATGTTATGCCGATCGCGTTGGCAAAGGGACTGGTAGAAGGATTCCTTCCGCCTGAGGCGATCATTCCGTATGTTCCGGGAGGAGCAAAGGGACAGGAAGCAAGCGCTCCGGCGCCAGAACCGGCCCCGGCGGCATCTTCAGGGGGAACGATGTCTCAGGAAGAGATCGAGCGTATGTTGGCGGGAATGGATGATAGTCCGGCCCCAGTGCCAAGTCCGGCGCCAGAACCGGCCCCGGCGGCATCTTCAGGGGGAACGATGTCCCAGGAAGAGATTGAGCGCATGCTGGCAGGAATGGATGATAGTTCGGCCCCTGCGCCAAGTCCGGCTTCGGCCCCAACGCCAAGTCCGGCCCCAGTTCCGGCGCCAGCGCCAAGTCCGGCTCCGGCAGCGGCCCCGGCAGGAGCAGCTCCGGCAGTACCGCAGCAGGCGGCAATGCCGATGGTGCCGCAGCAGGCAGTGAGCCCGGATGTGGCAATGATGCAGATGCAGATGATGCAGCAGATGATGCAGCAGATGCAGCAGATGCAGCAGATGCAGATGCAGAGTCAGGAGCAGAAGAAGGCTGCGCCTGAACCGAAGATGATACATGTGCAGGCCCCGGCGCAGACGTCTCTGAAGGCAGACAACGGTATTGTCCTGGAGGGCGAACAGGAAGAGAACATGGAATTGATCATGGGCGTTCCTCTTGAAATATCGGTTGAAATCGGAAGAACGAAGAAGCTGGTGAAGGATATCCTTGATTTCACAAAAGGATCGCTGGTAGTTCTGGACAAACTTGCAGGCGAGCAGGTAGATTTGTTTGTTAACGGACAATGTATCGCCAAAGGCGACGTTGTAGTCGTGGAAGATAATTTCGGAATCAGGATCACCGAGATCATGAAGGTGAATCTGATCGCATTAGAGCAGCATTAAGATTAAGGAAGGTATTGTATGTGGAGAGTGATTGCTACCTTTGTTGCGGTTGCAGTGATTATATATCTGAGCTATCTGGCCAGCAAGTACATAGGCAAGGGGATGAGCCTCGGCAGCAGCTCCCGGTATATGCGTATGATCGATCAGATCACGTTGGGACAGGACAGACATGTGGCGATCGTGCAGGTCGGAGGGAAATATCTGCTCATAGGTGTTACCTCCGGTCAGGTTAATGTTCTGTCTGAGCTTCGGGATGAAGAGTTGTTCCCGCTGGAACCGGATACGGAGGAAGGTTCGACTAAGATACCGGATTTTAAATCGATGATGGAGAAGCTGGGCGACATAGGAAAAAGAGGAGGGAAAAAGTAGTGTACGACTCACCATTAATTAATGTAAATGGCAATCAGGTTCCTACATTGGATATTTTGCTGATGCTGACAGTCATATCACTTCTGCCCTCTCTTTTGATCATGGTTTCCTCCTTTGCGCGTACGGTGATCATTCTTTCATTTTTGCGAAATGCGATGGGGGTTCAGCAGACCCCGCCGAATATGGTACTTGTAGGAATCGCGATCTTTCTGACGCTGTTCATTATGGATCCAGTGATCAAGGAGATCAATACGGAGGCTTATATTCCGTATAAGAATCAGGAGATTTCCCAGGAGGAAGCTATTGCGCGCGCGCAGGTCCCGCTTAAGGAATTCATGCTGACGAATACGGAGAAGAGTTCTCTGAATATGTATGTGGAGATGTCAGGTAACGAGGAAGTGGAGGAAGTTACAGAACTTCCTATGACGGTGGTCATTCCTTCGTTTATAACCAGTGAATTGAAGAAGGGATTTACTGCGGGATTCCTGTTATATATTCCGTTTCTGTTGATAGATATTGTTGTTTCTAGTACACTGATGTCCATGGGTATGATGATGCTGCCGCCGGCCATGATTTCTATGCCGTTCAAGCTGCTTCTGTTTGTAACTGTGGATGGATGGCAGTTGTTGTTCTCAACGATTGTGAACAGTTTCCGGATTGGATGAGGAGGCATAATATATGACAAACGGCGAAGTTGGCGATCTGATGTATGAAGTGTTTGTGATGGTGATCCAATTGGCAGGACCGCTTCTTGTAATCAGCATGATGGTAGGTATCCTGATCTCGATCATACAGGCTGCGACACAGATCCATGAACAGACGATTACGTTTGTTCCGAAGCTGCTGGTAATCGGTGTGATCCTTGTGTTCACCGGTAATAGTATGCTGGAATCACTGCAGGATTTTACAACGAAGATATTCCGGTTGATACAGGGATAATGTGAGGAGTGATGACATGTCGATTGATAGTATCGCGCAGTTGACTCTGTTTTCCCTGATCCTCATGAGGATGTCGGGGTTTGTCCTGATGAATCCGATACTGGGAAGAAATAATATACCGGCGCGGGTAAAGGCAGGATTGATCTTTGTGCTGGCGCTCACAGTCTATTCATCTTCAATGGAAGATGCGTTTGAGATCGTCAGTACGGTGGAATTTGCGTTTCTTCTGCTGAAGGAGTTTGCGGCGGGGTATGTAGTCGGGTACGTCATGCACTTGTTTTTTTTTATTGTGAGTTTTGCAGGATATATTATAGATTATCAGATGGGATTGTCCATGGCTACTGTGTATGATCCCCAGAGTAATGCGCAGATGCCTGTAACAGGAAGTCTGCTTCAGACATGGCTGATACTGCTTTTTTTCGCGGTGGACGGCCATCTTGCATTGATGCGGATATTGCTCACATCAGCCGAGATCGTTCCCTATGGAGGGATCGTGGTCACGGAGGGGCTGGCTCTTCGTATTATTGATATCTTTCTGGAATGTGTGGAGATGGGGCTGAGACTTGCGATCCCCATGATAGCGGCGGAATTCCTGGTGGAGATGGGTGTAGGGATCCTGAACAAGGTTGTACCGCAGATCAGTATATTTGTAATTAATATCCAGATGAAATTAATCGTTGGTATGGGCCTTCTGGTTCTTCTGTTTGCCCCGACGGGCGAATTCATAGAGAAGATCATGACGACCATGATGAAGTCGGTCGGAGGAATACTGACATTCTTATAAATGAGATTTTCATAAAGGAAGTGAAAACCTTTGGCGTCAGATGAAAAAACCGAAAAAGCCACACCTAAGAAGCGGAGGGACCAACGTAAGAAAGGTCATGTCGCCTCAAGTAAAGACGTGATCGTGGTCGCTTCGCTTATCGGGTGTTTCTATTGTTTACAGATGTTATTTCCGTCAATTTACAGGGCGCTAAGGGATACGTTGATATTTCAAGTGTCTTCGATCGCAGAGATGGAGGAACTGTCTCTGAATAATCTGCAGATCATAGGTATGAAGTCTGTGACTACGCTGGCAAAATGCATCTTCCCGCTGGGAGTGATTAGTCTTGCCATCAGTGTGATCGCAACGGGAATACAGACCAGATTCCTGTTCACCAAGGAGCCTTTGAAGTTCCAGCTCAGTAAGCTGAACCCGCTTAAGGGGATTAAGAATATGTTCTCCGCGAAGCAGGTGGTAGAACTTGTGAAGTCGTCAGTCAAGATCGTTATCCTGGCGGTGATACTGTATGGGATCCTTAAGGATGAGCTTGTGATGATCGCACAGATGATGGATGTGGATCCGGCGAATTCATTTGCTTATGTCCTGAAAGAGGTCATGGGCATGGTTTTGAGGATTGGGCTTGTATTCGCGGCGATTGCCGGTTTTGACTACTTCTATCAGCGTTGGTCCTATGAGAAGGGGATCAAGATGTCGAAAGAGGAAGTCAAGGAAGAGTATAAGCAGATGGAAGGAGATCCCAAGGTTAAGGGTAAGATCCGAAGCCTTCAGCAGAGTATGGCAAGAAGCAGAATGATGCAGGCAGTGCCGGATGCAGATGTTATCATCCGTAACCCTACGCATTATGCGGTTGCCCTCAGGTATGACATAGACCACGATAATGCTCCTGTCGTTATCGCGAAAGGACAGGATTTGATCGCTCTTAAGATCGTGGAGATCGGGGAACTTAATAAGGTGACGGTGATCGAGAACAAACCTCTTGCGAGAGGGATTTATGCCTCGACCCCTCTTGGCGGACAGATACCTGCAGAGTATTATGGAGTGGTAGCGGAGATCCTTGTAGAGGTATTCCGTATGAATAAAAAGTTGGAGTAGAAGATGAAGAATATATTGAATAATGTGGTATCATTGATCGTAGTCATGATCGTACTGCTGTTGATCATACCGTTAAGTCCGTTTTTTCTGGACGTAATGATTATTTTAAATATTGCCGTTTCGCTGATTATTCTTCTGGTCAGTATGAATATCAAGGAGGCACTGGAGTTCTCGATCTTCCCGTCCCTGCTTCTTATTACAACCTTATACCGTATAGGGATCAATATCTCGTCAACAAGAAGTATCCTTAGTAACTCGGGTACGGCGGGCCAGGTGATCCAGTCCATGGGCGATTTCGTTCTCCAGGGCAATGTTGTAGTCGGCGTTATCATATTCCTGATCATCGTATTAGTTCAGTTCCTCGTTATCACCAAGGGTGCGGAACGTGTCGCTGAGGTAGCGGCGAGATTCACCCTGGATGCTATGCCTGGTAAACAGATGGCGATCGACGCGGACTTAGGAAGCGGATTGATCACAGAGGATGAAGCGAAGGCAAGACGTTATAAGATCCAGAAGGAAGCGGATTTCTACGGATCCATGGATGGTGCCACCAAGATCGTAAAAGGTGATGCGACCATGTCCCTGATTATCACAGCCGTTAACTTCCTTGGCGGCTGTGTGATCGGTATGGTGCAGGGCACTATGGGATTCACCGAAGTGCTTCAGGTATATTCTATCGCAACGATAGGTGACGGTCTGGTATCACAGATCCCTGCGCTTCTGATCTCTACGGCGACGGGTATGATCGTAACACGTGCGGTTGCGGAAGACAGTTTGAATATAGATGTAACAAGACAGTTCGGAGCACAGCCCAAGGCGATCATGACCGCGGGCGGCGTGCTGGCGATCCTGATCGCGATTCCGGGAATGCCGAAGTTCCAGCTGGCAGTGATCGCGTTGGTCATGATGCTGGGCGGATGGTATCTCCTGCGCCGTATGCAGGAATTTGCGATGGTCCCGGAACCGGGCATGGTGCCGGGAGGCGGCATGAGCCAGGCGGAAGCCGAGCAGCTCCAGATGGAAGAAGAGGAGAACTTCAAGGATATCAACAGTGTATATGACCTGCTGTCTGTAGAGCCGATCGAGATGGAATTCGGTTACAGCCTGATCCCTCTAGTAGATGAGGCGAGCGGAGGCAGGATGATCGACCGTATCGTCATCTTCCGCCGGCAGTATGCGCAGGAGATGGGACTTGTGATCCCTTCCATACGGCTGCGTGACAGTTCCAGCCTGAATACGAACCAGTATGTGATCAAGATCAAGGGCGAGGAGGTCGCCAAGGGCGAGATCCTGGTAGATTACTACCTTGCGTTAGAGCCGCCGAACCTCGAGAAAGAGATTGATGGTATAGATACTATCGAGCCTGCATATGGTATTCCTAGTAAATGGATCACAGTGGATAAGAAGGAGATGGCGGAGATCTACGGATATACGGTTATCGACCCGCTCTCTGTTATGCTGACGCATCTGTCTGAGACTGTGAAGAAGCATGCGCATGAGCTGCTGAATCGTCCAGAGGTAGTGCGTCTGATCGAGAACATGAAGCGGCAGGCGCCGGAGCTTGTTGATGAGTTGATTCCGCAGCTGATCTCTTACGGTAATTTCCAGAAGATCTTAACCAATCTTCTGAAGGAAGGGATTCCGATCAAGGATATGGAGACTATCATGGAGACGATCGTAGATTCGTCCATGACGGTCCGGGATCTGGATTCTATCACGGAGAATATCCGTGTTGCGCTGAAACGTACGATTACAAGAAAGTTCTGCGAGGGCAACAGCATGAGAGTGGTGACGTTGGACGCAGAATTGGAGAAGACGATCATCACAAGCCTGACCAACGGCGACCATGGAGTCTACCTTGCACTGAGCCCGGATGTGATGCAGAGCGTGATCACTCAGATGACGGACGAAGTGAAGAAGTTCCAGGAGCTTGGACAGGTGGCGATCATCCTGACCAGCCAGGTGGTAAGAATACATTTCTACAGGCTGGTGGAGCAGTTCTTTCCGGATGTATATGTGCTGTCATTTAACGAGATCAGCAATAATATCCAGATACAGGCGGTAGGAAATATTACGATATAAACTTAAGTGGAGCGTTCAATATGAGTACACAGGAACGGTACAAAGAGAAGACGAATGAAGAGCTTTTAAAACTGTATAAAGAGACGGGAAGCCTTGAGGTCAAGCAGGAGATCGTCATGCGTTATATCTATCTTGTGAAAAGTATTGCGCTTCAGATGCGGGATATTTACATGAGTTTTACCCAGGTGGACGATATTATCAGTGAGGGCGTGATTGCGATCATGTCTTCTATTGATAAGTTCGATATAGATAAGAACGTCAAATTTGAGACATTTATTTCCAAGAGAATTAAGGGAATGATCATCGACTTGGCAAGAAAGCAGGATTGGGTGCCAAGAAGTACAAGAAAGAGCACGAGAGATATTGAAGAAGCGGTGACAACGTTATATAATAAATTAGGATACTATCCTTCGGTGCAGGAGGTAACGGAGTATCTGAATATTACGCCTGAGAAGTACCAGGAGACGATGCGCAAGGCTGCGCTGTTCAATATCCTATCACTGGATATGGTCCTGGCGGAAGCTCAGGGGAATGAAGTCGGGGTGTCGCTGCCCCAGGGGGAGAAGAATGAACAGCCGGAGAGCAAGTTCCTTAAGAAGGAGCTTACGGAGGTTCTGGCAGAAGGGGTCGGGACGCTTAAAGAAAATGAGCAGCTTGTGATCTCGCTGTATTATATAGAGGAGTTGAATATGAGACAGATCGCGGATGTACTTGAGGTAAGTGAACCGCGTGTATCCCAGATTCATACGAATGCTATAAAGAAACTAAGAAAACACATGGAGAGATTCAACGAAGAAAGGGAGAGTAAGAAGAATGTTTCAAGGATTCTACGATCTGACGTCTAATATGATCACACAAAACCGGAATTTGAATATTATAAGTAATAATATGTCGAATGTTTCTACGCCGGGCTTCAAGATGGACAGATTAATGCAGAGCACATTCCGGGATGAGATGATCTATCGGTATGACAAGTATGGCAAGACAGCGGTCGGTACGGTATCACGGATGAATATCGGCGGTGAGCGGATAACGGATTATACCGACGGAGGTGTTCGGGAGACCGGAGCGTCTATGGACGTCAGCCTTATCGGCGCCGGCTTTTTCGAGATTCAGACGGATAACGGCATGGTGTATACAAGGAATGGTTCTTTTAACCTGGATGACGCGGGATATCTGGTTCTGCCGGGATTCGGAAGAGTGCAGGGAACCAATGGTCCGATCCGGCTTACGACGGATGAGATCACAATCGATGAGACGGGCAATATTACCGGAACAGAGACCGGACAGTATTTCGGAAGAATCAGGATAGTGGATTTCACAGATTATGATCAGCAGCTTACTAAGGTGACGGGAGGCGTATTTACCGCGAATGCGCAGCCCCAGGCGGCGCCGCTTGCGACGAAGACCATGCAGAAAGCGCTGGAGGATTCTAATGTATCTATGGCGGAAGAGATGACGAATATGATGAGCGGTCAGAGAGTGCTGCAGAGTTCCGCGCAGCTTCTGAAGATGTATGATCAGCTTACAGCGAAGATTGTTATGATTGGTTCCGCGACATAGTGAGAGGAGAGAAGGCTTATGTACACATCATTTTATACCGCTGCAAGAGGAGCGATGGAGGAGCAGGAGAAATTGAATGTTGTCGGCCATAATCTTGCGAATGCGAATAATTATGGTTATAAGGCGAAGACGACGGTGTTCACAGACCTGATGTATTATAATCTGAATAATTATACCGGAGAGGATACCAGATACAAGGCAGGAGCCGGTATTAATGTTGAGAAGACGAACACAGATTTCAGTCCGAAGGGACTCATAACTACAGAAGAGAAGTTTGATTACGCGATCAACGGCAAAGGATTCTTTATGCTGAGGAGTCCGATTACGAATGAGATTACATATTCGAGAAACGGGCATTTCAGTATGTCAAAACGCGGCAATGAATTTTATCTGGTGAATGACAACGGGAATTTTGTGTTAGATGAGAACCGTAATCCGATCCGGGTGCTGGACGGTAATGTTGGGGAACTAAGCGGCCAGATCGGTGTCTACGGCTTTAATATCCTTGACGGGATGCAGAGTACAGGGAACAACGAGTTTGTGCCGGTTCTTAAGAACGGGCAGCCATTCCTTATGCGGGACGCGAAGCTCATTGACCATGCGCTGGAGATGTCGGGAGTGGATGTAGCAGATGATTTTACACGTATGATCGAGGCACAGAGGGCGTATTCATATGCGCTTAAGATGGTACAGACATCGGATGAGGTTGTGAATACGATCAATACGCTGAGAGCATAGAGAGGTGGCTTATGGCAATAAAAACATATGAAGAGATGAACGAGCTGGGGTTGGATATCCTAAAAGAGATCGGTACGATCGGCGGCGGCAACGCGGCAACCGCACTGTCGAGTATGCTGAGTACCCAGGTACAGATGGCTGTTCCGTCTGTAAAGATTCTGGATTACAATGCGGCGCTTGCAATTCTTGGGGATCCGGAAGAACTGGTTGCAGCTATATTTGTAGAGATGGCAGGAGAAGTGAGCGGAATCATGTTGTTTGTTCTGACAAAAGAAGTGTCGGATGAGATCCTGTTCAGGATGCTTGGAAAGACGGAGTCAGATCTTCTGGCGATGGAGGAGATCGATTCCTCTGTTCTGATAGAGATCGGGAATATTGTGATATCCTCATATATTACGGCAATGTCTTCCCTGACGGGAGTGAACGTAGAGCTGTCTGTTCCGCAGCTTGCCATTAATATGCTTGGCGGGATCATGAGCGTGCCGATCGCGATGATGGGACAGCATTCAGACAAGATTATGATGATAACAGGAGATTTTAAAATAGACGGGAAAGCATTGGACAGCACAATGCTGCTTCTGCCGGACGTAGAGTCTTTGAATGTTCTTATGAAAAAGCTAGGAGTTGAGTAAGTCAATGGAAAAAAAGATATCGGTCGGAATTGCAGATATGAAGATAACAAGGCAGGAGGGTATACTGATCACATACGCGCTGGGATCATGCATCGGGGTCTCATTCTACGATCCGATGATCAAGCTTGGAGCGCTTCTTCATATCATGCTGCCAGAAAAAGGGAAAGCAAGTGACAGCAACGTCTTTAAGTTTGCGGATTCGGGAGTTAAGGAGACGCTTCGTAAGCTCACTGCGTTCGGAGCTACGAAGAGGCGGCTTGTAGTGAAGATTGCCGGGGGCGCCAAGATGTTCGAGATGAAGGGCGGCGGCGGCCTGGGTAATATCGGTGAACGGAATGCTCAGAACGTGAAGAGAATCCTGATGGCGGAAGGGTTACGCGTCACCAGTGAAGATACCGGCGCTAATTATGCGAGGACCATGCTGCTTGATGTGGCGACGGGACAGGTGTATATCAGGTCGGCCGGGAAGCCGGAACGTATGCTTTAACCCCTTATTCTGAGAGAATATTGCGTCGATAAATATACATAGAATATAAAGGAGTGAGTGTGTATGGCTGATACAGAGATTTTATTGGAATCAGGAACAAATGAAATTGAGATTATGCAGTTTACGATATTTGGTGAATTGTACGGAATCAATGTGGCGAAGGTACGCGAGATCATGATGGCGGATAAAGTGAAGCCGGTGCCGCATTCTCACGGAGCTGTTGAAGGGATTTTCAAGCCAAGGGATATCCTGCTTACCGTGATCAATCTGCCGAAGTATCTGACAGGTGACAGCGGTGATAAGAATGAGAGGGATCTGTTCATTGTCACGAATTTCAATAAGATGCATATAGCATTCCGCGTGCATACGGTGGTTGGAATCAGCAGGATCTCCTGGGAGGATATCCAGAAGCCGGATAAGACGCTCACGAACGGAGAAGACGGAGTTGCGACAGGTATCGCCCAGTGCGGCGGACAACTGGTTACGATTCTGGATTTTGAGAAGATCGTGGCAGAGATCGCACCGGAGACAAGCATCCAGGTGGATGAGATCGACAGGTTAGGAGACAGGATTCCAAGGGATAACAGGATCATCCTTGCGGAGGATTCGATCCTTCTGACTAAGATGATCAAGGATTCTCTGTTCCGTGCGGGCTATAGTAATCTTATGAATTTTAATAACGGCAAGGAAGCATGGGATTATCTCAGCAGTATCCGCAACGAGCCTGATTTCTATAAGCGGGCGGCGCTGTTGATTACGGATATTGAGATGCCGGAGATGGACGGACATCGTCTGACCAAGCTGGTGAAGGATGACGAGAAGATGAAGAGGATGCCGATTATTATCTTTTCCTCACTGATCAACGAAGAGATGCGGATTAAAGGAAAGCAGCTGGGAGCGAACGAACAGCTATCGAAGCCTGAGATTGGGCGTCTGGTAGAGGTTATGGATGAGCTCTTAGACCGGGGAGGAGAGTAATAATGGATAGTTGTGTTGTAAGACAGGCTATTAAGGATCAGGCGACCGATGCGGTCATCGGGTATGAGCTTGTGATCCAGGAGGACAGGGATAGTCTGTATAATCCAAGTTCGGACAGCGTTGCGGCGAATACGATGGTGTCGTTCCTGTCTGAGAATTCTGACCGTATTTTCAAGGATAAGAAGACGTTCATGACATTTACGCCGACGCTTCTATTCAGGAATACGCCGAAGATATTTGATAAGGATAAGGTTGTAATACAGATCGGAGACAATATTGTGATCCATTCGCTTGCGGCGATCCTGATCAGTAAGTACCGTGAGGACGGGTATCATTTTGCGATCAATGATTTCCAGTTTACACCGAAGTATTTCAGTATGCTGGAATATGTAGATTACATAAAGCTGGATGTAACGGGTAATATGGATGAGACGCAGAAGCGTTCTATTGCTAATGTTGTGGATATGGCTCACGGATTCCAGAAGAAGTTCATTGCAACAGGCGTGAACAGCAAGGAAGCGTATGACTGTGCGGTGGAGCTGAATGCGGATTTCGTGGAGGGAAGCTATATCTCAGGAGCTACGATAACGAAGACCAATAAGCTGGATTTCATGCAGGGCAATCTGTATCAGCTCATTATGGAGATCACGAAGGATGAGCCTGATGTGGAGGTCTTAGAGGAGACGATCACAAGAGATGCGGCGCTGACATATGCGCTGCTCCGTATGGCGAATTCAGCGTATTTCGCGGTGCATCATGAGACGACTTCAGTACGTCAGGCGTTGGTGCGCGTGGGAATCAGCCAGTTGAAGCAGTGGATCTATCTGCTGAGCTTTGAGGATAAGGAGAATTCATCAGAGGAACTGCTGAAGACGTCTTTCATGCGTGCAAACTTCGCGTCTGCGCTGGTGAAGAAGCTTAAGAACTTCACCATCAATACGTCCGACGCATATCTTATGGGTATGTTCTCTACTCTCGAGTATATGATCGACGCCTCGATGGCAGAGATCCTTGAAGATATCCCGATCGTGGAGGAAGTGAAGACGGCGCTTGTTACCGGAGAGGGTAAGGCGGGACGCCTGTTCGAACTGATCCTCCGCTATGAGAAGGCCGAGTGGGTTGAGATCAAGGAGATAGCTGAGGAACTCGGACTTAAGACGAATGAGCTGGCGCAGATCTATATGGACTGCGTTGAGGAAGTGAATAACATCTGGGAAAATGTTGTCGGCATGTCCGAGAGCGAATAGAGTAACAGTTCAGGCAAGCGGCTCTGTTACTGAATAGATTCTTGTTATAGATTCTTGTTAGTGTGATGGGAAGGTGAATGTTATGGTAGGAGGTATTTCGGCAGTTAATCCATATGCGGGACGATATGCCGGGTATGTTCGCCCAAGCGCTGCCTTGCAGGGTGCACGGAGTGTAGATGCGGTATCCCGGAGCGCATACGGGCAGCCGGTGCAGGGTGTCAGAGGTGTCGGAGCGGCAGCGCCGGTATCGGGTGTAGCGGCTGGCCGGGAGGTTAACGGTGCGAGTACGGTTCCTGTACCTGCCGGTCAGGGAGCCGGAGCGGCGGCAGGTGTGTCTGCCGGTCAGGGAGCCGGAGCAGCGTCGGGTGTGTCTGCCGGGCAGGGAACCGGAGCGGCGGCGGGAGTGACGGCAGGCCAGAGAGCCGGCGTTGTGTCGGGAGTGACGGCAGGTCAGTGGATCGGAGCCGGCGGTGCGGTTCGGGGCGCAAGTCCGGGGACGCCTGTAGAGCCTGTGAGCCCGATAGGGGCTGTGAATGTGAACGGGACGAACGGAATCGCGAATACGATCCCATTCCTGCGTAAGGGAATGGATCCTGCGGAGTTGGCGGTGCGTATGCGGATCCAGTATGCGGATCCCTCCAAGGAAGAAGGAGCAGGCGTAGATGCAGCGCAGAAGGCGGCAGAGGACGCCGAGTGTCAGACCTGCAAGGAGAGAAAATATCAGGATGGTTCGGATGATGCGGGAGTTTCTTTTAAAACACCTACACATATATCGCCGGATCAGGCAGCTTCAGCGGTCAAAGGCCATGAGATGGAGCATGTGGTGCGTGAGCGCGCGGCAGCAAAGCGTGAAGACCGCCGTGTAGTAAGCCAGTCGGTTACGATGCATACGTCGATCTGCCCGGAGTGCGGCAGAGTCTATGTATCGGGCGGAACGACGAGGACTACGACGGCATCTAAGCCGGATACGTCGGAAGCTATGCAGCAGCAGGATGGCAAGAATTTTTCCGCAGCCGCATAAAATATATTTGACAGTGAAGAAAAGAGGGAGTTATCCATGCGAAAGAGTATCAATAAGATGGTGGGGATTCGGGTGGCGACTACGGTTGCTGCCGTGCTCATCTATAGTTTTGCAGTAACTGCGAATATTTTTGTGATCAAAGATACGCAGAGGGACAGCATTGCAGCGACTACATTGCTGGACACGATCGAGAAAGCAGAGGTGGCACATTACAAATGGTCTGCCGGATTAAGTAATACATTGTACGCGGGAAAGGAATTTACCGGAAGTATAGATCCTACTACCTGTGCCCTGGGACAGTGGCTCTACGGCGAGGCGGATACAGATAATGAAAAGGTACTTGGGCTGAGAGAACAGTTGGAGCCGCTGCATAAGGAACTTCATGAGTCTGCCAGCTATGTGCTGGATCTGCTGAAGACAGATCCGGATCGTGCGCAGGAGTATTATCAGGATACGATCCAGGGGAATCTGGCGACGCTGGTCGGATATCTGGATGAGGTTGTGGAAGAGGGAACGATGCTGAAGGATGAGAGTGCGGCGAGTATGGAGAGAACTCTCCATATCGTACAGATCGTATCCGGGATCTGCTTCTTCCTGGCGCTTATATTCCTGATGAGCCTGGTTCGTTATGTATTAAAACAGATCGTGAAGCCGATGGTATATATCAGCGGTCAGGTACGTCCGCTGCAGGATGGCAAGCTGGAATTAGATCTTGATTATGAAGCGAATAATGAGCTGGGCGAACTGGCAAGTGTTATAAGAAATTCTCTGTCAGTGATCCAGGGGTATGTGGAGGATATCAACCGGATCATGGGACAGCTGGCGAGAGGTGATTTTAACGTCAGCACTTCAACTGAGTTCATCGGTGATTTCCGTTCCATTGAGGAATCGATCGACAGTTTCACTGCAACTATGTCGTCAGCGCTTGGAAGTATCGGAAGAGCCGAGCATCAGATCTCCGGCAATGCAGAGCAGCTGTCAAGCGGATCTCAGTCGCTGGCACAGGGTGCGACCGAGCAGGCGAGCGCTGTGGAGCAGCTCTATGCAACGTTGGATGAGCTCTCTAAGAATGCTTCCAAGAATGTTGAGATGGCGAACAACGCACGTGAGAACGCCCGCCTGACAGGCGAGCAGGTTACAGTCAGCGGCCAGCAGATGGAAGAGATGGTTGCTGCTATGAAGGATATCACTCAGGCGTCCCAGAAGATCGGTGAGATTATCGGTACGATCGAGAATATCGCGTTCCAGACGAATATCCTGGCGCTGAATGCGGCGGTAGAGGCGGCGCGCGCAGGATCGGCAGGTAAGGGATTCGCTGTTGTCGCGGATGAAGTCCGCAGCCTTGCGGCACAGTCTGATGAGGCGGCCAAAGAGACGAAGGAATTGATCGAGGATTCTGTGAATGTTACAGAGAAGGGAAGACATATCGTCGACGAGGTATCCGTAACGCTGGCTAAGACGCTGGAGCTTGTGACGGAGTCTAACAGTGCAATCAGTTCTATTACCGAGGCGATTAACGGTGAAGCGGAATCTATTAAGCAGGTAACGGACGGAATCAGCCAGATCGCCGATGTTGTACAGACGAACTCGGCGAGCAGCCAGGAGTCCGCGGCGGTCAGCGAGGAATTGTTCGATCAGGTTCGTTTGCTGAGGGAAGAGACCGGAAAGTTCCGGCTTAAGAATGGAAGATAGAGGATGAATAAAAGCGCCGCCCCAATCCATGAAGAGGGAATGGATTGGGGCGGCGCTTTTCTGCGCCGTATGTCAGCGCCTAAGAACTCTTAAAAGACATACCTATTGATGGAATAAAGCCACGATTTCCTGAACCTCTTCCACAGAAATATCGCATTCAGAAGCAATCGCTTCGTTGGAAAGATGCTGTGAATGCAGACGGTATACATTGCTGGCCAGGCGGATTCCGGTTTTTATACCACTATTTCTAGCACTGCTCATGTTAGTATTATAATCCTTCAAGGCCTTCTCACGAGCCTCGTATTCCAGACGCTTCAGATCATCCGCACTTAACTTCTGCAACGCCTCATAAGCTTCTCCTAAATATTCGCTTGTCTGTGCCATAAGCTTAAACTCCTCTCTGGTCTTACCGCTAAAGAAACGCATCCACTGAACGATATCCTCCTCTGACGAGATTTCCTTAGGAAGCTTCTTAAGTTCTAAGATCTGTAATTCCATCTTATCATTGTAAAGCGCATTATCGTCATCATCACGAAAATGTATCGTACGATAGCACTTCTTATCCTCCGGGAAACGGATAAAATCCAGAATACTGACATGAATACACTTCTGTAACATTCCATAGGAATCGCCAGATTTCAATTGATCAGAAAAAATCTTACTGATATAGAATAAGGCCCGTTCATCCCAGAATTCGTAATTACGCACCTGCATTTCCAAGTTGATCTGAACGCTGTCTATCAGCTTCACGCGCACATCCAAGATTCCGAGTTTATCATCAGCGTATTCTCGGCGCAGGTGTGTGGGAAGAAGCTCCGTCTCGGCAATCTCCTCCGGGCGGATTCGCATAACAGCGGCACAGAATCCTTTTCGGACTTTCGGATTCTCCATGAGCCCGGCAAAGCAGACATCATTGGTGGGGAGCATAATAAAATCGTCCTGTGTCTGAGTTTCCATCGGTGTGTTGTTAATAAAAATCATAAAAGGTCTCCTTTCATCTGCAAGGAATTACGAGATCAGATTAAGAAGACCTTGATATTATGTACAATCATAACATAAAATACAGTATCAGAAAAGCGAGAATTGTAAAGAAATCAGAAATTATTACAGGCTTTACAGATAACAATCTTCGAAATCTAAAGAAGTAAAAACCAGGTATTATAAAATAACTATTGGATAAATATTCGGCGAACTGCCGGTCAGAATATAAAAAATGAGTTGTATTAGTTGAGGAAAGAGAGTCCGTTAAAACTGCATGTAGCAAGTCGAAAGATTCGCTGTTATTTGCCAGCTATCAGACGCTGTCCCGACTCAAAAGTAGATTGGGTCAGCGCCTAAGAACTCTTAAAAGACATACCTATTGATGGAATAAAGCCACGATCTCCTGAACCTCTTCCACAGAAATATTACATTCAGAAGCAATCGCTTCGTTGGAAAGATGCTGTGAATGCAGACGGCATACATTGCTGGCCAGGCGGATTCCGCTATTTCTAGCGCTGCTCATGTTAGTATTATAATCCTTCAAGGCCTTCTCGCGAGCCTCGTATTCCAGACGCTTCAGATCATCCGCACTTAACTTCTGCAACGCCTCATAAGCTTCTCCAAAATATTCGCTTGTCTGTGCCATAAGCTTAAACTCCTTTCTGTTCTTACCGCTAAAGAAACGCATCCACTGAACGATATCCTTCTCTGACGGGATTTCCTTAGGAAGCTTCTTAAGTTCTAAGATCTGTAATTCCATCTTATCATTGTAAAGCGCATGAATACACTTCTGTAACATTCCATAGGAATCGCCAGATTTCAACTGATCAGAAAAAATCTTACTGATATAGAATAAGGCCCGTTCATCCCAGAATTCGTAATTGCGCACCTGCATTTCCAAGTTGATCTGAACGCTGTCTATCAGCTTCACGCGCACATCCAAGATTCCGAGTTTATCATCAGCGTATTCTCGGCGCAGGTGTGTGGGAAGAAGCTCCGTCTCGGCAATCTCCTCCGGGCGGATCCGCATAACAGCGGCGCAAAATCCTTTTCGGACCTTTGAATTCTCCATGAGCCCGGCAAAGCAGACATCATTGGTGGGGAGCATAATAAAATCGTCCTGAGTCTGAGTTTCCATCGGTGTGTTGTTAATAAAAATCATAAAAGGTCTCCTTTCATCTGCAAGGAATTACGAGATCAGATTAAGAAGACCTTGATATTATGTAAATCATAACATAAAATACAGTATCAGAAAAGCGAGAATTATAAAGAAATCAGAAATTATTACAGGCTTTACAGATAACAATCTTCGAAATCTAAAGAAGTAAAAAACAGGTATTATAAAATAACTATTGGATAAATATTCGGCGAACCGCCGGTCAGAATATAAAAAGCGAATGCCTTTTAGAATTCTTAAAATGGAGTATAGCATATGATAACGAAAGATGCAATCATTTTTCAAGAACGAATTAGCGGAGGCAATTATTTCAAGGACAGCCAGTCGCATATGCTGCTGATGACAGCGCTGTCAGAAATGCGAGAATGTTTGGTTTAGTTAAAACGGAGAACGGAACGGTACGGATTGCGAACAGGATATTTGAAACACGGTTGTATAATTATTTTCTTACGCTTCCGGAAGTTCAGGGCGGTGAATTATATCAAAGAGTTTTCCTTGGTAAAAATCAATTTGTTCAGAAGGGACAGCTTGACATGTAACATGTCCTCAAGAAATTTGTAGAACATTTTGATGAGATCTATGGTGATCGGGGACAGAAGTTCTATGAAGAGGATGGACGACGGTATTTTATGCTTTATCTAAAGCCAATCATCAATGGTGTTGGTAATTACTATGTAGAGACGCGCACCAGGAATCAGGAACGCACAGATCTGATTATTAATTACCTGGAGCATTATCACTTGGAAAAGGGATATATGCTCAGTTTTAACTTTAATCAGAAAAAAGAAACTGATGTAAAAGAGATCATACAGGGGGATAAGATATTGATAGAAGCTGTGGTCTGATTCTTAGAATCTATCTTGATAAAATGGAGTTGCTGCAAAGATGGACGTTGAACCATAGTCTTGCTTTGCAGCAACTCCATTATAATATACCCGTTAATGCCGGGGATTCTCTTTGATCGTCATACATGCCTTCGTGGCTTCTACCGTAACATCAGAGATCAGCCTGTTCGTATAGTAACTGAGGAGAGGATCGACTGCCGCCGGAGTGGTAACGATATACTTGGGCATCAATCCGTTCATTGTCAGAGCGACGGTATCTGCTTTGCAGCGGGCACAGGTACAGACATCGAACTGCCGCATAAAGTAAATGATCTTGTCCTCAACAATTCGCTCCATAACATTCAGATAGGCGAACTCAGGTTCCGGCTCCGGCTCAGGTTCGGGAGAGGAGATCTCCGGTGCAGGAGATGCCATGTCCTGGGAATGGGCGGCTTCAGTCTCAGTTACCGTATCAGCCGCAGTCTCAGCAGTTGTATCAGCAGCTACTTCCGGTGCAGTATCAGTAATTGGGCCGGAAGCCACTTCTGGTTCAGCTTCAACAATTGCATCAGAATTCTTATCTGATACAGCTTCAACAGTTGCATCAGAATTCTCATCTGATACAGCTTCAACAATTGCATCAGAATTCTCATCTGATACAGCTTCAACGGATGAGTCAGAATTCTTATCTGATGCGTCATCAATAGCTAAGCCGGAATCTTCATCCGGTACAGCTTCAGGGATTGTGCTGTCAGATGTGCCGGCCGTGTTCCCGGTTGATTCTTCTGTTACAGCTTCGGCTGTTGTATCAGCCGGTGGTTCTGCATCAGTCTCGGCCGCAGCTTCCTGTGCAGGAGAACTTTGTTGGCTCTGCTCGAATTCGTCCATTAACTTCTGCTGTATCAGATCTGCAACAGGATCATCTTCCGTCTTGTCAATTACGGAAATGTTCTGAGGTGCAGCCTGAACAACGGGAGCGGGTCTCTCCGGTTCCTTTTCAGCCGGGGCGGATGGGGCTGCCGTCTTAGGTTTGGCAGCAGCAGAAGCATCCGTGTTGTCAGCTCCTTCGGCTGAAGTCTGCAGGTCGTTCTGTGAATCATTCTGTGAATCGTTCTGCGCATCATGCCCGGCAAGCAGATTCAGTACATGCGCGGTCTTGTTACTTCTCCTGGCCATTGGAAGCACCTCCCTGTGTTATAGTGGATGAGGTTCTGGTCACAACCTCCTGAACAAATTCTTGATAATCAAGCGATGGGTTGGCATGGGGCGCATGGTCGAATACGCTGAGTCCATGTGCCGGAGCCTCGGCAACGGTAACGCTTGTACGGATCTGGTTAGCAAATACCCGGGTACCCATCTGAGAGGCAATATTCTCCGCCATCTCCTTCACTTCACGTGCAAGCAGAGTCCGCGGATTAAACTTCGTTAAGATGATACCCAACACATTCAGATTCGGATTCACGCTCTGCCGGACAGAATCTATGGTCTCCTTAAGCTGGGAGACGCCGAGAAGACTTAAGATCTCCGGCGCCATCGGTATGATCAGATGATTGGACGCCGCATATGCATTCACCGTAAGTATATTCAGAGCGGGCGGCGTGTCGATGATAATGTAATCATAATTACTCTTGACAGGTATCAGAGCCTTCTTCAACAATAAATCCCGGTCAGATGAAGTAAATTCAAGCTCTGCACCGCTCAGTAAAATATTCGAAGTAATAATATCGCAATAATCCGTCTCCTGGATCGCTTCCCTGATAGGCACCTGTCCGGTCAGCACGTCATAGATCGTCTTACAGTTCTCGATATCGAGACCGAGGCTGAAGCCCAGACTTCCCTGAGGATCCAGATCTATTGCCAGTACCTTTTTATCATGAAAAGAGAACAAACCAGCAGCCAGAGCGCTGGATGTTGTTGTCTTGCCTACGCCGCCTTTCTGGTTCGTAAGTGCGATGATAGTAGCCAAAATAAATTCCTCCATTCGTAATTTAAACTAAATCTAACTATTATTTAAAGTATACTATATGCCGATAAATAAGTACAGAATAAATTTGAATTTGTAGTATTGCGGTTTTATTTAGTGTATTGCAATAAGACAGAATTATGCAAAGCCGCAGAAGAATCAGCGGCGGAGCATTTTCATATGCCGCACAATCAATAAGCAAGATGAAAAGGAGAGATAATTATGTCAACAATAGGCGGATTAAGCACATCAACAAGTGGTAGTATTCGAGGATACGGCGGTCTTGCCAGCGGATTGGACAGAGACAGCCTGATTGAAGGTATGACTTATGGCACTACCAGTAAGATTACACAGCAGAAGCAGAAGAAGACACAATTGGAATGGAAGCAGGCGGCTATCCGCAGTATCAGTGATTTGATGATATCTTTTGCAGGCAAGTATACAGATTCTTTGACTTCTTCTACTAACCTGTTCAGTTCTCTCTTCTGGGGACGGAATAAGATCACACCGACTGGAGCGAATAGCAATAAGGTAGCGATCTCAGGAACAGCAAGTGCGGCGGATGCTATTACGATTATGGGTGTGAAGCAGATGGCGCAGACGGCAAAGTGGACATCTTCGGAGGCTGTATCAGGCCAGAAGATTGAAACAGGTAAAGTCGGACAGACGTTAGATCCATCTGGAATGGATGGAGATAGGTATGTAGTTCAGAGTTTGGCAGGCAAGACATTGAATTTTAACTATAACGGTAAGGATTATTCCGTTACATTAAACTTGACGAATTCTGAAGGAAAGCTTTATGATTATACGACTGCAGAAGGAATATCTACGGCGATTAATGAGCAATTAAAGAATGTAGCTGTGGATGATAAGACAAATCTTTCAGATATAATTAAAGTGAATGGAAATGGTGATGCTATTTCATTTTCGGGACCAGCTAAGATAACGGGTGGAACTGCTACAAAGGACTTGGGATTTAAGAAAGAAGTTAATGATGACGGTACTGAGAAGGAAGATACAGAGTGGGATCTTACAAGTACCAAGACGACAACAATTAATAAAGCTGATCTTAAAAGAACTATCGGGTTTGCAGAGAAGGTTGGCGGCAAAAAATTAACATTCTCTTATAACGGAACATCTAAGACATTTACAATGCCTGATGCAAGCAAATTGGATGGTACGGATGACTTAGAAACTATTCGCAAATCTCTTCAAGAGCAGATGGATAAGGAATTCGGTAAGGGAAGAATAAGTGTAGGTACAACAGCCGCGGGAGGTCTTAGTTTTAAGACATATGATCCTTCAAAGGTGGAGTATACAGCGGATGGAAAAATAGATGAGGCTAAATCGGAGAAAGCCTTAGATAAGACATCGACCCTTACTCTTGTATCGGGTGATTCGGATCTTGTCGGTGCGAACGGAGCTCTGGGGATTAATGCAGGGGCATCTAACCGTGTTGATTTAAAAGCAACTTTAGCAAATGCTGGTTTGGGGTGGACACCGAATTCGACTCCTAATTTAGGAACAGATGCCGATGGGAATACAATTATAGAAAAATTCAAAATAAATGGTGTTACGATTGAGGTTACTGATAAGGACACCATGGAATCTTTGATAAATAAAATTAATAATAGCGATGCAGATGTAACTGTAAGCTATCAATCAGTGGGTGATAAGTTTACGTTCACATCAAAACAGAATGGTGGAAGTGGAAGTATCAAAATAGAGGGTGATGGTGATTTCTTAAACCAAGTTTTTGGTGTGAAGACAGATGAGAGTGTAGATGTAAGAGGTCAAGACGCAGTAATTGCAGTAAAATATGCTGGTTCTGATGAAGCAGTTGAATTGATCCGTGACAGTAATACATTTAATATTGATGGTCTTACTGTTAATGTAAAGGGAACATTCGGATATAAGAAGGATCCGAATAATTCAGATGAACTGGTGTTAGATGAAACTTCCGAACCTGTTGAGATCAATGCTCAGGTAGACGTTGACAAAGTTATGGATTCTATCAAATCTATGGTAGAAGAGTACAATAAGATTGTTGATTTGGTCAATAAGGAATTAGGCACGAAGCCGAACCGTGATTATGCACCGCTTACCAGTGAGCAGAAGAAGGAACTGAGTGACGACGATATCAAACTCTGGGAAGAGAAGGCAAAAGAGGGTCTCTTATTCGGAGACAGTGATCTGCGTTCATTAAGTTCAGATTTGCGTTTTGTTATTACCGGAGGGCTTGCGGAACAGTTCAGAGAGATTGGAATTAGTACATCAACCCTGTATTCAGATAATGGTAAGATATCTATTGATGAGACGAAACTTCGTGCTGCACTTGAAACTAATCCAGAGAAGGTAGAGCAGCTCTTTACGTCGAAGGCAGGGACAGATGCGGAAGGTAAACCGACATTTGACGGACTTGCAACCAATCTTCGGAATGTAATGGATAAGTATGTTAAGACGATCGGATCTATGGAGACCAAGGGTATCCTGATTAAGAAGGCTGGATCCACCAGTTCGCCGATGAGTGTTACGGAGAATACTATCTATAAGCAGATAAGCGAGATCGAGAAGATGATTGCGAAGCTTCAGGATAGACTGGAGTCAGAGAGAGACCGCTACATTAAGCAGTTTACAAGCTTAGAGACGCTGATCTCCCAGATGAATAGTCAGAGTGGATATCTGAGCCAGCTTGGCGGCTATTAAGAGCAAAAAAGGGGAAAAATATGTATCAGAATGGATATCAACAGTACAAAATGCAGTCTGTGAATACGATGACCCGCGGTGAGATGCTCCTGCTCTTGTATGACGAGCTGATCAAACGTCTCACAAGGGCGCAGATCGCGTTGGAAAGTAAAGACTACGATTTGTTTGAAAAGTCAGTTCGGAGATCGAAGGAGATTATCCAGTATCTCGACAAGACGCTGAATATGGAATATGAGATCAGTTATGAGTTGAGAAGGATGTATGAATTCTTTCTTTATGAACTAAGCAGACTGCAGGCAGGAAGGAATAGCGCTGTGATCCAGGAATTGAAGCCTCTGGTAGGGGAGCTTAGGGATGCATTTAAGGAAGCCAGTACAAAGGCTGCTGCTGTATAGTCAGGAGAAGTCACATGGAAAATAGAGAGGAATTATTTACAGAGATCCTTAAGCGTGTACAGCGGAATTATGTACACATCGTGGAGATTGAGCGGATAACGAAGGAGATGGCGGATGCCTTGTCCAGGAACGACCAGGAGTCGGTGCAGTTACTTATTAAGATGCGTCAGGATGAACTGGAGCGGTTCATGGAGGCAAAGCATGAGATTCAGATGTTGATCGGGGTTGGCGGCGAGGACAAAGAGAAGCTTAAGTCCTGGCTGAACGGTGAGAGCAAGTATCAGCCGAAAGAATTTGGAGAGAAGAAGATCTTGGAATTAAGCTGTCAGCTTCAGCAGGCATTGAAACGAACGATCGATATCGATAAGGTGTTCAATTCCAGAGTTGCCGGAAAGGATTCTTATTATCAGGCGGCTCATTAGCGGGCTGCCGATATAATAGAATAAAAATAATTTTACAAAAGAAAAGAAGTCTGCAGCAATTAATATGCTGCAGACTTTTTACAATATAATCACATCAAGGAGAGATACTCCACACCGGCCCGCCGGAATTGGCGGCGGCGTTCAGTTCGCTTAAGATCACCGAGATGTCCCAGGGGATCTGTGTATTCTCCAGGCTTGCGGGATCAGCGATACGGACCTGGTTGCCGGACCAGTCGTCGGCAATGACGATGAAGTGCCCGTTAGATGTAAAGTGCCCGGAACCCATCAGCGCGATCAGGATATGCCCGTTACGCAGTTCAGAGAGCACGCCTTCCTCTGTGAAGTTCTGGAAAGGAGCGGCCTTCAGGCCGAACGCGGCTGCGCCTTCTATGATGAAGCTGTGCTTCGTCCCGTGGCCGGCGGACCAGTAATTGTGGTCGGCAGCCCAGGCCGCCATATCGGAAGGCGAGAGCGTATGCTCGGTAAAGCTTGTCACGACCATGGCCAGAGCGGTCGGCCCGCAGCCGTATGAATGGAGCGGATCGCGTCCTCCGTACAGGAAGTTAGCCCAGCGGATGTCGGATTGATTATAGTAGGTAAGGGTGCCGATACTGCTGCTCATAGACAGGGTATATTGACCGTCTATGAATGCCGGGGCTTCCGCTGGATCAGGGGCAGCGTCGGGGAGCACGCGCGGCGGCGGGGGCCCCTGTTCAGTATTATCTGCCTGGCCGTCAGCGGCCGCCGGATCAGTGCCCGACGCGCGGTCGGTCCGAACAAAGTACAGGCATAACAGTAATGCGGTAATGAATACACCGCATAATAATTTCTTTCTCATATTTTCACCGTGTCTAAATAATCGTTGTTGACGGTTTCATTTTAAACCAGTATAGTATATATAGGAAATCTATTTCATTTAATCAGTATATTATATATAGAATAATCTGATTCATTTTAAATCAGTATAGTATATATGACAAATATACACAATAACTATTATTGATCGTAATAGAAATATATCGGTAAATGTGCAAGAAAAATAAGGTGGGAATATATGGCGCAGATTATTTTTGACCATGTGACGAAAAAATTTAAAAACGAAACTGCATTACACGATATTTCTTTTGAAATAGATAAAGGGGAGTTCGTATTCTTCATCGGGAAGAGCGGAGCGGGGAAGAGCACTCTTTTGAACCTGATTATGAAGCAGGAGGAGGTGACTTCCGGGAAGATCACAGTGGAAGGCCGCAGGGTGGATACCATGAGGAGGGATAAGGTCCCTGAACACCGGCGCAGGCTGGGTATTATGTCTCCAGAAGTTGGACTATTGAAAGATCGTTCGGTATATGATAATATTAAGTTAGCTTTGCTTGCAACAGAGAATGCAGATGACCGTATGCGAGAGAAGATCATCAAGGTACTGGGACTGGTAGGTCTTGCGAAGAAGTACAAGTCATACCCGGACGAGTTATCAGGGGGTGAACAGGCAAGGATACTTTTGGCGAGGGCGCTTTCGGTTCAGCCGGAGATTCTGATCGCAGATGAGCCGACGGCGAATCTTGATCCGGATTCCGCGTGGGACCTGATGCAGCTATTGGAGGAATTGAACTACAGAGGGATGACGATCCTGGTAGCAAGTCACGCCCGGGGACTGGTTACGATCATGAAGAGGCGCTGTATCACGCTGATCGCAGGAAGGATGGCGGCGGATGAGAAGCGTTCGATCTATAACCAGAAATCAATGGATATCTTTGCGGAGAGAAGAATTCTAAAAAATTAGCGAAAAAATGTTATATTTGCCTAAAAATGTCCGATAGATTAAAAGAAGGGGATGAAAGCCGGCAGTCTAATTTGCAGACGGTTTGGAAAGGAGGCAATGAGCTATTAGCTACGAGATCAGATACATGCTAATATTGCTGGCAGCTATCATTAACCAGAAACCGATCCAGACATTGAGAAAGCGAATGAGATGGGAGACACTTTTAGACGTTTCCGATTATCAGGACGTAGTCAGTATTGTCTATATAGGACTTTTAGGAATAGAAAAAGAGATCTCAGAAGAATGTGAAGCAGAGTTTTATCAGAATTACAGGAAGCAGCTTCTTCTTTATGAATCCTACAAGAAGGTAGATGAGGTCATCAAGTGGCAGTTGGAGAGGCATAAGATAGACGCTCTGTTTCTGTTAGATTCAGAAGTAACTGAGATGTACCCTAAGCCGGAGATGGCTCATATCAGACAGATAGAGATTCTTGCGGACAAGAAGGAGATGCCCAGGATCCATAGAATTATGTTGGATATGGATTATGAGCAGCGGGAAGAAGCGATGGGCAGCGGAGTGGTCTATGTGAGAGTACCTGGTGTCCGTATTGTATTCTATGACGGAATGCCGATCGAGAATAAGGTGATCAGGCATTACTTTTCCGGTTCTATTAAGAGTTATCGGCGCATAGAGTCTTACAGGTTCATACATATGCTGACGAATGAGGAGGTCTACCTGTATCGTGCGGCGCGGATGGTCGAGCTGTACATTACGGGTAAGCTGAAGATTCGGGATATTATGGATCTGTGGCAGTTTAAGAAGGTTCTGGGTGAGAAGTTCCGCTGGAAGGCAGTGAGGGAATTTCTGGAGAAAGCAAAGTGGCAGGAATTTATCCGGCAGGCGGAGCTGCTTGCGGAACTCTGGTTTGGTGAAGGAGCCGAGCAGCAGTATGGGGTGGCAATAGAACTGGAAGAATATATCTTATCACGCGGACGTGAGAATGAGCATCTGGACGAGGAGCTTCTGCCGTGTGAGAAGGTGAGGTTGGATTTCTACTGGCGTGACAGGGATAAGGAATGGGCTCTTAAGCAGCAGGCATGGTGGTTTCCTTCAAGAGAGTATATGATGCAGTTTTTCCCGGCGCTTGAGAAGTATCCGTTTTTATTGGTATTTTGTTGGATTGTCCGCAATTGGCGTTTTATCAGACGAATCTGTACAAATAAGTGTAAGAAAGCAGGATTTCGGCTTAGAGTCAGATTGTTGGATATAAAAGAAAAATTGAAAGGAATGATAGGCAGGAAGAAGGATGGAGAAGAGGAGATGCCTGAGGCAGCCGAAGGAGACAATGGCAGCGGGGCGGATCCGGATAGAAGCGGGGAAGATGCGGCTGAGGAAGCAAGACCCGATGAGAGCAGCGCAGGCGCGGCCGAAGGAACGGCGGTGCAGGCAGAAGAAGAGGGGGATTCCCCGAACAGAGAGACGGCGGATGAGACCGCTAGATTAGAAGAAACAGAAGGAGAGAACTATGAAGAACTTAAAAATCAGGGCTAAATTGTTAGTGTCATTTGGAGTAGTGCTCGTACTGACTATTTTAGTATCCTTGTATTCCATTTTGCAGCTAAGAAAGGCAAGCAATAATCTGAATGAATTTATGGAAGGCTCAGTTGCGGCAGATGATGCGGTCAAGGCATGCCGTATTGCAACATTTATGGCGGCGACGGATGTGCGTAATATGATCATAGCAGGGCAGACAGACGCGGCGAACCTGCAGGCGATCGACGAGAGCAAGGCAAGTATTGAGTCTAATCTGGAGAAGCTGCATAGCCTGGATATCCTGAATAAGGATGAAGTGGCTGAATTTGAGAATTCTTTGAACAAATGGCTTGGTATTGCGGATGATATCCTGGATAAGTTAAAGTCGGGAGACGCGATGCGCGCGGCGGAGTTGGTGCGGACACAGTGTACACCGGCGCTTGAAGAAGTGATATCTAATATTAATCAGTTAATTGAGAATACGGCGGCTATTCGTGCAGAGACTATGGATGAGAGCGTGAGGGAGACGAACATGAGCATGATCATCCTCCTGGCCATTACCGTAGTTGCGATCGCGCTTGCGATGATTATCTGTGCAAGGGTGACGAGAATGATCGTAAATCCGGTTCATCAGGTGGAAGAAGCGATGGAAGGGCTTTCCAGAGGAGATATGTCGCAGTCATTGGAGTATGATTCCGCGGATGAGTTCGGTATGCTGGTTAACAGCGTGAAGGTTACCTGTGAAGGCCTGGAGGCTGTAGTAGGGGATCTGACACGTCTGCTGGATCAGATGTCAGGCGGGAATTTCGACCTCTATGCTGAGGACAGTATTTACAAGGGAGACTTTGAGCCGCTGTTAGCATGTATCCGTAAGATGAACCGCAGCCTGAGCGATACGATGAGACAGATCAATGATGCGTCCGACCAGGTAGCAAGCGGCGCCGACCAGGTGTCTTCCGGCGCGCAGGCGTTGTCACAGGGCGCAACCGAGCAGGCAAGCTCCGTACAGGAATTGGCGGCAACGATCAACGATATTTCCAGAGAAGTCAGCAACACTGCAGAGAATGCAAGAGAAGCAAGCCAGAAGGTTATGGAAGCACAGAGCAAGCTGTCTGTATCTAATGAGCAGATGCAGGATATGATCTCTGCTATGGGTGAGATCAGCCAAAAGTCCGGCGATATCGGCAAGATTATTAAGACGATCGAGGATATTGCATTCCAGACTAATATCCTTGCGCTGAATGCGGCAGTAGAGGCAGCCCGTGCGGGCGAGGCCGGCAAGGGATTCGCGGTAGTAGCCGATGAGGTTCGTAATCTTGCGTCCAAGAGTGCGGAAGCGGCAAGCAATACGACTGTGCTGATCGAGGGAACGATCCTGGCAGTAGAGAACGGTACGAATATCGTAGACCGTACTGCGGAAGCGATTTCCGAGACGGTAGAGAGCACGAAGAGCGCTGTTACATATGTGGATAAGATTTCTACAGCGGCAGTAAGTCAGGCAGAAGCGATCTCACAGGTAACGATGGGTATGGATCAGATCTCCAGCGTGGTTCAGACGAACTCTGCTACGGCGGAAGAGAGCGCGGCAGCCAGCGAAGAGTTATCCAGTCAGTCTCAGTTATTGAAATCATTAATTTCACGGTTCAAGCTCAGAAGCGCAAGACCGGGTGAGTAATACGTTATAAGAGATATGATCAAGAGGTGTTCCTGATGGTAGGAACACCTTTTTTTCTGTTTTTTTTCCCTTTTATTCTGTGAAATGTGTTATAATAAATAAGTATGTTAATATGGGAAGTGTTATGGGATGGAGGAAGGTATGACAGACAGGTTACGCATTTTTGAGGAGTTTCACTCTAAGATTGGGGAGAGGACTCTTGATGATATAGGAGAGTTTCTTGGAGCAGAAGACGCGGTAGAGAGTTACCGGACGGAAGCGAGTGAGACAGACGGGATTCGGATCGGTGTAACGCTGAAGAAGTTCTCATTTCTGACTGCTAAGGATATATTTCTCAGGCTTTCGGAGTTCATGAGGCACAGTTATTATAATGTGTATACCAGTGAGGAGACGAAAGAGGGAGTGCGCTATCTCTTTCTTACCGGCGCGGAGGGTCTGGACGGTATGAAGATGGAGATTATTATAGATGGCCGGATGGCCGATTGACGGATGAAGTGATTGACAGATCGGCGGCTTAACAGTATGATGAAGGAAAGAGAACAAAAGCCGGGAATAAGAGTATAATGATTGCAGGAGTGCCGTAGGATGAAGGGAGGGGAGGCATTGGATAATCGGGAGAAGGTTAAGGAAGGTGATTTAAACGGCGTTTATTCATTGCTGAAGGTATATAATATGAATGCAGAAGATATGCTGAAGAAGATAACAGATGAGATGCCGGGCGGTTTTTTTGTGTACCGTGCGGGCGGAGCTGAAGAGATCATCTATGCCAATATGGCGATGCTTCGGATATTTGAGTGCGATACTATGGATGAATTCACAGAACTGACCGGGAATTCATTCCAAGGGATCGTGCACCCGGATGATCTGGAAGAAGTGGAGCAAAGTATCTGGCACCAGATCAACAACAGCCATTATGATCTGGACTATGTGGAATACCGGATCGTCACGAAGAACGGGAATGTTCGCTGGGTGGAGGATTACGGGCATTTTATCCACAGCGGGATCGTCGGAGATGTTTTCTACGTGTTTATGTCGGATGCGACGGACAGATTGCAGCAGCAGGAAGAGGAGAAGAAGGAACTGCTGTCGGAGCAGCGTGAGAAGGAACAGATTTTGCAGCAGCGTATAGAAGAATATGACAAGGAATTAGAGGTTGTCAATCAGGAGCAGCTTCGCCATATGAATGTGATCGAAGGACTCAGTATGGATTATGAGTCTATTTTCTACGCCAATCTGGATGAAAACAGTATCCAGACATATCGCCACAGCGACCGGCCGGAGTATCAGTTCGGCGGCGGGCGGTGGCTGTGTGAATTCGAAGGCTTTGACGCAGAGTATATCCAGACCTGGGTGCATCCTGAGGATCGTTGGATAGTGGAAGAGGCAACGAATCCGTATTATATCCGAAGCCGGTTGGCTGAGAGCCGGATGTTCTATATTAATTACCGGATCATTAAGGACGGTAAGGTGGAGTACCTGCAGCTTCGCGTTGTCAATGTAGGGCCTGAGGAGCAGGTATCAGAGATCGTTATAGGCTATCGGAGCGTTGATGACGAGATCATGCGAGAGATGAAGCAGAAGAACCTGGTGGAAGATGCGCTTGGGCAGGCCGAGGAGGCGAATGCCGCGAAGGATGCGTTCCTTGCTAATATGTCTCACGATATGCGGACTCCGATGAATGCGATCGTGGGATTTACCAGTCTTGCCAAACGGTATATAGACGACAGGGATAAGGTATGGGAATACCTGAATAAGATCGAGGAATCAGGGGAACACCTGCTCAATCTGATCAATGATGTGTTGGAGATATCCAAGATGGATACCACGGAAGTGAATCTTGAGGAGGAAGAATGCAATATCCTTACCTGTGTCGAGGAAGTGCATGAAGCGATCCTTCCCAAAGCAAATACGAAGAATATCACATTCTTGCTGGATCTCTCAGGATTGAAGCACTGTGAAGTGTACAGTGATCCTGAGAAGCTGAATCAGGTTCTATGGCGCTTGGGAAGCAATGCCGTCCAGTATACAGAGGACGGAGGCAAGATACAAGTGTCAGTCAGGGAACTGAAGGAGACAGGGGATGATTATGTATCCTATCAGTTTGTGGTTGAAGACAACGGGATCGGAATGAGCGAGAGCTTCCAGGAGCGCATGTTTGAACCATTTGAAAGGCAGAAGAATACGACTATGAGCCGTATACACGGCACAGGCCTTGGGCTGACGATCGCGAAGCGGATCGTGGATCTGATGAATGGCAGTATTGAGGTAGACAGTGTAGAAGGGGAAGGCAGCAGATTCACGGTGACGCTTGATTTTAGGATCCGTCAGGAGAACAAGAGCCAACCGGATACAGACAAGAGAGAAGCTCTTGATATGCAGCAGGGGTATAAGATACTGTTGGTTGAGGATAATGAGATCAATATGGAGCTGGAGGTCGAATTGCTGAGGGACGAGGGATTCGTTGTGGATACTGCGGAGGACGGCAGCATCGCGGTGGAGATGGTGAAGAATTCCCGGCCCGGAGAGTATGGCGTGATCCTGATGGATATCCAGATGCCGGTCATGGACGGATATCGTGCATCGCGCGCCATCCGCAGCCTGAACGATCCTGCATTGGCTAAGATTCCGATCATTGCCGTCTCGGCAAATGCGTTCGAGGAGGATCGGAGAAAAGCGTTTGAGTGCGGAATGAATGCGCATGTGGCGAAGCCGGTGGATATCACGCAGCTTCTCAGCGCGATCAGCAGTACGTTATATGATGCTGCGGGGTAGCTGCGGTTATATGTGAGAAAGAGAATCATTCATGTAACAGGACAGCTTGTCTGGACGGCTGTTAATTCATAGATTCTTAATTATAATTTAATTCTTTTGCTATATCATTCAGATGAAAAATCATGTATAATAATCTCTATTACCATATTTCGGGAGATATATATGAATAAACCGGTCTTAGGGATTCCGCAGAACACTATAGAGATTCTGCAGAAGTATGATTTTTCATTTCAGAAGAAGTTTGGTCAGAATTTTCTGATTGATACCCATGTATTAGATAAGATTATCCGGGCGGCGGATATTGATAAGGAAGATATGGTGCTGGAGATTGGTCCCGGTATAGGGACCATGACTCAGTATTTGGCTGAAGCGGCGGGGAAGGTCGTAGCAGTGGAGATTGATAAGAACCTGATTCCTATTCTTTCTGATACGCTCAGTTCATATGAGAATGTAAGAATTATCAATGAGGATATCCTGAAGCTGGATATTCGCGGGCTTGCGCTTAAGGAGAATGCGGGGAGGCCGGTCAAGGTCGTAGCGAACCTTCCGTATTACATAACGACTCCGATCATTATGGGGTTATTTGAAGAGCATGTGCCGGTAGAGAGTATCACGGTGATGGTGCAGAAGGAAGTCGCGCAGCGGATGCAGACCGGACCGGGCAGCAAGGATTACGGTGCATTGTCGCTGGCTGTGCAGTATTACGCAAGTCCGTATATTGTGGCCAATGTACCGCCTAACTGTTTCATGCCGAGGCCTAAGGTAGGATCGGCAGTGATCCGTCTGACCTGTCACGCGCAGCCTCCGGTTGCGGTGGAGGATGAGCGTCTGATGTTTGATATCATACGGGCGTCCTTTAACCAGCGCAGGAAGACGCTGGCCAACGGGCTGGGGAATTCGGACAGGCTCACATTTCCGAAGGAAGTAATCTTAGAGGCGATCGAGACGCTGGGCAAGGGTGTCAGCGTCAGGGGGGAGTCCCTGACACTGGAGGAATTCGCAAGGCTGAGCAATTATTTATCAGCAGCGTCTTCGAAGTAGTGGTATGTTGGTTGTACACGGATTGTGGGCAGCAGAAAGGAGAACAAGTATGGATAAAAAGAGTGGTTTTTCCCTGTTTGAGGTTACCCCGGAGATTGAACATTTTGCCAGGCTGTGTGAGCAGAATAACGGGATCGACAAGGAATTGTATACGAAGTACGAGGTCAAGAGAGGGCTGCGCGACCTGAACGGTAAGGGGGTACTTGCGGGGCTGACGAATATCTCCGATGTATGCGCGAAGAAGATCGTAGACGGAGAAGAGGTGCCGTGTGCAGGTAATCTGTATTACCGGGGGTATAATATCAAGGATCTGGTTAAAGGATTCCTTGAAGATCAGCATTTTGGGTTTGAGGAGATCACGTATCTCTTGCTGTTCGGAGAGCTGCCGACAGTGAAGGAACTGGAGGTATTCCATGATACGCTGGTTGAGCGGCGCACGCTGCCTCCGACGTTCGTGCGGGATGTGATCATGAAGGCGCCGAGCCGTGATGTGATGATCACTCTGTCGCGTTCGATTCTGAATCTGTATTCTTATGATGAGAAGGCGGATGATACGTCTATTCCGAATGTGCTGCGTCAATGTCTGAATCTGATCAGTGAATTCCCGATGCTGATGGTGTATGGTTATCATGCCTACAGTCATCGGATGGGCGAGGATCTGTTTATCTATGCGCCGTCACCGGAATTGTCCACGGCGGAGAATATCCTGATGATGCTTAGGGAAGACAGGAAATATACGGAGCTGGAGGCGAAGATCCTGGATATGGCGCTTGTACTCCATATGGATCACGGCGGCGGTAATAATTCGACCTTTACCACTCACGTGGTGACGTCTTCCGGAACAGATACATATTCGACGATCGCGGCGGCGCTTGCATCGCTTAAGGGGCCGAAGCACGGCGGAGCCAATGTTAAGGTGACGCAGATGTTCGACGATATGAAGAAGGCTGTGAAGGACTGGAAGGATGAAGAGGAAGTGCGCCGGTATCTGCTGGATCTTCTGGAGAAGAGAGCGTTTGACAGGAAGGGCCTGATCTATGGAATGGGACATGCGATCTATTCCGTGTCAGACCCAAGAGCGGATATCTTCAAGGTATTTGTTAAGCAGCTTGCTCAGGAGAAGGGCTGCGAGGAAGAATATGCGCTCTATGAGATGGTGGAACATATGGCGCCGAAGGTGATCGCCGAGAAGAGGAAGATCTACAAGGGAGTTAATGCGAATGTGGACTTCTACAGCGGACTTGTGTACAGTATGCTCGATCTACCGCCGGCGCTGTATACTCCGATATTTGCGGCGGCGCGTATCGTCGGATGGAGCGCCCACAGGCTGGAAGAGCTTCGGAACGTTGACAAGATCATACGTCCGGCGTATAAGCCTCTGGCAGAACACAGGGATTATGTAAGGATGGAAGATAGATGAGAGAAGAATTTTATTATCCTTCCAGAGACGGCAGGACGCAGATCCATGCCGTAGAGTGGACGCCTGACGGGGAAGTCAGAGGAGTGCTGCAGATCTGTCACGGCATGGTAGAGTATATTGAGCGTTACCATGAATTCGCCGAATATATGTGCGGCCACGGTTATTGTGTGGTAGGCCACGATCATCTCGGCCACGGCAAGTCTGTTGTGGATGAAGCGGATTACGGGTATTTCCCGGAGAAGGACGGTAATCAGTGCGTGATAGAGGATATCCATCAGCTTCGTAAGACCGTGTCCGGGAAGTATCCGGGGGTGCCATACCTGATGCTGGGCCACAGTATGGGATCGTTTCTGATGAGACAATATCTGACGGTCTACGGGGAAGGGCTGTCCGGGGCTGTCATTATGGGAACCGGTTATCAGCCGTTTCCGATACTTGCGGCAGGGCAGATGATCTGCCGTGTCACAGCGCTGTTCAAGGGATGGAGATACCGCAGCAGGTTCGTGGATAATCTGAGCTTCGGAAGCTTCAACAAGAGATTCGAGCCTTCTGAGACAGGACGGGAATGGGTTACGTCGGATGCGGAGCACCAGAAGAAGTACGTGGGAGACCCGTTATGTATGTTCCGGTTTACGCTTGGGGGATATTACCAGATGTTTGAGGGGATGAAGACCCTGAATCGTAAGGAGAGCCTTAAGAAGGTTCCTAGGGATCTGCCGATCTTATTTACTGCCGGGGCAGACGATCCGGTGGGAGCATTCGGCAAGAATGTACGAAAGGTGTACCGGCGTTATAAGAAGGCCGGATGTAAGAGAGTTGCGGTCAAGCTGTATGCAGGGCTGCGCCATGAGATCCTGAATGAGACCAAGAGGGAAGAGGTCTATGAAGATCTGTACCGCTTTTGTGAACGCTGCCTGAAGCTGCGGGCCTGATACGCCGTGTGATGTTGATAAGTAAGCTTCAGGTGAGTTGCAGGGCATTATAGAATATGTGTTAATAGAATAAGGGGCTGCCGGGAGAGAATGCCTGATAAGAACATTCCCCGGCAGCCCCTTGCTGTCTTCTAATGCGTTTCTCCGAAAGAGCCGTCAATATCTGCGAAATTCTTCACCGTTGCTTCTATTGCATATTCCAGGCATTTGGCGATCATTTCAAGAGACATGAACGGTGTTCCGTTCGGTTTGCCGACTACCTGCTCTGCCGCAAACGGCACATGGATGAATCCTGCACGGATGTTCGGGTATTTATTCGCGGTCATATGAAGGACATTGTACATGACACTGTTGCACACATAGGTTCCCGCCGTGTATGAGATATGGCAGGGGATCTTATGGTCGCGGATATTCTGGACGATCGCCTTGACCGGGATCGTTGCGTAATATGCAGGAGCGCCGTCTGTTTGAAGCGGCTCTCCGGACGGCTGTTCTCCGTTGTTATCCGGGATACGGGCCTCGGCCAGGTTGATCGCCACCTGTTCGATGGTAACGCAGGATCTTCCGCCTGCCTGTCCCACGTTGATGACTGCGTCCGGCTGATATTTCTTAATGCCTTCTTCCACTGCCGGGCCGCTCTTAGAGAATACGGTCGGGATCTCAAGCTTGATCACTTCTGCTCCTGCGATGCTGTCAGGAAGCATCTTAACGGCTTCAAAAGCCGGGTTCACGGATTCGCCTCCGAATGGGTCGAATCCTGTCACTAATACTTTCATGGTGTTATCTCTCCTTAAAATTAATATACTACAGGTTCCGGGATGATGATCTTGCCTTGCTGCATGATCTGCCGGTTGTCTGTGTAGATATCCGGTTCCAGACATACCAGATCAAAATGTCCGTTGGCATTCTGCTGTCCGCCAAGGGCCAGATTCCTTCCCAGCCCGATGTGAAATGTACCGTATGCGGATTCATCTTCAATATAGCAGTTGCCGAGGCACCTGGAATAGGAATTCAGGCCGATTCCGAACTCGCCGCCTATATAGATGCGGGAATCATTATAATCCTCCATATATTGCTGGAGCCTGACGCCGGTGAGGGTATCTTCGATCCGGGTGATACGGCCGTCTTTGAACAGGATCTTCGTCGGTTCTTCTGCACGTCCGATGTACCCAAGAGATCCGTCCAGGACCATGGTGCCTTCCGTCTTGGTCTCTTCAATAGAGACGTAGACTTCAATGCTGGCGGAAGAATATCCCTTTCCGTCCCTGGTTACACCGTTGAAGAATCCCGGGATCCGGTTTGCTTTGTATATGTGCAGGTCTGTTCCGGCAGGCGTTGTTACATGAATCGTGGTACAGTGGCGGAGATATTTCATGATCACGTTAGCCATAAGGCGGCTTTTCTTTGTATCCATAGTCATGAAATCATATTCCAGCATGGAACGTCCGTCGTTGGTAGATAAGGGCAGCGACAGGAATTTCCTGTGCTTTTGAAGCGCCCGTTTTGCGGCTTTTGTCGTTACGAGAGAGTAATCTGTCGCGGCAATGATCGCCGTATAGGGGTCAAAGACTTCTTCATTCATGTCAAAAAAGACTCCCACATGCCTTCCGGTGTCTTCTACGACCAGAGAGCTTACTGACCGCGTCCGCTTTGCTGCGAATTCCTTAAGGACTCTTAATTCTTCCAGATGTTCTTTCGTTGTGACGATAAGCAGCTTGTCCCAACGTCTTACACGCATCCAATGTTCTATCACGATCTTGGCGCCGCGTTCTATATTATGCGACATTTTTTCCACATCCTTTTTTATTTTATGGTGCCTGCCGGAGCCTGTTTACTTGAATATGATCATGTAACAGATCTGGAATACCAGCATGATTCCGGCTACGATCACCTGATTCTTGATAACTCCCCAACGGTCCTTCATGTTCAGGATAGCTACCGGAACGATGTTAAAATTAGCTGCCATAGGCGTACATAAGGTACCGCAGTAACCGCAGGTCAGCGCCAGCATACCGATGGTGATCGGGTCGGCGCCGTATGCCAGAACGAAGGGGCCGCCGATACCTACGGTGATTACCGTGATGGCTGCGAATGCGTTACCCATGATCATAGTAAATATTGCCATACCGATCGCAAATACGATGATACCTACGTTGACATTTCCCTTCGGAACGATCTTCTCCACAATACTGGCAACGACATCCCCAACGCCTGCTGCCGTGAATACGCCGCCGAGACAGCCGAGAAGCTGCGGGAGCATACATAACGGACCCATGATGGAGAGAAATCTCTCGGATTCCTTAAGGAATACCTTTGGTTTATTTTCAGATGGATTGTAGAGCATCAGGATGATCATGGCAACGATAACACCCAGAGTGACTGCAACCATAGAGCTTAAATTACTGAAAAACGCGAATAACAGTGAGAATAAGCCTACGCAGACCGCCGGGAAGAAGATCTTCATTCCGACTTTCTGATACTGTTCTATGGTGTGTTCCCTGGTCGGCGCGTCTGCTTTGCCGACTTTTACCTTCTTGAAGATCGGCGGCAGACACATGATGATGACCAGGGCGCCGGAGATCTTCGCGGGCAGCCAGGTGCCGAAGGCGCATACGACTCCGAAAGAGCACCAGAATAAGGCTGTTCCGATCCTGGATGGATTCTGTTCATCCAGCAGATTCTTAACTCCTGCATAGATAGCGATCAAACCTACGATGACCCATACCATGTTCAGCAGGTTCGTGCCTAATACTTCATTTACCTGTATAAATTTCAAATCAGCCATTCTAAGCACCTCCTACTTCGTGTCTTTGTAATATCTGTTTGTCAGTTTCTTGTCATTCAGGAGTGTAACAGCACAGCCTGCGATCAACGCAACGATCGCGACCGGGATCTCTGCCGCTGCAAGCTCGATCAGTTCGACCTCATAGCCCAGGGAAGCCAGTGTGCTCTGCACCAGGATACCGCCTGATCCGCCGACGAATAATACCTGGAAGAAGAACCATGTAATGTTCTCCATTGCAGATGCCATACCCTTGATGTCTTCCACATGCTCTTCAGCCGCTTCATGGCCCTGGTTTTTGACAGCCGCTTCTGCCATCGGGAGTACAACCGGGCGTACGAATCCGGCAACACCGCCGAAACCGACGTTGAATGCGCCGAAGATTCCTCGCATAACACCGTATGCGCAGATAACCTTGCCGGCGGTTGCTCCTTTTACCTTCTTGATCAGGTCTGTCGCTGCCTCTCTCAGCCCGTTACGTTCCAGAACACCTGTGATCAAAAGGATCATGATGAAGATCGCCATACTTCTGTTTGCGACAAAATTAGTTCCGATTGCTTCCAACAGGCCGTCAATGCCAAGTCCCCCTACAAGCCCTGTTGTGATAAGCGCCAGGAAAATGATCAGGATCGAATCCAGCTTCAATGCAAACCCGACGATTACGATCAGAACGCCAACCAGTTTAATTAGTTCCATTTACTTCTCCTCCTTCTAGTGAAAAGTGTTAATAGTATCTATCTTTGCTCCGAATTGTTCACGACCATGGGTCTTAGCCGCAAGTATTCGGTAAAGATCTGTCCGTCCCGGCACCCGCACCGGCAGGTATGTATATGCTCTGCCGCCATCAGCATTCGGATGGTTGCTTCGTCGTGTGCCGCGTGTGCCCTTGCGCACAGGTTCAGATATTCACCCTGCGCGGTCTCATCCGCCACTTCGCTGGTGTATGCCACCGTAGTGATCCAGGGGAAGCGGATGGATGGATACCGGTGTGCCGGGTCAAAGGCGAAGGGTATCCAGTAATTGATCATATTCTTATAGTAATCCGCAGGAAACAGCTTCGGCATCCAGGCGTGAGCATACTTCTCGAACTGTGCGCTCCACTCCTGATTCCACCGTGTCATCTCTTCATCTGCGGCAATCTCGTCTGCAATCACATCCTCCATCATCTTATTGACGGAGTAATTAGAACGGTATTGCTCATCCGTTACATACCAGAAGTATCCGTAGAGCAGAGATCTCGGCAGCCAGAAGCCCTTGTAAGAGGGAGAAGTGTAGCCTGAGAACTGCTGCTCCCATTCGTGGCTCGGTACTCCGTGGTTGTCTACGATCATATCCGGTATATATTTTTCAAAGAGCCGTGTAAGCCCCATTGCTTCGGCATGTATGGTATCCTGGCGGAAATGGTCATAATAGAATTCCTTTCCGACCGCGTTGAATCTTGCCACATGGAACTTCCAATAAGGATGTTCCTTCTGGAGTTCGTAATGGATAGCAGTGCCGTCGGTATTCTCCATGGGAACCAGAACCAGATTCAGCTTCCGGGGAAGGTCCCTGTAGATATCTTCCGTCAGTAATCTCTTCAATAGTATAAATGCGGCGTTCGTACTGGAAACCTCATTGGCATGATGCCTGGCGTTGATGATCTCGCTTGGACATCTTGACAGCCGTTTTGTCATAGACAGATATCCTTCGTATTCTGGTTTCAGCCAGATTCCATAGAGTCTGCGCCCCTGGTAAGAGTGAGCGGTCTCAAAGACTTCAAGCCCTTGTACGCATCTGAGCTCTTCGAGGATCTCAAGGCAGGTGTCGTATCCGATCAGTTCATTTTCGTGAAGATCGATATCGGTGATCTGCTTCCTGGGAAGCGCTGCCGTCTGCGGAGCGGATGCTTCGTAAGCCGTTCCGTCTCCGGCAAGGAACTTAAGGATATAGCAATCCGCGATCTTGCCGCTTATGTTCAGTCTTCCTTCCGCAAATAGCTGTGCATAGGCAGCCGTTACATCTGAGGAAATCTCGGTTACAGGTATCTCCAATACGAGGCGTCCGCCGCTTGGACAGATCCGTGTGATGCGGAGGTCTATCTGATCTCTTCGCAATTGCTGTACGGCGATCGTTCCGCTGCCGGCGTCCGTCTTCTGACTGCGGATAATACAGGCCTCTTCCTGCTGACGCTCATAGAGTACAGCCCGGAATGCGGGAGCTCCTTCGCGCTTATGTATCTTGGGAAGGATCAGACCGGGGGCATCGAAGATCTGATCTGACTGCTGTAAGCCATAGTTCTTGAAATAATCGCTGCCCACGAAATACATATCCTCATGGAGTGCATCCAGAGAGGATATCAGGTCTTCCCGGCTTCCGGTTCTGTAATCCGGTTCGCTTGCCCATACCTCCAGCAAAAGCTTCTGGAAGAAAGGCTGCATATCGGAAGTTGCAGCGCCTTTTGTCTTCTCTTCTATATAATTACGGCACAAAGGAAGGATCTGCCCCTGGTAGATATCCCAGATCCGTTCCAGATCGGTGGGTATCCTGCGGTTCAGCCGTTCTTCTTCATTCACCCATACCTGGATATAACCGGTGCTGGGATGAACCTTCCCCATCTGCGGGTATTCGTCAAGGTACGGACGCTCGGAATATCTCGCCAGATACCGGAACTCCCGGCATGTTCCATCCTGCATGGTAATTCTGCACAGATAGGTCAATTCCTCGGCGCCCTCATAAGCGTGAAACACTATATCATCCTGCTTAAGCCCCAGCTTCTCTGTCAGTTTATCCTGAATAGGATACAATTCCTGAAGATAACGGATCGGAAGATCATACCATTTGTCAGGATCATCAGCCTTCAGATTATGGTAAGAAGGGGTTGCCCCGTTCTCGTCAAGCCAGACGGTTTCTCCTTCCGGGAGAAACGGCTTGAAGTAGATCTCAGCTTTCTTAGGCGCTGTATCGCGTGAATCTTGCGTTGTACCAGAGCATACGGCCGGGATTACCGCTTCGTCTATCCATGAATACCCCTGCTTGTAAGCGCAGATAAGCTGAATGCTCTTAAGGTCGGCGCCTGTGGGCTTGATCGTCTCCCGGATACGGTCCGCAATGGTTTCCCGCGTCTCAGGGTCTTCGCTGAGAGCTCCTTCGATTCGGACGATATCGCCGGTGCGAAGAGCCGGGATGATCTCTTCACTGATGATCTGCTCGAAGGTATCTGCTTCCCAGGGCAGATCGAAATTGTGTTCCCAGACCTTCTTGCCTGCCTTATGGTTCTGAATAATGCCTTCGGGGAAATGCGTCTTCTGTTCTTCGGTGATCTCAGGCGTCCCGTATAATGTGTACTCCGTCAGAGAGCCTTCCGGCTCCTTGTCCATACAGGCCTTAAGATAGGCAAGCTGTCCGTCTGCTCCTCTGAGTGCAAAATCATCCGTCATATCCATCAGGACATCGCGCCAGCTCTGAAAAGCGTTGGTGACAGGGAATCTCTCGCAGATCAGGTTCGAGAATTCCAGAAGCTTCTGTCCGGTGCCCCTGATGTGTACATGTACGGCGCCGGGAAGCTCTTCAAGTACCAGTTCCTCCTGTTCGGCGTGCTCGAAGATCACGGCATTCCCTTCATAGCCTTCCGGCGCCAGGATACCGCCTTCGAATGCGGTCGTCTCCATGCCGAAACGGAATGCCAGATTGCAGGCAGCCGTGAGCATTGCGGTATCTGCGTCTTCCGGAAGGATAAGTTTGACGTCCAATCGGTCGGGCAGCAGGTCGTGATTCTCGTCCTTAAGGAAGAATCCTCTGGAGAAAAGGTATTCAAGCCCGTGTCTCTTACGGAAATCCAATTCAAAGACCGGTCCCGCTGCCTGTGCCGGGGTATATCCGTCCGGCATATCGGCTCCGTCCAGGCGCCATAGAGACAGCAGTTCTTCGTCTGATTCCGGGATGGGGATCTCACCGTCAGGCCCCGCTATCGGAAATACTGCGGATTCTGTCTGGAACCCAAGCAGCAGGGCAGCTTCAACGGCATATCTTTTCCTGGTTTCGGTCAGAAGCCCATCCATTCTTAATCGTTTCATAATAAATGCCTCCAATGTTAAAATTAAACTTAATTCCGTACTGCGTTCTTATTATCATATATTATCTAAATTTTATCAAAGATACTGTATTATAGTCAATATATATATCGTATATATATTGAAATTTATGTTGAAGTTAGCATGCGATCTGCGGCCATCTTGATGCGGGCGGCGGATTATGTTATGATTATAATAATTACAGAAAGCGGGGATTTCCATGAGAGGACCATATAAAAAGAAAACAAAAGAAAAGATTATGTCGGCTGCGTGGGAATTATTTCAGGATAACGGATATGAAGAAACCACGATCTCGCAGATCATTGCAAAATCAGGTACTTCGCGCAGCGTATTCTATCATCATTTTCATGGGAAAGAGGAGCTGCTGTTTACGGTCGCTTATACTTACGATAATGATTACGATATCTGGCTGCAGGAATATTATGATAAAGAGAAGCACACGGTCGATAATCTGATCTCGTTCAACGGTTATGTGATGCGTGCGGTGGAGGAATCTCCTTTCCATTCCTTTTATCCGTCGCTGTACGGGCTGCAGGTCATGACAGAGGGCGTGCGCCATATACTGAATCCTGACAGGCGGTATTATCAGATCCTCCGGCAGCTCCTTAAGGAAGGAAGCGAAACGGGAGAGATCGTTTCGGTGCATTCTTATCCGGTACTGACGGATATGATCGCAAGCTTTCAGATCGGGCTCACCTATAACTGGTGTCTGCAGCAGGGGCATTATTCTCTCCTGCAGTACGGGCAGGAGCTTCTGAATCCGTTCCTGGAGTCGCTGCGTGCAGTTGATGAAGGTTAAAAAATAAGGAAGTAATTCCCAATACAATCTTAATTTTTTCCCGCTGCCGCCGATATAACAGTATGAACATAAATAAAATGATTTTCTTGGCACACTAGTGCAATGTTGTACTAGATAATTGAGAAGAGGAAAAGGAGGAAATGCTGTGAAAATCGATGACCTTTATTATCAGAATGTACAGGCGGCTACAGGATATACTTCTGTAAATGCTAACAAGACGGCAACAGCGTCCAAGGCTGCAGAGGAGCAGAGTAAAGATGCGGTAGGCGCCGTGGATAAGACAACTTCCAAGACGAATACCGACCGTGTTGAATTCAGCAAGGATACGAAAGTAAATGGTAAGATGAGTGATTCTGAGAGGGCCGCACTGGTGCAGAGCTTGAAAGCAGACCTGGATAATCAGATGACCCGTTTTACGAACATGATGACCCAGATGTTCCAGAAGCAGGGAATTACCGGCGCCGCTGCACAGGGCGACAATATGTGGAAGATGATTGCCAGCGGTAACTTCGCAGTTGATGCGCAGACGAAGGCAGAAGCTCAGCAGGCAATTTCCGAAGACGGATACTGGGGTGTAAAGCAGACGTCTCAGAGAATCTTTGATTTTGCGTATGCGCTCGCGGGAGATGACCCGGAGAAGATGAAAGAGATGCAGGCAGCAGTGGAGAAGGGGTTTGAGCAGGCTACTAAGGCTTGGGGCAAGTCACTTCCATCTATTTCACAGGAGACACACAGCGCAATCGGAGATCTGTTCGACAGCTATTACGAGAAGGCTGGCAAGGCAGAATAGGATCCAGAAGAATTATAAGGGAACGAAGAGAAGACTTCGTTCCCTTTTTTACGTCGGTTTTTGTAAAAAATATACACGAACAGACAAATGAAGGTTGGAGAAAAGAAAGGGATAAATGAAGATGAAGGTACTGAATTTTGGATCGCTTAATATCGATTATGTATATAAATTGCATCATATCGTAGAGAAGGGCGAAACAATCTCTTCGGAAACGCTGAATACCTATCCGGGAGGAAAGGGACTGAATCAGTCTGTTGCACTTGGGAAAGCAGGTGTTTCGGTCTTCCATGCCGGAGCGATCGGAGAAGAGGGAAGGTTTCTGATAGAATTTCTTGAAGAAGCCGGAGTGGATACGAGGTATATCCGAATCATTCCCGGGGTGAAGACGGGACATGCGGTTATCCAGAACGATGAGAAAGGAGATAACTGTATCATTCTGTATGGCGGGGCAAATCAGATGATCACGAAAGAGCAGGTCGATCATACGTTGGAGGGGTTCGAGGCGGGAGATTACCTTCTTCTGCAGAATGAGATCAATGAACTGGGATACATTGTCAAAAAAGCCCGTGAAAGAGGGATGATAATCGTGCTCAATCCGTCTCCGATGAATAAGGTCATAAAGGAACTGCCGCTTCAGTATGTGGATTATTTTATCCTAAATGAAATAGAAGCGGGGCAGATATTAGAAGAGAGGCCGGAGGATGCTGATAAACTGATAGAAGGCCTTAGAATCAGATTTTCGCAGACTAAGATCGTACTGACTCTGGGCAGCGCAGGTTCCCGGTATTGTGACAGTACGAAGCGGGCAGTGCGGGAAATCTATCCGGCGGAGACGGTGGATACGACGGCGGCAGGAGATACATATACAGGATATTTTATTGCGGGGATATTAGAAGGAGCTGCGGTTGAAGGAGCTATGGATATGGCGGCGAGGGCGTCGGCGATCGCAGTATCAAGACCGGGAGCGGGGGTGTCGATTCCGACGAGAGCGGAACTTGGGGTATAGAAATCAACCGTCAGAGGGACGATGCGGCGGGGCTGTCGGAATCAGCCCCTTTTCATGCGGTTGTCCGGGAATAATTTAGACAGGCCCGAATTGCTGCCTTATAGGATTTCGTGTACTTTTTCGGCAGAGATGTTGCATTCGGCGGCAATTTCTTCTGCTGAAAAACCTTGTGAATGCAAACGGAACACTTTACAGGCAAGTTGAATGCCGCGCTTTTCACCGATTTCAATACCGTGTTTTTCACCGATTTCAATGCCGCGCTTTTCAGCGCTGCTCATCTGAGTATTATAATCCTTCAAGGCTTTGTCACGCGCTTCATATTCCAGACGCTTCTTATCATCTGCACTCAATCTTTGTAATGCTTCATAGGCCTCTCCCAGATATTCATTTGTCTGTGCCATATGTTCGAATTCCTCCTCCTTGTTCTTTCCATTAAAGAAACGCATCCAATGAATGATATCTTCTTTTGGAAGAATAGTTTTGGAAAGCTTTTTAAGCTCTAGAATCTGTAATTCCATCTTGCGGTTATAAATTTCATTGGTAGCATCATCACGGAAGTGTATTGTACGATAACAGTTTTCGTCACCCGGAAACCGTATAAAATCTAAAATACTGACGTGGATACATTTTTGAAGTTTTTCGTATGAATCTCCGTGCTTCAACTGTTCGGAAAACATTTTGCTTAGATAGAATAATGCACGCTCATCCCAGAAATCAAAATATTTTACCTGCATTTCCATGTTGATCTGAGTACCGTTTTTCATGCGTACCCGTACATCCAGAATGCCAAGCTTATCATCCGCATTTTCTCGCTGCAAATGTGTGGGAAGCAGTTCTGTTTTGCCAATTTCATCTGGATGAACCCGCATAACGGCGGCACAGAAGCCTTTCCGAACAGTAGGATTCTCCATCAGTCCGGCAAAGCAGACATCGTTGGTGGGGAGCATGATAAAATCTTCTTGTCTTTGCGTTACATTCAGTGTGTTGTTCGTAATGCTCATAAAAAGTCTCCTTTCTTCTGCAAGATATTACAGGATTCAATGTAAGAAGACTTTGATTTATTATTATAATCATACCATGAAACGAAGCTTCGGAAAAGGAAATCTTATGAAGAATTCAACTGTTTCAATATATCAAGGCTTCTCCAAGTGAATGTGTAAAATATTGGATTTGAAAATGAATCAGGGATATTCCTCCGGTGATTGCCGGATAGAAAATAGAAGGCGAATGCCCTTCTGAATTCTTGAAAAATTCTTAAAAATAAGTATAGCATATTATAAATCGGCATGCAATCGTAAATTTAGCTATCTCAGTAAAGTTAAACCGTCGACATTTGGAAGTCAAAGACCCCGATGCAAGCAACAGGGTCTTTGACCCTCGCGGCAGTCGCCAAATGTGCATGCAAGCATGCCCGCTTGGCTCGTTGCTCGCGGAAATAAAAAGAAATTATATTTCAAGGTTACAACATCAGCGCCCCGGTCGATAACTATTATAAGAGATTTACGATTTGTCACGGCGTGCGGCTGAATGAACCGGCGGCAGGCATAGCGGCTTAGGAGGAACTGGAATGTCAAGAGTGAAGGAAACCGGAGGGAACCAGGCGCCTCAGTCTGCGGCAGCAGCGGCGATGGAGAACAGGCTTGCCAGGAAGTGCGCCCAGATGGAGGCAGGGCAGGTCTTGATAGAAGAAGCATCCAGGCATGCGGCGGAAGTGAAGGAAGAACTTCTGAAGGAACGGGATTCCAGGAAGCAGGAATGGGAGCAGGAGAACGAGAGAGACCGGACGGAGGAGAAGAGGGATACGCCGGAGCTCTCGCGGCAGAGCAAATGGTTTGGAATAGAAGGTAAGCTTCTGAAAGATGCGAATATAACGTGGACTCTGGAGATGGAGCAGGAACTCTGGGAAGCATTTCAGAAATGGATGCCGGTCGGCGATCAGAACCTTTCAGCGCAGCTTGATGAGCTGTCCAAGCTGTATCTGGCTCTTCTCGAGGCGATTCTGACACATACGATGGGGGAAGAGCAGATGCAGCAGATGGACCGGCTGAACGAGATCCTTGCGCAGAAGCTGAATCTGCTGGTAGACGTTGAACTGAAGGATCTGATGGAATTCCTGAAGCAGACCGGCCAGACAGACACTCTTAAGCTGGTAAAATCCAGTGTATACAAGCAGACGACAGGCGAGGCGATCTCAGCCAGAGCTGCGGACAGATTCTATGCCCGGGGAAAGGTGAATTCTACGGGAAACGCCCGGTATTTTATGCCGGAATCACAGGAATGGCAGGCCGGAGGCGGCAGAGGCAGGAAAGGTATGTATACTGCGTCCGGTACGGCTGTTCCTTCCGGCGGTCTGTCCGCAGCGTCCGAAGAAGGAGGAACGCTCTATAAGCTGACGAAGGGCGGGAATGTTAAGATCAGTCAGGGATATGATGTGAGACAGGACTCTGGTGAGCAGCAGATGATCCAGAGGAACCGGATATTGAATGAAGCCAGGAACGGCAGTGCAAGCCGGATTAGCCTGCAGGGAGGGAAGGCGGCCCTTACAGGGAAGGGACTTGAGAGAGCGAACCGTTTTGCCGCGCATATCAATGGAAGCGGCAACCTGCTTAAGAATCCCGGCATCAGTGCACGCAATGAAGAGGTTGCGGGGTTATTGGCCGCGATCACTTCGATCAAGGGGCAGATGTATGCGGCCAGCGCCGGCCGGGACCAGTCGATGTCTACCCCGATGAGGAGCGCTGTGAATCAGATGATAGACTTCTATCTCTCACAGAAGGGAGTCTACAAGGTGTATAATTATACGACGAATGTATATGAGAAGACAGGGGATCCGCAGAAAGCCGTGCAGGAAGGGCTGGAATATGCATTCAAGACATTCATGGAGAAGAAGGAGAATACCGTATACCGGCAGCAGGAAGCTTATTCGGACAGAGCAGGTTTTTTTCAGATGCTTTTGAAGGGGCAGACGATGCAGGCAGACTTGATCAGAGGAATGAAGCTTTTAGAGAGTAACTGGAGAGAGTTCCTTAAGGCAGTCGGGGAGAATGAGAAGAAGGGGATCGCCTTGAAGATGCAGAAGCACAGTCCGTGGGGATTCTTGATGGAGCCGGAGCCGCTGAAGAAAGGGAACGGGGATATAACGGACAATAAAAAGGCGCTCATTACACAGGCGGTATGTGTGGCGGTGCTGGTGTTGGGATATCTCTGTTACCGCTTGTTTTTTGGCTAAGTTTTAATTTTGTAGTTTGAGAAAGGATGATGATATGAATCTGCCATTGATGGAGTATTGGCGTGAGCTAAATAGCTATTCATATGAGGAGCTTTCGGAATTAACAGGAGTTCCGTGTGATATAGTACAGAAGATATTTGCCGGGCAGATTAAGGAACTGGATAAAGAGATGATACAGGCATTAGAGAGAGTGCTACTGCCGGGTAGACATTCGGCGGCCAGCCGGAAGGAATATCCCGAAGCGTCTGCCGCCAGGGTCTGCGAAACGGGCGCTGTATATGGAGTACAGAAAAGCTTCTGCACATTAGCTGACTATTACGCACTGCCAGATGACCGAAGGGCGGAACTGATAGACGGTGTGATCTATGATATGAGTGCGCCGAGTCTTGCGCATCAGGCTGTATCGGCGGAGATATTTTCACAGCTTCGGGATTATATCGCCGAAAAGAAAGGGAAATGCAAAGTATTCTTTGCGCCGGTGGATGTGAAGCTTGACTGTGATGATAAGACTATGGTACAGCCGGATATTCTTGTTAATTGCGACAAAGAGAAGATGGTTAACAAGTGTATTATGGGTGCGCCTGATTTTGTCATTGAGATTTTATCGGAATCAACCAGAAGGAAAGATATGTTTTTGAAACTCCACAAGTATGAAGCCGCCGGAGTAAGGGAATATTGGATGGTGGATACAGAGAAACTCCGGGTGATCGTTTACTTTTTTGAACAGGATTCCTGTCCGGTGATATATAATATCGGAGATATGGTTCCCGTGGGGATCTTTGGAGGAGAATTGATGATAGATTCTTCAAGGATCATGGAGGAGCTTAAGGATACTGAATTTATTTATCCCTCTTGACAATCTATCGTCCCGTGTGTTAGGATTTCTAACATAACGCAGATAGAAAAAGCAATGACGAAGAGAGTAAGTCATTTGGAATCTTACAGAGAATTCCCAAGCCGTTGTCTTATGGCCGTAAGAATTGGTTTCACAAGGCAGCGGGGATGCTGAGAGGGATGGAGGAAGATTGGCTGAAGATGGCTTCTGAGCAGCGCACCGACTATAGGCATTAGCTGTGCTTATACAGGCTGCGATGGGTTCGCCCGTTATAGCGAGAGAGTGTTCGGCTTAACCGGTAAATGGGGCGCCGGGATACTTGCAGAGGTTCTGTCCGTGAGGGCAGGATGAATAGAAGTGGTAACGCGGCAGGATTCCGCCTTCTTGGATACATTTTACAATGTATCCAAGAAGGCGGTTTTTTATGCCGCAGAAGGATCATGCCGGGCATGATTGTCTTCACACTTGGCGCGGCCAAAGAGGGTTCGCTGTATGTTAAAGAAGGGAGAGAAGGTTATGAGTGAAAAACCAAAATATTATATGACGACGGCTATTGCCTACACGTCAGGGAAGCCGCATATCGGGAACACGTATGAGATCGTCCTGGCGGACGCGATCGCAAGATATAAGAGGAGCCAGGGCTACGACGTATTCTTCCAGACCGGCACAGACGAGCACGGGCAGAAGATCGAATTGAAGGCTGAGGAGGCAGGTATAACGCCGAAACAGTATGTGGACAATGTGGCGGGAGAGATCAGAAGGATCTGGGATCTGATGAACACCTCCTATGACAAGTTCATCCGCACGACGGACGAATATCACGAGAAGCAGATTCAGAAGATTTTCAAGAAATTATTCGACAAGGGCGATATTTACAAGGGGTATTATGAAGGGATGTATTGTACGCCCTGCGAGTCCTTTTTCACGGAATCTCAGTTGGTAGACGGCAAGTGTCCCGACTGCGGGCGGGAGGTTCAGCCGGCGAAGGAGGAGGCGTATTTCTTCAAGATGAGCAAGTATGCAGACCGTCTGATCGAGCATATCAATACCCATCCGGAATTCATCCAGCCGGTGTCGCGCAAGAATGAGATGATGAATAATTTCCTGCTTCCGGGGCTTCAGGATCTCTGCGTGTCCAGGACGTCGTTCAAGTGGGGGATTCCGGTGGATTTTGACCCGAAGCATGTGGTCTATGTGTGGCTGGATGCGTTATCTAACTACATCACCGGGATTGGGTATGAGTGCGGCGGTGAGAGTACGGAGCAGTTTAAGAGGGACTGGCCGGCGGATCTGCATCTGATCGGGAAGGATATCATCCGTTTCCATACGATCTATTGGCCGATCTTCCTGATGGCGCTGGATCTGCCGCTTCCGAAGCAGATCTTCGGACATCCGTGGCTTCTGCAGGGAGACGGCAAGATGAGCAAGTCCAAGGGCAATGTGCTGTATGCGGATGAGCTGGTGGATTTCTTCGGGGTAGACGCGGTGCGGTACTTTGTGCTGCATGAGATGCCGTTTGACAATGACGGAGTGATTACCTGGGAGCTGATGGTGGAGCGTATGAATTCAGATCTTGCCAATACCCTGGGGAACCTGGTGAACCGGACTGTTTCCATGACGAATAAGTATTTCGGCGGTACGGTGACGGATAAGAACGCTGCCGAGACCGAGGAAGAGCGGTCTGTGGATGCTGATCTGAGATCCGTTCGCGAGAACACGCCGAAGGTTGTGGAAGCGAAGATGAACGATCTGAGGGTCGCGGATGCGATCACGGAGATCTTCAATCTGTTCAAGCGCTGCAATAAATATATCGACGAGACGATGCCGTGGGTGCTGGCGAAGGACGAGGCGAAGAAGGACCGTCTGGAGACGGTGCTCTATAACCTGATCGAGAGTATCAAGGCGGGCGCGGTTCTGATCGAGCCGTTTATGCCGGAGACATCCGGGAAGATCCTTGCGCAGCTTGGCGACGGCAAGGTGACGGAGAAGCCGGAGATCTTATTCGCGAGGCTGGATATCGAAGAGGTCATGAAGAAGGTAGAAGAGCTTCACCCGCCGGTCAGGGAGGAGAACGAAGGTGAAGCGAAAGGCGCAGCAGACGCGGCGGTGATCGATATCGAGGCGAAGCCGGAGATCACCTTCGAGGAATTCGGGAAGCTGCAGTTCCAGGTGGGCGAGATCATTGCCTGCGAGGAAGTGAAGAAGTCGAAGAAGCTGCTCTGCTCCCAGGTGAAGATCGGCAGCCAGGTGAAGCAGATCGTATCCGGTATCAAGGCGTATTATAAGCCGGAGGAGATGGTCGGCAAGAAGGTTATGGTGCTCGTGAACCTGAAACCTGCGAAGCTTGCAGGGGTTTTGTCTGAAGGGATGCTTCTGTGCGCGGAGGACGCGGAGGGGAAGCTTGCATTGATGACGCCGGAGAAGGAGATGCCGGCAGGGGCCGAAATTTGTTAAGCATTTGTCCCTAGTACACCGAAAAATAAGTTCCTAGCCATATAACGCAGAATGATTTTTCATATGCAAGGCGGAGGAATGAGGCGTAGTGGGCGCTACGCCGATTGACAACAACGACGCAGATGGAAAATCAGGCAAGTTATATGGCTGGTTACTTATTATTCGGTGTACTAGGTGAAGAAAGTGAGGATATGATATGGATAAGATCAGGATTGGAATTGTTGGATATGGCAATATCGGAAGAGGCGTGGAGCTTGCGATCGCCCGCAACGAGGATATGGAACTTAAGGCTGTCTTTACAAGGCGCGACCCGTCTGCCGTGAAGATCCGCACGGAGGGAGCGTCGGTGAAGCACATGGACGATATGCTGTCCATGAAGGATGAGATCGACGTTATGGTGCTCTGCGGCGGTTCTGCGACGGACCTGCCGGTGATGGGGCCGAAGATCGCGGCGGATTTTAACACCATCGACAGCTTCGATACTCATGCGAGGATACCGGAGTATTATGCGGATATGGATAAGGCCGCGAAGGAAGGCGGCAAGATCGGAATTATCTCTGTGGGCTGGGATCCGGGTATGTTCTCGCTGAACCGGCTGTATGCGGAGTCTATCCTGCCGCAGGGAAGCACGTATACGTTCTGGGGCAAGGGGGTCAGCCAGGGGCATTCGGATGCGATCCGCCGGGTGGAAGGCGTGAAGAACGGCATTCAGTATACGGTGCCTGTCGAGGCGGCGGTAGACCGGGTGCGGAGCGGAAGTGAGCCTGCGCTTACGACGAGGGAGAAGCATCTTCGGGAATGTTATGTGGTTCCGGAAGAGGGAGCAGATCTTAAGGCGATCGAGACGGCCATCAAGACGATGCCTAATTATTTCGACGAGTATGACACGACGGTAACATTTATCACAGAGGAAGAATTAAAGGCGCAGCATAGCAAGATGCCTCACGGCGGGTTCGTGATCCGAAGCGGAGAGACCGGGGAGGATGGGAGTAAGCATATCATCGAGTATTTCCTGAAGCTGGATTCCAATCCGGAATTCACGGCGAGCGTACTGATCTGTTATGCGAGGGCGGCGCACCGTCTGGCGAAGGCGGGAGAATGCGGGGCGAAGTCTGTATTTGACATTGCACCTGCCCTGCTGTCCATGAAGACTCCGGAAGAACTGAGAGCCGGCCTTCTGTAGGAGGGAGCCGGAATCATGAAGCTTGGACAGGGGGAGTTTTGATGATATATGATACACATGCCCATTATGACGACGCCCAGTTCGATGAGGACAGAGAAGAGCTTCTGCGTGCTATGGCGGATCACGGAGTGGGAACGATCGTGAATGTCAGCGCGTCCTATGCGTCCTGCGAACGAGTGGCGGATATGGTGCAGGATTATCCCTTTATGTATGCGGCGGCGGGAGTCCATCCAGACCACGCGGGGGAGCTGAATGAGGAGAGGTTTGCCCGCATGCGAGAATTGTTCAGAAGAGATAAGGTGATCGCTGTCGGAGAGATCGGTCTGGACTATTACTGGGACAATGAATCTCACGAGGTGCAGAAGAAATGGTTTATCCGGCAGCTTGAACTTGCAAGGGAGCTTGGTCTTCCGGTGCTGATCCACAGCCGGGAGGCCGCCGCGGACACCATGGAGATCATGAAGGAATACGCCGGGGGCTTGAAGGGTGTGATCCACTGTTATTCTTATTCCAGGGAAATGGCGAAGGAGTATGTGAAGATGGGCTTCTATATCGGAGTCGGCGGGGTGGTCACCTTCAAGAACGCGCGCAGATTAAAGGAAACCGTGGAGGAGATTCCGCTTGAGTCCATTGTCCTTGAGACGGACTGCCCTTATCTTGCGCCTGTGCCTTACCGGGGGAAGCGGAATAACTCGGCGTATATCCGGTATGTTGCCGAGGAGATCGCGAAGATAAAGGGAATTCCTTGCGGCGAGGTTATATCACGTACGGAAGAGAACGCAAAAAGGCTGTATGGACAGCCTTTGACGCGGTAGATGAGCGACTGTCAGAAAATGTATGGGCGAAGCATTTTCTGGCAGTTTTTTTGTTAAAGCCATTCTGCATCCGGCAGAATCCGCCCGGTCTCGTCGCACAGGAGCGTATCGTAGATGATTCCCAGCCGGTAATGCAGCTTCGTGCGGTAAAGCTCCAGTTCAAAACGCGGATTCGGGCGTCCGCCGTTCAGCCGTTGGTGATCGTCGATGATCTCTTTGGCCAACAAGCCTTTGTCAATGGGGAGAAGGCTGTGCACTACCAGAGTGATCTGATTCTCCGTGAGGTTCGGAGAGGTCATGACTGTTGAGTACAGTATCTCATACGGACGGCGCTCTTCCAGGCAAAAGGCCAGTGTCAGGCCTATCCCTGCAATAATCAGAAGCTTTGTTCTTTTTTTCATATACAGAATACCCCCTTTTGACGTTATGTATGTTCCTAAAATAAACAGTGTAATATCTTATAGTGTAATTTAATACATCTATTTTTTCAATGAAAATATGGGTATACTTATAAAAAACATGCATGAGGTTGAAGTATGAGCAAGATTGTAATTGAAATAGAGAGGCTATTGGCTGAAAGAGGTATCAGTAAGACTCAGCTGTGCTATATGTGCAAATTACAGCGTACACAACTGAACAGATATTGTAAGAATAAGGTAGCCCGTGTGGACCTGCATACTTTGGAGAAGATCTGTGATTTTCTGAAGTGCGATATAAATGATATCCTGATATTAAAACAAGAAGAACCGGTATCGGAGAATGAGGCGGGGAATGAGATAGAGCAGTGATCTGTGCGTATACAGGTCGCTGTTTTTAGTTGCGGATTGTTTTTGTATAATTTGTATAGAACGGATGACGAGTGTTTGGGTATTGTCCTCGAAAATTAACAGAAATATGAAAAAATATTATCCAACTTAAGAAGAATGTGATAACATAGTATATGGACAACGCAGATGGGGCTAAGAAAGGTAATAGATCATGGGAAAAGTAATATTTCTGGATATTGACGGTACGATTAGAAATTTTGATGGGACGGTACCTGCGACTGCGAAAGAAGCGATCCGCAAGGCCCGGCAGAATGGACATGAAGCAGTGATCAATACAGGACGGGAATATTTCCGCATAGAGAAAGAGATCCTGGATATTGGCTTTGACGGAGTGATCGCCAGTTCGGGCGGATATGTCGAGTATAAGGAAGAGAAGATCGCGCGCAGATATTTTACACAGCTTGCCTATATTGAGCTTATGAAGGATCTTTTGGAGCAGCGGTGTGTAGTAGAGATGGGGAACAGCAGGGAGAGCTATGTGCTCAGGGACAGCAGGGCAGAGTATCAGAAGATATTGGACGATGTGTTTAAGGGGAATTGTATGTGCAAGGAGCCTGTTATGCCTGTATGGGTGGAGTCGCTTCTGGATGTGCCGGAGGTTGAGAAGCTTGTAGTGTTCGGGGAAGCTGACACCGGCGGGACGATTCTGTCCAAGTGGGGATATTCTTTTCATATTACGGAGCTTCGTATTGCCGGCCAGGGAATCTGGGCATGTGAGATCACACCCCGATACAGCACCAAGGCGGAGGGGATGCGCCAAATCCTGAGGGCGAAGGAATGCGGCAGAGAAGATGCGGTCGCGGTCGGAGACAGCGACAATGACATCGAGATGATACGGTACGCCGGGACGGGCGTGGCCATGGGGAACGGAACGGAGTGGGTGAAGGAGATCGCGGATTATGTGACGGCGCCTATCATGGAAGACGGGCTGTGGAAGGCATTTCTTCATCTGGGGCTTTTGTAGAAGGTATCTCTTATATGCTATCGTAAATAGAGAAAATAAGCACAAAAAACAGGGGGATATTTGGTAAATTTTTTTTATAACTTTCTCTTCACTTTCTGACTGGATTGGTGTATGATAGTACGTGACGCTACATATTGTGCAAGAGTACGAGGGAGTATCAATATTTTGTAGGTGAAAGAGAGGGAATTCAATGAATATGGAAGTGAAGACGAATGTGATCAAGCGGAATGGGGAGGAAGTGGTCTTTGACCTTTCTAAGATCGTGAACGCTGTTAAGGCGGCGAATGAAGAGGTAGACAGGATCCATCAGATGAACGAATACCAGATCGTTGCGGTTGCAGATAATATTGCGGCCCGTGTGGGAGAGCTTACTCACGCGGTGAATGTAGAAGATATCCAGGATATGGTTGAGCGCGGTATCATGGAGATGCGGGGATATGAGGTTGCGCAGAAGTATGTGCGTTACCGCTACAGGAGAGAACTGAAGCGTAAGTCCAACACAACGGACAACGGTATACTCTCCCTGATCGAGAATATCAACGAAGAGGTCACTCAGGAGAATTCCAACAAGAACCCTGTGATCAATTCTACCCAGAGGGATTATATGGCGGGCGAGGTCAGCAAGGACCTGTCGAAGCGCGTGCTGCTCCCGGCGGAGATCGTGAATGCGCATGAAGAGGGAATCATCCATTTCCACGATTCTGATTATTTTGCTCAGAAGGAACATAACTGTGACCTGATCAATCTGGAGGATATGCTGCAGAACGGGACTGTGATCAGCGAGACGCTGATCGAGAAGCCGCACAGCTTCTTTACAGCGTGTAATGTGACAACTCAGATCGTTGCGCAGGTTGCCAGCAACCAGTACGGCGGTCAGTCCTTTACACTGGCACACCTGGCGCCGTTTGTAGATATCAGCAGGAAGAAGCTCCGCAAAAGCGTAGTGGAAGAGCGCAGGGAATGCGGAGAGAGTCTGGAGGAGGCGATCGTTGAACGGGTGACGGAGCGGAGACTGCGGGAAGAGGTCAAGAGCGGGATCCAGACGATCCAGTACCAATTGATCACACTGATGACCTGTAACGGACAAGCGCCGTTTGTGACGATATTTATGTATCTGGACGAAGTGGCGGACGGGCAGTTAAGAGAGGATCTTGCCCTGATCATAGAGGAAGTGCTGATCCAGCGTATGCAGGGCGTGAAGAATGAGAAGGGCGTATGGATCACGCCGGCATTCCCGAAGCTGATCTATGTGCTGGATGAAGACAATATAACAGAAGGAACCAGATATTGGCATCTGACGAAGCTTGCGGCTGAGTGTACGGCGAAGCGTATGGTGCCGGATTATATCTCAGCCAAGATGATGAAGGAACTGAAGCGGGGTGAGGTATATCCCTGTATGGGATGCAGATCCTTCCTGACGGTAGAGGATTCTCAGATGAATGAGGACGGACGCCATAAGTTCTACGGAAGATTTAACCAGGGGGTCGTGACGATCAATCTGGTGGATGTGGCTTGTTCTTCCGAGGGGGATATGGATAAGTTCTGGGAGATTCTGGATGAGCGTCTGGAGCTGTGCCACAGAGGGCTTCGATGCCGGCATGAGAGGCTTCTGGGGACGGTATCGGATGTGGCGCCGATCCTGTGGCAGTACGGCGCGCTGGCGCGTTTGAAGAAGGGCGAAGTCATTGACAAGCTGTTGTATGACGGCTATTCGACCATCTCTCTGGGCTATGCCGGACTCTATGAGATGTGTATGCGGATGCTGGGGAAGACCCACACCGATGCGGAAGCAAGACCGTTTGCCCTTGCGGTTATGCAGAGATTGAACGATAAGTGCAAGGAGTGGAGGGATGCGGAGAATATCAGTTATTCCGTATACGGTACTCCGATGGAATCCACTACTTACAAGTTTGCCAAGTGCCTGAAGAAGCGGTTCGGCATTATTGAGGGTGTTACGGATAAGAATTATATCACGAACAGCTATCATGTACATGTATCCGAGGAGATCGACGCCTTTAAGAAGCTGAAGTTCGAGGCGGATTTCCAGAAGCTGTCCCCGGGCGGCGCTATCAGCTATATCGAAGTGCCGAATATGCAGAATAATATTCCGGCCGTGCTGTCTGTGATGAAGTTCATCTATGACAATATCATGTACGCAGAGCTGAATACGAAGAGCGATTACTGTGAATGCTGCGGTTATGACGGCGAGATCTTGATCAAGGAGGACGAGGCCGGGAAGCTTCAGTGGGAATGTCCGAACTGCAGCAATATGGATCAGGACAAGATGTTTGTAGCGCGCAGGACTTGCGGTTATATCGGTACGCAGTTCTGGAACCAGGGCCGGACCCAGGAGATCAAGGACAGGGTGCTGCATCTGTAGAACGGGAAGCGCTGAGGAAAAGGTGAGAATATGCATTATGGAAATATAAAAGAATGTGATATAGCGGACGGCCCGGGGGTGCGGGTCAGTCTGTTTGTATCAGGATGCAGGCATCACTGCAAGGGATGTTTTAATCCTGAGACCTGGGATTTTCAGTATGGAAAGCCTTATACAGAGGAGACGGAAGAGGAGATCATAAGGCTGCTTAAGCCGGACTATATCCAAGGGTTTACCCTGCTTGGAGGAGAGCCCTTTGAGCCGGAGAATCAAGGCGTACTGATACAACTATTAAGGAGGATTCGGAAGGCATATCCGAAGAAGGATATCTGGTGCTACACCGGGTATCTGTACGATGTGGATCTTGCAGAAGGAGGAAAGGTTCATACCAGAGTGACGGATGAGATGCTTTCATTTATAGACGTGCTGGTGGACGGTGAGTTTGTGGAGGAGCTCAAGGACGTAACACTGGTATTTCGCGGGAGCAGTAATCAGCGGATTATTGAACTGAAGAAAAAGTATGAATGAACAAAAAAGGCTGCTGCGGTATGCGGCAGCCTTTTTTGTGCGATTCCGCCGTTGTTACCTTACTTTTGCCTGGACGGACAGGCTGTCCTGTTACCTTACTTCTGCCCGGACGGACAGGCTGCCCTGTTACCTTACTTTTGCCCGGACGGACAGGCTGTCCTGTTACCTTACTTCTGCCCGGACGGTCAGGTCTTCCGGCCGTGCGGCAATGGACGCACCGGGCACAGAGAAGGACGGCATCCCGTCGCTGCCCCAGAAGACCTTCCCAACATAAGTATTGCGGCCTGCATCATAGAGAGGCTGATAATCGCCTTCTCCCAGATACCGTTCTTCCTGGCGGCCGTGATAGATGATCAGGTCCTCGGTTCCGTCGGTGGATTGGGTGAAGCTGTTATGTCCAAGGCCGTAATATCCGGTGACAGAACTGCTCTGGAATACCGGATACGGGCATTTGGTCCAGGATGCGGGATCCAGAAGATCTGAGTTCTCATCTGCATACAAGAGTCCGACGCAATACAAGGCGTCCGTTCCGCTGGCGGAAAATGTTACGAATATCCGCCCTTCATGCCGTATGACGGCAGGTCCCTCATTGACAGGGAAGCCGTGCAGCTCCCAGTTATACTCGGGATGAGTCAGGCGCACGGCAGGGGTGCAGACGGTCCAGGGATCCGCAAGCCCGGCGATGAAGATATCCGAGATATTGTCTGTCTTCTGAGCCCACAGGAGATAGTCCTTCCCGTTATGGTTCAGGTATGTGTGATCCAATGAAAAATCTGTGAATGCAATGTCTCCTTTAACGGTGGTCTGAACCGGTCCTCTCTCGATCCAGGAATCCTGCATAGGATCGGAGCCTGTGCAGGCGAGGCAATGAGGACGGATGCGCCAGGAGGAACGATCGGAGATCGTTGCGGTATAATAGACGAACCATTCGCCGTGGATATAGTGGAGCTCCGGCGCCCATAGGTGCGGGCTCATGGTGCCGCCGTTAACAGGCTTCTTCTCATAGATGATTTTCTCTGTATATCTGCCGGAATTGTCCGTCAGATCTTCCAGCGTGTCTGCGCACCGCAGGATCAGGTACAGGTATTGGTATCTTCCGTCCAGATTGTGGCCCGCGTCAGTGTGAGACGCGATGAAGTAATATTTCCCGTCCGTGTGCCTGTAGACGTAAGGGTCCGCGCGGTGACTGATGAGAGGGGCGGCATACTTCGGCTCCTGTATTGTGCCGGTAAGTCCGTCCCAGATAACAGAGCGTTCCTCGCGCATCCCGTTCGTGTAGGCTACAGAGATCCGCCGCGGCAGTTCGGCTGCGCCAGAAGGCCGAGAGATCTTCTCTACTGCCGATATATACACCGGCTCTGGTGCGCCGTACCTATTCTGCAAGAGTTCAAGGGCAGACAGGGAGAGTTCGCAGCCGCCGGGATCATGCGCCAGAAGTTCCGGCGTTATAGGAAGCATACTCTGGGGAAGAGGAATTGAATTCCCTCCGTTCAGAGCAAACCAGTCGATGCGGTTATAGCTGTATTCAAGATAAAATTGATTGTTCACCGAAGATTCCCACGTAACTGTGTGGGAGCGGATATAGGCAATTTCTTTTTTGCACAAAGAGTCTGCCGCAGGAAGATCAAGCATCTGTTTTGATTCTATAGATTCCATAAATAATTCCTTTGACATTTAAATTAGAAAATAAGAGCAATACTATCGTAACACAGAATTAGAATATTGACAAGTGGGAAAGAAATATCTTAAGATATATTGTAAAAGTGAACTGTGAACGGATGAGGGAGGCTTTATGGCGACGATTAAAGAGATTGCCAGGGCTTGTAATGTTTCGGTGGCGACGGTGTCGAATATATTGAACCACAAACCGGGGGCGAGCGACGAGACACGCAGGATGGTGATGGAGAAGATTAAGGAAATGAACTACACGCCGAATACGGTGGCGAGGAATCTGAAGACGAAGAATACACGGAGCATAGGGGTTATCGTGGAGGATATGACCATATTCAGTATTCCGGATATCGTAGATGGGATCACGGAGCATTGTGAGGAGAAGAATTATCAGATTCTTCTGATCAATCTTCGTTTATTTAAGAAATACAATGATACTTACTACCACAGGGATGATTTCTATGGCATGGTGCGGGATGAGATCTGGAAACTGATCGCCAAGCAGGTGGAGGGAATCATCTATGTGGCGGCTCACGAGAGGACGATCCGTTGTATTCCAGAGGATCTGCCGATTCCGGCAGTGATGGCATACGGATATACAGAGAGCGGCAAGGTTCCGTCTGTTGTGGTGAATGATGAGGACGGCGCATATCAGATCGTGAAGCATATCATCGGACAGGGACATAAGAGGATCGGGGTCATAACCGGCAAGAATGACAGCCCCCATGCCCAGGAGAGGCTTGTGGGGTACCAAAGGGCTCTGTATGAGAGCGGGATCCTGTATAATCCTTCACTGGTCTGTACCGGAGACTGGAACAGAGATTGCGGTTATCAGTTTACCGACAGGCTTCTTGAACAGGGAGTGACGGCTATCTTCTGCATGAACGATCTGATGGCCGGAGGGGTCTACGACCGTCTGGAAGAACTGGAGCTTAAGGTGGGGACGGATATCTCGGTTGCAGGTTACGATAACAGGGAACTGTCGGGTTATTATAAGCCTCCGCTGTCAACGATCATGCTGCCGCTTCATGATATAGGATATGAGGCAAGCGAAGTGATCATGGAGATGCTGGGCGGCTGCAAGGATATTCTTCCGGTTCACCGTGTAAATTGTTATCCGCTGATCCGTAAGTCTGTGGGAGCGATTATCTGATAAAACGATACATCAATTTGCTGGAAAATATGCGGCGATCGGTGTGATAATAAGAGAAAAATCGAATAAAGATAAAAATAATAAGCGTTTTAGAGCCTGCGGAGGGTGCTGAAACGCTTATTTTGCGTTGTTTTTGTGCAATTTGTACAATATTAAACGTTTAATTTGTACTTGCAATTGTGCAGGTAAAGTGATATAACAAAAGTAACAAGAAAATAAAGCTATAAAATTTGGAAATATCAGAAGTAATGCTGTCTGATATCGATCTGAATAGAAAGGGAAAGCATTTATTTTAGGAAAAAGAGCGCAGCAAAGATTAAACGATTAATTTCAATATTTCAATTAGGATTTCAGGTAGTAAGATTATGACAGAGAGAAAATTAGAGATAAACCCCTTAAATACAATTCCGATAGGACAGATTCATATCCGTGACCGGTTCTGGGACCGTTATATCCATCTGGTGAAGGATGTGCTGATACCGTACCAGTGGGATATCCTGAATGACCGTATCGAGGGGGTTGAGACGAGTCATTGTATCCAGAATTTTAAGATTGCGGCAGGGGAAGCCGAGGGAGAATTCGAGGGGGCGGTCTTCCAGGATACGGATGCGGCGAAGTGGCTGGAGGCTGTGGCGTATACGCTGGAGGTATGGCCGGATAAGGATCTGGAACGTCTTGCAGATGAAACGATTCAGTTGCTCGGGAAAGCACAGTGTGAGGACGGTTATCTGAATACATATTTCACGATCAAGGCGCCGTCCCTGCGGTGGACGAATCTGAAGGAAGGCCATGAGCTGTATACGGCGGGTCATATGATAGAAGCTGCGGTTGCTTATTATGAGGCGACGGGCAAGAAAGAGTTCCTTCATATTATGGAACGTTTTGCGGATCTGATCTGCCGGGTATTCGGCCCCGGGGAAGGTAAGTGCCATGGGTATCCGGGACATCAGGAGATAGAATTGGCGCTGATCCGCCTGTACCGTGTAACGGGCAGGAAGGATTACTTAGAGCTTGCGAAGTATTTTATCGATCAGCGGGGAACAGGAGAGAATTATTTCCTGGCAGAAGAGAAGAACTCCCGGTACAGGCAGATCTTCCCGGAATTCGCCGGATATGATACGAAGTATTCCCAGTCCCATCTTCCGGTAAGGGAACAGAAGACGGCGGAAGGGCATGCTGTACGGGCGGTATATATGTATTGTGCGATGGCAGACTTGGCTGGTCTGTACCAGGATGAAGAGCTGCTTAGAGTATGTGAGACGATCTGGAAGGATATGACAGAGAGGCGGATGTACATCACGGGAAGCATCGGATCATCCGGTATCCTTGAGAGGTTTACGACGGATTACGACCTTCCCAACAGCGGTAATTATTCGGAGACTTGCGCATCGATAGGGCTTGCTCTCTTCGGGAAGAGGATGGCACAGCTTACCAGGGATGCTTCTTATATGGATGTTGCGGAGCGTGCGCTCTATAATACGGTACTGTCCGGGATCGCGCAGGACGGGAAGAGCTTCTTCTATGTGAATCCGCTGGAGGTATGGCCGGATAATTGCATGGAACGGACGTCGAAGGAGCATGTGAAGCCTGTAAGGCAGACCTGGTTCGGCGTGGCGTGCTGTCCGCCCAATATTGCGAGGACGCTGGCGTCCATGGGACAGTACATGTATTTCACAGACGGAAAGGCTCTGTACGTGAACCTGTATATCTCTAACCAGACTGTGCTTGAATTGGCGGGAGAGAAGGTAAGCGTTGAGATGGACAGCGACCTTACTAATTCGGGACGTATTGAGATCAGGCTGGGAAGAGATGAAGGAGCAGAACCATACAGTCTGGCTCTTCGGATTCCGAATTATGTGAAGGACTATAAGATTCTGAGGGACGGCGAAGCCGTTGCTGCTGCCGGAAGCCGGAGCGTACAGAATGAGGAAGCTCAAGAGGTCAGGATAGAAAAAGGCTATTTATATATAGAAGGAATCCGTGAGAAAGAAACGGAATTGGTGATAGAGTTTCATGTACCGGCAGAATTCGTGAGAGCGAATCCGCGTGTGAGAGAGGATTCCGGCAAAGTGGCTCTGGTGAAGGGACCGCTGGTGTACTGCCTGGAGGAAACGGATAACGGCAGTAACCTGCCGGCTGTATTTGCCGATACGGACCAGGAGCCGGTAGAAAGATACGAGGAAGGGCTGCTTGGAGGAGTCACGGTCATTTCCTTCAAAGGTAAGCGCCTGACAGAGGATGCATGGAAGGACGGGGCGCTGTATGCCGGGCGTAAGAACCGCTTCGAGGATGCGGAATTAAGAGCGGTGCCCTATCATTGCTGGAATAACCGGGGAGCCGGAGAGATGCTGGTGTGGATGAAGGAGCTGTTATAAGAATCTTGCAGGGACATATCCCTGAAAGAAATAAAAAAGAAAGAAAAAGGAGGACACAACATGAAAAAGAAGTTAGTTGCTGCACTATTGTGTGTTGCCATGACAGCGTCTATGCTGCTTGGCTGTAGTGCCGGAAGCGAGGGAGGCGGTTCTGACGACTCATCAGGCTCAGGCTCCGCAGGAAAGAACGAGATGGAGGTAGAAGGCGACGCGACAGAGATCGAGGTGTGGACGTTCATCGAGCTTCATCAGCAGTTCTACACCGACATGGCTGAGAAGTGGAACGAAGAGAATCCAGACAAGAAGGTAAAGCTGGTCTTAAGCAATATGCAGTATGACGACATGCACAATAAGCTGTCGCTTGCGCTCGAGTCAGGAGAAGGCGCACCGGACGTTGTTGATATCGAGCTTGGTAAGTTCCCTGCATTTATGACAGGAGAGATCGGGCTTAGAGATCTGACACCGGAGATTGAGCCGTACTTGGAGAACATCATCGAATCCAGATTGGAGATCTACGGCAAAGACGGCGCTTATTATGGATTCCCGACACACGTAGGCGCGATGGTTGCATTCTACAACACAGCGGCTCTGGAAGAAGGAGACGTAGATTATACGACGATCAAGACCTGGGACGACTTCAAGGAAGCAGGCGTGAAGTATCATGAGAAGACCGGCAAATACTTCGCATGTGTAGAGACAACTGCACAGTGGATGATCAACCTGATGTTAAGGCAGAAGGGCGGAGACTACCTGGATGCCGACGGCAATATCGATATCACCAACGATAAGATGGTAGAAGTTCTTGAGTACATCAAGGGAATGCAGGAGACAGGCGCGTTCGAGACTGTACCTGGAGGACAGCCGGATAATGAAGAAGCATATCCGTCCTACAACAACGGAGATTACGCAGTACAGATCATGCCATTCTGGCAGACATCCAGATGCGTGAACTATATGTCAGACCTGTCCGGTAATGTTGCGATCGCTCCTACGCCTGTTTGGAACGAAGGCGACGAAGTGAAGTCTATCGGCGGCGGCGGTACTGGTACGGCTGTGATCGCAAGCAGCGAGAACGCAGACCTTGCAGCGGAAGTATTCGCATACATCAAGCTGTCTGAGGGAGCTAATGAGGAAGTATGGAATGTATTGGGATTTGACCCGGTTAATACAGCGGTATGGACAGACACAGAGCTGACCCAGAATCCTGAGAATCAGTTCGTGAAATATTTCAATACATATCCGTTCGATGCGTTGTTGGAGATTCAGGATGGAATTATGGCGCTTGAATCACTGACAAGCGAGAAATTCCCGTCTATCAACAATGAGTTCTGTAACGTTACACTGAACAATATCTATGAGAATGGCATGGATGTAAAGGAAGCGTTGGAAGAGTCACAGGAGACATTGAAGAACGAGTTCGGCGAGTAGTCCGGCAGATCAGATTGTCTGCGGTCCAGGGGATCGAATATCCGAGAAATCATGGGCCGTGATATATGTCCTGGGGCTGCGTGCGTAAGCCGCAGCCCCGCTTTATGCAAAGAGTGAGTCATCTTGCCGGCGGTTTTGGCGGCAGATGGCGATGTGTTTTAGGAAAGAGATGTGAGAGTATGAAGAAACTATTCTATTCACAGAAATTAGCCCCCTATGTATTCGTTCTTCCGTTTGCCCTGACAGTAGTGATATTCTGGATGTTTCCGATCGGAAACGGTATCCTGCTGAGTTTTCAGGATGTTTTGAAGGATGAGTGGATTGGGCTTGGAAACTATCAAAGACTATTATCAGACAAGATATTCCTTAAGGCGGTATACAACAGCGCGAAGTATATGGTAGGTACTTTGGTTCTGCTGATACCGTTTCCGATGCTGTTTGCGACCCTTTTGAACAGCAAGCTCATGAAGAAGCCCGGGGTGTTCAAATCTGTCTATTTTATTCCGGCGTTGACGTCAGTCGTTGTTGCGGGTACGATCTTCCGCCTGATGTTCGGGGAGATGAATACTTCTTTAGCGAACCAGATCATCGCAGCATTCGGAATGTCTCCGATCAAATGGCTTAAGGGTGAGTGGACCAGCTATTTCGCGCTGCTGCTTCTGGCGTGCTGGCGCTGGACCGGCGTTAATATCCTGTACTTCTTGGCGGGGCTTCAGAGCATTTCCACGGATATCTATGAGGCGGCATCCATCGACGGTGCGAGCAAATGGCAGCAGTTTGTCAAGATATCCTTCCCTCTGGTCAAACCAACGACAGTATACGTGCTGACCATCAGTATCTATGCCGGTCTGTCCATGTTTACTGAGAGCTATATGTTATGGAAAGGTAATAACTCTCCGCAGAATATCGGACTTACCATCGTAGGATATCTGTACCGGCAGGGAATCGAGAAGCGTGCAATGGGTTATGCGTGCGCCGTAGGGCTGATCCTTCTCATTATCGTCATGATTGTCAACCTGGTACAGCTTAAGGCAACGGGAACATTCGACAAGGAGGAGAGATAGTATGAAGAGTCAGAAGAATAAAAATACACTTGCCACGATTATGCTGATCGTGTTCTTTACAATCCTGGCGATTTTGATTATCATACCTATATACACCATCTTCCTTGCGAGCTTTAAGCCGGGCGGAGATCTTCTGCAGTATGGACTGAACCTGGGGATCGACTGGAGCCGCATGAGTCTTGACAATTATTCGCTGCTGTTCACCGGGCAGCACGAATACTGGAGATGGTTTACGAACAGTATCATACTGACGGTGGTTACGGTTGTGGCGACGCTGCTTGTCAGCGCATTTGTCGGATACGGATTCGCGGCGTATGACTTCAAGGGGAAGAATGCATTATTCATTGTTGTGCTGCTGATCCTGTCGATCCCGCTGGAGGTCGTAATGCTTCCGTTGTATAAGCAGATGACAACATGGGGGATGATGGACAGCTACCTTGCAATCGTGCTCCCGTTCGTTGCGCATGCGTCGACGATCTTCTTTTTCCGTCAGTATTTGCTGGGACTGCCTAAGTCGCTTCTTGAGGCGGGGCGTATCGACGGCGCCACAGAGTACGGTATCTTCTTCCGTCTGATCATCCCGATCATGAAGCCGGCCTTTGCGGCAATGGCGATCCTGAACGGTATGAATGCATGGAACAACTATCTGTGGCCGTTGCTGGTGATCCGCTCTTCGGGTAAATATACATTAACGCTTGGTCTGAATACGCTGATCAATCCTTATGGAGACAACTACAGCCTGCTGATCGTGGGATCGTTCTTCTCGATCATACCGATCTTCATCCTGTTCGTATGCTTCCAGCAGTATTTTATCGAGGGTATGACGGCCGGAGCGGTCAAGGAGTAGTTGGCTTACGCAGGCGTGCGGGGCAGCCGGCAGTAACGATGAAACATAGTTTTTAGTAGTATGGAATTAGGAGGTAATGAATGAGTAAGACAGCAAAAATGGTGATCGACAAAGATTTTCAGATCTCACAGGTGGATGAGAGGATCTATGGTTCTTTTATCGAACATCTGGGGAGGGCCGTGTATGACGGGCTGTACCAGCCTGGGAACCCGCTCTCGGATGAGGATGGTTTCCGCAAGGATGTGATAGAACTGGTGAAGGAGCTTAATGTGCCGATCGTCCGCTACCCGGGCGGGAACTTTGTATCGAATTTCTTCTGGGAGGACAGCGTGGGTCCGGTATCTGAGCGCCCGAAGCGGCTGGAACTGGCATGGCGGAGTCTCGAGAAGAACGAAGTCGGTCTGAATGAATTTTCAAAATGGACGGATAAGGTTAATTCAGAGATGATGATGGCGGTCAATCTGGGAACGAGGGGGATCGCTGATGCATGTAACCTCCTGGAATACTGCAACCACCCGGGCGGGACGAAGTACAGCGATATGCGTATCGCCCACGGGGTGAAGGAGCCTCATAAGGTGAAGGTGTGGTGCCTGGGCAATGAGATGGACGGTCCGTGGCAGCTTGGCCATAAGACCATGGAGGAGTACGGGCGCCTGGCGGAAGAGACGGCGAAGGCTATGAAGCTTATAGACCCGTCCATAGAGCTGGTATCCTGCGGAAGCTCAGCCCTTGATATGCCGACCTTCCCGAAATGGGAGTCAACTACCCTTGAGTGTACTTATGACCATGTAGACTATGTCTCCATGCACCAGTATTACGGCAACAGGGACAATGACAGCCTGGACTTCCTGGCGCAGTCCGACGATATGGATGAATTCATCCGCACGGTGATCGCGACCTGTGATTATGTGAAGGCGAAGAAACGCGGGCGCAAGAATATCAATATCAGCTTTGACGAGTGGAATGTATGGTTCCATTCCAATGCGGCGGATGACGATATCACGGAGAATCATCCGTGGCAGGTGGCGCCCCCGATGCTGGAGGATATCTATACATTTGAGGATGCGCTGTTGGTGGGACTGATGCTGATCACGCTTCTTAAGCACGCGGACAGAGTGAAGATCGCATGTCTGGCGCAGCTTGTGAATGTGATCGCTCCGATCATGACGGATGCGGGCGGCGGCGCTGCGTGGAAGCAGACCATCTTCTATCCGTTCATGCATGCGTCAATATACGGCAGAGGCGTAGCGCTGCAGCCGATGGTGTCAACGCCGAAGCATGATACTGCAAAGCATGAGAATGTAACGGATGTGGAGAGCGTTGCCGTATATAACGAGGAGAAGGAAGAACTGACCATCTTCGCGGTAAACCGTACACTGGACGAGGATATCCAGTTGACGACGGATATGCGCGGAATGGAAGGATATAAGGTGTTGGAGCACATCGTGATGGAAGAGTCAGATCTTAAGCTTGTGAACTGTGCCGGTGAACAGAGGGTAGTTCCGAAGACCGTGAAGCGTTCTTCCATGGACGGCGGTATCATGACAAGCATGCTTAATAAGGCGTCCTGGAATGTGATCCGGCTTGGGAAGTAATAGAGAAAGAAGTGTGATGGAATGAATTTCTTTGTAATTGACAGCCCTGTGATGAGATTCCTTGGAAGGGTCGGGGATATCATGATCCTGAATCTGATCTTCGTAGCGACATCGCTTCCGGTCGTCACTATAGGAGCGGCGCTCTCGGCGCTGTATGCAGTGGCGATGAAGCTGGCAAGAGGCGAGGATCCGTCCGTATTGAAGGAATATATGAGAGCATTTCGGCGCAGCGCTAAGACGGCGACGGTCTGCTGGCTGATCATGGCGGCGGCGGGAGTGCTTTTGTTCGTGGATTTTCGTCTGGCCGGCGTATTTGGAGGCATGGTCTATACTGTGATACGTCTGCTTCTTGCTATGATCTTCGGAATATGGATATTGACGTTCCTGTATCTCTTTCCTTATATCGCGAGGTTTGAGAATACGGTATTTCATTCCGTCAAGAATGCGCTGTTTTTAAGCGCTGCACATCTGCCCTCTACGGTAATGATGCTGGTGATCAGCATCGGGCTTGCGGTGATAACGCTGTTTACTTCCCGGACCTTTGTGATCGGGACGATCTGGTGGTTCTTCGCAGGCTTCGCCGCGGCGGCGTATACGCAGAGCTTCCTGTTTTGCAGGATATTTTCCAAATATGAGTAGATAATAATATGATCCCCTGACTGTACTGCGGCATGGTCGGGGGATTTCTTTTAATTTATGAGTTTTTGTTATCAAAATGGGCGATGGGGTGTATAATGGGCAGAGAAGCGATATGGCGGGGAGCTGAATATAACCAGAGAGGCGAAGAACAGCTTGCGGATTATCTGGATGCCTATCATTTGAAACGTGGATATATGGTAAGCTTTAATTTTAATCACAGGAGGGTACAATTCCCCGATGCTTGCATCGTAACAAACTTACCATAAAGCAGAAAAGATGATACAATGGAAGCAGAAAGGAGAGTTGTAGATGAGTGAACATATCC
>CAJTGB010000008.1 GCA_910575835.1 Lachnospiraceae bacterium | reverse complement strand
GGTGGTGCGAAAAAATAGTTGTTTGGTTACTTCTATTATCGCGCATCTTCCCATAAAATGGGAGGTTTTTTTATTAATTTTTTTTAAGCGTCAGAGCTGACTGCCGCCTTGCAGGAAAAGCCGGAACCCTCCAGCACATCCTGTAATTCTGCAAACGTATCGTCATAAGCCCGGTTCCCGTACACTGTGATCAGTATCGCTCCCGCCTGATTTCCCTTCATCCGGCGCAGCCGCGATACGGCAGCACCCGGGACTCTTCCGCCGTAAGAAGGAACCGATACGATACAGACATCTTCCTCCTGAAATGAATATTCGGAACCGTCCATATCCCGTCTGGCCAGATCAATGCAAACACTGTCCTGACAGAATGCCTTTGTAAATATCTCTGATACCCTCTTCGTGCCCCCTGTTGGGCTGAACACGATCTCGTATACTGACATATACGTCTCCTCCTCTTTTTAAGCTTTTATAGAAAAATCTCTTCCAGAAACCGGATCATCTCTCCGAACGGCTCCCGGTTAAACTGATAATACACTTTCCCGTCCTGTTTTTCTACCGTCACAAAGCGATTGGACAGCAGGATCCCCATATGATGAGATACGGTGGCAGGAGTCAGCCGAAGCTCCTCTGCAATCTCCAGATTATATTTCCCCCGCTCCTTAAGAGAATATAATATCTCAAACTTGCTCTTATCCCCCAGGACCTTCAGCATTCCCGGCAGGATCTCTCTTGCATCCTCCCTGTTCTTTTTATACAGGTACAGCCTGTCAAGCAATATCCCCTGAAACGCCGTCTTAGAGGTCAGCCACCCCATCAAAGGGAACGCCGCCGTCAGATAGACGGTGATCTGATCCATTTCAAGGCCGGTGATCAGTTCTTCCATTACTGCCGGGATGTCAGACGGCACTTTTTTAAGAAGGGCCGCCAGACATTCCTGATTCTTTTCCGCTGTATATGCAAACGCCGGTCTGTTCTTTCTGTAGATCTCGAAAAGCGTACAGAATTTTTCAGACGGATGATTCAGCAGCGTAAGAAGCTTCCATTTGGTATCCTCCGAATAGTCTAGTGATTGGACCAGCGCAAACCGCTTCTCCATAGTATCTAAGCCTGCCGGAACCTTACACTCCTCATCCAGGAAGAATAATTCGATCAGATTCCGAAGCTTCTCATCCACACCCGCTTCCATATCTGCTTTCATATCCGCTTCCATATCCGCTTCCATATCCGCTTCCAGCTCAGGATATTCCATCACGAGCGCCGTAAATATCATGAAAAATTTCTCATTATTCCCAAAGAAAAAGTCTTCGCCTGGATCAGGCACATATTTTTTCTCAAATTCCCTTACATATCTCTCCAGGTAAATGAGATTCTTACTGTAAAAGCCTTCCCCGTCAATCTCCATTTCCTCCAAGGACTGCATAAGTTCTGATCTGACATTCTCCCAATTCTTCATCAGGAATATGAGCCCCAGCGTCTCAAACAACGGATGAAGCTCCCTTTTATATTCTACCTTCATACCATATCCTCCCCGTTTCTGTAACGGATATAAGATTTATCTTTACTCAGTATAAAAGGTTTTCGTACAATTTTCAAGCCGCCCGTCATTCATCCGGTAAATTCCGTCATACCGGCGCATGAGCTGCGGATCGGGATTATGTGTAATGGTAAGCAGCGTAAGCTCCTCATCTTCCAGCAGACGGCTTTCTATCTCACAGGCGGTCTTCCTGTCAAGAGCAGACGTCCCCTCATCCAATATCACGAACGGCGCGCGGCGAATCAGCGCCCTCGCAAGCGCAACCCTCTGCCTCTGCCCTCCAGAGAGCAGCGCGCCGTTTTCTCCCGCCCCATGGTCAAGCCCGCCTTCCTTCTCGTCAATGAACAGAGACACTCCGCTCTTCTCTACTGCCTCAGCCAGCGCAGCCTCGTCAAATTCCTCGAACAGAAGAATATTCTCCCGGACAGACAGATTAAACAGATAGACATTCTGATGGATGACGGAAATGATCCCCGCGATCTTATCCATATCCAGCGCCCTTAGTTCCCGGCCGTCATATCGTATGCTGCCGCCGTAATCTTCAAAATAGCCCAGCAGCAATTTGATCAATGTCGTCTTCCCGCACCCGCTGGGGCCCATGACCGCATATTTGCCTCCCTTATCGATCCGCATCGTAATATCCGCCAATACAGTCTGTTCCCCGTCATAGGAAAATGACGCCCCATCCAACTCTATTCCCTTCTCAAAGGACGGAAGCTCTAGCGGCAGCGGCTTAACAGCCGGATCATCCTCTGCATAACTATTCAAACGTGCAATAACCGCTTTCATACTCTGAATCCTGGGAACATTCTGCATCAGCAGCATGACCGGAGCCATGAATGAACTGCTGAGCTGTACCAGCGCCAGCAATGTCCCCATCGTGATCTGCCCGATCAGGACAAGATACGCAGACACGAAGATCACCGTGATCGTTGACAGAACGGCCAGCGTATCAGAAAGCCCTTCATTCAGCGCGAATAATCTGGCCGCCCGAAACCTCACCCTAATCTCTTCTTCATTTTCTTCCTGAAACCGGTACTTGGCAGCTTCTATCCGGTCATAGCTTCTCAGCACCTCGTACCCCGACAGAATATCCTTTAGCTTCTCTGTAAATGCGGCCATCTGCGCAGAAACCCGGTCCTGCCGTTTTTCCAGACAACGCCCGATCGTAGCCGGCAGTAAAAACATCAGTAAAAATGTCAGGATCAGAATCGCCGTAACCATCGGGCTTAAAATCAACAGAATAACCAATGTCACCGCAAACATCACTACCAGTTTGAAGGTATTCAGCAATGCGGCAATATAGTTATCCTCGATAAGCTTCATATCGTTCGTCAGCGCCGAGATGTAGTCCGCTGTATTTTCCCTGTAGTACCGGATGGGACGGCGGTCCATAATTCCCTTGAAAATATCCCGGCGGTACTGCTTGATCATTTTCTCTGTCAGGTACTTCTCCATAAGAGCGCTGACATAATTCATCACGCATAACACCAGGATATAACCGACCGCAAAAAGAAAAAGCTTCCCAAAAGCCTCCGTCTGCTTCGTCACCGCCACATCCACTACTTTCTGAAGCAGAATGGCGATACCCGACGCCAAAACAGACGCAAGGATACCGGCCATCAAGGTCACCGCCAAAAAGAATCCGTTTTTCTTCCAGTATTTCTTCATTGTTTTATCTCCTTCTAATATATTTTATATATTTCTTATTCAAGATAACATATGATTAGATTTATGTCAATTATATTTTATATATATCTAATACGCATTCGGAAGATATGTCATTATCATTTTTCTATCCGCAGCCGCCGGCGAGGGATATTAAAAGCTTACAGGACAAGGCGGCTGCCGCAGTTGATACAGCAGATAACCGGCAGACAGAAAAACCGCCGTTATGGTGTTATCCATAGCGGCGGCATATATGATCATTTCCGTATCATTGCATTTCCCCCTGTTACTCGATCATAATTTCCTTGACCGAAATCTTCTTAATTTTTTCAGAATATACATACATCAGGATTTCATAAATTGTGATAAAGCAAACAAGAGAAACAAGCATAACAGGAACGTCAAATTTATATACAGGTACATCCTCAAAATCCTTAAATACAATATCCACCATGAGCCTCAGCAACCCATACTGATATCCTGTTCCAATTACAAAACCGATATAGGACATCGGTCTGTATCCTCCTAAAATCGCCCTGCAGCATTCTTTCTGCGAATAGCCGAATACCCTCATCATAGCAATCGTTTTTGTATTTCCGCTTATTACTGTAGTTATGGCAAGAAACAGAGTTGTAAACGCTAATACAAGTCCGATGACCAGCATCATCACCCCCATCATTTCACTTGACAAATCTTTCATGCTAAACGACATTTGTGTCATAGCTGAAAAACAAAACGAAGCAAAAATAATGAAAAATACAAGTGCCTTTTTCGATTTCAAGGTGTTCCTTTTCAAATCCTCCACAAACGGCAATTCTCTGTTTTTTTCGATCCTGTGATGCGGTGTTTTAGCAGCAGTCTGCAGATGATCTTTCAAAAGCAGCAATACCGGCTTTTTTAATTTGTACCAGGCGTAACAAACCGAAAGCGCCGAAAAACACACAGTCGGCAATAACACGAAATAAAACAAAATGCTTGGATGAAAATTTATAGCTATCTCAGGAAGCAGTTTATCTTCATTTTGCAGAGCGTAAAAACGCGGCATTATAAGAAATGCTCCTGCATATCCGATTGCGGTTCCGATAAAAGCACTGATCCCGAATACCCAAAAGCTTTTTGCAATTTTCAGATTTGAATATCCCAATGCCTTTAATATCCCAAGTTCCTTCTTATGCGTATCAATATAATGCTTAATATAAAACAACAACATAACAACCGCGGTTAAAAGCATGCATCCGCCGCTTACAAGGCAGACGACTTTTACGGTAGAAACCTGTGCATGATAAAAAATCATTGACAATTCAGATGTTATTTCATTCTCAATTAGCCGGACATCAAAATAAAAATTCACAAACATTGTACATATAAGTACGGCGCAACAGGCGATAATGGAAATGCCGGTGAGTTTTGAAGCATTTTTTATTCCAACGAGCATACCATCACCATCCAATCTCATAAGCGGTCTTTTTCGTTTCATTTGTATAGATTTCAGATATTTTTCCGCTGTTCATTTTTATAACTGTGTCAGCCATCTTGGCAATATTCAGATTGTGTGTTACCAATATGATCGTAAAATCATATTCCTTTTGAAGTTTACAGATATAATCAAGGATCTGCCGTCCTGTTTGTTCGTCTAATGCTCCTGTCGGTTCGTCAAGAAACAGGACTTTCGGTCTTTTTGCCAAAGCTCTTGCGATCGATACTCTTTGCTGTTCGCCGCCCGAAAGTTCGCTGGGATACTTATGCAGCTTTTCTCCGAGCCCAACTGCCTCAATGATGGTTTTGTAATCCTTGTTATCTGCCAAGTCAGCGCCCATTTTCACATTTTGATCGACGCTCATATTGGGCAGCAGATAATACTGCTGAAAAATAAATCCGACATTTTCCTTACGGAATGAAGTTACTTCATTATCAGAAAGCGCTGTAATATCCTTACCGTCATAAAACACTTTACCGCTGTCAGGACGTTCAAGACCTGAAATGATATTCAAGAAAGTAGACTTGCCCGAACCCGACGCACCGAGAATAACCACAAAATCATTATCCTCAATATCCAGACTGATGCCCTTTAATACTTGGAATCGGCTTTCTCCGTTTCCGTATGATTTTATGATGTCTTCCGCTTTAATCATTATCTTCTTCCTCCATTATCTTTTTCAAAATGCTCACACATACCTCAGTAATCATTGTACTGATCTCTTCGTCTGTAAAGCGGCACATCTTTGTGGCACAAAGCGATGCAATTCCGTGTGTATAGATCCAGAGATGATAATATAGTTTTTTTGCAGATGACATGCAGATCTTGTAGTCATCTTGAATTGACAATAGAATTTGCTCATAACTTTCATCGATCAGCGGAAGCACGCCTGATAAGTCGGGAATATGCTTTTGCTCCGTCATAAAAAGGAGCTGAAAAAGCTTTGGCTCATTAACAGAAAAAAGAATATATTGCGAACCTACGCCTTTGAAAGGGTGCGCTGCTGCTAAACCTTTATTGATATATTCTTTATACAAGGTTTTAGCAGCCTCGATCATAGCCTGCTGAACTTCTTCCATATTTTTGAATACAGTAAAAATCGGTCTTGCCGAGCTGGCGAGGTAGGTTCCCAATGCTCTGGAAGTTAATGCTTCATATCCGTCCGTCCTGACAATATTCAATGCGGCTTCAATAATTTCTGCTCTTGTAAATTTTGCTTTCGGCGGCATACTCTATTTCTCCTTTTAAAATCACTTGTTTTAAATCATATGTTTAAAATCACTTGTTTTAATTATAATTAAAGCCGCCCTAAAAGTCAACTTAAAAATCATAGGAAGTATCATCCACTGGTTCCAGCCATTCGTGGCACTCTTTCGCAGAATCCTGCCCGGAGGACTTTTGTATCATAGAGAAATTCGGCAGACTTTCCTATGATACAAAAAATGTAGGTGTCCTCTTTCGAACACCTACATTTTAGTTTAATTTCCAAAAAATATCTAATACCTACATCAAATCTCTTACCCTTCTCAGCCAGACTACCCTTCCACGATCTTCACATAGAACTTCCGGTTCCTGGGCCCGTCAAACTCGCAGAAATACAAATCCTGCCAGATCCCAAGCACCAGCTCTCCCTCATGCACGATCAAGGTCTGAGACGGTCCAGCGAAACTGGTCTTGATGTGCGCATGGGAGTTCCCTTCCATATGCCGGTAATATCCCGTTCTGGTGGGAAATGCTTCCTCCAACCCGTACAGCATATCATGCACTACATCTGGGTCCGCATTCTCGTTGATCGTAAATCCGGCTGTCGTGTGGGTCGAATACACCACCGCGATCCCCTCTTTGATTCCGCTTTTAGCGATATCCTGCCGTACCATATCCGTCACCTTCGCCATCTGTTGTGCATCTCTCGTCGAGATCCTATGTTCATACAAATTCATCTCAAATCCTCCTTCTTCTGCAGGATACTAACCTGCCAGATACGCCTGCAGCTCCTCATATTTCCGATTCGCCTGCTGATACCCGTGCTTATAGAAATGCATCAGTGCATCGCAGTTCTTCTCAAGCCGTGAAACCGTCGGAATCAACGGCTGAAATACGAAGATCCTGCCTTCCCGGGCAAGCCTCTCCACCAGCCGGATCTGCCTGTTATACTCATAATTCCTCCGAATCGTTGTCCGCACCAATTCCGGGTACTTCCGGTACGCCCTGCGGTACAGGTCCGCCACCGCCTGGGAAGTCGGTTTCTTCCTGTATCCCGGATTCCTGGTCAGAACTACTATGATCTTCTTATTTCCCTTCTCTGCCGCCCTCTTAATAGGAATAGAATCCGCCAGACCGCCGTCAAGATAAGGCGTGCCGTCCACATTCACGATCGGCGACACCAGCGGCATACTGCTGGACGCACGGCAGATCTTCATAAGCCTCTCCTTGTCCTTATCTTCCGTCAGATATTCCGCCTGCCCGGTCTCACAATTAGTTGCCACAATCTCACACTCCGTCTCAGACGCAAAATACGTGTCATAATCAAATGGAAAGAATTCATTGGGATACCGGTCGAAGATCATATCCATATCCATCAAACTCTTTTCTCTGATAAATTTCCTGAACCCATAATAATAGCTGTATTTCCTCTCCTCGTGAATCATACAGTCTCGTGTCCTTCCCGGCTGCTTCGACACATAATCCACACCGTTACAGGATCCTGCGGACACCCCGATCACATGGGACGTATACAGGTCCCTCTCCATCAGATAATCAAGAACTCCCGAAGTGAATACTCCCCTGGTTGCTCCGCCTTCCAGCACCATTGTTGCTTTTATCATAAACAATACCTCACTTTTTATAAACGATTCACACGGCAGAATCGTCTGCCTGCTCATTTGCTATTATATACCCATTTTCAGATCCAGTACAGTGAAAACTAAATAACTGTGAAAACCTCCGAAAAACCCATGGTTATCCTTGCTATTTCTTTCCATATTTGGTAAGATAGGCAAGGTACAGACGAAACCATGTCAATTCTAACTATTACTTTCTGTGCGGCCGCCTGCCAAAGTAAGGCTTCTGTACAGAAAGGCATATTTTCAATAATTAAGGAGTGCGAATACACTATGATCAGTACAAGCAATGTTACATTACGCGTGGGGAAAAAAGCCCTGTTTGAAGACGTCAATATCAAGTTTACCGAAGGGAACTGTTACGGCCTGATCGGAGCCAACGGCGCCGGCAAGTCCACGTTCCTTAAGATCCTCTCCGGGCAGCTCGAGCCAAGCAAAGGCGAGATCGCCATCACTCCCGGCGAACGTCTCTCCTTCCTGCAGCAGGATCATTTCAAATACGATGAATACCCGGTCCTTGACACCGTCATGATGGGCAATGCAAGGCTCTATGAGATCATGAAGGAAAAAGAAGCCATTTACGCAAAAGAAGACTTCACAGATGAGGACGGTATCAAAGCCAGTGAATTGGAGGGAGAATTCGCCGCTATGAACGGATGGGAAGCGGAGTCCGACGCCGCGACCCTCTTAAACGGCCTTGGAATCCCTGCTGAGATGCACTATGAGATCATGCAGAATCTCAACGGCCCTGAGAAGGTAAAGGTCCTGCTTGCTCAGGCTCTTTTCGGCAATCCTGATATCCTGCTTCTTGACGAGCCGACCAACCACCTGGACTTAGACGCTATCGCATGGCTGGAGGAATTCCTAATCAATTTCGACAATACGGTGATCGTGGTATCCCACGACCGATATTTTCTGAATAAGGTCTGCACCCAGATCGCGGATATCGATTATGGCAAGATCAAGCTCTACGCCGGCAACTATGATTTCTGGTACGAATCCAGCCAACTTCTGATCCGCCAGATGAAGGAGGCCAACAAGAAGAAGGAAGAGAAGATCAAGGAACTGCAGGAATTTATCTCCCGTTTCAGCGCCAATGCATCCAAATCCAAGCAGGCGACTTCCAGAAAACGCGCGTTGGAGAAGATCCAGTTGGACGATATCCAGCCCTCCAGCCGTAAGTATCCCTATATTGATTTCCGGCCGAACCGCGAGATTGGCAATGAAGTCCTTACCGTAGAGGGATTGAGCAAGACCATAGACGGAGAGAAGGTCTTAGACAACCTCTCCTTTACACTGAACCATGACGACAAGGTCGCATTTGTGGGCAGCAATGAGCTTGCCAAGACCACTTTGTTCCAGATCCTTACAGGGGAGATGGAACCGGACGAGGGAACCTACAAGTGGGGAATCACCACCTCACAGGCATATTTCCCCCAGGACAGCGGCAGCGAATTCGACAATGATTACACCATCGTAGAATGGCTGACCCAGTATTCTGAGGAAAAGGACGTGACCTATGTGCGCGGTTTCCTGGGCCGTATGCTGTTCTCCGGGGACGACGGAGTGAAGAAGGTCAAGGTCCTCTCCGGCGGCGAGAAGGTACGCTGCCTCTTATCGAAGATGATGATCTCCGGCGCCAACGTACTGGTCCTGGACGAGCCGACGAACCACCTGGATATGGAAGCGATCACTGCCCTGAACAACGGTATGGTCAAGTTCCCGGGCGTGCTTTTGTTCTCCTCCAGAGACCACCAGATCGTACAGACCACCGCCAACCGTATCATGGAGATCGTTCCCGGAGGCAAGCTGATCGATAAGATTACGACCTACGACGAATACCTGGAGAATGATGAGATGGCAAGAAAGAGACAGACTTACACCATCCAGGGTGAAGAAGACGATTAGAGAACATATGATCAAAGGATAAACAGACTGCCGCAAAATGCTGTATAAACCTGTCATTTTGCGGCAGTTTCTTTTTCAGATTCCGATGTAAAAGGATTTTGACAGGCAAAAATGCCCATGTAAAATGGATTTGATAGACAGATCGGCCTTGAAACGGCATACTGAATATGTGCTCAGACAGACACAATATACAAAACAGCAAGTCATGAAACAGATGTTGCAGAACATGATACAGATATTGTGGAACATGAAATAGCTGTTGTGAAAACAGATGTTGCAGAAACGGAGTTAAGATTATGGAAATTGGAGCGAAACTAAAAGACGCACGGTCCAGATCGGGATTGACGCAGGAATATGTCGCAGAAGCCGTACAGGTATCCCGCCAGACCATATCAAACTGGGAGAACGAGCGGTCCTATCCTGATATCGTAAGCGTTATCAAACTTAGCGACCTCTATAACATCAGCTTGACGAGCTGCTGAAAGGAGATGAGAAAATGATCGGTCATCTGGAGGAGAGCACGAACATTGTGAACAGCAACCGCAGGCTGATTACGGCAGTCGCAGTCAATATCCTGTTCCTGATCCTGTTCGTCCTGTTCAACGGCCTGATCGCCCGCAGCACTTACCTGATCGCGGGCAGCGTCGCCGCCGGCGTGATCAGTACGTGCACCCTGTTCTACCAAATCATTTTGAAATTATAGGAGGATAATCTTATGTTGACATGGTATATGATAATTTTTGCTTTTGTTACACTGCTTGGTGCTTCCACCCTGTATTACCAGGTATTCCGCATGATTCAGCTTGACGCGGCGTGCCGGGGATTCAAGCACCCTACCTTCTGGGCGGTATTCTTCTCAGGCGGCAACAACGGAGGAAACGGCATGCTTCTTTACCTTCTCGGCAGGAAGAAATATCCCTCCGTCATGACCGAAGAGCAGCGCTCCATCATGGTATCCCGCAAGAAACGGGCAGGCGTATCGCTCTGTTTTCTGGCGGCCGGCACGATCTGCCTGGCGGTCTCATGCATTTTTAACGGCTTTTAACTCTCTCACTCAACGCCCGGTACGCCTTATCGAACGCCTCCTGCAGCCTGTCCTGGCTCATGCAGGAGACGATCTTATGCCGTTTGCCCTGCCTGTCTGTAAGGAAGAGAACCTTCCCCGTCTTCCCCTGAATACCTACCTCTACCTTCTCCATATGAGCAAAGGGATAGACGGCTATATCTTCTCTTCTGACCAGAGCATAATCCTTCATAATGATCAGATTACAGGCTTTGATCTCAATCAGATCAGGGGCCGTTAACTGCCGGAAGAACTCTTCCTTATCGTCTACAATATCAAGCTTACTCTTAAGCGCCTTCTGGGACTTCACATTCATTACCGCAAGTGCGAATCCCACCAAAGCCAATATAACCCCAAGCCTTGCATCCGAGAACATCCCGATAAATGCCACCGCCAGAAGGCTTCCCCACACGATCATCCCCGTCCGCAGACTCTTCGCCCGTTCCTCGATAAAGTCATAATATTTCTGTTCACCCGCTGTCTGTATACTCATATCCGGCTCCTTCCCGATCCTTTACGCTAATGCTCCCATCGGCGCGTCGTCTGCGCCATGCATCATCCTATCTTACTCTCTCCGGGAAGCCGATCTTCTTCTGCACCTTCCGCAGCGTCTTATTCGCAAAATACTGTGCTTTCTCCGCATTGTTCTTGATGACTCCGTCAATGTAAGCCTTATCCTTTTCAAGCCTTGCCGCTTCCTCCTGAAGCGGCTTCAATACAGATACGACCGCCTCTCCTACCGCCGGTTTAAACTCGCCGTATCCCTTGCCGCTGAATTCCTTCACTACTTCTTCCGGCTTCTTTCCTGTACATGCACTGTAGATATCGATCAGGTTCTTCACTCCCGGCTGCTCGTCACGATAAAGGATCTGTGCCTCGGAGTCGGTCACCGCGCGTTTGCATTTGCGCATGACGGTATCGGGATCGTCCATCAGATAGATGCTGGCATTGGGATTCTCATCCGACTTGGACATCTTCTTTGACGGATCCTGAAGACTCATGATCTTAGCCCCCACCTTGCCGATATACGCCTCCGGTATGGTAAATACATTGCCGTAAATGTTGTTAAACCGCTCCGCAATATCCCTGGTGATCTCCAAATGCTGCATCTGATCCACTCCTACCGGAACCACATCCGCCTGATAGAGCAGGATATCCGCCGCCATCAGCACCGGATAGGTAAATAATCCGGCATTGATATTATCCGCATGCTTCGCAGACTTATCCTTAAACTGAGTCATACGGTTCAGCTCTCCCATATAGGTAAAACAATTCAGGATCCATGCAAGCTCTGCATGGCCGGACACATGCGACTGATAGTAGATACAGTTCTTCTCCGGATCAAGACCTGCCGCAATGTATAGGGTAAGCAGGGCTCTCGCCCTCTTCCTTAAGACTGCCGGGTCCTGTCTCACTGTGATGGAATGCATATCTACCACACTGTAGAAACACTCGTACTCGTCGCTTAAGGTCACCCAGTTCTTCAGCGCTCCCAGATAATTCCCAAGAGTCAGATTACCTGTTGCCTGCATACCGCTGAATAATACTTTCTTATCATTGATCATCTTCTATTTCCTCCGCGTACATATTTTCTAATCTATTCTAAACACTTCATATTCTTGTCAGTCTTCCCACGGCTCTACCTCATCATCATAGTAAGCTACATTTTCCGAGACGATATATGGTTTCCCGCCGACAACTTCCACTTCCGTGACCGCACAGTTCTTATGTACGCCTCCGTCCCAGTATTCCGCAAGAGACCTGCCCTTGATATTATTCAAAAGCCCGGCAAGAGCCGCACCGTGGGTCGTGATCAGTATGCTGCTGTCCCTGTATTCTTCTTTCCCGTACAGCTCCTCGAGGAATTCTTTGGTCCGCTTCTTTACAGCGGCAAAATCTTCTCCCCCGGACGGCGCCTGGTATCTCTCCGGCCCGTCGAAAAATCTGCGGAATTCCTCCGGCAGGTTCCATCCGCTCTTCGCGCAGCACTTTCCTTCGAATTCGCCGAACGCCATCTCTATGATCCTCTCATCCTCTATAACCGGCGTCTCTCTTCCCTGAAGAATCAGTTTTGCCGTCTCCTTTGCCCGGGACATCGGACTCGTATAACACAGATCAAAAGGTACATCGGCAAGCCCCAAAGCCGTCTTCTTTGCAAGCCTCCTTCCGAACTCGTTCAGAGGGATATCCACCTGCCCCTGGATTCTTCTCGCTTTGTTCCAATCAGTCTCCCCGTGCCTGACCATATACAACTTCATATTGCACCTCCTAAGTATCAAACATCTGTACCCTCAGTGGATAAGTATATCATATATCAAAATAATTTCCATAGGCAAGCAGGTAAAAACTGCCAAAATTTCAGAAATTCTATAAAAAGGATTGCATCCTGCTTCAATATGTGATAGTGTTTCCAAAACGGAACAAAACAACAATTAAGATTGGAGTGATATCTATGAATTTAACATCACCTCATACACCAGATAAGATACAATATGAAGATACCTGCCTTTTCCAGGTATTAGAGAACGGGATCTGCGATATGGAAGCCGGCCGGGAACTGCCGCTTGCAGATGCATTTCAGAAGGTTGCCGAACTAAGGGAGCATCGAAGGCATGCCCGATTATAACATTCTTCTCACCATGGAAGCAATCTGCGACATTACGGATATCACTGAATATATCGATATCCGTTTTGGATATGCAAATCTTTTATAAGAATTATGCCATCCATAAAAAACCTTTTCCGCCTTCTATAATATTCTACATCATCAAAGAATCCCAAAAAGAAATTCACATACTTCGTATTTTACGCAATGAATGCAACTGGAAAAGCATATTAAGCAGTAACCATTTCTACACATATCCTGATTGATCATCATATAATTTCATCTGTTCCCATACATTTCCCGGCAATATATTCATACATATCCATGGAAAACCTCCCGAAAAAGTGCTATAATAAACCAAATTAAACCAAAAGGAGCAATATACCATGGAAAAGATCACTAGCTTCACAATAGACCATCTGCGCCTGATCCCGGGACTCTATGTATCCCGTATCGACCGGGTAGAGGGTCATCCTGTTACCACCTTTGACATCCGCATCACGAACCCCAACGAGGAACCTGTCATGAATACGGCAGAGGTACATACCATCGAACATCTGGCAGCTACCTTCCTGCGCAATCACGAGACTTATGCAGATAAGACCATCTACTTTGGCCCGATGGGATGCCGGACAGGCTTCTATCTGCTGCTTGCGGGAGAATATACCTCCCGGGATATCGTACCACTGATGACCGAGATGTTCGCCTTTATCGCCGATTTTGAGGGGGATATCCCCGGCGCCTGCGCGAAAGACTGCGGCAACTATCTGGATATGAACCTTCCGATGGCAAGATACTTAGCTCGCAAGTATCTTAAGGAAGTCCTTACGGATATCACAGATGAACGCCTGAACTATCCTGCATAGTACGGCGCAAGAGAACTGCCGGACATACCCCTGCAGTTCTCTTCTTCTATTACTATTCCAGACAGGTGATCTGGCACATCTTCATTGCTTCTAACGCATTCTTATGGCTTTCGGGAGTCACTCCCGCGCAGCAGTTCCCGTCCACAATGATCGGCACCTCCGGTACGGACGCCTTCGCGATCATCGCGTTTGAGATCACGCAGATATCCGTACACAGCCCTACAAATGTAACGGATTCAAGACCGTCCATCGCACGCATCTTATATTCCTTATCCATGGCGCACAATATACTGCCAAGCTTCGTGCTTCCAAACGCCGACTTATCGATCGGCTCTTTCCCGCGCAGCGCCTCGATCTCAGGATGAAGTTCCCAGCCCTTCGTTCCTTTGACACAGTGGACAACGGGCAGCTTCTTCCCTTCCTGCGTGTCCAGATAGTCCTCCCCATGGGTATCTCTGGTATATAATACCTCCCCGTCAAAGTTCCTGATCTTCTCAGCTACCCTTGGAACGATTGCCGCCGCTTCCTTTGTCCCAAGCGCTCCGTCAATAAAATCATTCTGCATATCTACCACAACTAAAACATTCATATTCTGCTCCTACTCCATATTCCCCGGGAATCTTGGAATTCCGTCGAACCCGGACTTCAGATCTTCATCCGTCGGAATATAATCCTTCATCTCTCCATTGTGGAACTTCTCATAAGCCACCATATCGAAATATCCCGTACCGGTCAGACCGAATACTATAGTCTTCTCCTCCCCGGTCTCCTTGCACTTCATTGCCTCGTCAATGGCCACCTTGATGGCATGGCTGCTCTCCGGCGCCGGAAGGATTCCCTCCACTCTTGCAAACTTCTCCGCCGCCTCGAATACAGCCGTCTGTTCTACAGCTCTTGCTTCCATATAACCGTCCGCGTAGAGCTGAGACAGGACTGAACTCATACCGTGATATCTTAAGCCTCCCGCATGGTTAGCCGACGGGATGAATCCGCTTCCAAGCGTATACATCTTCGCCAGCGGACACACCATACCCGTATCGCAGAAATCATACGCATAGACGCCTCTGGTCAGACTCGGACAGGACGCCGGTTCTACAGCAATGAAATGATAATCCTTCTCGCCTCTTAATTTCTCTCCCATGAACGGAGAGATCAGGCCTCCAAGGTTAGAGCCGCCTCCCGCACATCCGATAATGATATCCGGTGTTATCCCATATTTATCCAGCGCACTCTTCGTCTCCATACCGATAATGGACTGATGGAGCAATACCTGATTCAGCACGCTTCCAAGCACATATCTGTAGCCTTCGCTTCCCACCGCGACCTCAACCGCCTCTGAGATGGCGCATCCAAGGCTTCCTGTAGTTCCCGGATGACTTTCCAGGATCTTCTTTCCCACCTCGGTCTCCATGGACGGGGACGGCGTCACGCTTGCCCCGTAAGTCCGCATCACTTCGCGGCGGAACGGCTTCTGCTCGTAGGAACATTTCACCATGAATACTTTACAGTCAAGCCCCAGGTAAGAACACGCCATGGAAAGCGCTGTTCCCCACTGTCCGGCTCCCGTCTCCGTGGTCACGCCCTTTAGCCCCTGTTTCTTCGCATAATAGGCTTGTGCGATAGCGGAATTCAGTTTATGGCTTCCGCTGGTATTATTTCCTTCGAATTTATAATAGATCTTAGCCGGCGTCTGAAGCTTCTCTTCCAGGCAGTACGCGCGTACCAGCGGGGCCGGACGGTACATCTTATAGAAATCCGTGATCTCCTGCGGGATATCGATATAACGGTTGTCATTGTCTAGTTCCTGCTTCACCAGCTCTTCGCAGAATACGCCGGACAGCTCTTCTGCCGTCATGGGTTTTAGTGTTCCCGGATTCAGAAGCGGGGCCGGTTTATTCTTCATATCTGCACGTACATTATACCACTGCTTCGGCATCTCACTCTCTTCCAGGTAGATTTTGTAAGGGATTTTCTGTTCACTCATATTCTTGTTCTCCTTTCATCGGCATCTGCCATTCTGTTATAAGAGGGACAGGGTATCTTCGGCTTATTGTTTCACACAAAAAAATACCCTTATCCCATACAATAAATATTGCTGGGACAAGAGTAATTATCATCAACTCCTGCGGTGCCACCCGGCTTGGTATCTTATATACCCACTCATGCGTACCATCATACGCGTACTTTGTTAACGGAGTACTCTCTCCGGCTTGCTTACCCGTCTCCTGTAATTCAATAAGGATCAAACGCTTCAGCTCGCCCTCAGAAGCCCATTCCCATCGGTTCTGACCTGCTGCAATCCCACCGCCTGCAGCTCTCTGTAAGGCAAATATCCAACGGTACTCACTCTTCCTCATCGGTTTAATAGAACTTTACCACAGCAGCACGCCGATGTCAAGACTTTTTTTGACGACAGTATTGGCAGCGCGGATCATATAATGATACACACCAGGCCTCCGTTGCTGTCATTTACGATCTTCTGCATGGTATTCTGCAGCTTCTCCTGGCTCTCGTCATTGATCATCGCCATCTTATTCTGCATCCCGTCCATCACCAATTCTTCGATGGATTTACCGAAGATATTCGTACCCCAGATTCCCTCCTCGCTCTCCTTCGCATCCTTGATATAACGGATCAAATCCTGCGCCTGCTGTTCATTTCCCACGATCGGCGCGATCTCTGTCTCAATATTTGCACGGATAAGATGAATGGAAGGCGCTTCCGAATGAATCTTGACCCCGTATTTGTTCCCTTGCTTGATGATGGTGGGCTCTTCCAGGGTGATCTCGTCTTTTTTGGGGCTGACCACCCCGTACCCCCTTACCCGTACCGAAGCAAATGCGTCCCGCACTCCTTCGTACTCTGCCTTTAATTCTGATAAGTTCTTCATGGCCGCCACCAGCTCATACTGTCCGGCTATATGCGTACCGGTCAGCTCGCTTAGCATCTCGTAATAGAATTTATCCGCAACTGCGATCCGCACTTTCACACATCCGGTATCCATCTCAATGTGGTCAACCTTCATCTCTTCGATGTAATTGCATTCCGGCATCTCGATTCCGGCCACCGCATCCCGGATCTCCCCGAACCGATTCAGGATATCCTTAATATGTACCAACAATTCCTGCTTGATCTTATGGTCTCTCGGAAGCATTTCCACCCATTTGGGGATGAAGAACTGCACCTCTGATACCGGGAACTCATATAATACCGCTTCCATGATCCGGGTGATATCCTCCTCCTTAAGCTGTTCGCAATTGACCGGTATCGCACGCACGCCGTACTGCTGCTCACATTCCTCCGCTACCTGTTTTGCGTCGTCGTCAAAAGGCTTCTTGGAGTTCACCAGCACCACAAACGGCTTCCCGATACTCTGCAGCTCCCGTATGGTCTTCTCCGTTCCTTCTCTGTAATTCTCCCGGGGAATATCCGTGATACTGCCGTCCGTTGTAACTACGATCCCGATCGTAGCATGGTCATGGATGACTTTGCGCGTCCCTATGCCCGCTGCCTTGGTAAACGGAATCTCATGGTCGAACCACGGCGTCTTGACCTGACGTTCCTCCCCGCCCTCCGCATATCCAGACGCGCCCTCCACCATGTACCCGACGCAGTCGATCAGCCTTACCCGTACCTTCACATCCTCGGACAGCCTGATCTCTGCCGCCTCTTTGGGTACGAATTTGGGTTCCGTCGTCATGATCGTCCTTCCCGATGCGGACTGGGGAAGTTCATCCTTCGTTCTTGCTTTTCCATGCTCATCTTCCATATGCGGAAGAACCAGTACGTCCATAAATCGTTTGATAAATGTGGATTTCCCTGTTCTGACCGGACCTACGACCCCTATGTATATCTCACCGTTCGTCCTTGCCTGTATGTCCTTGTACAAATGATATTGCTCCATGCTCTAAGCCCCTTCCATTCATGCTGTTAGAATATATGCACCCATGCTGTGGTTTAGACTAATTTTTATATTTGATTCCCCGCAAAATATTTGTTAAAATACCAGTACATCAAAAATTCAATAACTGCAACAGCTAAATGATAGGAGATAACGCTATGAACACCGTAAAAGTAAGAAATCTGGAACTGGGAGCAGGCATTCCTGCAATCTGCATCCCGAATGTAGGCAAGACCAAAGACGAGATACTCTCCTTAACCAGAGAATATAAAGAAATGCATATGGATCTGATGGAATGGCGCGCAGACTGGTTTGAAGGCGCAGATGACATTCCCGGCGTGATCGAAGTCATAGAAGAACTGCGGGACATCCTCTCAGATACCCCTCTTTTATTCACCTTCCGCACCCTTCGGGAAGGCGGCGCCCGTAAGATAGCTGCCGAAGCCTACGCCTCATTGATCAGATCGGCGGCGGCAACAGGCCTTACAGACCTCATTGATGTGGAGATCTTCACCGGAGACGCGGTTGCCGCCGACCTGATCGCCTATATCCACGAGAACCATACGAAGGTCGTGGCTTCCAATCATGATTTTGATAAGACCCCTCCGCAGTCCGATATCGTATACCGGCTCAGAAAAATGCAGGATATGGGCGCAGATATAGCCAAGATCGCCGTAATGCCCCAAAGCAGGAAGGACGTCCTCACTCTCCTTGCCGCAACAGAAGAGATGGTCTCCCGATACGCCGACCGGCCAGTCATCACTATGTCTATGTCAGGCCTTGGCAGCATCAGCCGGTTCTCCTGCGAGACATTCGGATCATGCCTGACCTTCGCCGCCGGATCCGAAGCATCCGCTCCCGGCCAGATCAAAACCGACGAGCTGTACCATATCCTTCAAAGTGTACACCGCGCCTTACAGCAATAACGATCTGGGACAATATACGTCAATAACATGAAGTATAAGCAGATGCGCGGGATAGAAGATATAGAAAAAATATTTCATATTTCTTCCCCGCTCTCCGTTATACAGCATGATCGGTATGACGGAGAACCCGCCGAAGGCCTGGAGACGGTTCTCCCAGAGAAAGTTCCAGCATATGCATCCGGCCGTCTTGACCCAGATCCGCTCCCTGAACAGATAGAAGATACAGATCAGAAGTATCCCTTCATATCCGTAGTCTACCCTCAGAACAACTTCCGCCGCCCACATCACCAGATAGATCTCTGCCGCTTTCAGCAGCCAATGTCTGCTCTTTTCAAGCATAGCAAGCAGGAGCACACCCAGAAGAAGGGTGAAAAATATATTCTGCTGGTCAAGATCCAACAGATTGCCGTGAAAGGTAAGATCGTAAGGCACCTCTGAGATCAGGGCAAACCCTCCGAGTCTTAACATGTACGATCTCCGGTCATGGGTGTGGCAGAATCCCTCTGTCAGCAGAAAACAAAATATCGGAAACGACAGCCGCCCTATAACGCGCAGCGGCAATTCTCCCGGGTATAATACCGCCCCGATATGATCGATCACCATAGCAATGATCGCGATCCATTTAAGCTGGTACGATGTCAGCCCCGGCTTTTGCAACGCCTTCTTCATGTTCCTTCCTTCCCACGATGATCATGATCGTCCGCTCCTTAAGAACCACCATGCGCTGATTATCAAGGAGCCTGGCACTATCCAGGATCCCTTCTTCGGTAGCGGCTATCTTGTACCACTTCTTCCCCCTGGATAAGGCGGGAAGTGCAAAGGAATGTTCGATCCAGTGCATATTGTACGCAACAAAGCAATCCTCTCCGCCCACTGCCGCCCCGCTGTAATAGACGCCGAGCTGTCTGCTGAATACCTCCGACGGCGCTCTCCAGGCATTCTCACCATGATAAGACACATCCGGGACCCCGCAGCTCACCTGATCGATCCCGCGCATCTCTTCCTTCGGCCAGAATACCGGCTGCGCCTTTCTGATCTGTATCAGACGCTTCACGAAATCATGCAGCTCCCTGTTCTTCTCCAGCCTGCTCCAATCCGTCCATCCCACAGGATTATCCTGACAGTACACATTGTTATTCCCCTTCTGGGAATTGCCGAACTCATCGCCCGCAAGGATACACGGCGTTCCCTGCGCCAACAGAAGCAGGAAGAACGCGTTCTGCATCTGCCGGTTCCGAAGCATAGCAATCGCTTTCTTTCTCGTCGGTCCCTCCGCCCCGCAGTTCCAGCTATAATTATATTCCGGGCCGTCCTGGTTATGTTCTCCGTTCGCCTCATTATGCTTCCTGTCGTAGGATACCAGATCTTGGAGCGTAAAACCATTCTGATTGGTTATACAATTGAAGATACCATCTTTCCCTGAGATGTGCCTGAGCCAGTACATCACTCCGTCCACCATTCCCTCGTCGCCCTTAAGAAAACGCCGCATAACCGTCTGAAAATCAATCTGGTGTACCATGATCTTCGTCTTCTTCAATATCGGATCCGCATAGATGGCCTCCATCGGCGCAATCTGCGGATTCAGGATGAATCCGTCTATATGATACTCGATCATATAGTACCGCAGGCACTCTTCCATCATCTGTTTCGAGACTTCCTCCGTAAACGGCATCTCGAGAACCACTTCTATCCCGGCCTTATGGCACGCCTTAACCATATCCTTCAGTTCACGCACCGCATCCTCGGAACCCGCGTAAGATCCCTTCGGCGCGAACCAGTATGCCGGTCCGTACCCCCAGTAATTCCGATACCTGCAGCACTCCTCAAAATCATACACAGGCATACACTGAATCTGGTTGATCCCTAAGTCCTGCAGATAAGGGAGCTTCTCGATCACCCCAAGGAACGTTCCCCTGTTCCTGACCTTGGAAGAAACATGCCTGGTAAATCCCCGTACATGCAGACTGTACGCGATAATACTGTGATAGGGCAGGCACAGAGGTTCATCGCCTTCCCAGTCATATTCCTCATTATACAGGATCCCTCTTACTTCGTGCTTCTGAATGTCGCATTCCCGCCCCCAGGTCCTTCGCCCGGCGATCGCTTTTGCATACGGATCGACCACGATCTTGCCGTCGATCCGGTAATTGTATTCATACTTCGATGGTTCTATACCCTCCAGAGCAAGATAACGCACTTCCCCGATCTCTCTGTTCATCTCATAAACAGCAGATGGTTTCTTTGCCCTGGTACGGTATAATAATAATTGACACTCCTTCTCCTGCGGTACCGCCACAGAAAAATTGACTGTATTGCCTATCATTGTAGTTCCTAACGGTAAGGGCCGCCCCTGTATCTCCTTCATGCCTAATCCTTCCTGCCTTCTACTGCCAGCCGTCTACTCCATACATATCAACATTGTCTTTATCGATCATAAATACTTCTTCGTAAATCTCTCTCTCAAAATCCCCTCCGGTCAACATCTCTATGGCGGTCTTCGCCGCCGTCTTTCCCATGCTGATGGGAGACTGTGCCGCCGTTCCGGCAATCTGGCCGTTCGCTTTCTTCAGCTCCTTCTTGATATCCGGCGATCCGTCCACCCCATAGATAATAACCTTGTCAAGCCCTGACAGATTCACTGCCGTCTTCGCCGCAACCGCGATCTGGTCATTCCCGCACATGATCGCCGTCACGTCCGGGTATTCCCGCACAATTGTCTTCGCCTCCTCCAAAGCCTTCTCAAACTCGCCGTTCGTGTCTACTCTTTTTACAACTTCAAATCCCTTCTGTGCTGCTGCGATCGCCTCCTCAAATCCTGTAATACGGTCGTTGATGGAATTCTGCGTCGGACACTCCAGGATCGCTACCGTCCCGCCTTCCGGGCACCGGCCGATCAGATCCTCGCCGCAGATATATCCCGCCTCCCTGTTATCCGATCCGATATATGCGTCTACATAATCCATTTCCTTTACCTGGGTATCAACGTTGATGATCCTGACATCCGCTTCCTTAAGCTCGTCCAGGGACGGAGTAATCTTCTCCCAGTCTACCGGGCACAGAAACAGAGCGTCGATCCCTTCTCCGATCATCTCCGTGATCTGCTGTGCCTGCAGTTCGGGATCTGAGGCCGGATCCTTCGTGATCAGGCTGTAAGCCCCTTCTGTCTCAAGCTTCTCCCTGATCGCTGATTCCAGCGTTATGAAATAAGGATTCTCCATATCGATCCCTGTAAACCCAAATACATATGCATCCTCTTCCTGCACCTCTTCTTCCCCGGTCTCCTCAGCCAATGCATTATCTTCAGGAGTTCCTACATTCTTCTTGCATGCAGACAATCCGAAAATGCATATGAGTATTAAGGCCGATACCTTTAACAATTCCCTCTTTCTCATAATCATTCTCCTCCCTGTCCTTCTCTCGCACATTCACCTATATTCTACAACATTTTCATGTGTTTGGCTAGTATAACCCGCACTAATTAGCATGCGTTATAATAGTTAAAATAACTGTCCGAACCTTCTTGCATTTTGCCCCGTCCTCTGGTACAGTTAATATATCTACAAGACAAAGGAGACGGATACTATGGATGAATACATGACAGTCGAACTTACCCTTGACAACGACGAAGTCGTTCAATGCGCGATCCTGACTTTATTCCAGGCAGCGGGCAGAGAATACATTGCCCTGCTCCCTCTGAATGAAGACGGCGATACCGAAGACGGCGACGTCTATCTCTACCGCTACGTCGAGACCCCCGACGGAGAGCCTGAACTTGAGAATATCGAGGATGATGAAGAATACGAGATTGCTGCAGACGCTTTCGACGAATGGATGGATACTCAGGAATTCGAAGAGTCAGATGAAGAGTAGCTCTTCAACAAAACGGGAAGGACTTAAGTCTTTTCCGTTTTTTTCTTTCACATAGCTGATGATCAGCTTACTCCTGGCTCTTGTCATCGCCACATAGAACAGACGCCGTTCCTCCTCCAGCGCCTCCTTTGTCTTCGCTTTCTTATAGGGCGTGCTTCCTTCGTTGCCCTCTATGATGAAGACCAGGTCATATTCAAGTCCCTTCGCCCCATGCATCGTCATCAGCGCAACCCCGCTCTCACCCGCGGGATCGTTCCCCTTCTTCGCCCTCTGCCTCTCAATCATCTCCTTATAATGCTCCACATGCGCAAACCATTCCTTAATCGTCCGATATTCCCTTGAATTCTGCTGAATCTCTTCCAGGACCGCGAAGATCTCTTCCTCCGGGATCCCCCGGCCGGCTGCATATTCCCGCAGGAAACCGTCGTATCCGATCCCCTTGCGCAGATATTGAATCGCCGCGTAAGGCGCCTGATCCTTAAGCATCTTCATATCCCATTCCCACTGATCGATGCGGTCCATCATCCATTCTTTGTCGCAGTAGAAATTCCGCAGAGACTCATAGGATACTCTTCCCCCGCTCATACTGTCCCGCCCGATGTAGCGTTTCGGCCTGTTAGCGACCTGAAGAAAATATTTTCTCTCATAATCCCCCTGTGACAGATGGAAATAACTCATGATATCCATACCTATAAAATGATCATACAGGCTTGTGATCTTCTCCTTCATCACAAACGGGACCTGGTGCTTAGCCAGTACCTCCGATAATGCTCTCGCATCCACAGCCGTCCTGTACAGCACCGCCATCTCTTCATAGGGAACTCCCGCCTCCCTGTACTCCCTGATCTTTTGAAGGACATATCTTCCCTCCTCCATCGGATCTTTGACCTCCTGCACATGTATGGTCTCGCCCTTTCCCTTCTGTGCCCGGATCTTCTTGTCATAACGCTCTGTGTTATGCCCGATCACCTTAAGCGCGCCGCTCACGATATGTGCTGAAGAACGGTAATTCACATCCAGCAGAACCTTTACGGCGTCCGGGTAATCCTTCATGAATTCCATCATGATCCCCGGCCTGGCTCCCCTGAATCCGTAGACGGACTGGTCGTCGTCGCCTACTACAAACAGATTGTTCTGAGGAGCTGCCAGCATACGCACCACATCATACTGCGCCTGATTCACATCCTGAAACTCATCCACCAGGATAAACTTGAATCTCTCCTGCCATTTTCCAAGGATATCCGGCCTTTTTAGGAACAGGCTGCGGCACATGATAAGCATATCTTCAAAATCAATCTTGCGAAGCTTCTTCTTCTCCTCCTCATACGACCGGTACAGTCCGCGGAAGCGCTGCGCTCCGTAACGCACCGATTCATATGACTCTATGTCAAGGCAGTTATTCTTGACGTTCCCGATCTCAGCCGTCAGCTCCTTAAGATAATCCCTCTCGTCCTCAGCCTGCGCAAGCTCCTCCCATCCAAGCCTTTGCGCCTCCTGCCGGATCAGCGCGTATTTCTCCTCATCCGACAATAGATTCGACTGATCCAGCCTGTAAGCCCACTTAAGTATCCCATAGTAGATCCCGTGGAATGTCCCGAACGTCACCGGAATTCCCGCTCTCCCCGCGATCTGCCGAAACCGCTCCTTCATCTCTGCGGCGGCATACTTTGTAAAGGTAATGACCAGAATTTCTTCTGGCCTTACCTTATACTTCGTGATCAGATATTCAATTCTCTTTGCAATGGTAAGCGTTTTCCCGGAACCGGGACCGGCAAGGACCATACACGGTCCGTCTCTGTGGGCGACTGCCATACCCTGAGCTTGATTCAGGCTCATAGATTCTCCTTCAGCAATTCAATACCTTTTCTGATTCTCTTAAGGGATTCTTCCTTACCCAGGATCTCCATGATCTCCGTTGCTCCGCCCGGAGTATTCTGCTTCCCTGACACGGCCGTCCTGACCGGCCACATAACGAATCCCGTCTTATATCCCTTCTCATCCACATATCCCTTCAGCACAGCAAACAGCGCGTCATTGCTGTAATCCTCCTGCGCCTCAAGGAGCGGAAGCACTTCTTCAAGAACGCTTAATGACTTCTCCTCATTCGTCTTCATCTTCTTATGACAGTACATGGATGTATCGTACTGCAGAAGTTCCTCAAAGAAGTCGATCTGCTCTCTGATGTCCGGTAATACCTCGATCCTGGTCCTGACCAGACCGGCGATCTTCTTAAGATCACAGTCTCTCGTCACAACCTCTCTGATATACGGCTCTGCCATCCTATAAAAGCATTCTTCGTCCATGGCCTTAAAATACTCGCCGTTCATCCATCTGAGCTTCACGATATCAAATACCGCAGGCGACTTGCTCATATGGCGGTAATCAAATTCCTTCACCAGCTCTTCAAGCGAGAAGATCTCCTGATTTCCTGCCGGACACCATCCAAGCAGCGCCACATAATTGACGACCGCCTCTGTGATGAATCCCTGATCGATCAGATCCTCGTACGAGGAATGGCCGCACCGTTTGCTCAGCTTCTTATGGTTCTCATCCGTGATCAGCGGACAATGCACATATGTGGGCACCTCCCAGCCGAACGCCTCATAGATCTTGTTGTACTTCGGCGTCGAAGACAGGTACTCGTTCCCCCGCACAACATGGGTGATCCCCATCAGATGATCATCAATAACGTTGGCAAAATTATAAGTAGGATATCCGTCTGATTTGATCAGGATCAGATCTTCCAGCTCTTCGTTGGGCACAGTGATCTCTCCGTAAATATCATCCTGAAATGTCGTCGTACCCTCTGTAGGCATGTTGAAACGGATCACATATGGTTTCCCTGCCTTAAGGTTCTCTTCCACCTCTTCCTTACTGAGTCCGAGACAATGCTTATCATAAACGACGATCTCTGTCCCTCCATCCTCTGACACGCTGCTCTTCAGCGATGCCAGCCTCTCCTTATCACAGAAGCAGTAATAAGCGCTCCCTTGCTCGATCAACTGTTTCGCATACTTAAGGTAGAGGCCGGAAGCATTCCTGACGCTCTGGACATACGGCCCGACGCCTCCGTCCTTATCCGGCCCTTCATCATGGACAAGCCCGGTCTCTTCAAGCGTGTGATAGATAATATCCAACGCGCCCTCCACAAAACGTTCCTGATCCGTATCTTCGATTCGGAGCATAAAATCTCCGTCCTCATGCTTCGCGATCAGATACGCGTAAAGCGCTGTTCTCAAATTCCCCACATGCATTCTCCCGGTAGGGCTCGGTGCAAATCTTGTTCTTACTCTGCTCATGTCTAATCTCCCAATTCTTTCTGTAATCTCTCTAACATCACATCCACTCTCTCGTGGATCACAATATCGGCAAATTTGTCCGCGTGATGCGTCTCCTCATTCACAAGAATCAATTTATCCCCTTCATAGTAATCAATAAGCTGGCTGCACAGATGCGAACTTAAGGTAGTCCCTAAGACCAGAAGCACCTCTGCCTTCTGAATCTCTTCCGCAGCCCTTGTGATCACGCCGTTATCCACCATCTCGCCAAACAGGCACACCCGCGGCCTTACCGGCGTCTTACAACTCTCGCACAGCGGGACCCTCACAGAATCCCGTATGTATTCCATCGGATATCTGCGTCCGCAGTGCGGACAGAAATTATCATATACATTGCCGTGAAGCTCTATTACGTTCTTACATCCTGCCCTTCCCGGCAATCCGAAGATACGCCTGGTGATGATCGACTGGAACAATCCCTTCTTCTCCAGTTCCGCCATCAGGAAGAACCCCTTTCCCGGCTGCTTTTCAAGATGACTCAGAAGCTCCTTGCGGTAGAATTCAAAAAACTGCACCTTCCGTGTCGAATAAAAGGAACTCGAGAACATCTCTTCCATAGAATACCCATACTTCTGCTCTATATCGTATGACTTCTCGCCATCTCTAAGAGACGGATAACCGCTTTCTATCAGCATGCCAAATCCGCTCAGAACCGTCGTGTATCTGCTTTCCCGCAGAATCCGCAGCAACTTATCTTCTAACATACGCTCACCTTCCTTCAAAACTATACAATGCGCTTTTTCACATTGTACCACACACACCAAATAACCTTCAACCTTTTCTGATTTTTCTTTGATAGTATGAAGACTGGAAATACTTCCTCGGCAGGGAGACTACGAATACGATCGCAAGCACGATCGCAAACGCAACCTTCGCAGATTCCATCCCCCTTCTCGTCGCTTCCGCAAATTCATTGTTGACCATGTAGTATACCGTATAGTAGATCCCCGCCCCCGGCACCAGCGGAATGATGCCGGATACCAGGAATATCGTGATCGGACACTTCATAACGACCGTCAGTATCCTGGATAACAGGACCACCACCAGCGTGCCGCAAAATGACGCTGTTGCGGAGGAACCTCCGTAACCAGACACCATATGGTACATCAGCCATCCTGCCGTGCCGGTGCAGCCGCAGCACAGATAGAACCTCTTAGGGACATTGAACAATACCGCGAACGCCACCGTACCCGCAAAAGGGCAGATCACATGCATAATAAAATCATGTATCACAGCATAAGCCCTCCTCCCATATTATTGTATACACTGAGCGTAAATCCCACACCTACCGCAATATAGACGAATACAAGGAGCGCGTCGATCATCCTGACCGTACCCGACAGGAAGTCACTGTCCGCAATGTCCCTGATCGCGTTCACAAATGCAAGTCCGGGTATCAGCGGCATGATCCCGCCGATGATCATTCCGTCTATCTTCACCGGAACCGGAAACGGCATATGAAACGCCGCAAGCGCCAGGGCGGTTATAAGCACTCCTCCCAAGATATTCACAAGCATCTTGGATATATTATACTTTTTTGCCGTCAATATCCATATATACAGGACACATCCGATACCAAACGCGATCAGGCTCTCCAGCGCCGTCGCCCCAAGGAGATATCCGAAGCTCCCGCTTCCTGCTCCTGCCGCGAGCACCTGAAAATAACTCTTTTTCGCCGGCATCTGATCGATCCTGCGAAGCCTCTCCTTCGCCTCTTCGATACTGACGAAGCCGCCGGAAATCTCCCTGGACAGTTCATTTACCTCAGCCACGATCCCCAGATGGGAAGACGACAGCGGAATCTGCTTCACCTTCGTGTATGCCTCTTCCACGCCGTTCTCCGCGCTGACAAATATACCGTGGCTTAAGATAAACGTATCCACATATTCCACATGAAAACTATTGCATATCCTGGTGATCGTCTCATCCACACGGAAGATCTCCGCGCCGTTCTTAAGCAAGATCCTGCCCGCCTCTAACGCAAGGTCCACCACCTTTTTCACATCTACCTCCGAGTCAAGCTGTTTCTTCAGGTAGATCATATCCGTAAGCCTGACGCCGTCTTCGTACATCGGTTCACGGTAATTCTCCGTAAAAAAATTCGCAACAATGTGTGAATTGATAAATCCGCATTTCTCATAGAAGTTCACGACCCTCTTATAATTGCCGATTCCCACATACATTACATCGCAAGTACTGCTGTAGCGCTCGCAGATATAACGAAGCAGGTATTTCGCATAGCCCTTTCCCCGGTCCTCGACCCGGGTAGCCAGATTCTTCAATTCGCATTTCCGGTTCTTAAGCTGTTCCACCACACAGACGGAGCAGACATCTCCTCCGTTGACCAGCACAAACATATCGCTTCTGTCCAGATACTTTTCAATCATATCTTCCTGCGGGTCAGCCAATAGCAGCAAATCCATATATTCGTCTTTATCTCTTGTTATCTGCTGAATCTTCATATCCTGTCCCTCCTTGCCCACATCATCGCTCTGCACCTTGGACGGCCTGCGTTTTCTAATTATATCACCGGAATCCGGAAAATAAAAGATGTTCCTTTTGTTATCATACGTCATTTTACCATTCATAACAGTAAATAACATACATGAACAAAAGGAACATCCCTTCAACGCTTATCCTTCCGTTTCTACCGCCCTGCCGGATACGCGACCGCCTCTTCGGACGCCGCGTATAAGATTCCGTCCAGGCTGTAATAATAAGGATTCTCTTCAGAAACCTCAAAAAACATCAACGACAGGAAACGATCAAACGCACCCTTCTCAATATCACAGATATTCGCCGGTATATATACTTCCACGACCATGCTTCCGACCGAATCTAACGCGCCCTTACGGATTCCGGCACATCTGGTGCTTGCAGGCAGAAGCAGTATATCGTCGATGATCACCACCTGGTTGGTACATCCTGTAATGTAACCCTCTGCGTCCACCTCAAAACCTTCTATTAATTCAAGCCCGGCAGCATCTTCTGACGTATCATCCTTTGGCGTATCCTCTGCCGAAGTATCTTCATCCTCCGCGGCAGCCGGTCCTTCTTCCGTCTCAGAATCCGCCTCCCCTGATTCCGAAGGGTTCTCTGCCGCCCCAATATCCGTAGGATCAGAATCTATAATTCCGGGAGGACCCTCTGTATCAGGATCCTTGATTCCGGGAATATCTGCTGTATCAGGATCCTTAACTCCAGGAGGATCCTCTGTATCAGGATCCTTGATTCCGGGAATATCTGCAATATCGGGACCTGTGAACCCTGGAGACTCTGTAATATCAGAATCTGTGTTATCGGGCGGATATGCGGCATCGGGACCTGTGAGCCCTGGAGACTCTGTAATATCGGAATCTGTGTTATCGGGCGGATATGCGGTATCGGGACCTGTGAGCCCTGGAGACTCTACAATATCGGAATCTCCGGCATCAGGCGGATTTGTGATATCGGGAGCTGTGAAGCCGGGAGTTTCTATGATACCGGGATCCTTAATCCCGGGGATATCTGTAATACCAGAACCGTTTAGTCCCGGAGACTCTATGACACCAGGAGCAGTAAACCCAGGGAAGTCCGCAATGCCGGAATCTGTATGCCTGGGGATATCTGTGATATCGGGATACATAAACCCAGGAAATTCTATAATGCCGGAATCTGTATGCCCAAGAGAGCCTATGATATCAGGATTTATACTTCCGGGAAATTTTATAATATCATGATCGGTAATTCCAAGGATATCTATATTTCCCGCTCTATTTCCGCTGATGCCGGCAAGCTTATCACTGATCCCCTTCACCGTATTCTGCAATTCTGCCGCATCTGCCTCCGACCGCTCTTCCATATCCTCCGTACAATTATGCACGCAAATACACAAGATACCGGTCAATATCAGAACCAGGCATCCTCTCATGATCTGTCTCCAGGGTATTATAAATGTACCTGGAATCTCTAATCTCAAAACCGCTTCCATAAAAAATACTAACCTTCCTACCCCTATCCTGCCAAGAGCACACGCGCCCTTATCAAGATAAGGTACAGTTCCATTATAGAACCCGGCCCAAACAAAGAAAAGTGGCGTCTTGACACCACTCTTCTTTAAATCCACATCTATTCAAGCTGAACAGCCGCCGAAAACACCGTCCCGTACGGCCCAATCCTTTAGTTCATGTATCCGGCTTTCTTAAGCTCTTCCTCGGCCTTCGCAAGGTTCGCGTCAGATACACGGACGATCGGTCCGGTACATCCCATTCCGCTCTCCGCATAGATATTGATCTTCCACAGTGCCTTAACAGCATCCTCCAAATCCATAACCTCGATACCTGCGATCTGTGCAGTTACGATCTCCTTCGGAGGCTCCTTTACGTCCTCTTCCGCTGCCGCCGGCTTCTGGGAAGCCTTCAGCGCATCTAAGATCTCCTTAAGGCCTGCTTTCTTCGCTGCTGCGAATTCTGCCTTCGCGACCTCGAACACCTTGCCTCTTACAAGCTGTCCCGCATAGCGGATCGCATTGGCGATCACTGGAGCGCCGCTTGCTCTTGATACGATCATGACTAACTGCTCGTAGCCTTCTCCGATTCCAGGTCCATAGCCATAGCCTGTTGCCTCGAAGCTTCCGCCTGTGTTGAAGGAGGATAACATCTTAACCAGGATATTTCCCGTAAGAGAATCCGTTACCATAATGTCAGGAGATGCCTGCAGCACGTCGTTTCCTCTCATAACGCATCCGCCGTCTGCCCTTCCGGACTCTGCAAATGCGATATCATATCCCTTCTCCTGCAACTGCTTCAACGCCTTCTCCGTCTGGCGGGCGCCGTCAACATTCAGGATACCTACGGTCGGATTCGCATTGCCGCATGCCTTCGCAGTGATGATTCCGTAGATCGCATTCTTGATCATTCCTTCAATACGGTCCGTGCTGGATGTTCCGGTCGTATTCGCGATGAACATCTCCTTCGCTGTAGCCGGTGTCACGCAGCGTCCCACGGTAGATACGCCGATCGGGAATGGGAAATGCATAGTAACTGCCGCGTCTACTTCTTTATTTTTCAGCATCTCTTCCATACGGTCATGGCCTTCCTCGTCGTTGGCCACTTTGATGGTTGTAACGCCTTCTGCCTCTAATGTTCCGATATAATATACGTCAATCCCGTCTTTTGCCGCCTCTACGGCCGCCTTCATGGAGTTCTCTTCTCCATGCTCGCTGCCCATACCTGTAAGAGCTACCTTCGGTCTCTTTCCAAAGCTTCCCGTCTCAAGACCCTGAGCCATCTCCATAAAGGTATCGGCAATCATTCTCTCAATATTATTTGCCATCGTTACCGTCCCCCTTACTCTGCAATCAGGGAAGCTGCGAAATCCTTCATCGCCTTTGCGATCAATCCCTTTACCTCTTCCTCAGATACGCCTGACGTGCCTTCTGCCTCTGCCTTTGTATTTGCCTGGATCACGAAGGAAACACCGTCGAACAGGTTCGTCATACGTCCAAGGAACAGACTTCCTTTTCCGATGATCATCGCATTCTTAATCTTGCCTGCAAGGATGTCCTCTCTTGCGAATCCGATGTATGGTACTCCTGACGGGATATGTCCCTGTGTCGGCGCCCATCCTGTAAGACCATGGTTGGCGCTGAAGGATGCAAGTTCCTTTCTGTCAAGCTCGCCGCGCTTTACAGCCAGAGCTGCGATCATCTTATAGTTGGCCATCGGCACATCGCCTGCGCCTGCCGGTTTTGTGATATCTGGATTCTGCATTTCAGGTGAGAATTTGTCGATATCCGTGATCTTAAGTCCTGCTCTCTCGAGCGGATCTGCAACAAGGCTTCCGATAACGTTCTGCGGAGCGCTTCCGGTTCCGACAGTGTGGCGTCCCAGAATGTCAAGGTTGATCTCCGGGTTCTCTCCGTCGTTCTCGGACAGGATCACACAGAAGCCTGCCAGACAATCCTCTAAGATCGGAAGTCCCTTCTTCACATGGTCTTTGCCGTTCATACCAAGCTTCGCGGTACATCCGCCGGCAGTTACAGCTACGCACTTGTATGCGCCGGATTTTACCAAAGCTGCTGCTTCGATCAATGCATGGGATGGTCCTGCACAGAATCCGCGGCTGTCGGAACCTGTCGCATTGTTAAGACCTGCGATCTCTGCTGCTGCCTTAGCGAAGTTGCCGCCGCCTCTCTGATTCATATCACCGCAGGCTTCCTCTGCACAGTCGATCACATACTCGATATCGTCCTTGCTGATCCCTGCGTTCTTAACGCCGTATAACAGAGCCAGTACGCTTGACGCCTTGCTCATCAGGTTCTCATGCATAACGTGTGCGGAAAGGTTCACATCGATATCGTGCGCTCTCTTTACACATGCAACAAGCTTGCCCGCAACATAGATTCCCTCTGCATGCTCGTCTTTTACCGCTGCCTCGATCTCAGCAAGCTCAACGCCCGCCTCAACCCTTGCAACAATGTCGTCTGTGATGATCGGGTCTGCCGCAAATGCATCCTTGTGCGCGCTTACGAAGTCCTTATCGATCTTGACAACCTCAAACTGGTCACATGCCTGTACCAGAAGGATGAACTCCTCTTCCGGCATGATCTCGCCGTATTTGCCGTATCTCTCTGCGCCTTCCTTTGCCTTGTCATAATATGGGAATTCCACGCCTGCAAGGTCGTCCGGTGTCGCATTGCCGATATATACCTGGTTTGGCCAGTAGTTCACACATTCCTCATAGGAACGCAGATGACTTTCTAACTCTTTCAGGTATTCGGACTCTGGATTAACGATCCTCTCTGTTGTCTGGGTTGTTCCATTATATACCACCATCTGTGGTGTATGTGCAAGCACGTAGCTGGCACCTTTGATTACACTGTTCATTGTCTTATTTACCACCTTTCTTTTCTTCATATCGAAGGGTATTGCATCCTGTCCGGGCATCCCGCTGTCCTTATCCCTAAGGTGCTTCCCGCCCGTCAGGGTAGAAAAAAGGGGGAAGACCCTGGTGGGTCACCATAGAGTCTGCCCCGCTCTTTAATCCTATTTCTTACAAATACTTACAGAATTCATCTCTGATAGAACTCATCTCGCTGACGATATCGTCAACGTCAAGTACCATCTCCATCATACTAACCTGCTCGTCATAAACAGCTTCGTCGAATTCTTCCTTCATCTCTGGTTCACATACGTGATATACCGTGAGTCCAAGCTGGACCCCTGTCAATGGACCTGCGAATGTCGGGTCTCCTGCTGTTACAGTCTCAGCTGCAAGACCTGCAGCTTCGCCTTCTGCTGCACCAAGAACTACTACTAAGTTCTCTGCACCATACTCGTCAGCAAAATCCTTAACCCTCTTCTGATTCTCTAAGTCCATTGCGCCTGCGCTCGTTCAGACGAAACATTCCGTTGATGAAAATACTACTTCTGCACCAGCAGTCTGTACGCACTCAGCGATCGCCGGTCCCGGAATTCCATCACGGTCTCCGATAATTATTGCTTTTTTCCCTTCTAAAATAGCCATAATTATGCTTTCTCCTTTCTTGTGTGGTAAAAAACATTTGTCTATGATCAAGAACTATATCCGATTAGATATATTTCTGAATCATCGCTTCAATACTCTCTGGAGTTGCATCTTCCTTCACAACCTCTTCAACCTTCTGTCCATCCTTATAGATAGCCATTACAGGAAGGCCGAGGATCTTCTGCCCGATCGCAAGGCGGCGTGCCTTTGTCGTGTTCAGAGATGTGAATTTTAACTTATCGCCGTACTTATCTGCGAACTCATGTACCTTCGGCATCAAAGCCTGGCATGGTACGCATCCGTCGCCGTAGAAGTCAACGAATACATAACCTTCTGCTTCCAGAACCTCAGTCTGGAATGTGTTCTTATCTACATCTATCATTTCTATCATCCTCCTTTATTGATTTGTAATATGGAAATCCTGCTGTGTAACGGCAAGATTCCTATAAACACGCTCCCGCTTGACAATATTATATAAATAAGCGCGCTTATTTGCAAGAGTTTTGTAGAATAATCTGGTATATCAACGAATATTCTTAGAAGTAATCAGACATGCTTCTCTCAACCTGCACTGCTGCGATCGCTCCGTCAGCCGCCGCGGTCACTACCTGTCTTAAGCTCTTGATACGAACGTCTCCAGCCGCGTAAACACCTGGAATATTGGTATGCATATCTTCATCCGTCTTAATATATCCGCGCTCATCCATATCGATAATGCCTTCAAAAATCTTGGAATTCGGAACGGTTCCGATGAATCCAAACAGACCGAACATACCGTCGTCTTCGTCTGCCGTAACCTTCGTAATCTCTCCGGTCTTCACATTCTTAACGGTCATCTCGGACAGGATCTCGTCTCCGCCAAGCTCTTCTACTACAGAATCCCACATGAAATCAAGCTTCGGATTCTTGAACGCCTTCTCCTGAATGGACTTCGCTGCACGAAGCTCATTCCTTCTGTGGATAATGGTTACTTTTCTTGCGAATTTCGTCAGATACATAGCTTCCTCAACAGCAGAATCTCCGCCGCCTACTACATATACTTCAAAATCCTCGAAGAAGTTTGCATCACAGGTAGCACAGTAAGAGACACCCTTGCCCATATACTCTGCCTCGCCCTTACAGCCGATCGGCCTTGCATGAGCGCCTGTAGCGATGATCACGTTCTTTCCCTGATACTCAGCCTTCGCGCTCTTAAGCACCTTAACTTCTCCGTCAAGGGATACTTCTGTAATCGTATCAGATACGCGCTCAGCGCCGAATTTTGCTGCCTGCTCTGTCATTCTCGCGATCAGGGACGGTCCTGACTCACCTTCTACGGTCTGTCCAGGATAGTTCTCGATCTCATCTGTGATAGCAATCTGTCCGCCGTCCTGACCCTTCTCGATGATCAGAACAGAAAGACGGCTTCTTCCTGCGTACAGTCCTGCTGCCAAACCTGCCGGACCTGCGCCCAGGACAATTACGTCATAAATTTTGCTCATAACGAAATTTCTCCTTTTTTATAGTGATATAGTGCAACTCTTTGTTACACTATATCACTTATTAAATTAAAATAAAATACATTCTGCAAGGACAATTTTCTGATTTGTCCAAAATTAATCAAATATAGTCTGTCCGTCTACTTCGGTCTCGAGGGCAACCAGTGCCTTCTCAACGATCTTACGACGGAGGCTCTTCTCCTCATCTGCATCCAATGCAGGATTTCCAAGAGGATGTGGAATTGCGATAGCCGGTACGATTCTGTTAGCACCAACTGTCATGGAAATAGGAGTTACTGTACAGATATGTACAACAGGGATTCCTGCTCTCTCTACTTCTTTAACCATCGTTGCACCGCAACGAGTACAGGTACCTCATGTGGAGGTGAGGATTACTGCGTCAACACCATCGTTCTTAAGCTTCTGAGAGAACTCAGCAGCGAAAGCCTTGGATGATGCAACAGCCGTACCATTACCTGTTGTTGTGTAGAACAGGTGATGGAGCTCCCCAATCTTTCCTTCCTTTTCCATATCGCGAAGTACGTCAACCGGTAATACACGGTCAGAGTCTTCATTTGCATAAACCGGATCATATCCGCCGTGTGCTGTCTCGTATGTCGCCTCTGTCAAGTCCATAACACCTGCGATATCATACTCACCGTAGTGTGAAGCACTGGAGCTCTCAATGTGGTCCGGATTGCCCTTCGGAACGATACCGCCGGAGGTAACAAGCGCGATCTTAGCGTGAGCAAGATCCTTAACTGCCGGATTCGGGTCAACTCTGTCGAAGTCTGGCATCGGGAACTCTGTCTCGAACGGCTTGTCAGCAAGCTTCTTAATCAGCATCTTAACCGCACGGAGAGATCCTCTCTCCTTCTCGAAGAAGTTCACACGAACACCGTTCGGCATATATCCTTCCTCTGAGGAAGCGCCGATCGCCTCGCCTCTTCCGATCTTAACTGCTAACGGAGCCAGCTTCTTAACTGCGTCTCTCATACCTGCAGCGCTGTTCTTCGTAGATACGATATACACCTGGGTCTTGAACATATCAGCGCCAGGGTTCTCTACATACATACCCGTAACAGCCGGGATACCAAGCTCTTCCTGAACTGCTGCCGCGATCGTACCGCAGGCAACACCGTAACGTCCGGCGTTGAATGCAGGACCGGCTACGAATACATCTGGAGCCTGCTCTTTTACCATGGCAAGGATATCTGCCTTTGCCTTATCAAGATTCTCATTGAAATAAGAATCTCCACAAATAATTGTAGCAATGATCTCAGCGTCGTCGCCGAACTGCTGTGTCAATGCCTGACCTGGTCCGACAATCTCTCCAACACGAAGTTCTGCCGGATAATCTGCTTTCTCTTCTCCACCAATCTGTGCAAAGAACTGATTGATGTAATGAACTACTTTTAATTTAGCCATGTTTTTATCCTCCCTTCTTATCTAGCACTCAGCTTATTGAAACCAGTCTCATTGGTTGCACCTGTAAGTACCTGAAGCTCAACTTCAAGAGATCCGTCCTCGCGGAGCGTCTCTTCACTTGCACCTGCAATCTTTGTTACATAATCCAAAGTTCCAATTACCTTGTCAAGTTTCGGCAGGATAATTACCTGGTTTGCATTACCGCCTGTTACAACTGCATCTGCTGCCGGATCGGAGTCAGCCAATGACTGAGACTTTCCGTCGCGTCCGGCGTACTCGTCTGTAATGATAACAGTCTTAACGCCTTCTGCCTCGATCTTCTTACAGTTCATGATCAGGTCAGTATCCGGGTTACCGAAGCCTTCCTGAGATACGATAACGCCGTCAAGGTCTAACATCTTACATAACTTCGCTGTCCAGTCAGAAGAACGCTGCTTGTCAGCCAGATATACGTTCTCGTTCGTAATGATGTGGCAAACGAAGTTAAATGCCTTGCCGTGCTGTTCAAACATATCGTGAACAACAGGATTGTTCAAATGAACATAAGTTGGGTTCTTATCACATGCGGATACACAGTTACCGGACACGATAGCTCCGTCCATGATCTCTGTCGGGCTCATGATAGTCGGAACGATCTTCTTAGCATCCACACCATATACATATGTATCATGCAGCAAGCCCTGGCTCTGAAGCATCTGTACATATGCAACTCTCGGAAGATCCGGATACTTCTCCATACCTTCTTTGATCGTGCATGTCTCATATACCTTTGTCTCATCCGGAGTAAGCTCGCGCGCCAGTTCCCCAAGATATACAGCAACTCTGAAGCCTGCAAAACGTACAGCCTTCTCATAATCATGCTGCTTAATGCCATCTACCGGCTCACATACCATAACCAGATTCAGTGTCTTTGAAAATGGTGTGTAATCTGCCCCCGGACCAGTCATATCGATGATACCTTCCTGGAAACCTACGATCTTACCAGCCGTAACAACAGCCATACCCTTAAGCGCATATGTCTTGCCTTCGCCTACGGTATCAACCTTAGCGATCACGCCCGGGAAGATTCCACCTCTTCCTTCCACCTTAACTCTTGGCTCGATGACGTCCTTAACCGGTGTGATTCTTACAGACTCACCTGGCTTTGCGATATCAAAAGATACGCTCTTAATCTTCTCGTCCTCGAGAGCAACCGCTTTAACGGCCTCTTCGGATACATAAAGGATACCGTCTTCAATCTTAGACTCAGCCGCAAACTGAATATCCTTAATGTAAATGTGTCCCATTTCTAATCTCACTTTTGGTTCCCTCCTTAGAATATTGATATTATTGTTCAAAGCTTATACGCTTCTACAACCTACAGTAAAGACTACCAGACATCTGCCGATGCCATTCCACTCTCCAGCAAAGTCCAGTCGATCAACTGAAAATCGTCATATACCGATTCCTCATACAAGTCAGACTTGAATATGAATTTACGGCACGCTTGTATGGCGTTCTCAATCAATCTCAGCGACCCTTCGTCGATCTCCCCCTTCCTCTCTGATATCATAATGGATTTATATGGTGTCTCATTGGGCTTCACGCTTCCGGATAACGGATGCGATAACAATATGTGCCCTTCGTGAATTCTGTCCCTCACTTCCCTTAGAATCTCTTCATAGGAAATCTCTCGGTAGACCACATCATGTGTCTCCTTCAGTCTGTCCAAAACCAGGGGATTGTTGGTTATGATCCTGTAATTTTTACTGCCCATCTGCCTCCGCCTCTCCCTTCCGGCTATATCCTTGGTATTGTAGTCGCCCCCACCCGTAAAACGGGTGGCTAGGGACGCGGGCTATAAGCCCGCCCTACTTGGCCGCGCCTCAAGACGCTGGCTTTCTCTTTATGCTATGGGAATCCTGCTCCGCAGTCTTCCCATAGCTCCGTTCAAGCCACATTGCTGTTGACTCGTTGCCGCCCCTGAAGGGGCATTGGTATTACTCCGACTTAACCCTTAAAAGGGTCCTCATACTCCTTTACGCTTAATTTATCCTGCATGATATCATGCTGCTCCTGTTCTTGGATATATTTTCTGATTGTCGCTTCATTTAATCCCACTGTGCTTACATAATATCCTTCTGACCAGAAATGTCTGTTCCCAAACTTATATTTGAGATTTGCATGCTTATCAAATATCATGAGTGCACTTTTACCTTTCAGATATCCCATAAATGAAGATATGCTGTATTTTGGCGGTATACTCACCAGCATATGGATATGGTCCGGCATCAGATGTCCCTCCAGAATTTCCACTCCCTTGTATGAACATAACTGTTTTAGAATATCCCTTATGCTTTCTTTGTATTGATTATAAATTATTTTTCGTCTATACTTGGGGGTGAAGACGATGTGGTATTTACACATCCACTTTGTATGTGCTAATGAGTTGCTTTTGTTAGCCATTCTTAATCACCTTTCCTTTCTTTAATAGTGGCCTGAACACCTCTATTATACTGGAAAGGTGATTGTGCTATAAGCACTTGTTGCACCACCCGCATAGCAGGTGGATTTTTGTTTCGCACATCTCCATTTTTCGGAACACGAAAAACTCCGATGTGCTCAACTGGCTAAAGCCATATTAAAAAAGGACGATTTGAACACAATCATGTGTGCAATCGTCCTTTCTGTCTTTTGCCCTGATAACATATCAAACCATGTAAGAAATTATCATACAGCACAAGATTCAGAATGTGGTACCTTTTCCAGTCCTTTTGCCTGAAAGTTTCGCCTGAGATCTGCACGTCAGGTTTGCCTCTTCGGCGGTCATATATGACTCTCTCTTGGAAAATATCAACCCACTCTAATATTCTCTTTACTTATAGACAATTCATATATCTCTCATTGCCTATAACTATAATAACCGATTGTTAAAACATTTGCAACCTTTTAATCTAAAATATCCAAATTTATACATAATCTACAATATCATCTTACAAATATTGTCTACTTTTTACAATGTACAACTATTCGCCGTTGTTTTGCAATCCCAAAACAGTCTCATTCCCCAGACACCATAAGGCTTTTCACCCTGACTGTCGGGCTCACGACACACGCCGCGCCTGTCATCCGGTACACCGGATCATCACCGATCATTTCAATATCCTTCCACAATTCACAGATATTTCCCGATATCGTAAATTGACGGACCGCTGTGCACACCTGTCCGTTCTCGATCCGGTTTCCGCTGGCCAGCAGAGAGAAATCTCCGCTCTCCGTGTCTGCTCCCGCGAACATCCCCTCAACCTTTGTAATATAGACTCCGCCTTCCGAAGCCCTGATCATCTCTTTTCCCGCAAAAACATCTTTCTCCGAGGAGAGGATGACATTCGTAACTCCTGTTCCGATATCTGCCGCGGCATCCGGCTTAAATCCATTCCCGGTACTTTTACACCCCGCCTCGGCCGCGCTCTTTTTATTGTATAATGAAGCTTCGAATATACCTTCCCGGATCAGGATTTTCCCGGAAACCGGCGTCCCCTCATCATCGATCCTCCGTCTGCGCGTCCCTTTCACGCTGAACGGATCTTCTTCTATTCTGAGAAGCCTGCATCCTGCCTGTTTCTTCTCTTTACCTGTCAGCGCACTGCTGTTCTGCCTGATATTCTCTGCATAGAATATAGGCAGAAAGTGTCCGATAAGCTCTGCCATCACACAGTTTTCCAGCACGATAGGATAACTTCCCGATAGAAGCTTCTCCCCATGAAGACCGAATCTGGCATGCTTAGCCGCCCGTCTCGCCAGATCCTGTACGGTCCTTAAGAATTCTTCCCGTTCCTTTATATCCACTACCGCAAGCTTCGTCGCAGCCGACACAGAGTCGCCGTCTCTTGCCGACACCCGGATCGTAAATGTACAATCCCCGTCGTCGTCCGCCAGATAATTCAGATCCTCATCCAGCAAGGTTATGGTTTCTTCATACTGCTGATATTCACATCGCTCCACAAAATCTGTCTTCTCACAGGAAAGCGCCTCTCGTTCCGCATACCTTAAGCACTCAGCAATCTCTTCTTTTTCAATCGTGCGCCACCGCTGCCCCCTGTAATCTCTGCTCTCCCTTATCTTATCCGGGAACTCCCGGCTTCCGAAGATTCCTGCCGTCTCCTTAAGCCTGCGGATCATCTCATCATCTTCTTCCAGGGAATTCGCAGACGCGCAGCAGTATTCTCCGTCCCATACCGCTTCCGCAGCGTACATCCTGCTGCTTCCATATTCGTATGTCTTCACCTTCTGGCACTGTACCGAAAGAAACTGTGTTTTTCTGGAATTAACAGACAGCCTTATATGCTCGAATCCTTCGTCCTTAAGCCGCCTGATAAAATTTCTGACATTCGGATCTTCCCATGCACCCGTCATAATTCTTTTCCTCCCACTGTCATCTCCGTGATCCGCACTGCTGGCTGGCCGGCTCCGATCGGGATCTGTCCGCTTCCTGCATAACAATATCCCTGCCCCAGCGCGAAATCGTCCGACACCATATCTATTTGGGGCAGAATCTCTCTTCCGGTACCGATCAGAGTCGCACTCTTAAGGGGTACGGTGATCTTTCCCTTCTCGATCAGATAAGTCTCTCCTGTATTAAAATTAAATTCTCCCGTCAGGGGATCCACCGATCCGGCATTGATATCTTTCACAAACAACCCCTTATCTATTGAACCTAACATATCGGAAAGCTTATCCGTTCCCGGAGCAATGTATGTATTCGTCATACGGGAAACCGGAGCAAACCGGTAATTCTCCCGTCTTGCCGAACCAGTTGGTTTAAGCCCCATCCTTCTTGCATCCATCCTGTCTAAGAGGTATCCCTTCAAGATACCGTCTTCGATCAGCACATTCTTCTGTGTCAGTATCCCTTCATCGTCTATTCCAAGAGACCCCCATTCCCCGGCAATAGAACCATCATCCACCAGCGTTACTTTCTCTGAAGCGATCCTGGTCCCGATCTTGCCTGCGAATTCAGAGCACCCGTTGGCAACCGAAGTTCCCTCCAGTGAATGTCCGCATGCCTCATGGAAGAATAATCCCCCGAACCCATTGGCAATGATCACCGGCATCCGGCCCACCGGACAGGGCCTGGCCCCAAGCATATTCTTCGCATTCCGGGCAATCTTCCTTGCATGTTCTTCCAGTCTGCCGTCTTCAAGAAACTCTGGTCCGCACATGGCTCCAGGTCCTGTAAAACATGTCTGACGATCTCCTTGTCCGTCGTCCTTTGCCGTCATAAGCAGACGCACTCTTGTCCGTAACCTGCGTTCTTGTGCATATACTCCCTCTGTATTGGCGATCTGTACCCGCTGATCTGTATCCAGATAACCTGCCCGTCCCTGTACGATACAGCTGTCTTCGCTTTTCCCGGTTTTGACGATTCCCTTTAATAACCCGATCTTCTTTTGCAGCGCCATACGGCCCGGAGCCATCCGGTACATCGTGACCTCATGAGGCGTCATTGCGGAAAGAGGCGTTCTCTTACCGAAAACGCCTCCTGTGCCAAGGTACTCCTTCAAAAGCCTGAGCACTTTCTCTTCTCTTGTATCTGCACTATACAGATATTCACATTCTAATCCCCGGAACACACGGACTCCGATCCCGCTCTCCCTTGTACAGGAACATTTGGAAACTTGCGAATCCACGAGATCAACCCTCGTCCGCTCCACATCCTCAAAGAACACCTCGGCATAATCCATTTTGCAGGAAACCGCATAATCCAGTATCTTCTCTATATATGCCTGTGTCAGCATTCTTCTTGTACTCCTTCTTTTTATTCCGAATTCTTCTCTACAGTAACAATACCCTATTACTGCAGCACACAATATTGTACTTGTATACCTTTGCCAGTGTTTTTACCAGTCTTTCTTCCCGCACATGTGGCAGGCGACATAATGATTCGGTTCTACCTCTTTTAACTCAGGCATCTCCTGTCCGCAGATCTCTTTCGCATACTTACATCTCCCCTTGAACCGGCATCCGGCAGGAGGATTGATCGGACTTGGCACCTCGCCTTCCAGATGCACTCTCGGCTTTCCTTCTTCTTCATCCGGATCTGCCTCTGGAATCGCCGAGATCAACGCCTGTGTATACGGATGGACCGGATGATCATACAACGCATGATTACCGGCAAGTTCTACCATAGCCCCCAGATACATAACACCTACCCTGTCAGAGATATGCTTTACCATAGACAGGTCATGGGAGATAAACAGGTAGGTAAGCCCCATCTCCCGCTGCAGCTTGATCAGCAGGTTTACGATCTGTGCCTGGATCGATACGTCAAGAGCAGAGATCGGCTCGTCACAGACAATGAATTTCGGTTCCACGGCAAGCGCCCTCGCAATTCCCACACGCTGCCGCTGTCCGCCGGAGAGCTCATGGGCAAACCGATTGGCATACTCCGCATTCAGTCCTACCTTGTGAAGCAGATCGTTCACCTTCGCCTCTTTCTCCTTCTCCGACATATGGAAATGCACATTCATTCCCTCGGTAATGATCTCTCCGATAGTCATACGGGGATCCAGAGATGCATACGGATCCTGGAATATGATCTGGGCATCCTTGCGGAATCCGAGCAGTTCCTTTCCCTTAAGCCGCGATACATCCTTTCCCTCGAACAGCACCGTGCCGCTTGTGGCCTCATAAAGCTTCACCAGAGTACGTCCGCAGGTCGTCTTACCGCACCCGGACTCGCCTACCAGCCCAAGAGTCTCACCCTTCTTAAGCTGGATATTCACACCGTCTACCGCTTTCAGCGTCTGGTTCTTGCCTGCCTTAAAATATTTGCACAGGTTCTTCGCCTCTACGATATATTCACCCATTATTTATCCCTCCTATCATAAAATGACTCTACCTTCGGAGCCTTCTCGTGCATCAGCCAGCAGGATACCATATGTGTATCGCTAAGAACTGTCTCCTTAGGCTTACATTCTTTACAGATAGGCATGCAGTACTCACATCTGTCTGCGAACGGGCAGTGATTCAGCGGAAGCAGCAGATCCGGCGGAGTCCCGCCAAGGGCGTAGAGTTCCTCTTTCGATTCACTGCCAAGCCTTGGTACGGACCGAAGCAGCGCCCAGGTATACGGATGCTTGCTCTCGTTAAAGATCTCTTTCGTCGTTCCCCGCTCTACTACCTCTCCGGCATACATCACCTGGATACGGTCCGCAAAATTAGCCACAACGCCCAAGTCATGGGTAACCAGGATGATCGCTGTGTTCATCTTGGTCTTTAACTCCATCATCAGATCCATGATCTGCGCCTGGATCGTTACATCCAGCGCCGTCGTAGGTTCATCTGCGATCAACACATTCGGATTACATGCCAGGGCAATGGCGATCATGACTCTCTGGCGCATACCGCCGGACATCTCATGTGGATAATTATCAATACGTTTCTCCGGGCTTGGGATATTGACCAGCTTAAGCATATTGACGGCTTCTTCCTTTGCCGCCTTCTTATCAAGCTTCTTATGGATCATCAGACTCTCCATGATCTGGTTGCCCACCGTCATCGTCGGATTCAGGGAAGTCATTGGATCCTGGAAGATCATGCCCACTTCATCCCCGCGGAACTCACACAGCTCCTTCTCACTCATCTTCAGTACGTCTTTTCCGTTACAGATGATCTTCGACTCCGGCTTGATCACTGCAAAAGGCGGTTTCAAGAGACGGAGGATCGACTTGGCAGTTACTGTCTTCCCGCATCCGGACTCTCCTACGAACGCAAGCGTCTCTCCTTTACTAAGTTCAAAGCTTACGCCGCGCACAGCCTTTACCTCTCCGGCATATGTATTAAAGGAAACATTCAAATTGTCAACTTCTAATATTTTATCTTTTTCCATATCCGTCTCTCCTATTTTCGCAATTTCGGATCCAGTGCATCCCGAAGGCCATCGCCCAGCAGCGTGAATGACAGCATAGTAAGGGCGATCATCAGCGCCGGGAACAAAAGCTGGTAAGGGTAGAACATGAAGTTCTGCTGTGCCGCCGAAGCGAGTGCGCCCCAGCTTGTTGACGGCGGCTGGATTCCAAGTCCTACATAACTTAAGAATGCTTCTGAGAAAATATATCCCGGAATATCAAAGGTAATGGCAACGATGATCATTCCGATCGTATTCGGTATCATATGCTTTAATATGATCTTAATAGGAGCAACACCCAGCGCATTGGCCGCCAGTACATATTCCTGCGACTTAAGCTGCAGCATCTGGCCGCGTACAAGCCTTGCTATTCCGCACCACCCGGTAAGCGTCAGGGCGACCAGCATGGTTCCAAGGCTCTTGCTGTCTGTTACGACCGAGATCAGGATAACGATGATCAGGTACGGAATACTTAAGAGTACCTCTACGATACGCATCATGATATCGTCCACCGCTCCTCCGAAATATGCGGCGATTCCGCCGTAAATACTCCCCACAACACTGGCGATCACGGCGCCTAAGATACCAATGATGATAGAGACACGTCCCGCCTGCCATACTCTGGCAAAAAGATCTCTGCCCAGATCATCTGTTCCAAACCAGTGCTCCGCGCTTGGTCCCTGATTGATCGCATCCGAATCTATCTGTTCAAATTCATAACCGCTGATCGCAGGGCCGAAGATAATGAAAAAGATCAGTATCAGAAGAATGATCAGCGCCACAAACGCTACTTTATTCTCCCGAAGCCTCCTCCACGCGTCTCTCCAGTAACCGATCCGCGGTCTTGACGGTGCTTCCGCATCTTTATCAATTCCGATGATCTTGAATTTCTCATCAGGTATATTTTCCATCATATCTGTCACATCATGGTTTACCAACATCTGCTCTTCCTCCTACTTCACACGAATTCTCGGGTCCATAAGACTATACGCGATATCCACTGCAAGCTGTACGAATACGAACAGCGCGGCCGCAAAGATCGTTGTACCGATGATCATCGTATAGTCTCTGTCATTGATTGAATTGATATAGTAGAAACCAAGTCCCGGGATACCGAAGATCTTCTCCACTACGAAAGAACCGGTGAAGATACCGGACACCTGTCCCACCAGAAGTGTCATACATGGAAGGAATGCATTCTTAAGGACATGCTTTTTGACCACGTTAAATCTGCTGACGCCCTTTGCCTCTGCCGTGAGGATGTAATCCTGTCCCATGACATCCAGCATGTTGGATTTCACATATCGTGCATATGTCGCTATAGTTCCAAAACTCAGTACAATGATCGGAAGCACGATATTCTTCCAGCTTCCCCATCCCGTTGTCGGAAGCACCATCAGCTTCACGCTGAAGATGTACTGAAGGACGGATGCCAGGACAAAGACAGGCACCGTGATCCCCAGGATCGCGATGAACATGACGATATAGTCCGGCCACTTATTCTTATTAAGGGCAGCGACGATCCCCAGAAGGATACCAATGATAAGACCTGCAACCAGCGCCATCCCGCCGGGTTTTGCAGATACCGCGGAATTGGTCATCAGCGTGTCTGTAACTTCACGTCCCGGATATCTTAAGGACTCTCCCATCTCTCCTTTGGTGAGCAGATTCTTCATGAAGATCACATACTGCTCCGGAGTAGATTTATCCAATCCATATTTTTCATAATAATTCTCTCTCGTCTGTTCCGGGAGATTCCTCGCCATATGCGCGAGAGGATCTCCGGGGATACTGTGCATCAGAAAGAATGTTGCCGTTATGACGATAAACAGCGTGATCAGCATATATCCGATACGCTTTATGATAAATTTTGCCATCTCTTCTCTCCCTTTTTCGTTCTGATTTCTTCTGTGCCCTTTCGGACGGGCTTTGCCCGGCAAAATACAAAAAAACACCATCGCCTGGAAGCAGGCGACGGTATCTTCATGCTACCTATCTTCCTTCAATATATACATACTTCAATCCAGAAGTAGATGTGAACTTCTCGTCCACATTCTTTACATAGCTGTAACGGAATACATGCTGCATCTCATTGACAAGCGGACAGATATTGCATCCCTCGTTGAACAGGATCTGCTCTGCCTGGGAATAAAGGTCTACTCTCTTCGCCTCATCCATCTCTTTTCCTGCCTGATCGATCAATGCATCGAACTCCTCGTTCGACCAGCCTGTCGGGATATTGCTGGAATTCTCTGTGGTAAACAGGGAGATCATGGACATCGGGTCATCATAATCTGTACTCCAGGTCATGTTAGCCATCTGGTACTCACCGCTGTTAGTCTTCTGCTGGAAAGTGGACCACTCGTTGAAATCCAGTTCAATATTAACGCCCAGAATGTCTTTGTACTTCTGCTGAACATATTCTCCATAATTACGCGCCCACTGGGTTGTCGCGCTCAGAGAATATTTTACCGTGATCTTGGAAGGATCGCTTCCCAGTCCCAACTCGTCCATTCCTTTAAGAAGCAGCTCTTTCGCGTCCTCTTCCTTCGCTGTCTTCTCAAGCGGAGCCTCTACCTGCTCCCGGTAATCGCCAAGCTCTCCTGTGGAAACTGCCTGCGGAACCCACCAGTACGCCGGGATATGCATATCCTGATAGATCGTCTTCGCCATATCCTCTCTGTCAACGGCAAGTACGAATGCTTTGCGCACATTCAGGTTGCTGAACAGTTCGTCATTCACATTGAAGAAATCATAACGCATGGAAGGAATCACTGCATCGATTCTGTCCACGCCTTCTTTTTTGTCAAAACGGTTCACCCATTCCTCCGTACCCGTAGAACACCAATCCAACTGACCGCTGTCAAAGGAGTTGAACACAGCCGTCTCATCATTGATGATCGCATAATTAATCTTATCAAGCTTCACATTTTCAGCGTCCCAGTAATTCTCATTCTTCACCAGCTTAATCTCAGAATTATGCGTCCAGCTCTCAATCTTAAAAGGCCCGTTTCCAACGAAATTCTCAGCCTCTGATCCATAAGTCTCTCCGTACTGCTCCGCGAAATCCTGACGTACCGGATAACATGCCCTCGTATCGGTCAGCGACATAAAATACGGGGTTGGAGCTTCCAGTGTGATCTCCAACGTCTTGTCATCGACTGCTTTCACACCAAGTTCCTCCACAGAAGCTTCTCCGTTCACTACCTTGCTTCCGTTCTTGATGAAGCCGGCTGTAAAGAATGAGTTCGGGGAACCTGCGTCCGGGTTCAATGTCTGCGTAATGCCATAAGCATAGTCTGCCGCTGTTACTTCCTGACCGTCAGACCACTTATTATCACGGATCTTGAATGTCCATACGGTGCCGTCTTCATTAGATTCCCAGCTCTCGGCGCCTGCCGCTTCCCTTACCTGCTCTCCGTCCTTCTCAACCAGACGTGTCAGTGGCTCCATGGTGTTGATCAGGATACCCCGGCTGTAATTGTCATTTCCTTTGATGGAATCGAGTGTGGAAGGCTCAGTCTGAAGATAAGTATTATAATACTGCTCCTCTCCGCCTCCGGCTCCGGACCCTCCGGATGATCCTCCATCGCCTTTTCCACATGCCGCAAGCGATAATGTCATTGTCGCCATAAGCAGTGATGCAATCAATTTCCTTTTCATAAATTGACCTCCTTTATGCTTTTGGTATTATTTAGATATATACATTATCTATATCTAATATATCTTTTGTCTATTATAGCAAATACTATAATTTTTGAATATAGATATTCAAAAAAATATGCAATTTTGTACAAATTGCATATTTTATAATATAGTGTTTATTATATTTTACCAAAAGCACATCTATCATTCATTCGAACAAATATCTCAATCCGTATCCCCTGCATCCAAGGACAGCTATCAAAAAAGACTGCCAAATTCCTTTCCTATCACTTCTGCTTCCAGCCCTCCCTCAATCTTGACTGCCGACATCAGCATATTGATCAGAGCCATGGGCGCAGATGCCGTATTCAGAAACATTCTTGTCGTGCTGCGGACCGTCAGAAGTTTATCCGCATATTTTGCCACTCCTGCACTTGGACTATCCGTAATCCCGACTATTTTCGCTCCCTTCATCTTTGCATATTTGGTTATCTGGTCTGTCATAAAGTAATAATCGGGAAATGAAACTGCAACAAACAGTGTATCTGCATCCAAAGTAGGAAGAACGGAATAGACACTTTCATTCAGCTCCGCATTGACGATCATTGTCGGGATCTGCGATCCTGCCAAGTCAGAAGCAAGCCACTGACAGAGGATATGTGACAATCCCCTCCCGCATAAAATTATCTTATGGTACTCAAAAAAAAGCTTTGCTGTCTCCATAACCTGATGGCTGTCAAAGTTCTTCACATACTCATCCAAAAGCCCTCTCTCTTCCACACAGATCTCTGCCAGTAAACGTTCTTTATCATTTAATTCATACTCCGGAAGAGCAGTATTAAAATAATCGTTCTGCTTATACAGATCCATCCGCCGATTAACATTGATGTATTTCCGCACTTCATATTTCATCTCATTGAAACTCTTAAAACCCAAGACCTTACAGGTATTTAAGATGGTTATCTCTGTGATCCCCAGTTCCTTATTCAACTCCTTTAATGTGATAAATGCCATTGTATCGATATTTTCTTTCATATAATCGGCGATCTGTCTCTGTTTCTTTGTCATAGAAGGGTACGTTTCCTCTATCCGCATCATAATATCCTTGTCCATTACTTCATCCTATCCTGATATGCTAAACACTTTAGTTCGTTATCGTGTTATTATACTATCAATTTAAAACTTATGCAATAGATAAAAACTTCCCGGACAAAAAGTACAATTCTACTTTTTACAATGTACAACTATCCTGCTCCAAATGCCGTATCACTCTGCATGGATTCCCGACTGCGACACAGTTATCCGGAATAGAACGATTGACCACGCTCCCTGCCCCGATCACGCTGTTCTCCCCGACGGTCACCCCCGGAAGCAGAATGCAGCCGCCCCCGATCCACACGTTATCTTTGATCTCGATCGGGCGTGCATAAGTCCTATAGAATGTTTCTGAACACTCCCTCCAGTCTGATATCAGCCGTTCCTGCGGTCGCACGTGCAATCTGATTCAAGGTTTCCTGGTCCGCGGTTTCCAGAAAATCTTTTTCTTCGTAATACATAATTTCCCTCCCGTAATCTAATACCCGCCAAATCGTAACATTTCAGACAAGCTGACCTGTTACACTAAGTCTTCCCTGTGGTAAAAAACACCGTGCAACAACTTCTCTCATTGCACGGCGTTTTCAGATCTTTATTCAGTTTTTATCTTGTTAAGTATTATTTCTTACGATTCTTGAAGAAATCGTCGTGTACCTGCTTGATCACACCGCTCAGTGCAAACAGCGCCAGAATATTCGGGATAACCATCAAAGAGTTAAATGTATCCTGCATTGTCCATACCAGTTCTACTTCTGCAAGCGAACCAAGGAATACACATACCGCAACGATCACAGAGTAAACCTTCACAGCCTTTGATCCGAACAGATACTTAATATTGGCCTGACCGAAGAAATACCATCCAAGGATCGTTGAGAATGCGAAGAAGAACATACAGATCGCGATAAAGATGTCTCCTCCCTTGCCATACAGAGTAGAGAATGCATACTGGCTAAGCTCTGCACCTGTCTTTCCTGTAGGAATAGAATGTGTTGTAATAATTACGAGCGCCGTAAGATTCAGGATAACGAATGTATCAATAAATACACCGATCATCGCTACGAATCCCTGCTCTACCGGATGATTAACCTTAGCAACCGCATGAGCGTGAGGTGTAGAACCCATACCAGCTTCGTTGGAGAACAATCCACGTGCAACACCCTTTGTAAGAGCAAGCTTGATCGTTGCGCCGGCAGCACCGCCGACGATAGAAGAAGGTGCGAACGCTCCCACAACGATCGCATGGAACGCATAAGGGATCTCCTTAATATTCGCAATAATTACGATCAAAGAACCAACTATGTAGAAAGCCGCCATAACCGGAACGATCAGTTCTGTAATCTTCGCAATACGTCCGGTACCGCCTAAGAATACGAACAGTGCAAGCACTGCGAGAACAACGCCCATGATCCACTGCGGTAATCCAAATGCTGTATTGAAAGCTGCCGCAATTGAGTTAGACTGTACGGCATTACCCATAAAGCCAAGTGCCAAAGTGATAAGAATAGCAAAAATACCTGCCAATACCTTACCAAACGTGCCGGAGAATGCTGCGCGGATATAATATACTGGACCTCCTGTTACTTCTCCGTCATCACCGACCTGTTTGTACTTCTGCGCCATAATCGCCTCAGCATAGATCGTTGCCATTCCAAGGAACGCTGCGATCCACATCCAGAAGATCGCTCCAGGTCCGCCGATCGCAAGAGCCGTCGCCGCACCGGCTATGTTACCGGTACCTACCTGAGCCGCAATCGCTGTTGCAAGAGCCTGGAAAGAAGACATTCCGTCCGCTCCCGCCTTATCGCCGCCTTTCTTGAACATTCCGCCAAAGGTTCTTCTCATTCCTTCGCCAAAACCTTTTACCTGAATAAATCCGAGCTTCACTGTAAACCAGATACCGCCGCCAAGAAGTGCAACGATAAGAATATAGTTTGACAGATAGCTTCCTAATGTTGAGAAAACATTATTCAACATTGCTTCCATTTTACTAATTCCCCCTTTTGCATAGATAGATTGAATATAATTTATTCATCCTCTCTATCATAACATTAAAAAATGTTTTATTCAATATGCTGTGGTTCTTTTCACATTTTTTGTCTATTTTGTACACATTTTGTATAGCTTTGTCCATATTTGATAAAAAACCAGGCGGGAATCCCTTATTTCCCGCCTGGTTTTACAATAACTTTTTCTTATCATTTTTTCATTTGGGCAAATTGCCAAATTTATAACAATTTAATATCTGCTATACATGGATCTGTGCTTTCATCCCAAGTACATCCTGATTCTTCTCAAGCAGCGGACGGATCACATTCTTAAGATATGCCTCCACCTGAAGCGGAGCCCGCCCTACATATTTGGCCGGATCCATTGTCTTCTTAAGCTCGTCAAACGTCAGATTAAAAGCCGGATCTTCTGCGATCAGTTCAAGCAGATTGTTATCCAGACCCTTTTCTTTAACGTTCCTGCCCGCTTCCATGGATAACTCCCGGATTCTCTCATGGAGTTCCTGGCGGTCTCCGCCCGCCTTCACAGCATCCATCATGATATTTTCCGTCGCCATGAACGGCAATTCGGACATCAGGCGCTTCTCGATCACCTTCGGGTAGACTACAAGGCCGTCTACCACATTCAGGCACAGATCCAGAATCCCGTCAATCGCAAGGAATCCCTCCGGCACGCTGAGCCGCTTATTGGCCGAATCATCCAGAGTACGCTCGAACCACTGGGTTGCAGACGTAACCGCCGGATTTAAGGCATCGATCATCACATACCGCGACAGCGACGCGATCCTCTCGCTCCGCATCGGATTCCTCTTATAAGCCATGGCCGAAGAACCGATCTGAGACTTCTCAAAAGGCTCCTCCACCTCCTTCAAATGCTGAAGCAGACGGATATCATTAGAGAACTTGTGCGCGCTCGCCGCGATCCCGGCAAGAACGTTCAGCACCCTGGTATCCACCTTCCGCGAGTAAGTCTGCCCGGATACCGGATAACAGGTATCGAATCCCATCTTCTCGGCGATCATCGGATCGATCCGGTCGATCTTCTCCTGATCTCCTTCGAATAATTCAAGGAAGCTTGCCTGGGTGCCGGTAGTCCCCTTAGAACCCAGAAGCTTCAAGGTGCTCCTGACATACTCCAGATCTTCAAGATCCATAGCAAATTCCTGCATCCACAGAGTTGCCCGCTTCCCGACGGTCGTGGGCTGCGCCGGCTGAAAATGGGTAAATGCAAGAGTCGGCAGCCCCTTATACCCATCGGCGAATTTGGCAAGCTCGGCGATCACATTCAGAAGCTTCCTTCTAACGATCTCAAGGGCCTCGGACATCACGATCATATCCGTATTGTCCCCCACATAGCAGGAGGTCGCTCCAAGATGGATGATCCCCTTCGCCTTCGGGCACTGCTGCCCGTATGCATACACATGTGACATAACATCATGGCGGACGGCCTTTTCTCTCTCCTTCGCCACTTCATAATTAATATCCTCCGCATGGGCCTTCAGTTCTTCGATCTGCTCTTCCGTGATCGGAAGCCCCAGCTCCCGCTCCGTCTCCGCAAGTGCGATCCACAGCCTTCTCCAGGTCTTAAACTTCTTATCCGGTGAAAAAATATACTGCATCTCCTTGCTGGCATAACGCTCTGAAAGGGGACTTTGGTATCTGTCGTGACTCATATCTTGTATTCTCCTTTTCTATTTGCATTTTTAATAATTTATACTTGATCTTCATCTTCGGCGCCGCAGCGAAAAAGCATGAAGCCTAACTCTTGTCGATCCTGCGGTATTCCCTTTTCCATTGTTCAAACTGCTCGTCCGGTATATCCATATCGATCCCCCGCTGAATCTCCCGGAGTTCTTCCTTCATGGCCGAATCCATACTTAAGAAGACCGAATTCCCCGACAGCATCTTCACATACTGATCCTGCGGCAGCGCCTTGTAACAACAGTACAGATACGTCCTCAGAAGCTCCATATCCCCGCAGATACGGTACGCTTCCAGATACACCTTGGCCGCTTCCTCATACAGAAAACGGCTCCCGTAAGCAGCCCCAAGGCTCGCGTATACCCTCCCATAGAATATCTTGCTTATAGAGTTATCCCATTCCCGGTTGATGATAGACTGGTATACCAGGATCGCCGTCTCATACTCGCCGCTTTTCTGCAGGCTGTCCGCCTTATACTTCATCCGCTCTACATCCTTTAGGTTCTGGAGGTGCTCTAAGATCCCCTGAATCTTATTGATGTCCCCGGTAGCGTATATGGTAGACTCCCGAAGTATCGTCAGAACAAACTGCTCCATCGTGCAATTCTGTCTCAGCTCATCCCTGAGCCGTTCCGCAAGCTTCGGCAGTTCCAATTCTCTGTCTATCCAATTGCACAACTGTCTGTTCACCATAGTGTAATCGATCAGATACAGATTATTGCAGATATAATAGCACAATTCTTCTATCGTATAGATTCTCATATGGATCCTGGCTATCTCATAGGGCTGTCTTGCCCGCTTGTTATGACATAGAATTAAACTGCCCATTGATTCCTCCTAAATGTATGGTCTTCTCCACCTGAAATCCCGTGGACGGGAAGAACTCCCCAAAGCCCACATCCTTGAACGACAATCTGCAGGTCCGTTCATCCATAAACAGCACCTCGATCTGTATCCGAAGAGAATAATCCCTCCTGTCAGGCAGTCCCTCCAGTGATACCGTCTCCACCTGAAGCTCCTCGCCCGCAAGCGTCTCCACATGGATCTCGATATCCGAAGTATCTTCAAGAATCACCTCCCACTGTCCGTCCGCCTCGTACCAGTGGGTTCCCCACGACACGATCGGATACCAGCCCTCCTGCCCGTTCACGCGCATGCGCAGGCAGATCTGCTCCGTCATCTTCGTCTCGTCCAGATAGATCGGACTGTCATGATAATCCAGACTCCGTCTCATGGACGTATAACAGGCGCCTCTGCTGTAGAGATTATTGCCGATAAACGCCCTTCTCCCATTGCACAGCACCTTCAGCGAATCAGGATACCAGTTCTTCTCGAATCCTTCTCCCGTCAGATATACGGAAGATACCACCTTCTTCTCGAATACGCTCTGGATAAAGGTCTTAAACCTGTGATCCGCAGCCTTCACTTTGCTCTTCACCTTATCCGCGTCCTTATTCAGAAGCGAATAGATCGCAGCCAGCTCATTCATACGCGCGCTCGCCACTTCATCGACCGTCACGAACAGCTCCCGTTCCTTCACGCCGATAGCATTCAGCCTCCTCAGCATATACGCGCGTATCTCCTGGGCATCACAGTAAAAAAGAGCCGATTCATACTGCCACAGCTCCTTGGGCTGATAGAACATATACTGGCAGAAGCTCTCCTTATAATCCTGCACACACACGCATTCCTTGGGAACCCCAAGCCGCTGCCCGATCCCTTTGAGCATCTTGGACATATCTATATTGGTAAACGGCACGGAAAACGTGATAAAAGCAATATCCTCAAACTCCTCCAAGGTCATCTTAATGAACTTGGCAAGCAGCCAGACCGCATCCCGTTTCTTGGAACCGAACTTTACCTTCTCCTGGCGCACCGCCCGCTCGAACAGATTCGTCACTGTGATCCCTTCCTGCAGCGCGGCCATCTTCTTCGCCTCCACGCCGTACACCCAGCGCTCCCTGCAATACCCCAGCATCAGAGGGATCTGATAATTATCCGCTGCAGTCTCCAGTGTCTCCGGTTCTTCTTTTGTCTCGTCATAAAAACTGATCTGACAGTTCTTCTCATTCAAGTCGTATCCCAGAATCCTGCCCTTCTTCATTATCATCCCCTCCTCCTTGTAACTGATCTGCGCCGCAGGTTATACTAATATACCTTAAATAAACGCTTAGCCATGATCTCCTCTTCCTTATATGCCATCATCGCCTGACGACGCGTTACCGGCGGCATATCTATCATCCTGTTCAGCCTGCCGAACTTGCCTGAATCCGCAATCTCCCTCTCATTCTTCAGGATCTCTTTCTCAGTAATAATATCTTCCTTCCCCCTGGTCTCGATGAAATAATAATTGATCGACTCATCACTGTAGAGCACGAATTGTCTCACATACAGATTCTCATAGACAGGCATCATGACTTCGCTCTGATAGCCCAGCTCATCCCGCGTTCCATGCTTGATCTTATAGTACAGCGTCACCCGGCTGCCGGGCTTGGCCTGATAGGAAACCATCATCTTATCGTACAGCTGCAGCTCCCTGAGCCATTCTTCTTTGTATTTCAGATAGTAGGGGAATACGATCTGCTTCTCGCACATCTCCCTGAGCACCTGATGGAGCACCACCTCAAGGGCAGCCGTATAATCATGGGAAGAGAAATATTTCAGCAGGGCAATCTTACAGATATCCGGCAATTCCTCCTTCTCGTCGCATTCATTTGCAATAATATCGAACACGCACGATTCCAGTTCCCGTCCATACACCACATACTCTCTGGAGGTGTAGGCAAGATACGCCTGTTTCAGACGAAAATAGACATTATCAGACAGATAATAATCCTCAAAGATCGGCTCTTCCTTGAACAGATTCTCAGAAAAAAGCATCTGCGTGATAATCCGCTCGCCGATCTTATAGCAAGGGATCCCATACTCCTTAAGCACCTTCCACAGCTTCTTCATATCGTCTGTCGGGCCGCAGTAATAATTGGCAAGATACATCAGCGTCACCTTATCATACTGCTGCCGCTTGAACAGCTCGAAGCTCAGATAGCTTAGGAATTCATCCTCTTCGTAGTTATCGTCGCGGATCTTCCTGCTGCAGATACGGAATACATCCTTCTCGTCAAACGCTCCGATCCCCTTCTCCATGAGTCCTTCCAGCGTAGGCGCTTCCTTCTCGTTCTCCTGCTCCCATACTCCCGTTGTCGCCGCGTACTTGCGGCACATCTCTAAGAAACGCGGTTCGTAGAAGAGACGCTTCGTCTCGTATACAATGGAATCAGTATAATGACGCCCCTCCACAGATTCCCAGACCACCCTGGATTCCTTGTCATAGAGATGGATGATCGTTCCTTCTTCTCCGTTATAAGGAATCCTCTGCCTGATCTCGCCGTCCTTCTCGATCACCAGCACACACTTCATATTCGGGACCTTCGTCGAGATCGCATAAGAATAGCAGATATCGCGCATAGCCTCCATACGCTCCGCCGTCATCTCCTCGGGCTGGCAGAATCTCTTATAGAGGATCCTGAGAGACTCCGTTATATGACGCTTTATCATCTGATCCCAGGTAAATACTACCATCTGCTCCCGGTAGCCCAGATACAGATCCCCTGCCTGCTCTTCATAAGTTACCAGATTCGCATATAAAAAAGCCGCTTTCTTATAATCAAGGGAATTCCCATGCATGAAATACAGAAGGATCACCTTCGGCAGCGGCCCTTTAGCAGTATCCTCATCTACCGTCATCATATAATATTCATAGAGCTGCGCGATCCGAAGTTCAGAATCCACCGCCTTCTTGTACCAGGTAAAGTACCGCTTCTGGGTCTTGTTGCCCCGGATCAGCAGCGTACAGATCGTATTCAGGATCATCGTCTCGTCATACATCTTATAGATCCGCTCTAAGATTCGGAACATCATATCACTGTACCGCTTCTGCTGGCTGGCAAAATTCGCCACATACAGCGCAAGCTCCTTGGTCATCAGACGGTATTTGGATGCAAAATTAAGCACCTGCATCTCAAACGGGCCTAATTTCTTCAGAAGCGACGGCCTGTCCTGATAACACAGATAAGCTTCCAGGTAAAACAGCACACCGTGCATCTCATACTGAAACTGCTGCTCCAAAAGCTCGATCCGCTTATAGGACGTCTTGTACCTTGGATCCAGATCCAGCAGCATACTGAGCAGAAGCCAGGAATCCTGATGACGCATATAGGTCTTCCCCACTTCATCTAACACCCGCTCCGCATGGTTCCCCTTACCTCTGACCAGAGCCGTAAGATACAGATAATAACAGTTCGTCAAAGGATCCTTGCCTATGGCAAACCGGTTGTAATTATAGTTCTCGAGGATCCATTTTGCCTCCTCGGCTTTATTTCCCACCAGATAGACGTGCGCCTGCATAAGCTGGTACATCTCGCTCTGAGGATTCAGCTTACGAAGCGATATCATCTTCTCGATCGCGCTCTCCACCCAGTTGCCGAGTTCGATCCTTCCGGCTGTATACCCGATGTATTCTTTCATTATCTGGGCAATCAAAAGCTCCGGCATCCGGTGATTCTCGCTGTATTCCTGATTCTGGAGCACCTCGACCTCATAGGTCAGCGTCTCATAAGGCGTGATAAACCGAAGAGCGCCGTAATTGCGGCCTCCGTGGAGACGGTCCGGCCGCACGACATACTCGATCTCATGCGCATTGCCCACAAAATCGTCCGTGCTGATCTCCGGGCGCAGCACACGGATGAACTCGCCCTCCGCCTCGATCCTGATCGGCATGAATCCCCAGGTATTCTTCACAATAGTAAGCGTTCCCTTCGTCGGCTCCGCAATATCCTCAAAGAGCATTCCTTCTCCCGGAAGCGTCAGGAAGATACACTCCTTCTGCTTGATCCCCACCAGGAATTCTTCCATGGACTGATCGCCCAGGGACCATTTTCTCATATTGTCATACAGGTAAAAAATGCGCTCGTTCTCGTACTTCAATATCTCATAGAACTCCCTGGCCCGAAACAGTCTCCCGGCTTCCGAGAAATCCTTGATGGCAAGCTTACGGAAATCATCCGTACTCTGAACCTTGCCGTAAGAAGTCATAACATAAGGCTTCTCAATGATCGCCGTGACGGACAGCTCATATTCGCCCCCGCTGCACACGACGATGAACCTGCCCTCTTCCACATGTCCGGGACGGAGTCCCTTGCCGTCATAGGTGAACTCTACCTTCGACGGGTTCCCGTCAAATCCCTGGTTCTTAAAATGCACACGAAAAGAAGACGAGTAGATCAATCCTCGTATCCTTCTCCCGTTCCCCGCTCTGATTGTAAAACTCCCCCGATATACTTCCCCTTCTCCGATAATGAGCACCAAATTCGTCTCATCAAATATGACATCAGGTTGTGATAACTGAAAATCTCCTTTGGAAAATTTCTGGATTTTATTTTTCAAGTCTGACACCTGCTTCTTTCGTTACTTTTTCACACTATAATGAATTATAGCATTGTTTGAATGTGAATGGCAATGGCAGATGCAAAAAACATGAAAATATTATTGCCTATTTCTTAAGAATCAGTGCAACAAAGACCAAATCTTCCGTTCCTGTATTCTTCACACCATGCCCGTCTCCGTCCTTGCAGAAGAACACATCCCCCGCTTCTGCCGCGACTGCTTTCCCGTTATCATCGTACATTCCTGACCCGCTTAGGATATAATACGTCTCCGTCTCTCCATGGTGCTCGTGATGGCCGAGCTCACAGTTCGGCGGCAGCGTAACACGGCTGAACATCCTGCAGTGTTCTCCCATCTCTTCCTGATTAAGCAGCGCCTCCTTCATAATGAATCCGGCTCCGCCGTTCACATGCTCCGCCTTTACAACTTCTCTTTCACCTGTTTTTGTCATGATCGACTCCTCCTTTTGACCTTTATGTTATCATATTATCATAATAATAAAATCAGGTACAGGACATTTTATAATTTGGAACGCAATCAGGGAGGGATGGCAGGAGAATCTCCCGGCATCCCTCCAGATCGATCAATTTACAATTCTGTAATATTCTCTTGCCGTCATCGAGAATATCAAACCATAGAACACAGCAAATACTGCTGCCGTCACGACCGTACAGGTCAAAAACAACGATACGTTCGTCAGATTCAGTACGGCAAGAAGCTTAGTGATCACGCCAAACGCAACTGTGATATGAAGAATCGCTGCCGCAAGCGGAAGGAAGAATACGATCAATACCTGGCTTCGGATGGAACTTCTGACCTCACGCTTGCTCATGCCTACCTTCTGCATGATCTGATAACGCTCTCTGTCATCGTATCCCTCGGATATCTGTTTATAATACATGATCAGCACCGTCGCCATTAAGAAAAGCACTCCCAGATATATGCCGATAAACAGCAGACCTCCGTATAATAAATAAAAATCTTCTCTGTTAAGCTCCCTGCTTTCGCAGAATCCTGCCCGAATCTCTTCCTCGACCCTGTCTTTCATATTCCGCATTGCACTTAAGCAGGCCTCTTCCTTACCCTCCAGGTCAAAGATCATCCGGTAGTTTATCTCCGACCTTTGTTCTACCCATTCTTCCTGCATACCGCTGTCTTCATATACCTGACCTTGCAATTCCCGAATCTGCCCTGCATCGGAAACGATAAAGTAATACTCCTCTACCAGATCCCGGCCCTTCGACGCAATCTTCAAACTCTCGATCTCCTTCGCCACACGGTATTCCCGATCTCCGATTCTGACGCGCTCCTTATCCCAGCCTTCGCCGGTGCTATAGACATACACTTCATCCGGCGCAAGCATATCTTCCGTGCCTTCCATCCGATTGTAATCCTCTATTGGGAGCATCTCTATGTCCACAACATTCTCAAACTGATAATTATCATACTGCTGCAAGGTAAATCCGTCTTCCTCTTTTAAAGCTGCGAATCTTCCGTAATGATACCGAATCATAGGATCCGCCGTAACACCCGCCTTCGCAAGCTCTTCCTCTACGATCGCATCCATAACCTGATCCGTCTCCGGGGAAGATATATTGGCCTTCGCTTCGAATTCCCAAGGAAATCTCGTCTCCAGAAGATCCTCCATCCCCACGTAAAGAGAGACGGTTGTAGAGATCATCACCAGTACCATGGTACTTAAGATACAGATATTTGCAAGGCCCACCGCATTCTGCTTCATCCGGTAGATCATGCCTGATACCGCGCTGAAGTGCTTCGTCTGATAATAGAACTTCTTATTCTTGCGAAGCATTTTAAGAAGCGCCACGCTTCCCGCGATAAAGAGCGCGTAGGTCCCAAGGATCACACAGATCACTGCCGTAAAGAAGCGCTGGATCGCAGCCAAAGGCTGCTTTGTCATCACCGCGATCGCATATCCCGTGCCTAGCAATACAAATCCTGCCAAAGTCAGGATCCACTTGGTCTTGGGTTCCTTCTCCCCATGGTTTCCCCCATGAAGCAGTTCCACAGGATTCGAGAGCTGAATCTGAAACAGGTTAAATATCAATGTAGCAAGGAAGATTCCCACAAAAAGAATCAGCGTATAGCGGATACTCGCACCGGAGATTGCAAACTCCATCCCCACATTATAATGCATGATCTTCAGAAGAAGCAGATACATGAACTTGCTGAAAATGATTCCAAATGCAAGGCCTCCGCCGATACTTAAGACAGCCGTAACTATAGTCTCAACCGCAAGCATCTGGGCTATATGGCGCTTCTCCATGCCAAGGATATTATATACGCCGATTTCCTTCTTCCTCCTCTTGATAAGGAAGCTGTTCGTATAGAACAGAAAGATGACCGCAAATACCATGATGACTCCCACCGCACACGTGAGAACCGATTGAAGGCTCGGGCTTACAATACTGCTGCTCCTTGACAGCGCATCCATAATATAATACATCATCGCCGTAAGGACCGACGTAAGGATATAAGGCACGTAAGTCTTCCGGTTATTCTTAAGGTTCGTCAATGCAAGCTTTCCATAGATAGAACTACTCAACCCTGTCACCTCCCATTGTCAGTACCGTCAGCGTATCGGAGATCTTCTGGTACATCTGCTCATTGGTAAGGTTGCCGCGGTATATCTGGTGAAATACCTCCCCATCCTTGATAAACAGCACCCGGTTCGCACTGCTCGCCGCTTTCACGCTATGGGTGACCATAAGGATCGTCTGTCCTCCCTCGTTGATCGCCGTAAATAATCTTAAAAGCCCGTCAGCCGCCTTAGAATCCAGCGCCCCGGTAGGTTCATCCGCCAGGATCAATTGAGGCTTTGTGATCAGCGCCCTTGCAACTGCCGCTCTCTGCTTCTGCCCGCCCGACACTTCATAAGGGAACTTCTCCAGGATATCTTCGATCTCCAGCATTCGGGCGATCGGCTGGATGCTCTTCGCCATCTCCCCATACTTCCTGCCGGAAAGTACCAGCGGAAGGAATATATTATCCTTAAGAGAAAACGTATCCAGAAGATTAAAGTCCTGAAACACAAACCCCAAATTCTGCCGGCGGAACGCCGCGATCTCTTTCTCCTTTACCCCGCTTAAGTCCCGTCCTTTCAGGTATACCTTGCCCCCGGTCGGTTTATCAAGCGCCGCCAGTATATTTAAGAGCGTCGTCTTCCCGGATCCCGATTCTCCCATGATCGCCACATATTCCCTTGGTTCCACAGAGAAATTCACATCCCGCAGCGCCTCCACCTGATTGCCTCCGAACCTGGTCGTATATATTTTTTTTACATTTTTCACTTCCAACAGTGTCATAAGTTTCCCGCCTTTCTATAATAATATCTTCTTGATGACATATAACAGTTCAGGTAAGCTGTCCTGTTACTTACATATTCTATTATAGAAAAAGAAGCCTTATCCTTCCATCGATTTAGGTTTCATTTTCGGTTCCGAAACTTACATTATTGTAAGAAAATATTGCAGCAGGGCAGCCTGTCTGAGCTGTTACAGAATATTCTCACTCATGCCTCATCTGCTTTCGCGCAAACGACAGATACACCTTCGTTCCGCGCCCGGCTTCCGACTCTATCCAGATCTGATGCCGCAGCTTATCCATCACAGATTTGCACAGATACAGCCCGATCCCCGTTGATTTCTTATCCGTACGCCCATTATACCCGGTGAATCCCTTCTCAAATACCCGCGGCAGATCCTCCGGCCAGATCCCAATACCGGTATCTTCCACCACAAGACAGGGCTCCCTCGTCTGTATCTCATCTGTGAACCCTGAATCCGCCATATCTGCTCCTTCTTCCCGTGCCATATGCACACGATCCTCCATATCCGTTCCTTCTTCCCGAACCACATGCACACGATCCTCCATATCCGCTCCTTCTTCCCGAACCACATGCACACGATCCTCCATATAAATGGATATCCTGCCTGCAATACCTGCCTCGTCCGGGGCGGATGTACTGCCGTCCGGCATGGTGTATTTCAGCGCATTGGATAAGATCTGTCCGATCACAAATTCCAGCCACTTCTCATCCGTCAAAACCTTCGTCTCTACAGGCGTATACTCAAGCTTGATCTTCTTGAAGATAAACATCTGCGAATACTTACGGACCGCCTGCTTGATGACAGAATCCAGAGAGCAGACTTCAAAGGACAAGTCGGATGACATCTCCTCCATCCGAAGATAGGTAAGAACCATCTCCACATACTGTTCGATCTTGAACAGCTCCATCTTCATTTCTCTCACATACTGCCCCAATTCCGCTGACCTGCCGGCATACAGACCGCTCTCCGTGTTCTTCGCCTGATCCTCTGCATTAAGCCTGCACTCCTCAAAAGCCTGAAGCAGAACATGCATCGCTGCTATCGGCGTCTTGATCTGATGCACCCACATGCCGTAATAGTCCGCCATCTCCTGCCTTATGATCCTGTTTGAGGATTCCAGCTCACACCTGGCTTCATACAGCTTCATAACGGCCCGCTGATAATCTTCCTCAATCAGTGTCACCGGATCCGGTACGCAATCAAGCCCTGAGTCAAGCCTTTGCTCCATCTCAGCCACTTCCCTGTGTCTTCTTATATAGCGTATATAATCCCAAACTATAAACAGCACAAACCAGACCGCCGATAATATGAATGCATACTGAACCGCATCCATTCGGATATTATACAGATAAGAGACTGCCGCAAAAATTCCGGCAAAAACGATATAACCGCAGAATTCCCTCCTGCGTTCTCCCAAAAATGCAAACATAACCTTCATCCGCCGCACTCCTTACTGCTCTACCATATATCCGATCCCTTTCTTGGTGCGGATCATCTGCTCTAAGCCTGCCTGATCCAGCTTCTTCCGAAGCCTCGCAACATTAACCGTCAACGTATTATCATCAATAAATTCATCGCTCTCCCACAGTCGTGTAATGATACTGTCTCTGGATACGATCCTGCCCGTATTCTCCAGAAGTATCTGAAGGATGCGGAATTCATTCTTCGTAAGTTCCATCTTCTGCCCCTTATTGACCAGCGTTGCGTCATTCAAATTCAGAACGGCTCCATGATATTCTATCACATTCACCGTTCCCTGGAAGGAGTAAGATCTCCTCAATATCGCCTGTACCTTCGCCGTCACCACATTCAGATCGAAGGGTTTCTCAATAAACTCGTCCCCGCCCATATTCATAGCCATAACAATGTTCATATTGTCATTAGCAGAAGACAGGAATATGATCGGCACCTCAGAAATCTTCCTGATCTCCTGGCACCAGTGAAATCCATTAAAAAACGGAAGCATAATATCCAGCAGGACAAGCTGCGGATCAAACTTCTCAAACAGTTCCCTTATATTCTTAAAATCCTTTGCACACCTCACCTCATAATCCCATTTCCCAAGATGGGAAGCTAAAGTATGCGCAATCGTCATATCATCCTCTACGATCAAAATCCTGTACATCCTTCACACTCCCTGTCTGTCCGCACAATGATATAAGCGGATAAGGAATCCCTTATCCGCCTGTTCTTCTTCTCACCTATTCACCGAGTCCATCCATGATCGCATCCACCATCGCCTTCAGCGCTTCCTCTTCGTCCTCGCCCTCGCAGATCAATTCGATCTCGTCTCCCTTCTTAATACAGGCTCCCAGAACGCTTAAGACACTCTTCGCATTGGCGATCGTATCATCATATTCAAATGTCACCCTGCACTTGAAGCTGCTGGCTGTATTGCAGAAAATACCCGCAGGTCTCAGATGCAGTCCAGTTGGATTCATAATCGTAACTCTTTGCTTAACCATAGTCTCCTCCGTTTATTGTTCTTGCTCTTCCTCCGATTTCTTCTCCAATACGATATTCACGCTCACGTTATTCACCAGAGAACATGCATCCGGCAATTCCACAGTCACCGGCACCGTATAAGTTCCCGGATTGTCATAATTCTTCAAGTCAATGCTTACCTTCCTGGCCGTAGAAAATACATCCAACGTCTCTGCCGGACCTCTGACCTGGATCTCCAGATCCACCATCGTTCCGTAACTGATCTCCAGATCCTCCGACAGATTGTTCACCGTTATGGAACTGGTCGATACTTCGAAGTTCCTTACCCCCGGCTGTTCAATCTGAATCGTCACGATCACACTGTCCGCAGTACCTTCCACGAGCGACACACCTTCCGGAAGGAACGGCGATATCTCAATTAACTGTTCCGTGCGCTCCGTCAGATCAGTCAGCTCTAATTCTTCCGCCGGTATCCTGATCTCCTTAACTTCCGCCAGGTCATCCTCATCTCCGGTAATACTGATCTCCCTTGGCTCTACATTCACAGAACTGATCTTATATCCCTTCGCCGCCGTGATCTTGGAAGTATCAAGCTTCACAGGTACGTTCTCGATCTGATACAGCTTCACTTCTACGCTTACGCCTTCCTTCCCAAGGTTATTGGCCAGAAGCGTCTGATCGATCACATTATTATTCCTGTCATATAATGTCAGCCTCGCCTCTATGTCCGCGTCCTCCGACAGTCCTGATACATCTGCCTCTGCCACCACTCTGCTGATATTGTCGATCAGAGACTTCGGACCGCGCAGCGTGACCTTCTCAGGATTCGCATTCAGCTCTCCCAGAACATATCCTTCCCTGACCGTTCCTATGGTAGTCGGCGTGATCGGGAAATTATTCTTGGCCTCGTCTTCGATCTTAACCTGAAGATTTCCGGGCGTCGTATAAGCCTTCTCATACCGGTGTCCCGGAATGGACACATCGATCGGAATCTGCGTGCCAAGGCTAAGTTCCTTCATATCGGCAACCGCCACGATATCCTCCTGCTTAATCCGATTCAGCACAGACCGGTTCGCGCGGACTGTTACATTCACCACCTGGGTGTTGTCAACAATCTGATATGTCCTGTTCGTCGCCGTAACAATCTCTTCATTGACCACGCTCACCGGTACGCCTGTGTATGAGTTCTCTGCAACCGGATCGTCGATATTCACCACAATAAGCCACATAAAGACCGCGGTAAAAAAGGCCATCACCTTAAGACCCAGATTAGCTGTCAGCCTTCTTCTCATTCTTACGCCTTCCTTTCCACAATGCCGTTAACTTATTGACTTCTACTCTCCGCTCCTGAATGCTTGCCAGCTTATCCCTCAGTTCCTTCTCATTGACATGCCGGTACAGAAGTCCTCCCTGCGCCACAGACACAGCTCCGGTCTCCTCCGACACTACGATGATCAATGCATCGCTCACCTCGCTCATCCCAAGAGCGGCGCGATGCCTAGTCCCAAGAGATTTGCTGATCCTCATATTATCAGATAACGGCAAATAACAGGTCGCTGATACGATCCTGTCTCCCCGCACAATTATCGCACCGTCATGCAGCGGCGTATTGTGCTCAAATATATTGATCAAAACCTGACTGGATACCAGACAATCCATCTGGATACCTGTGCTCTCATACTCTGTCAGACGTATGGCCTGTTCCACGACGATCAGCGCTCCCGTCTTAACCTTACCCATGGCATAAGCCGCGTCTATCATACTCTCCCTGGTCGCTTCACTGAAACGCGCCCTCTCCCGGTTCGCTTCAAAGGGCATCATCGAAGACAAAAACTGCTTCTCCCCAAGCTTCTCCAACGCTCTGCGAAGTTCCGGCTGGAATACCACGATCGCTATCGTCGCCATAACCGTAACCGTATTCCTGGCAATGTACAGTATGGTATGCATCTTGAATACAGCGGCTAACAGAATGAACACAGCGAGAACGATCATCCCCTTAAGAAGCATCCATGCCTTCGTATTCTTGATCCACATCATAACCTGATATATCAACACCGTGAGAATCAGGACTTCCACAATGTCCGTTATCTTTATCTCCGGAAAATACCAGTTCGGAATATACTGGTCTACAATTCTGCTGATCTGCTGTTCCATTCTTTCACCTCCTTTTTAAGCCGTCCGAAACAATATCTTTGGCGGTATCTCTCTTAATTTCTCAGATCCAGATCCTTTCTGAGGCTCTGCGTCAGAAGCATCTTATCTACTTCCCGCATATCATGCTTCTTAACGGACTGTCCCTTTTTCGGCACCGGTCTCTTGCCGTCCTTCCGTATTCCGCGTGCGCCGGAATTCTTCCTGACCGCCTCCGCATTTATGATCTCCGTCTCCTGTCTCTCATTGATCCTCTTCACGGTCTTCTCGGGTCTCGCAACCGACAGCTTCGGAACTGCTTTGACATAGTAATAGTATTCGTCATCTTCAAACTGTAGATTCTCGCTTCTTGAATAATCCACAGAAAAGAAAAATACTTCCAGCACCAGACCGATCACAATGCAGGCAACACTTCCCCCGATCAGCATCCCATATGAAGTATGCACTCCCAGCGCCATATTGCCGGCAACGATCACGATCATATTCACGATCGTACCGATCACGATGGCGATCTCCCATGCATGGTCCATAGACGCCCTGCGAAATGCGAACACCACAAAAAAGCATATAATGAACGCAGCAAGTATGACCCACAATTCCTTGTTCTGAAATACCTTGCTGACATAATCCGTCGCCTGTGAAAGTATATCCTTAACGCCGGAACCCTCTACATTGGCAGCCGCTTTCTTAATATATTCCATCATATAATAGACTATCGTCCCGCAGATAACTGCGACCATACTTCCCGGAGCCGCCACCAGCCCGCATATCATCGGGATCACATAGGGGATCTTCAGGAAGAATGCCAGCGGTGTCAGAAGCAGGATCAGCGCCATCTTCGGGGCAAGCCTCAGATAAAAAATATACATGATCAGGAAAAGGATCGCTGTCATTGCAAGTATCCCCAAGGACACGGAATACATGTGAGCCAGGATCAGAGCCGTCGCAGCCGCCACGATCACCGACAGCGGAAGAAACGCACAGATGACCGCAAGCCCAAGCGACACCACCGGCGACGCCGCTGCCTTCATAAAGCCGATATTCCGGTTAATGATCATAAACGCAGCAGCAGCTAATATGAATTGAAGTACCTTATCATATACTTTTGAATTCCTGGCATATAATTCCTCTAATCGTCCGCGAAGTACATATATACTGTCCATCTATCTGTTCTCCTTTTCATACATCTTAAGCAGCCGTGTAAGGTCATGATTATACTTCTTCACCCTCTGCCGGGCATCCTTATGCTTCTCATTGTATATATGATTGGTAATGATCGCATATACAATGACCAGAGAAACATACCCCAGGACCACCATCCCTATCAGCATCACGATCAGCGTATTCGACATATTACTCAGCAATTCGTCCAACCATATCAATACCAGTATACCCACAAGGCAAAGATACCCGATCGTAACCCACAAAACAGAACAGATCGTGTGCAGGCTGGCGTAGTCCCTCCGATAATATTCGCTGACTTTGAAATCTTCCTTACCTTCCGTCTGTTCATAAAAAGCAAGACGAGTCATGATCTCCACTTTTCTCTTATCTAACATAAACCACCTCAAAATGATATAATAGGTATCTAAACGTCATTTTTAGTATAACAAATATCAGTACCCTTGTCCAATACTTATAGTTAAAAAGTAGACTTTTTCGACTCCTTTCTTCTTCAAAACCTCTGAAACGGCATCTATCGTATTACCTGTTGTATATATATCATCGACCAACAGCACGGCCGGCACCGGTCTGAAATCCTCTTTTAATGCAAATGCCCGTCTCAGATTTTTCTTTCTGTCCTGCCGTCCGAGGGCCTTCTGCGGATCCGTATGGATCCTCCTGAAAAGGCTCGTGTCATCCACGGGAATCCCAAGTATCCTGCCCAATTCCCGGCCAAGGACCGCAGCCTGATTATAACCTCTTTTTCTTCTGCGCTCCTTGTGAAGCGGAACCGGCATGATAAGATCCGGCTTCCATCTCTTCACTATGCGGCCATAAGCCACAGCCATTTCCTTTGCATAAAAACTCCCGTATACTCTTTGATTGTGATATTTGAACTGATAGATAGATGTGCTGACAGGCTTTCTGTGGAGCCATAAGCTTAACCCCCTGTCATACCGATGACGCACCTGCATGCAGTCGTAACAGTATTCCTGTTCTTCACAGCGAACTGGTTTACCGCACCGCATGCATCTTGGCTCTCTGACCCGCAAGACCTCCGATGCATGTCTGCATCTGCTGCAGATACCCCGGCTGTTTACTCTGCCGCAAAACGGACATGTGTCAGGCCACAGCCAGGTTATGACCCTTTCTTTCACAGATCTTATAACTTCTCTCAATTTAATTCCCGGATTCGTTCCGCAAGGCTTGTGTTGCGCTTCTGCTCGTTCGCGTTGCAGATCATCTCCTGGAATACCCTGTCGCTCCCGACCAAAGTCACACACCGTCTTGCTCTCGTCACAGCAGTATACAGAAGATTCCTGTGATAAAGCTGTCTTGGTCCCTGCAGTAGCGGAATCACTACTGCGGGATATTCACTCCCCTGCGATTTATGTATGGTAATTGCATACGCAAGCTCCAATTCCTCCAACAGAGAATACGGATATTTTACCCTGCGCTGCTCGTCGTATTCCACGATCACCGTCTCTTCATATGTATTGATCTCTTTGATGATTCCCATATCACCGTTGAAGATTCCCATTCCTTTGTCAATAGTCATGCCATATCTGGTGGAAATCTCCCACTCCAACTGATAATTATTCTTGATCTGCATGACCTTATCACCTTCCCGGAACAGGCGGTCCCCCACTTCCTTCTCCTTCTTCTCCTGATCCGGTGGATTCAGATATTCCTGGAGAATGCCGTTCAGACGCTCCACTCCCAGGAGGCCTTTCCGCATGGGAGTTAAGACCTGGATGTCAAAAGGCGACGCGTCCACATACTTCGGAAGCTTCTTCTGGATCAGCGTAATGACCACGCTGATGACCACATTAGCGTCCTGCCGCTTCAGGAAAAAGAAATCTCTGCTCTTATTGTCCAGCACCACTTCCTCACCGCGGTTGATCTTATGCGCATTGACAACGATATCGCTCTCTCCCGCCTGACGGAAGATCTTCGTAAGCATCACTACAGGACAGCATTCCGAACTTATGATATCCTTCAGCACACTTCCCGGCCCTACGCTGGGAAGCTGATTGCAGTCCCCCACCAATATCAGTCGCGTACCTGGGACGACCGCCCGAAGAAGGGCTGACATCAGAGGAAGGTCCACCATGGAAACCTCGTCGATAATGACCACATCCGCCTCCAGCGGATTCTCCTCATTCCTCTGAAATCCATTGACGCTGTCCTCCTCCGGATTCCCGCTGACCTCTAAAAGCCTGTGGACCGTCTGGGCTTCATAGCCTGTCGCCTCTGTCATCCTCTTGGCCGCCCGCCCGGTAGGCGCAGCCAGACGGATATCCGCTCCTTCGCTCTCAAAGAAACGGATCATCGCATTGATCGTCGTTGTCTTTCCGGTGCCCGGTCCGCCCGTCAGCACCATGATCCCATGCTTCACCGCTTCCAGCACAGCCGTTCTCTGCTTCTCATCCAGACACAGGTCTGCATTTTCCTCAATAGACAGAAGCCTGTCCTCTATTCCGGCATCTTCGGTCTTGTAATCTACATTCAGGTCATACAGCATCTTCGCCACATTCAACTCCATATAATAGTAATGCGACGAGTACACCCGCATACCGCCGGCCGCCTTCTTCATGACCACTTTCTTCTCTATGGCCAGATCCATCAGATACTTCTCAATATCATGAATCTCCACTCCCAACAGTTCACCTGCACGCCGAAGAAGCACTTCCCGCTCCAGATACACGTGCCCGTCGTTAACGCTCTGCAAGAGAGTATAAAAGATCCCGCTCCGTATCCGGTAATCCGAATCCGCATGGATTCCGACTCTGGCCGCAATCTCGTCTGCCGTCTTGAATCCGACTCCCGACACATGATCGGCTAACTGATAAGGGTTCTCCTCGATCACCCGGTACACGTTCTGCCCGTAATGCTGATAGATCTTCGCAGCCAAAGTTGTAGATATCCCATACTTCTGCAGATACAGCATAGCCTGGCGCATATCCCGCTTCTCTTCCACCTGCGCGGATATCTCCCTGGCCTTACGGTCACTGATCCCCTTGATCTCAGCCAGCCTCTCCGGTTCTTCCTCAATGATCCGAAAGGTATCCTCCTTAAACTTCTTAACGATCTTCCCCGCAAGAGCCGCACCGATTCCCTTGATCGCCCCGGAACCAAGATATCTCTCAATCGACATCAAGTCTTCCGGTTCACAGATCTTCGAAGTCTCAACCTTAAGTTGGAGCCCATAAAGCTTATGGGTAGTATATTCCCCCGTAAGCTCCATCAGCCCCCCTTCTTCGATAAAATGAAATCTGCCTACGCATGTCACTTCACCGTCATCATTCTTCAGATTAAATACTGTATATCCGTTCTCCTCATTGCGGAAAACAATATGCTCCACATATCCTTTTATACTGTCCATCAGAATTCTCTTCGTCCGCTTACCAGTTCCACAAACTGACCGGTCCCGATCGCTACCACCTTCATCGGATCCTCCGCAGTCATGGTGTTGATCCCGGTCTTCTCCTCTATCAGTTCCTCTAATCCCCGAAGCATAGAGCCGCCTCCCGTCAGCATGATTCCGCGGTCCAGAATATCCGCGGACAACTCCGGCGGTGTCCTCTCCAGTACGTTGATCACTTCCTCCACGATCTGCCCTGTCGGTTCCCGCAGCGCTTCCTCCGTCTCCAGAGATGTCACCGTCACCGTCTTCGGCAGGCCTGTCACAAGATTACGCCCTCTTACTTCCAAAGATTCATCTTCGATCAGAGGATACGTTGTTCCGATCTTGATCTTAATATCCTCCGCCGTCCGCTCCCCGATCAGGAGATTATGCTTCTTGCGCATATAGCGGACGATCGCCTCGTCAAAATCATCTCCCGCGATCTTGATCGATGAATTGACCACGGTTCCGCCCAGCGAGATCACTGCTATATCAGCGGTTCCTCCTCCTATATCCACGATCATATTGCCACAGGGTTTTGAGATGTCAATCCCGGCGCCTATAGCCGCCGCTACCGGTTCCTCGATCAGATTCACCTCTCTTGCTCCGGCTGCATAGGTTGCCTCTTCCACTGCCTTGCGTTCAACCTCCGTCACGCCGCTCGGAACACAGATACTTATCCGCGGCTTCTTGAACGTACGCTTCCCCAGTGCCTTCTGTACAAAGTATTTTATCATCTTCTCAGTCACCGTATAATCTGAGATCACTCCCTGACGGAGCGGGCGGACAGCTACAATATTCCCCGGTGTCCTTCCCAACATCAAACGTGCTTCTTCACCAATGGCTTTTATCGCGTTCGTATCCCTGTCATAAGCAACCACAGACGGTTCCTTCAATATGACGCCTTTTCCTTTTACATAGACCAGGACGCTGGCAGTTCCCAAGTCAATTCCGATATCTACTGACATCCTTCTTCCCCTTTCCCTATGCTATCTATATGATTATCATTTGTTGACTTGATCTACATGCACCTTCATAATATGATCATCATTTGTTAAGTTGATCTATATGCACCTTCTTCCCGTCTCGGTCAAGATACCGGTTACCGGTGCTCGTTCCATTATAATCAACTTTCCTGAAAATGGAAACCCCTTTTTCCTTAAAACTTTGTGAAGCAGGGATTATGCTATTATTTGCGCAATACGGCGTCAATATACTTACCGGTGTAAGATATCGGATTCTGCGCTATCTCTTCCGGCGTCCCTCTCGCGATCACCGTACCGCCCCGGTCTCCTCCTTCCGGCCCGATATCAATGATATAATCCGCCGTCTTGATCACATCCAGATTGTGTTCAATTACGATCACTGTATTTCCATCGGAAGACAAACGGCGCAGAATCTCTGTTAATTTGTGGACATCCGCAAAATGCAGCCCCGTCGTAGGTTCATCCAGAATATAGATCGTCCTGCCAGTACTTCTCTTACTCAGTTCCGTGGCAAGCTTGATCCTCTGAGCCTCTCCGCCGGACAGCGTCGTAGACGGCTGACCCAGACGGATATATGAAAGCCCCACGTCATACAGAGTTTCCATCTTTCTTCGGATACTGGGAACATTTTCAAAGAAATGCAGCGCTTCTTCCACCGTCATATTCAAAACGTCATAAATGCTCTTCCCCTTATACTTCACTTCCAGGGTCTCCCGGTTATACCGCTTGCCGCCGCACACCTCGCAGGGAACATAGACATCCGGCAGGAAATGCATCTCTATCTTAAGGATTCCGTCGCCGCTGCAGGCTTCACATCTTCCTCCCTTGACATTGAAGCTGAACCTTCCCTTCTTATAGCCCTTCGCCTTGGCGTCCGGCGTCGCCGCAAACAGATCACGGATCAGGTCAAAAACTCCGGTGTAGGTAGCCGGATTGGATCTGGGCGTCCGCCCGATCGGCGACTGGTCAATATTGATCACCTTATCAAGCTGCTCCATTCCCTCAACGGCCGTATGCTTACCCGGGATCGTTCTCGCCCGGTTCAGTTCCCTTGCCAGACGCTTATACAGAATCTCATTCACAAGAGAACTCTTCCCCGAACCGGACACTCCGGTCACGCAGGTCATAACTCCAAGCGGAAATTCTACATCCACATTCTTAAGATTATTCTCCTTTGCCCCGATCACCTTAAGCCACCCTGACGGAGCAGAGCGTTCTTCTGGAACAGGAATCTTTACCTTCCCGCTCAGGTATGCTCCTGTCACAGATTTCTTATTCTTCATTATTTCTTTTGCATTTCCCTGGGCAACTACTTCTCCGCCGTGCTCTCCCGCTCCCGGCCCGATATCTACGATATAATCCGCTTCTAACATGGTGTCCTCATCATGCTCTACCACGATAACGGAATTGCCCAGATCCCGCAGATGCTTCAGCGTTCCCAGCAGCTTATCATTATCCCGCTGATGAAGTCCGATACTCGGCTCATCCAGAATATATGCAACGCCTACCAGACCGGAACCGATCTGCGTAGCCAGACGGATACGCTGCGCTTCCCCTCCTGACAGACTGCCCGTTGCCCGCGCCAGCGTAAGATAATCAAGACCCACATCCATCAAAAACTGGATCCTTGCATTGATCTCCTTCAAGATCTGACCGCCGATCAAGATCTGCTGCTGATTCAGTTCCAGCCCCTTCAAAAAGCCCTGCAGCCGCTCGATCGACAACGCTGTCAGCTCCGCGATATTCTTATCTCCTATTGTAACTGCGAGAGCGCCCGGCTTCAATCTCTGCCCTTTACATTCATGGCAGGGAGTGATCCGCATAAATTCCTCATATTCAGCTCTCATGGTCTCGGACGCCGTCTCCTTGTAACGGCGCTCCACATTGCGAATAAGCCCCTCAAACGCAACATCATAAATCCCCTCTCCGCGCTGGCCCTTGTAATAGACCCTGACCTCCTTGCCGCCGGTTCCATGAAGCAGTACATCCTGGATCTTCTTGGGGTAATCTTTGTAGGGCATATCCAGTGAAAATCTGTACTCCTTGCTCAGTGCATCCAGAATCGCATAGGTAAAACTCTTCCGGTCCATACAGGACTGCCACCCCATCACGGTAATCGCGCCATCGCTGATACTCAGGTTCTTATTCGGAATAATCAGATCTTCATCAAATTCCATCTTATATCCCAGACCGAAACACTCCGGGCAGGCTCCAAACGGATTATTGAATGAGAAGCTTCTTGGCTCGATCTCTTCTATACTGATCCCGCAATCCGGGCAGGAAAAGCTCTGGCTGAAGTTAATCGCATCTTTGCCGATGACATCCACGATCAGCAATCCCTCTGCCAGTCCCAGAACTGTCTCAATGGAATCCGTTAGCCGCTGCTCGATCCCTTCCTTCACCATAAGCCGGTCCACAATAATCTCGATATTATGCTTGATATTCTTGTCCAAACTGATCTCCTCTGACAGCTCATAGAGATTGCCGTCTACACGGACCCGGACATAACCGCTCTTTCTTGCGCGTTCAAAAAGCTTAGCATGCGTTCCCTTCCTCCCGCGCACGACAGGCGCCAGAAGTTGAATCTTCGTTCTCTCAGGAAGTTCCATGATCTGATCCACCATCTGATCTACCGTCTGCTTCTTGATCTCCTTCCCACACTTCGGACAGTGAGGGATACCGATCCGCGCATACAGAAGGCGGAAATAATCATAGATCTCCGTCACAGTACCCACCGTGGACCTGGGATTCCGGTTTGTAGACTTCTGATCAATTGAAATCGCCGGCGATAACCCCTCGATACTCTCCACATCCGGCTTCTCCATCTGCCCCAAGAACTGCCTTGCATAAGAAGACAGGGATTCCATATATCTTCTCTGCCCTTCCGCGTAAATGGTATCAAAAGCCAGAGAAGACTTGCCTGAGCCGCTGAGCCCTGTCAGGACCACCAACTCGTCTCTCGGAATATCAATGTCTATATTCTTCAGATTGTGCTCGTTGGCACCTCTTATTCTAATAAACTGTCTGTTCCCCTTTGTCTTTGCCATGACTTATCCTTCCTGAAATCTGTATATTCTTCATATATAAATATTTTACCGTAATTCTTTGTTCTTTAATCGCCCTGCAGATGAAAGCAAGTAATTTCTTCGTTCTTCAATCGCCTTGCAGATGAAAATTCGAGCCAGAAATCCATCAAGTTGCCAAGTAATCCATATATTAATCCGGCTTCAATAATTTCTTCAGCTCGACCATCTTATCTCTCAATTCCGCTGCCGCCTCGAAGTTCAATTCTGCCGCCGCTTTCTTCATCTGCTTGCCGACATCCTGTATCAGCTTCTCAAGCTCCTTCTCACTCATAGACTCCGGATCCTTCTCCATCCGAAGTTCTTCCGCGGCAACCTTCTTCGACACGGCGATCAGGTCTCGTACACTCTTCTTAATCGTCTGCGGCGTGATACCGTGTTTCTCGTTATATTGCATCTGCACCTCGCGCCGCCGCTTCGTCTCATCGATCGCAAGGCGCATGGAATCCGTGATCGTATCTGCATACATGATCACGTGCCCCTCTGCATTACGCGCCGCACGTCCGATCGTCTGGATCAAAGAAGTCTCCGAACGCAGAAATCCTTCCTTATCCGCATCCAGTATTGCTACCAACGTGATCTCTGGAATATCCAAACCTTCTCTCAACAGATTGATTCCCACAAGTACATCGAAAACATCCAAACGCATATCCCGGACAATCTCCGTCCGTTCCAGCGTATCAATATCCGAGTGGAGATAGCGGACACGAATCCCGATCTCCCGCATATAATCCGTAAGATCTTCTGCCATCCGCTTCGTCAATGTCGTGATCAGCACCTTATTCTTCTTACCGATCTCCTTATTCACTTCGCCCACCAGATCATCGATCTGTCCTTCCACCGGACGCACCTCAACCTCCGGATCCAAAAGACCGGTAGGCCGGATCACCTGCTCCGCCCGGAGAAGTTCATGCTGCTCCTCATACGGACCTGGGGTTGCAGAAACAAACATCACCTGATCTATCTTACTTTCAAATTCTTCAAAGTTCAAGGGGCGGTTGTCCTTTGCCGACGGAAGACGGAAGCCATATTCTACCAGCGTTGATTTCCTTGACTGGTCGCCGTGGTACATGCCCCCGATCTGCGGCACAGTCTTATGAGATTCGTCGATCATTATCATAAAATCATCTGGAAAATAATCGATCAATGTGTGCGGCGGCTGCCCCTGCGCAAGTCCGGTCAGATGCCGGGAATAGTTCTCAATTCCTGAACAGAATCCTGTCTCCCGCATCATCTCTATATCAAAATTCGTCCGCTCAGAGATCCTCTGAGCCTCTAAAAGCTTCCCTTCTCCTTTAAAATACTTAATCTGCTCTTCCAGTTCTGCCTCAATCTCCTTGATCGCCCGATCCAGACTGTCTTTAGACACCACATAGTGGGATGCCGGGAAGATTGCGACATGGTTCAATTCATTCTTGATCTCTCCTGTCAGGATATCAATCTCTGTAATCCGGTCTACTTCGTCACCGAAAAATTCAATCCGGTATCCAAGACTCTCGTAAAGTGCGGGGATGATTTCCAATACGTCCCCGCGGACGCGGAAGGTTCCTCGCTTAAAATCCATCTCGTTGCGGTCGTACTGGATCTCGATGAGCTTCTTGATCACCTCGTCCCGATCCTTGATCATTCCCGGACGCAGGGAGATTACCATGTTCTGGTAATCAATGGGAGAACCAAGACCGTAGATGCAGGATACGCTGGCTACGATGATTACATCCCGGCGTTCGGATAATGCCGCTGTGGCGGAGTGGCGGAGCTTGTCGATCTCATCGTTGATGGATGAGTCCTTGGCGATGTAGGTGTCGGAGGAAGGGACGTAGGCCTCGGGTTGGTAGTAATCGTAGTAGGACACAAAATACTCCACTGCATTCTCCGGGAAAAATTCCTTGAACTCGCCGTACAATTGTGCAGCAAGGGTCTTATTGTGCGCTATTACCAAAGTCGGCTTATTCAGCTTCTGGATAACATTCGCCATAGTAAATGTCTTACCGGAACCCGTAACCCCCAGTAAAGTCTGACACTGGTTGCCTTCCTGGAAGCCTTTGACAAGGGCTTCTATCGCCTGCGGTTGGTCTCCGGTGGGCTCGTAATCACTGTGTAATTTGAAGATGCTGCCACCTTTTGCAGCGTCTTCATGAGCAAGTAGCGCAGCGGATTGCGAATATCCTTTTTCTTGTGCATCCTGCACAAAAATCACCTCCAAAATCCATATTAAAAAAGTTCGCCTATTAGGCAAAAATCCGTCGGGGCACACCTTCCGTTTTTTGTAAAATTACCTTTCGACGAATTTTGTTCACTGATTTCATTTTCCCGGACTGGTTATACCCAGCCGGACACCATGAATCTGACGTTCCAAAAAGTATTCTGATTATAGCATATGGTTCTTTATTTGTACAGATAAAAACGAGAAGTTTTAGAACAAACGTTCCAAAACATCCGTTCTTTCGTAAAAATAGGAGTACTCTCGTTTTTGACGAAAATACTCCCTTCACTTCAAATTGTCACCCGTCTTCGCAAATCTATACAGTCTGTTTTCCATACCGTTTTAAATAGGCAGATGCCTGTTCCAGAGACAGACCTATCCGTTCCTGCATTCTTTTCAGGAGCGTTGCGTCATCAAGACCTTCTTCCTGCCCTAGCTCTATAAGTAACTGCGCTTTTCCCTGGCTTATCAACCTTTCCGATTCTGTCTCAATTACTGTTCCACCCATAATACTCACCAGCCTTTCCTCATTTTTATTTCCATTTGTAATATGTGTAATGATTGTATTTATAAATCCCTTTAAGTCGATCAGTTCATTTTCGGTCAACTCCTCCGCTTCATACAAACGAATCAGTTCATTCCTGAAATATTCCAAATCCCGTACTGAGTTCTCTATACTTCCTTCGGATATCATATCCTTTTCATATCTTGCAATATAGAACGGAATATAAAGGAACAACTTCTTTTCAACAATATATTCCTTTGTGAATTCTTCCAGAATTACATTGGGGGATTCATAATTTACTTTCTGCCCGTCCGGAAACATAAAAGTAATTTTCGTAATCTTCGGAGTTCTCTCTGTCCGTTTGACATAGATTACGGAAAATCTCGGCATGGGAATCGTCGCATGACCGATATCCCATGTTGCAAACTGTCTTGCAACAATGAAAGCATATTCTGCAATCCTGATTGCCATAGAGCCGTCATCATAGCTCTGGCACTCCAGCAGGTAAACCTCACTCCCTATCTTAATCAGGAAGTCAGAAATCTGCTCTTCTATTTCCTTGCTCCCGTCTGCCGTCTCACTTTCAGTCAAATATCCCTCTGACGGTAAAACCTCCACTTTTGTATCTAACGGATACTCTTTCCCGAAAACATCATTAATTACGGATATGAACAATCTCTTGTGCTTGCTCTTCATAGTCTTAAACACATTATCGTAATCCGGTGTTTTTTTCTGCATATTCCTTATCCTTTCACAATATTTCCCTCATCTTAAAAGCAAAATATTCTGTCTTTATTATATCGTGGTTTCCCCATTCTGACAACAGCGAAATCAATGCTTTCACCTTGAAACAAAGCGTTTATTACCGTTCATTCGCTCACAGTAACAATCGTTTTATTTATCCGGCAAATATTTTTCTGTTTCTATTACTGTATCCAATACCACATCTTTCAAATCCTGCCCGCTCCTTTTCTTTGGCATAACATCATTCGTATAGGATACCAATTCCGGTATTTCTTCTGGAATAATGTTCTGATTGTCACTGTACACATCTACTGTAATCGGTTCCTTTGCATGACCCATCAGCTTTGATACTGCTTTTGGATTAATGTCACTCTTAAGCAGAAGCGTACAATATGTACTTCTTAAGTCATGCCATCTTATATCAGGTAATCCGGCGCTTTTAAGAAGATTTTTGTAATGTCTCCAATGAAAATCCTTGCTTCGCGGCTTTCCATAACTGGAACAGCAGATATAATCTGCATCTAAAAACTGCGATTTCCTACGGTCTCTGTTCTTTTCATATATCTTCCGTTCTTCCAAAACCGCCTCGAAAACATAGTCCGGTATGGGAAGCACCCTCTTGCTGGACGATGATTTTAAAGGAAGCTCTCTTTTCGTCATAGGATTCTCGCCACTGGCATTGGGATTCCTGTCTAATTCTTTTCCCAGTTGACGTTCTACTGTCAAGGTACGATTAATATAATCAACATCTGAATATTTCAATCCATTAATTTCTTGACGGCGCAATCCCATCAACACATTAAACAACACCTGCATATGGATTTGCGTCCATTTGCTGGCTTCCAGTAAAATCTGTATCTGCTCCATTGTCAGTGTTTTCTGAATATCTATATTCCTGGTGTGGTACGGTTTAGCTTCTACAATCTTTGGTAAATTAACCCCTTCTGCCGGATTCACCGAAACCAGCTTATGAGCCGCAGCATAGCGGAAAGACACATTCAGAACAGTCTTAACATGCCACACAATATGGACTGAACACTCCGCGCGGTTCTTATACAGTCTCTGGATATCCCCTCTGCTTAGCTCCGTCAGTCTTTTTCTTCCAATATATGGAATGATATGATGCTTTACTGTTTGTGAATATACAGAATAAGTATTAACGGAGGATCCTTCTTATCATCATCCTGATTCAAAATATAGTCATTGGCTTCCATAATGATCTCAGGAGACAAACGTTTCCGGAAAAGGACAAGGGTACTTGCATCAAACGGTGGTTCTTCCTGATAACCCGGAAGCCCTATGAAGTATTGCAGATATGGATTCTCTGTAATCTGTTCCACAAGTTCACGGTCTGAGAAACAGAGTTTCTTTTGGATAATTAATGAACCGAGAGCCGTACGCAAAGGCTTTGCAACATTTCCTGTATCATTTGGAAACAGTTCAGCATATTTTGATTCAAAAACATCCCATGGGATTTGTTCTGCCAAACGTACCCATCTATTTTCGAGATTCATATGCATTCCTAATGGCTGATTAAATGCCCCAATCCCCGGTACAAGAGATTTCATATTTTCCTGATTTGCCATGAGAATTCCTTCTACCTGATTCGTACTTCCTGCCGACCACGGCTCCCCATACATTAAAATTTTCTCCCCGCCGGGCAATTTATCAAGTGCCTCTCTGATCCGGTTCATTGTCTCCACATCATGGCATCCCATCATATCGAACCGGAATCCGTCAATATGATATTCCGAAGCCCAGTACACAACCGTATCTATCATATACTTCCTGAACATTTCCCGTTCGCTGGCCGTTTCATTTCCTCAGTCAGTTCCTGAATCCGCAATCTTCCCCTTCTTGTCCTGTCGGAAATAATATCCCGGAACCGTATACTCAAACCATGATGTATAAGCATCCCCGCCTACATGATTGAACACCACATCCATAACGACGCCTATCTGTTCTTCATGCAAGGACTGCACCATCTGCTTAAATTCTCTGATCCTTACATTTCCATCATAAGGATCTGTGGCATACAATCCCTCCGGCACTTGATAGTTCAGTGGGCTGTACCCCCAGTCATAGCTTAGATTACTTTCATCCGTTTCGTCGTTCACATAATCAAAAACCGGTAATAACTGCACATAATTTACCCCCAGCTCTTTTAGATAACTTACTCCTGTGGATAAGCCGCCTTCCCCATTTACAGTCGTGTTTTTCTCCGTAAATGCAAGATATTTCCCTTTGTTTTCCATTCCAGAATCAGGAGAGCTGGAAAAATCCCTTACATGTACCTCCCACACCATGGCATCCGTCTGTTTATCGACCAATACATGTCTATCCTGATCCCATCCTTCCGGATTCGTTGAGGCAAGGTTTACCACCATGCCCCTCTGCCCGTTTACCCCCGCAGCCTTCGCATAAATATCATTGGTTTCATTTATTTTTCCATCAACATTTACTAAATAAGTATAATAGGTATCGGCAATATCGCCGGAAACCGTAACTTTCCAGACTCCGTTCCATTCACTGTTTCTCTCAATGTCTTTTTCCATATCTAATTCTTCAAGAACGGATGCGCCATCTTCCGTATCGCTTCCTGTTGAATATCTGCGCAGAATTACCAGTTCGGCACTGGGGGCCCATACTCTGAATGTTGTACTCTCCGCTGAATATACTGCTCCAAGGTCATTTCCATGATAGGTCCTTTCCGCTGCAATTCCCATACTCAAGGTTGCCCCAAATATTCTTTTACATCCCATAATATACGAATACCTCCTGATATTTTAGCAAATTATAACAGGAGGTATTGATAATAAAATATAAATAATTATACTCTGTCTGACATTTATTATAGTATTCTCAGTTGATTTCCTGGCAGCCCCTTGACCGCGGCTTTTTACATGTCCCAAAATAACAAATTATTTCGTCATGCTATTACCCTACATTTGGCCAACTCTATTTTTGTTGTTCAGACCCTATTGCAGTTTTCATGTCCTTCACATATTCACCTACATGCTCCGGTGCTTCTACACCATATTTTTCAAGCAACTTGATGATTGCGGATCCTACGATAGCGCCGTCGGAAAGAGCCGCCATTTTCTTCGCCTGTTCCGGTGTGGAAATCCCAAAGCCGATGGCACACGGCACATCCGTGTTCTCCCGTACTACCTTGATGATCGAGGCAAGGTCGGTCTTGATCTCACTCCTTGTTCCGGTCACACCAAGGCTTGACACGATATAGAGAAACCCTTCCGCTTCTTTCGCGATCATAGCGATACGGTTTTTCGACGTAGGCGCGATCAGCGAGAGCAGATCGACACCGTATTTGCGGCACAGAGACAGGAACTCCTCTTTTTCTTCAAAAGGCAGATCCGGAAGGATCAGCCCGTCAATCTGAATCTCCTTACAGGCGGACAGGAACGCCTCCGCGCCATAAGAAAAAATGACATTTGCATACGTCATAAATACCATCGGGATCTTCACATCCCGGCGGAGTTCACGTACCAGACCGAAGATCTTGTCTGTCGTCACGCCCCCGGTAAGCGCCCGGAGATTTGCCGCCTGGATGACCGGTCCTTCCGCGGTAGGGTCGGAGAAAGGGATGCCAAGCTCAATAAGATCCGCTCCATTTTCTGCGGCCGCGCGGACAACGGCGGCAGTAGTCCCAAGATCCGGATCCCCGCAGGTGATAAATGGAATAAACGCTTTCCCGTTTTCAAATGCTTTTCTGATATTACTCATGGATATCCTCCCCTCTGTAGCGTGCGATCGCGGCACAGTCCTTATCGCCTCTGCCGGATATGGTAATGACCAGGATCTTATCTCTTCCCATCGTTGGCGCAAGCTTCATCGCATGGGCAATGGCATGGGCCGATTCGATGGCCGGGATAATCCCCTCCATCCTTGAAAGATACTCGAAAGCGTCTACCGCTTCCTCATCGGTGACAGGAACATATTCGGCCCTCCCAATGTCGTGCAGATGGGCGTGTTCCGGCCCGATGCCAGGATAATCAAGCCCCGCGGAAATGGAATAGACCGGCGCAATCTGCCCGTATTTATCCTGGCAGAAATAGGACTTCATCCCATGGAAGATCCCAAGCCTTCCGGTGGCAATGGTAGCCGCCGTCTCAAATGTTTCTATCCCTCTGCCCGCCGCTTCACAGCCGATCAGCCTGACCCCTTCCTCTTCAATGAAATGATAGAAACTTCCCATGGCGTTGGAGCCGCCCCCGACACAGGCGAGAACGGCGTCGGGCAGCCTCCCTTCTTTCTCCCCAAGCTGCTCCTTGATCTCTTTGGAGATGACCGCCTGGAAATCGCGGACAATTGTCGGGAAGGGATGCGGACCCATCACCGAACCAAGACAATAATGGGTGTCGCCAATCCGGGACGTCCACTCGCGCATGGCCTCGGATACTGCGTCTTTGAGGGTTGCCGTACCGGTTCTCACCGGGATGACCTGGGCGCCAAGAAGCCGCATGCGGTATACGTTGAGCGCCTGCCGGATTGTATCTTCCTCCCCCATGAAGACCACGCATTCCATCCCCATCAGGGCAGCGGCGGTCGCAGTTGCCACACCGTGCTGGCCGGCGCCCGTCTCGGCGATCAGGCGGGTCTTCCCCATCTTTTTGGCAAGCAGCGCCTGACCCAGCACATTGTTGATCTTATGCGAACCTGTATGATTGAGATCTTCTCTCTTTAGATAAATCTTCGCGCCTCCTAAGTCTTTTGTCATCTTCTTGGCATAATAAAGCCGGGAAGGCCTTCCGGCATACTCGTTGAATAATTCTGTGAGCTCCCTGTTGAACTTGTCATCCTTTTTATAGTAATTATACGCTTCTTCCAACTCAATCACCGCATTCATCAGTGTTTCGGGAATATACTGCCCGCCGTGGATGCCGAAGCGTCCGTTTGGATTTGTCATAGCTTCTCTTCCTTTCTGACAGCGGCTGCAAACGCCGCCATTTTTATCTTATCTTTTCTCCCACCCGTCTCGATGCCGGAACTTACATCCACGGCATAGGGGTGCAGATACCTTACCGCCTCTTCCACGTTATCAAGCGAAAGCCCTCCCGCAAGGAAATACGGTCTTTGTATCCCCTGTATCAGCTTCCAGTCAAAAACTGTTCCCGTACCTGCGCCGGAATCGAGTAAGATATAATCTGCCGTGCTTCGCCTCGCCTGCGCGGCATCATATTCATTTTTTATGCAAAACGCTTTGATCACCGGCCGGTCCGTAAGCGTCCGCAGCTCCTTTATATAGACTTCATCCTCCCTGCCGTGCAGCTGGGCGATATCGATAACGCCCTGACCCAGAAGGGCTGCTACGATTTTCGGGTCCTCGTCTACGAATACACCTGCCGCCTGGATATCCGGCTCAAGCAGAGCTTTTAATTCCGATGCCTGTTCATACGTGACATACCGCCTGCTTCCCGGTGAAAATATGAATCCGATATATTCCGGCTTTATCTCATTGGCTGCCCTGATATCGCAGGGGCGAAAAAGCCCGCACATCTTTATTCTTGTCATCACACACCCCTCAGTTCCTGAAGCCTTGCCTTTTTATCAGCCGCTCTCATCAGGGTCTCCCCCACCAGCACCGCATCGGCGCCGGCCTCCCTTAGCGCCGCCACGTCATCCGCGCTTCCAACACCGCTTTCGGAAACGAACAGTACATCCTGTGGAATCAATTTCCGAAGCCTTGTGCTGTTGCCGGTGTCCACGGAAAAGTCCCGCAGGTTGCGGTTGTTGATTCCAATCATCCTCGCTCCTGCCCGGAGCGCCATCGCCACTTCTGCTTCATCATGAGCCTCAGCAAGAGCGGACAGCCCAAGTTCGTCACAAATGCCGATATATTCCGCCATCTGTTCTTCTTCCAGAATAGAGCAGATCAGCAATACCGCCGACGCGCCCAGCGTCTTTGCCTCGTAGATCATATATTCATCCACTGTAAAGTCTTTACGGAGGCAGGGAATCTTCACGGCATCTGCAATCTCGCGCAGATATCCGTCACTGCCCAGAAACCATTTGGGTTCGGTAAGGACGGAGATACCATCCGCCCCTGCCTCCTCATATTCCCTGGCAATCCGGACATATGGAAAATCAGGAGCGATCAGCCCTTTGGACGGGGAGGCCCTTTTACATTCGCAGATAAAAGAGAGCCCTGGCTTTTTCAGTGCGTTTTCAAATACAAAGCGTTCCCTTGCCGATACGTTCAGTGATAATGCCTGTTTCTTTAGCTCTTCAAAAGGCTGCTTCCTTCTGGCTTCATTCACCCGCTCTCTGGCATATGCGGCAAGCTGGTCTAAGATTGTCATAGCTCCACCTCCGGCTTATTTGCAGACGGCGTTTCCTGAGCATCCTCCGGACAGCCCCGGACTGGTGTTTCCAGATCGTCTCCTGGACAGTTGCTGACCTCGATGAATCTTTTAAGCGTATCAAGCGCTTTCCCCGAATCGATGATCTCTGCAGCAAGAGCAACGCCGTCTTTCATACCGTCCGCCTTTCCACCGATATAGAGCGCAGCTCCTGCATTCATTAACACGGCATTTCGCTTCGGCCCTTTTTCGCCGTTTAAGATAGCAAGCGTGATCTTTGCATTTTCCTCCGGCGTGCCGCCCCGCAGCTCCTCTTTTGTACAGCGCTCGAATCCAAAGTCCTCCGGCGTGATCACGGAGGATCTAAACCAGCCGTCGCGTATCTCGCATACCGTGGTGGGCGCGCTCATGGAAATCTCATCCAGCTTATCCTGACCGTACACCACCATGCCCCGCTTGATCCCCAGATTGATCAGTACCTGCGCCAGCGGCTCTACCAGATAGTCGTCATATACGCCGAGCAGCTGCATCGACGGCGTGCCGGGATTGGTCAGAGGTCCCAGGATATTAAACACGGTACGGAATCCAAGCTCCTTACGGATGGCGCCCACGTACTTCATGGATGCATGGTACTCCTGGGCAAAGAAGAAACACATGCCCACTTCCTTCAGAAGCTCTATACATTGAGCCGGGCTCTGCCGGATATTCACTCCAAGGGCTTCCAGGCAGTCTGCCGTCCCGCACTGGGAGGAAGCGGCTCGGTTGCCGTGTTTGGCCACTTTCATCCCGCCTGCCGCCGCCACAATCGCGGAGGTGGTGGAAATATTAAAACTATGCGCATTATCCCCGCCAGTGCCGACGATCTCAAACAGTTCCATATCCGTCTCTACTTTAGTGGCGTGCGAGCGCATAGCGGCGGCGCAGCCTGCGATCTCGTCGGTCGTCTCGGCCCTGGCGCTTTTGGTGGAGAGCGCCGCAAGAAAAGCGGCATTCTGTGTAGGCGTTGTCTCGCCGTTCATGATCTCATTCATAACGGTATATGCCTCGTTGTAAGTCAGATCTTCTTTGTTTACGATTTTTACAATAGCTTCTTTGATCATTACTCATATCTCCTTTATAAAATTTCTAAGTATCGTTTTTCCATCGGGCGTCATAATGGATTCCGGGTGGAATTGGACGCCGTAAACCGGATAGTCTCTATGCTGTACCGCCATCACCTCGCCGTCTCTGGTGAATGCGGTTATTTTTAATTCTTCAGGAATGGTATCCCGGTCTGCCGCAAGGGAGTGGTATCTGGCGACAAGAGCCGTTTCAGGGCAATTTCTGAACAGCGGGGAACTCGTGTCAAAGGTCACCTCCGACTGCTTGCCGTGCATCAGTTCCCTGGCATAAGTAACGGCCGCGCCAAACGCCGCGCAGACAGCCTGATGCCCCAGACAGACGCCCAGGACCGGAATATCCCTGCCAAGCTTCCTTGCCGCTTCCACGATCACCCCCGCATCCTCCGGTCTGCCGGGCCCCGGTGAAAGTATGATGCGGCTGGGATGCATTTCCCGGATTTCTGTTACCGTCATCTCATCATTGCGGATCACCTTGATATCCGGCTCAATCTCCCCTATGAGCTGATAGAGATTATAGGAAAAACTGTCATAATTATCAATCAATAGAATCATAATCCATCCTCCTGTGCAAGTTCCAATGCTCTAAGAGAAGACTTCGCTTTGTTCAAACATTCCTCAAATTCTTTCTCTGGAACAGAATCCGCGACGATCCCGGCCCCGCTCCTCACAAATACCCTACCGTTTTTCTTATAGGCAATGCGGATAGCGATACAGGTATCCATATTGCCGGTAAAGTCAATATAACCGACGGCGCCGCCATAGATGCCCCGCTTATTGTCCTCCAGTTCCCCGATCAGCTGGCAGGCCCGGATCTTCGGGGCGCCGGAAAGCGTGCCTACCGGAAGCACCGCTTCAATGGCATCCAGGGCGTCATAACCATCGCCGATCTCCCCGCGGACAGTAGAACCGATATGCATCACATGGGAAAACCGTTCGATAGAATGCAGCTTTTCTACCTGTACTGTTCCAAATCGGCTGATCTTGCCAAGATCGTTCCGGCCAAGATCTACAAGCATGTTATGCTCGGCAAGTTCTTTTTCGTCTGCAAGAAGTTCCGTCTCCAATGCCCGGTCTTCTTCCTCCGTTTTTCCCCTTGGCCTGGTGCCTGCAAGCGGAAATGTATGGAGCACACCGTCCTCCAGCTTCACAAGGGTTTCCGGCGACGCCCCCGCAACCTCCACATCCGTACCCGAAAAATAGAACATGTACGGAGACGGATTGATCGTGCGCAGCACCCGGTAAGTGTTAAGGAGGCTGCCCTCAAAGGGCGCCGACAGGCGGTTGGAGAGCACGATCTGGAATATATCCCCCTCGCGGATATGGCTCTTTGCCTTCTCAACCATGCTGCAGAATTGTTCCCTGCTAAACAGCGGCGTCACCTCCCCGGTAAGCCTTCCTCCCGTTTCCTTTTTCTTTGTGCCGTTACGGAGAAGATCTGCAAGCTGCTTGATTTCCATTACCGCTTTATTGTAGCCGGCTTCTACATCGGAGAGCCGCATATTCACGATCAGGATGATCTTCTGCCTGACGTGATCAAAGGCAATAACCTTGTCAAACAGCATCAGGTCAACATCTTTGAAAGCTTCTGTATCCTTCACACGGCAGCGCACGGCCGGTTCGCTGTATCCCAGATAATCGTAAGAAAAATATCCTACGAGCCCTCCCGTAAAGGACGGAAGATAGTCAAAACGGGGACTCCTATAATCGGCAAGGATCTGACGCAGATAATCCGACGGCTGATCCGTTTTTACCTTCAGATTGCCCGCTTTCATCTCGCCGTCAATGCAGGTGATCTCCATCTTAGGATCAAATCCCAGGAACGTATACCGCCCCCATTTATCATCCGGCTGCGCTGACTCCAGCATATAACAGTGAGCAGATACGTTTTTCAGGATCTTCAGTGTCTCGATCGGTGTGGTAAAATCAGATAACATCTCACAGCTTACCGGCAGCACATTGTATCCGCCTGCTGCCGCAATTTCTCTGACTTCACTTATGTGTGGTAAAATTTCCATCTCTCTGCCTCCCTTTAAAAGAATATACTCCTTTTGACGGAACTCCTGTCAAAGGAGTCCCAGTCAAAGACCCCGCTGCAAGCAACGGGGCATCAAATTTGTAGCGCTGCAGAGCAGCGGGGTATTTGACCCTCGCGGCAGTCGCCAAATGCGCATGCAAGCATGCCCGCTTGGCTCGTTGCTCGCGGGAATAAAAAACGCCCCTGACAGAATTATAGAATCTGTCAAGGACGAATATAGTACATGATCTAAACGTACAACGCTATCCGCGGTGCCACCTTGATTCACGGCATGACCCGTGCACTTGGCAGGATACCTGCATATCCCCGGCATATGACGTCTGCCTGCAACGTCGCAGAATACTCTGGGAAATCCCCATTTGACTGCGCCCTCCGCGGTCCATTTGACAACTTGTTTCTCACCCGGCTCTCAGCATCCCGGACTCTCTGTAAAGGCATCATTGCCGTTATCTCCGCTTCAACGGTTTGAAGTGTTAAATTCTTAAATTGTTTTAAACTATAACACAATATTTTCTAAAAGTCAACCCTTATGTTTCCTGATTTCCTGATTCACAGTTCTTTTACTTCTTTTTCTCACTTTTATCACAGGCATTTCCAGTATTGCTTCCATTGATATAGTATCATGGAGAGTCTCCCCTCCCCCAGATTTTCTAAGCGGCAGTCGGCTTTCTAAGCATCCTGGCAGGATATACCTCATGGACGGCGGCCTCAATAATCTCAAACGCTTTCTTACAATCCTTCGCAGTGACAATAAGCGGCGGAACCATACGGATAATGTTGGTTCCGATTGCAGTAATCAGCAGCTTCCTCTCAAAGCAGGCGTGTTTGACATCTACACTGCTGATTCCGTCCTCAAATTCCACGCCAACCAGCAATCCCTGTCCCCGTACCTCTCTGACATGCGGAAGCGTCCCCAGCAGATTCATGAAGTATTCTCCCATTTTCTTTGCATTCCCCGCCAGATCATTGTCTAACAGTTCTGTAACTGCCGCGAGCGCCGCCGCACAGCAGACAGGATGTCCTCCAAAAGTCGAACCATGAGACCCTGCCGTAAACGCCTTAGCCGTTTCTGCCGTTGCACAGATTGCTCCAATCGGCATACCTCCTCCCATAGCCTTCGCCATTGAGACGATATCTGGTTTTATCCCGTAATTCATATAACTCATAACCGCCCCTGTCCTGCACCAGCCGGTCTGTACCTCGTCAAGCAGCAGCAATATATCCCTCTCATCACAGAACTTGCGAAGCCCTCTCATAAATTCAGGTGTCGCTGGATTTACTCCGCCTTCTCCCTGGACCGGCTCAATCATAATTGCGGCCGTGTTCCCGGTACAGGCGGCTTTAAACGCGTCAAGATCATTATATGCCGCATAAGTAAAGCCTGGCGTCATATCTCCAAACCCAATCTGGCACGCATTGTCCGGCTGTCCCGTCGCACTCATCGCCCCAAAGGTTCTTCCATGAAACGATTTTGCTGCCGTAACGATATTATACCTATCAGGACCGTACTTTTCAACGCTGTATTTTCTCGCCATTTTGATCATAGCTTCATTTGCTTCCGCTCCGCTGTTCTGGAAGAATATCTTATCCATTCCTGTTGCGGTGCAGACCTTCTCTGCAAGAAGAGCCTGCGGAACAGTATATGGATAATTGAACGTCTGCATGATCTGCCCTGCCTGTTCCCGGACTGCCTCTACAACCGCCTGATTACAGTTGCCGACAGAATTCACCGCAACTCCTGCATAAAAATCAAGATACGCCTCACCCTTCTCATTCCGGATGTACATATCCTTCGCAGTTTCAGCCACAAAATCAAATCTTTCATAAGTCTCAATCATGTATTTGTTCACTTTATCCTTGATATCCTGCGCGGTTAACCCAGTCTCTTTTAATAACATAATGTCCTCTCTCCCGTCTTAAATAAATTAGCTTCTGTTATGTTCCTCATTTTACCAAGTAAAAAACGCCTACTCACCTTTAAGGTAAATAAGCGTCTTTGCTAAAAAACTATTATTCAGAACTCACAAGAATATCTTTACTGGAATCCTAGCACTTTTTTTTATAAATATCAATTGCATATATTTACAAAAATCTCTTTTTATTTCATAATAAATCTCTTTTTTGCACAAATCCACAGATTCTTTTACTTCTCCCCTATCTGGCATCATGCGCAATGCTCCTTTACGAGTTCAAAAGGGAGGCCCGCTTCTTTTGCATATCCCTGCACCGCGGCAATCCCTGAATCCGGAACCCCTGTGACCAAGTCTGCATCGGCAGGATATGCCTTCGCAAGAGCAATCCCTGCACGCAGCCTGGATTCGTAGACTGAGATTCCATCCCAGGAAACGTTTCATAGGACAAAAGGTTCGGATTTCTCCTTACTTTCCATTCTATTTATTATATTTTCGCAAAGGCAATTGTTATGGCAGTTCCTACATCCACAGTACTTTCCAGACTGATTTTTGCATGATGGTACATGGCGCCATGCTTTACAATGGCAAGACCAAGACCTGTTCCACCTACTTTTTTGGAATGGCTCTTGTCCACCCTGTAAAAACGCTCAAACACCCTGCCCTGATGTGCCGGCGAAATTCCCATCCCTGTATCACGCACGATCACATTCACACTATCTCCCGTCTGGTTTACCAGAACATCCACCGTACCATTTTCCTTATTATATTTGATCGCGTTATCGCAAAGATTATATAACATTTCCTCTAAAATCTTATAAACACCCATAATCTCTGCCCTGTCGCCAATCAGATGGAAGGTAACTTGTCTTTTCTCTGCTTCGTTTTCCAAACGCCCGATTACTTCCTTTGATAATTCATATAAGTCTACCGGCTCGCTTTCAAAAGGAATACTCTGCCCGTCAAGTTCAGAAATCTTAATAATATCATTGACCAGCGTGATCAGCCGCTGTGCCTCATCGTAAATGGATTCTGAAAAGTCAACAACATCTTTTTCCGGAACATCCCCTGCTTTCATCAGTTCAGCAAAACCAGAGATGGACGTCAGCGGAGTTTTCAGCTCATGCGAAACATTTGCCGTAAACTCCCGGCGCAATGTGTCCCTTTTTTCACGTTCCGTAATATCCAGAATAACCACAACAGCCCCGATTACGGTTTCCCCCTCAAAAACCGGATTGGCAATCAGACTGTAGCTGTGTTCATCCCGCGCCATAATATCCTCTGCCCGTATACCTGACAGCGCATCGGATATGACGCCTCTGAACTCTTTTGCCCGGCAGAACAACAGGACGCTCCTGTCTGCCGGAGGGGTAATCTCAAGCAGGTTTAATGCGGCAGAATTATAGGTAAGGAGATTCGCGTCTGCGTCGATGACCAGAAACCCCTCGCTCATATTTTCTGTTATCAGGTTAAATTCTTTCTGGTTTTTGCGGGCATCTGCAAGCTGTTCTTCAATCGTTTCTTTCTGGTTCGCGATTTTCCGAAGCAGCGGCGTCAATTCCTCATAGGTATCGTTATTCTCCGGCACATCCAGATCCAGCCTGTTGACCGGCTCTATGATAGCTTTCGATACCCTTGCTGAAAGCGCCAGCGTCAAGATCAATGCGACAGATATGGTAATCAGAATCGGCTGGAGCATCCCCATCAGAATCGTTATTACCGTATACTGTTCTGTGGAAACCCGCAATACGCTGCCATCGGAAAGCCGTATGGCATAATTCACTGTTTTTTCCGTCAGGGTTTTGGAGTACCTTGTACTCATGCCTTTCCCATCCTTCATTGCCGTTTTAATCTCATCCCTGTCGGCATGATTATCCAGTTCGGAGGCATCTACCCTGCTGTCAAACAATACCGTTCCATCTTTACCAATCCATGTGACGCGGTTATTTCTAGAAGGTCTGCTATTCTTGTCATCAAAGCCGTCAAAGTATCCGATCCCCTCATTTTCAACAGCCTGTGCCAGAAAACCAGCCTCATTTGCAAGCTCTGCCTGTATCTGCTTTTCAAAGAAATGAAACAAAAATCCCATAATCAATGCAATCGTAGCTATCAATACCAGACAGACGGTAAGCAGTGACGAACGAAATATTTTCTTATGCATTCTGATCTCCTCCTAATTTATAGCCGATTCCTTTTATGGTCTGGATCAGCTTTCCGGCATCCTTAAGTTTCACCCGCAGTTTCCGGATATGCACATCCAGCGTCCGGGATTCTGTATAATATTCCCCCCAGACGCTGCTCAAAAGCCTGTCACGTTCTACTACATCGCCCTCTGCCTCAAGCAGGACCATCAACAGCAGATATTCTTTATAAGAAAGCGGTACCGCTTCTCCTGATATCGTAATAATATGTTTTGACGGGTCAACATATAATCCGTCAATCTCATATGTCCTGCCATTCTGCGTTTTATGGGAACGCCTTAATACTGCCCGTACCCTTGAAATCAGTTCCATTGTCCCAAAAGGCTTTACCACGTAATCATCCGCCCCCATATCCAGGCCTGTAACTTTATCAAATTCACTTCCCTTTGCGGTAAGCATAATCACAGGGATATGCTCTGTCTCCGCATGAGCCTTAAGTTTATTTAGTATGGACAATCCATCTTCTTCTGGCAGCATAATGTCCAGCAAGATCAATTCCGGCAATTCTGTATCCATTCCCTGATGGAATTCCTTTGGAGAAGAATACCCCTGTACCTCAAATCCCTCTTTTGACAGGGCATAGCATACCAGTTTTCTTATATTGTCATCATCTTCCAACAAATAAATCATTTTATTCCTCTTTTCTGAGTGGTTTTTCAGAGTTTTTTCGATGTGCTCCGGTTATGGAATAGATTACCCACTCAGCAATATTTTCTGCATGGTCGCCGATCCGTTCAAAATATTTCGCAATCATAAACAAATCCATAAGGGCCTCTGCATCGTCTTGTCCCTCTGCTATTGATTTTATCAACTCCCGCTTTACCTTGTCAAACAAATCATCCACAATGTTGTCATGCTCAATCACCAGACAGGCAATGTCCAGGTTCATTTTTACAAAAGAATCAATACTTTCTGACACCATTTTTATGGCTGCTTCTGCCATTTCCCGGATATGTGTTTCGCCAAGCGTCCCCTTTCTTGCCGCATAAGGCGCAATCTCCACAATATCCGATGCCTGATCCCCGATCCGTTCCATATCCGAAATCATTTTTAAAGCGGCTGAAACAATCCTCAGGTCTTTTGCCACGGGCTGCTGCTGCAAAATCAGTTTCAGGCAGAGCGTTTCGATATCACGCTCTTTTTTATCAATCTGCGTGTCTGCATCCAGACACATGATTCTGCTGTCTTCGTCATTGTCCGTAAGATATCTTACGGCATTGGTAATTGCCTCCTCGCATAAGGCGCCCATTGTGATCAGTTCTGTATTAAGCTGCGATAACTGTCTGTCAAATTTATTCCGCATTATCCAAACCTCCCTGTGATATAATCCTCTGTCCTCCGATCGGACGGTGTGGAGAACATGGTCTGTGTATCGTCAAACTCCACCACCTCGCCTAACAGGAAAAATGCCGTCTTATCCGCGATCCTCACTGCCTGCTGCATATTGTGCGTAACCATGATGATCGTGTATTTTTCCTTTAGTTCCATCGCCAGATCTTCAATCTTTGAAGTGGAAATAGGGTCGAGGGCTGACGTCGGCTCATCCATCAGAAGGACTTCCGGCTCTACTGCCAGCGCCCTCGCTATGCAGAGCCTCTGCTGCTGTCCCCCGCTCATGCCCAGCGCGCTTTTTTTCAAACGGTCTTTGCATTCCTCCCAGATTGCCGCCTGCGTCAGGGAACGCTCTACTATTTCATCCAGCTTAACTTTTGATCTTATTCCATGTATTCTCGGACCATAGGCAATGTTATCATAAATACTCATCGGAAACGGATTCGGTTTCTGAAAAACCATGCCGACACGCTTCCGTAGTATGTTTACATCAATTTCTTTGTAAATGTCGATGCCGGAAAGTGTGAGCTTCCCTTCGATCCGGCAATTTTCGACCAGATCATTCATCCGGTTCAAGGTTTTCAGACAGGTAGATTTCCCGCAGCCGGAGGGTCCGATGAGTGCAGTAATTTTCTTTTCCGGAATTTCCATATCAATATTTTTCAGGGCATGGGCCGCTCCATACCATAAGTTCAAATCCTTTGTTGTGATAATATTTTCCATATCAATCCCACCTCATTTCTGTTTCAATCTGACCGCTGCCGCCTTTGCTGACATGTTGATAAGAAAATTAAGTACAAGCAATATAGCGGCAACCGCAAACGCAACGTCAAACTGCCCGCGCTCTTTCGCATACACATACATCGCAACCGTCAGGGTAGAACCTGCATTCCCCGCCTGCACCGCCTCCGATAGGGACAGCAGCTCATTTGCCATCCCCGCGGTAAAGAGAAGCGCAGCGCTCTCGCCCACTACTCTGCCCACAGATAAGATACAGCCTGTCACAATACCGTCAATGACGCAGGGAATCACCACTGTGCGGATCATATACCATTTTCCCGCGCCTAATCCAAGGGCTCCCTCCCGGTATGCCTTCGGCACCGTTTTCAGGCTTTCCTGTGTGGTGCGGATGATCGTTGGCAATGTCATGATTGCAAGAGTCAGCGAACCGGCCATCAGACTGGTCCCCAGAGAGAAGAACTGCACAAACAGGAGCATCCCCGCCAGTCCATATATGATAGATGGTATTCCGGCAAGAGTTTCTGTTGCCAGTTCGATCACCCGTACCAGCTTCTTATTTTGGGCATATTCATTCAGATAAATGGCAGCCCCTACTCCCAGCGGCAGTACAATAATCAGAGTTATGATAATCATATATAAGGTATTCAGGATATTAGGCAGAATACCTACCGTACCGTGCAAAAGGCTTGGCTTCGTAGAAACAAGCTCCCATGAGATATGCGGAATGCCCCGGTACAGGATATATCCGATCAGTCCAAGCAGGATACCGCAGATCAACCCTGCCGACAAGACCATCATCAGCTTTAAGATCGTATCTTTGATTTTTCTTCTTTTTGATATCGTATCAGTCATTCTGCTCCCCCTTTTTTATCATTACATTCAATATCAGGTTGATTGCCATGATGAACAGAAAAAGCACAAGTGCGATGGAAAACAACGCCTGCCTCTGCAGTCCCGAAGAATAGGACATCTCACTGGCAACTGCCGTAGTCAGAAACCGGACGCTTCCAAACAGTTCCGGCATATTGGCAACATTTCCCGCTACCATCATAACCGCCATCGCTTCCCCGACTGCCCTTCCGATGCCTAATACAACCGCGGTGACAATGCCGCTTTTGGCAGCCGGAACGACAACCTTAAATATGGTTTCGGTCTTTGTTGCCCCCAGCGCAAGGGAAGCCTCCTCATATTCCTTTGGCACCGCTTTAATTGCTGTTTCTGATACGGAAATAACAGAGGGCAGGATCATAACGGCAAGGACAAGGATTGCAGAAAAAAGATTTGCCCCATCCGGGAGATGAAATATCTCCCTTACACATGGAACAATGATGATCATTCCTACCAGTCCATAAACCACAGAAGGTATTCCGGCGAGCAGGTCTACCACATTCCTTACTACACTGCCAACTTTCTTTGGGGACATTTTTGCCAGAAAGATCGCGCATAACAATCCAATCGGAACCCCTATGAGGACTGCACCCAGGGTTCCATATACGGATGTCAGGATAAAGGGAAGGATTCCATAGGAAGGTCTGGCAGAAGTAGATGCCCAGGTCTTCCCAAACAGAAAATCCCCCAGACCAATGTTTCGTATTGCCGGAATACCGCTTATCACGAGAAATACAGTAATCAGTATAACAAACAGTATTGTCAGCAGGCCGCATACCAGAAATAACAGGTTCATTGCCTTTTCCATACATTTTGCCGCCTTCTTTATCTTCTCCATACTATCCCCTCGTTTCTATCGTTTTACCGGTACAGCCCCTGCTTCCTTAATAAGGCTGTCCGCCTGTTCGCTGGTGGCGAAATCAAAAAACTCCTGTGCAGCCCTAGAAAGGGCAGTATCCTTTTTGGTTACAAGCACAAAATTTCTCTGAACTTTGTACTCCCCATCCTGAATGGTATCTGTGGTCGGACGTACCCCTTCCACACTGATCATTTTCACCGTATCGCCTGCTGATGCAACCGACGCATAGCCGATGGCATTGGGATTGCCGGATACGGTCTGCACAACATCTCCCGTAGATGTAAGTTCCTGCGAATACTTGCATTTATCTTTCGTACCCGTCACTTCTTCAAAACCGTCTCTTGTCCCGGAAGCCGCCTCACGCCCAATGCAGACAATCGGCGCATCGCTGCCGCCAACTTCTTTCCAGTTGGTAATCTCACCACTGTAGATCTTCCCAATCTGCTCGATTGTCAAATCCTCTGTGGGATTATCAGGGTTTACTATGATTCCAATTCCATCAATAGCAACTACTGTTCCCTGCAGATCTGCCGTTTCTTCTTCCTTTAGGTCACGGCTTGCCAGTCCAATATCACATCTTCCTTCCGCTGCTGCCTGTATGCCCGAACTGGAACCTGTTGGATTGTATGTAACCTTTATATCTCCATGTTCCTCCATATAAGCTTCACTCAAAAAACCAATCACTTTTTCCATAGAAGTGGAGCCGTCCGTGGCAACTGTCTGAGAACTCTTTGCTTTCTCACTTTTTACATCTTCACCAGCGGGTGAGCCATTGGTACCGCATCCTCCCAGCGCTCCTGCCATAATCGTAAGAACTGCTGCAATAGTAATAATTTTTTTCATGTTGAACACACTCCTTTATCTTTTTGATGAATCAAGTATACTGTCTTCAATGTTAATTCCAAAAGTGCATGTATGTTAATTGTAGGTTAATTCCAAAACTAAAGTCAGTTCTTTAATATTTTTATCCGTCATCCGCATGTCTTTGCCCTATAGTTCATATAACAGCATTTCTGCAATACAAAAGCCTATAGTATATGACATATCCATACTATAGGCTTCTATTTACCGTACTTTCTTCTATAGTCTGGATTCTACATCTAAAACCTTTTCTCGCGTCATCCGAGATAATAATCTAAGAGTTAGTTGTTACCAGATTGGAAACAGAAGGAAACCGGGAAGGTGCTTTCTGTATTACGCCGAAAGTGTTATACTAAATGCGCAGGAATTTAACATCCGATGTACTGGAAAAGGGAGACGATGAGATGGCATTAGATAGGAATCAACGAAAGCTGTAGGAAGAGGCACAGCGTATCAGGGCATAAAAAACGGAACTGTATCAAACAGCCCCGCTTTTCTATGCCCTGATGGATGTTAGAAACAAGAAAACTGCCACTGACAGTTCTCCCCGCACATGACGGCATGAAAAAAGCCCTGAAACATACCTGCTCCAGAGCTTTCATTTACCTCTATTTTTTCATTATTTTTCTGCAAGCATAACCCTGCACCGCTTTTTATAACATGCAATCCCGTATTTGAGGATATTCTCTACCCCGTCATCTTCAAGGTAATCTTCATATCTGGTATACTCAATCTGTTTTAATGCTTCTTTGCAAGCAGCGTCCAGATCTCCGTCGTGTGCATATTTCACTTCTATGATAATCCCCATATCTCCGGTATCCGGTTCCGCAAGGATATCCGCATAGCCTTCCCCCATTTCCCGGTTGGAAGAAATTCCCCATCGGTTCTTCACACCTAAGATTCCAAGCAGAATACCATGATAAAAGTTCTCTTTCATGCCTGATCTCACAGCCGTATCCCGGATACTGATAGTCTTCCTTAAATATTCCGTGAAAAGTTTCTCTACATTTTCCACATCCTCATTTCGCAGGGCATCACAGAAACGGTTCAGCGTATCGCCGTCTTCCCGGACATTCTCTTTAAAGAATTCCATGATCTGCGTCACATAAATATCCCGGATCTCCAGATTGGGGATTGCCAATTTCATCTGCCTGCCTTCCGCTTTTCCACGCTGGGTCAGATAACCGGTGGTAAAAAGAAGGCTCCAGATATTATCAATCGTCTGGTAAATCTCTGAATATGTGAGCTCCTGATGAATTTCTTTCATAATGACTTCCCCTGCCACCAAACGCTCAATCTCCCGTTTAGTCGCAGCATTTGCCGATTCCTGAATGAACCGCTTCACTGCATCATTGCTGCTGGTATTGATCCAGTAGTTTTCTGGCTGCACATGAGGCTCGCTCCTGATCCTGTCACAATGGTTCAACACATCCCACGGACAATATACCGATGCATTTCCAAATTGATATCCGTCATACCACTTTTTTACTTCCTCATAATGATCGGCCACATCATAATACTCCAGAAGTTCCCTCACCTCTTTGTCTGTAAAACCAAAGTATTCATCAAAACGCTCATCTGCAATCGTCAACACCTTCAGATTATTCAGACCGGTAAAAATACTCTCCTTTGAAATCCGAAGACACCCGGTCATCACCGCTAGTTTCAGGCTGTTGTTTGTTTTGAGTACCTCACCAAGCAGGCTTCGGATCAGGGAAACCATCTGGTCATAGTATCCATTCGCATGGGCTTTTGCCAATGGGACGTCATATTCATCAATCAGCACGATCACTTTTGTACCATAATGTTTTTCCAGCATCCCCGACAGCTGCCTTAAGCTGCTCCCAAGCGTGCCTTCATTCATATTTTTATCCAAAAGGTCTTTGTACGCTGCTTTATCATGTTCATTCAGCTTTTCACTTTCCAGAAGGAAATAATATTTCGCTGCTGCTTCAATAATAACTTGGGCTGCCATTTGATAAGCTGTCTCATAGACCCGCGCGTCAATCCCTTTCAGGGAAACTGAAATAACCGGATATTTCCCCATATGTTCCTCACAAAGCGCAGTTTCTTTTGAAATATCCAGCCCGTCAAAAATACGCTTATCCCCATCCAATGAGAAAAAGTGTTCCAGCATACTCATATTCAGCGTTTTTCCAAATCTCCTGGGACGTGTGAACAGATTCACCTCTCCCCAATTGTTAAGAAGCTCCCTTATAAGTCCTGTTTTATCAGTATAATAAAAATCCTCTAAACGTAATTTCTCAAAATTTTCAATCCCTATCGGAAGTTTCTTCTTTCGAATCTCCATCTCTTTCCACGCTCCTTCCGTCATCTTCAGACTGTTTTCTGTCTTAGATTTTAAATACATTATAGCAACTAAGCGGCCATATTTCCATAGGAATCTTCCGGTGGTACTATGTCAAGAAAAAGTACAAGTTAAAAGTGAACTTTTCTTACAACATTCCCTTTTTATCCAGCCAATCTTTCCATCTTATTCAATTTCTGTTCATACTCATTCTCGTATTCATTTGGTGATAGATAGATATCCACAATGACTATGGATTCTTACCGTATTATAAAATGTCTCTATGTATTCAAATATTGATACCGCATAGGTATACCCTTTTCCTGCGTACTCTTTTTCCTTAAGAATAGCATCTTTTGCGCTCTTGTTCGGACGATAACCGTAACTCGTCTCAATAAAGAGCGGCTCATAGATTGGTATTAGCTGTTGCGCTATTGCCTGTTGAATGGTTCTGTCTATCACTGTTGGTATGCCAAGCTTCCGCACACCGCCCTCTTCAGATTCCACCTCACGATGGACACCCTTGCCTTCGGCTATATCCTTCCCACTACCGGGCGGATTCGAGACTTGCACTCGTTGGAAACGTGCGCCGCCAGGCGCACAATTTAAGAACAAATGTTCCAAAACATCCGTTCTTTCACAAAAATAGGAGTACTCTCGTTTTTGACGAAAATACTCCCTTCACTTCAAATTGTCACCCGTCTTCGCAAATCTATACAGTCTGTTTTCCATACCGTTCCAAATAGGCGGCTGCCTGTTCCAATGACACGCCAATCCGTTCCTGAATCCTTTTCAGAAGCGCCGCATCATCAAGACCTTCTTCCTGCCCAAGTTCAATGAGCAACTGCGCTTTTCCCTGACTTATACCTTGACTTATACCTTGACTTATACCTTGACTTATACCTTGACTTATACCTTGACGAATCAATCTCTCCGACTCTGTCTCAATTACTGTTCCACCCATAATATTCACCAGCCTTTCCTCATTTTTATTTCCATTTGTAATATGTGTAATGATGGTATTTATAAATCCTTTTAAGTCGATCAGTTCATGATCGGTCAATTCCTCCGCTTCATACAAGCGAACCAGTTCATTCCTGAAATATTCCAAATCCCGTACTGCGTTCTCTATACTTCCTTCGGATATCATATCCTTTTCATATCTTGCAATATAGAACGGAATATAAGGGAACAGCCTCTTTTCAATAATATATTCCTTTGTAAATTCTTCCAAGATTACGTTTGTGGATTCGTAATTTACTTTCTGCCCGTCTGGAAATGTAAAGGTAATTTTTGTAGTCTTCGGGGTTCTTTCCGCCCGTTTGACATAGATTACGGAAAATCTCGGCATGGGAATCGTTGCATGCCCGATATCCCATGTTGCGAACTGCCTCGCGACAATGAACGCATATTCTGCAATCCTGATTGCCATAGAGCCGTCATCATAGCTCTGGCACTCCAGCAGATAAACCTCACTCCCTATCTTAATCAGGAAGTCAGAAATCTGCTCTTCTATTTCCTTGCTCCCGTCTGCCGTCTCACTTTCAGTCAAATATCCCTCTGACGGTAAAACCTCCACTTTTGTATCTAATGAATACTCTTTCCCGAAAACGTCATTAATTACGGATATGAACAATCTCTTGTGCTTGCTCTTCATAGTCTTAAACACATTATCGTAATCCGGTGTCTTTTTCTGCATATTTCTTATCCTTTCACAATATTTCCCTCATCTTAAAAGCAAAATATTCTGTCTTTATTATATCGTGGTTTCCCCATTCTGACAACAGCGAAATCAATGCTTTCACCTTGAAACAAAACGTTTATTACCGTTCATTCACTCACAGTAACAATCTTTTTATTTATCCGGCAAATATTTTTCTGTTTCTATTACTGTATCCAATACTACATCTTTCAAATCCTGCCCGCTTCTTTTTGGCATAACATCATTCATATAAGATACCAATTCCAACATTTCTTCTGGAATAATGTTCTGATCGTCACCGTACACATCTACTGTAATCAGTTCCTTTGCATGACCCATCAGCTTTGATACTGCTTTCGGATTAAAATCACCCTTAAAGCAGCATACTGGCAGACAATGCACTTCCCAAAATGTAAACTCTTTAACTCTCATCTTCAATATTTTTTAATTGTTCTAATTGCCAAAATCTCTCCTGTCTGACAGCATTTATATCATTAGGAAATAATAAATTTATTACTTTTACAGCATAATCAGAAGATACCATAGCGTGTTCCCGCATATGCCCGGTAACTACAGCCTGGCCTACAACTCTTAATGCCGTTTGGGCAACAATGTCCTGGCTGCTTTTGGCTAATTGGTGTATCTTAAATCCGGCTTGTCTTACATCATGTATACGGGCGTTTCCCTTTTGCCAACTTTCATTAACATCATATCCCGCTTTGATAATAGGATTTTTCATATTCTTCATCTAATATTTTACGAAGTTTAATATCATCTGAAATTTAATTTTTGTTTTAGTTGCCATATAGCCCTTTCCTTTAAATTAAGATTATTGCTGTCCCTTGCTATTCCGTGTGTGGTAAAATGTCTTTTAATACTAACATAGTGTCTAAATCATTATAGCCATATCTTATTTTCAGACTATCAAGCCATCAACATTCTCCCGTGATAATCCACTTCTTTTTCGTGCATTCAACTCATGAACATACGGAACCGCCTCCGACAGCTAAAATTGTAAAGATTCTTTCCCAAAATATATAGCTGTTGGATTTGAAAATTTGAAACCGCCTAGCATTGTCGTACTCTCTACCCTTTCTTTCTACTCTTCCAGAGAAAATGACACAGTAACATCCCCGTCTCCGAATATTTCCACTAATTTTTTCTGATCCATATTTTCTATTTCCCCAAGCCTTGTATAACTCCATGAATTTGTGCCATAGAAAATCGTCACCGAATTCCCCTGATAAAGCATCACATCTCCGGGTTCCGCCAAAATCTGCTCATCAGCAGCAGGTAATCTTTCTCCCAGAGCGCCCACCTGCTCAAACCCGCCATATGCTTTCATCTCTACCGTAAACGGTCCTGATGCAGCTAATCCCCGAAATGCCTCCGCTGACGCATTATCGGCGAGTTTCATGGTCATTACTGAGTCGCCTACAGTGATATACATGATATTTTCCCCCTTTTCTATTTTCTCATCAACCACAGTCTTTGCCGGGACACCTCCAGAACTGTCCTCTGTCTCTGCCGCTCCATTACTGTTTTCTGAATTTTCCACTCCCGCCGGATTCTCTCTTTGAATCACATCTGCCGGCTTATTACTGACCTTACCGCATGCTGTCAATGAAACTATCAGTACCGCTGTCAAAGTCAAAGACCACGCTGCAAGCAACGGGACATCAAATTTGTAGCGCTGCAGAGCAGCGGGGTATTTGACCCTCGCGGCAGTCGCCAAATGTGCATGCAAGCATGCCCGCTTGGCTCGTTGCCCGCGGGAATAAAACCATAGATTTTTTTTCGTCCCTGCCATCTATGCACATTCCGCCTTTGTCGTCAGGATTTCTCCTTTTGCATTCTCGTCATCCATAATGATCTCGCCAACAGACGGCACGTAAATATGTCCTCCGGCAGGATTTTTGATACTGTCAACCGGCGTTGTGAGGGTTGCCTCTACTTCCGATTTTTCAAAGCTCAGATCACACCCTTCCATCTGGCAATCGATCAGTTTCAGATTCTTACAATAACATAACGGCTGCGTACCGATGATCTTACAGTTTTCAAAAGTCACGTTTTCACAGTACCAGGCAAGATATTCGCCCTTTACCACACTGTTTCTCACGACTACATTCTTTGCATGCCAGAGCGCGTCCTTGGTATCAAAATTGCAATTTTCAAACACGCAGTCTTCATTATACTGGAACGAATATTTGCCCTTAAGGCTCACGTTGTCAAAATGCAAACAGCTTGAGCGCATCATGAAATATTCGCCCTCGGCACTGGTATTTCTCATGTCGATTCCTTTTGTTGACCAGCCAAACTCCGGTGAGATGATATCGCAGCCGTCCATCTTAACATTGGAACATTCGCGGAGCGCTTTGATTCCATGCAGCTTACTGTTCCTGATTTCTATATCATTCGTATACCAGATTGCCGCACGGCAAAGCTCCGTCATCGTAACTCCGTCAATCTTAACCCTCTCGTCATGCCAGAATGGATAACGGAGATTGAAAAAAACATTTTCCACCTGAATGTCGCTTGCCTCCTTGAACGCGCTCTCGCCGTCTGCCGGACCGTCAAACGCACAATCTTTTACATAAATGTTTCTGCTGCCATATAAGGCACGTTCCTCGTCAAATGTCCTGTTTTTCATTACTTCCATGATAAAATTCTCCTTTTCTTCATTTATGATTTAAAAACGCCAATAAGCATGACCGGCTATTCTCCGTCACTGATCAGCACAATCTTGTTGCTCCATCCTTCCAGTACCGGATTTTCTTCTACAGCTTTTACAAATTCGTCTGTAACATCAATCGTTCCCACTTTCGTATATTCTCCTGTAACTTCGGCGTCATGGTAAAAGAGAATGATCCGGTTAGGTTCTGAATAATATACATCTCCCGCTTTTACAGATGTGACCGTTTCCGCGCCGGACGGGATCTCATAGCGGCTTGGTATATCATAATACTGCATATACTCCCATCCTTCAAAATTATCATAATCATAGATTGGGAGTCTCCAGTCTGAGGTGCCTACATGATATGCTACGGCTCTTGCGGTATCATTATCTTCCAGTTGAAGCGTATACGGGGCTCCGTTATCGCCAAAGTGAACCTCCAACTCGGTTGTGTCTACCTGGCTGAAATCCTGTGATTCCCCATCATTCGGTCCGGAAGCCTCATTCCTGCCGGCGTTCTCAGTTTGGGCAAGGCTGTCATCTCCTGCATCATTATCATCCCGTCCACAGCCTGTGACTGCAGCTGCAATGCTTATCACCGCAATACTTACCATAAATACAAACGCTGTCATCTTTTTCTATTTCTCTATTTCCATCTGTCTTTACTATAAATCATTCAGCATTATATAACAAATACTTATATCCTATATTCTTACATGCTTTTTAGCTATATTTTACTGTTCATTCCGCCCACTCCGACAGATCTATTCATTTTGACAGTAATACCGCAAGATCCATTCTTCGAATCTTTCCAGATAACAACCAGGAAAAACCGGTAAATAATGCAACTACGAAAACACCCGGAAGCTGTATCGCAAGGATATCTGGATGAGGGATAAAATCACTGATCCTCCGTATTAGATTTGTTCAAGACTTCTGTCGGCTCGTCTGCAAATACAATCCCCGGCTCATTCACCACCGCCCTCGCGATTGCAGCTCTTTGCGCCTCCCCTCCGGATACTTCTGACGGGTAGCGGTTCTTTGCTTTTTCAATATGCATCTGTTCCAGCAAAAACTCTGCCCTCTCCCCCGCCTTTTTCTCTGTCTGATGTTCTCCCATATTTCAATATTTCAACCCCTTTCAGCTCAAAAAGTATCCATGATCTCGATTGATTTGATAAACAAGATAGTCCAAACAGGAGATTCTCTTTTCATCTTTATGAATACGTTTTAAAAGAACCGACCGCTGTTTTTCTAATATTTCTAATTGTTTTTCTTTTCTGTTGTTCGCGGCACAATCCATAAATTTTTCTATCGCTGATATATTACATCCCGCATCTTTTAAATTTTCAATCACCATTTCTGTTTTCACCTTTTTATCTCCTTCCACATTCATCAAAAATTGCCATACATTTATTCTAACTTTATACTCCATAACAAACAAATACTTATATCAGATACCTTGCCATACTTGAAAAGCATATGAATGTCATGTTATAATGTTTTTGTATCTAAAATGAGAAAAAATATTATGGTAATCAAATTTAAGAGGTGAATCCTATGGAATTGCGTGTTTTACAATATTTTCTTGCCGTTACAAGAGAACAAAGTATTTCCGGCGCCGCCGAAGCGCTCCATTTATCGCAGCCCACTCTCTCACGCCAGTTAAGGGAGATGGAAGAAGAACTGGGAAAACAGTTGATCATCCGCGGTAACCGCCGGATCACCCTGACTGAGGAGGGAATCATCCTCCGCAAAAGAGCAGAAGAAATTATGGAACTGGTAAGAAAAACGGAAAATGAAATCACATTATCCAATAATTATATCGCCGGTGACATTACGGTAGGCGCCGGAGAAACTGACGGTGTGCGCTTTCTCACAAAGACTGCCAAAGCATTACAGGAAGATTTTCCGGATATCCACTTCCATATCATAAGCGGGGACGGTATAAGTGTGCTTGAAAATCTTGACCGCGGATTAATTGATTTTGGTTTGGTATTTGGTGAAGTAGATACCTCGAAATATAACATGTTGAAGGTTCCTTATAAAGATACATGGGGCGTTCTGATGCGTCATGACGCAGATTTAGCAGAAAAAGAAGTTATCACCTCAGAAGACTTGCAGGACAAGCCGCTTATTCTGTCCCGTCAGCGGTCAAGCAGATCTTCTTTGATCAAATGGCTTGGGAAAAGGTACGAGGATCTAAACATTGTCGGAACATACAATCTTCTGTTTAATGGTTCTCTCATGGTAAAAGACGGGATGGGATATGCTTTATGTTTCGATAAAATCATTCATATTACAGAGCACAGCGGTCTTTGTTTCCGGCCTTTAATGCCAGAGCTTTCAGAAGAAATGCATATCATTTGGAAAAAGTACCAGATATTTCCAAAAGCGGCTGAAAAATTCCTGCAGAAAATGCGGCAGTTTTCAGAATAGAATTACTGTTTCTCCCATAACATGCACTTTCTCCGCTCCGTTTCAGTCTGCACATGATGAAATTCATGCCAGAACCAAGACCATCCGAAACCACACGGATCCGATTTACATATCTCAAGTATTCTGATTTTACAAACAAAAAAACATGACGCCGTCAAGATTATTATATTATAATCAAGCTATGGAGGTGATGAATTGCAGAAAAGCAGACTGTTCAGATAGATATATACCAATATCATTCTGTTTTTCCAATGCCGGAGGAAATTGGAACTTTGGTAGATTTAGAATTGGAGTTTACCTTAGATGTTGGATATAGGTTATTTGACATGCTGGACGACACGGCTATTACAAAACACGAAAACGGATATACTGTTAAGCTCACGCTGCCGGAAAATAATTGGCTATACGATTTTCTGATGTCATTCGGAAACAAAGTAACAATAATTCGGATAAATGAAGTTGTACCCTCTGACCCTTTACAGGATTTTTATGGAATCCCCAACGCTGATTATCTGAAAACAACGATTCCTCTTTTGCAAGGGGCAGGCGCTAAGACCGCTTCCATACAAGACATACTGCAAAAGGGTATCTATATCACAAATGCCGTTAAAACCCCGAAGACAGACTATACCATTGATAAAAGCAGAGTCAACTAAGAAAAATGTTATTCCTGCCGTATCCACCTATAAATTGCGGAACAGTGAAATCTATTATAAGGGTATTCGAGTAATGCCGTCATACATTATGACCGGGGGGAACATCTTAATAGAAAAGTCAAAAGTAGATCCGGCTCTTAAGTATACCTTTTCAGCTCCCGGATCGAATGAGTACACATCTAATTCCAAACGATGCAGATGCAATTCTTCAAAGGCAAAATCATGGGTAACCTCCGTTACCCATGTGCCGATTCCCTTTCCCCTCTCTGTCTTGCGGTAAAGGCAGATTCTCAAGTTTGCACATCGCAAGTCCCAATCAATATCATTGATTACGCTTTCACCGATGTTTCCTTTCAAAACGGTCCTTACGCGGGTCTGCGGGAATCTTAGTCGGATATTCCCCCTGAAAGCAGGCAGCGCAATAATCCTCACTGTCTATCAGCTTATCCAACTTTTCTACTGGTAAATACCCCAGAGAATCTACCCCAATAATCCTTGCGATCTCGTCCATACTATGACGGCATGCAATCAGGTTTTCCTCCGAATCAATATCCGTACCGTAATAACAGGGATATAAAAATGGAGGGGCAGAGATTCTCATATGGATCTCTTTCGCTCCGGCCTCACGCAAAAGCTTTGCAATACGCTTGCTGGTCGTCCCTCTGACAATGGAATCATCAATCAGTACAACTCTTTTTCCATCAATTACCTTCTTGACAGGGCTAAGCTTAATCCTGACCTTATCCAGACGTTCATTTTGTCCCGGAGAAATAAATGTCCTGCCCATATATTTATTTTTGATCAGTCCGATCCCGTAGGGAATACCCGATATTTTCGCATACCCCAGCGCCGCGTCCAATCCGCTGTCCGGAACGCCGATCACGATATCCGCGCATTTTGGATAACTCTCTGCCAGCAATTCTCCAGCTTTCATCCGGGATTCATGTACGGATATGCCGTCTATAACAGAATCTGGTCTTGCAAAATAGATATATTCAAAAATGCAGGTTCTCCGTCTCTGTTTTTCACAGTGTTCCCGCCTTGATTCCACACCGTTTTCCGTAAACACCAGAATCTCTCCCGGCAGCACATCACGGATAAATTCTGCTCCAACCGCTGACAGCGCACAGCTTTCAGATGCAGCCACATATGCCCCGTCCGCCGTCTTCCCATAGCAAAGCGGCCGGAACCCATATGGGTCCCTTGCCGCAATCATCTTCGTAGATGAAATCATCACCAGCGAATAAGCTCCTTCCAGTAAATTCATGGTATTGCTGACTGCTTCCTCAATGCTTGGCGTCATAAGCCTTTCTCTCGTAATCACATAAGCGATGGTTTCCGTATCACTGGTTGTATGGAAAATGGCTCCCGATAATTCCAGCTTATCGCGAAGCTCCAATGCATTGCTCAGATTCCCATTGTGCGCCAGCGCCATCTTTCCTTTCTGGTGATTGACTTCAACAGGCTGGCAGTTATTCCTTGTATTCCCTCCGGTTGTTCCATATCTTACATGTCCCACCGCCATATTTCCCATCGGAAAATGGGTGAATGTATCTTTAGAAAACACTTCACTGACAAGTCCCAGATCTTTATAGGAAGAAAATACGCCGTCATCATTCACAACAATCCCACAGCTCTCCTGTCCTCTGTGCTGCAGGGCATAGAGCCCATAATAAACAATGCCTGCCACATTTCCTTTTTTGGTACCCCTTACTCCAAATACGCCGCATTCTTCATGAATAGCCATAACCTCATTCCCTCCTGCTATCTAGTACACCGAATAATAAGTAACCAGCCATATAACTTGCCTGATTTTCCGTCTGCGTCGTTAAAAGCTCTAGTCGATGCTCCCCGCCTGATCTAGTGCAGCCGCAATAAATCCCTTAAACAACGGATGTGACTGATTGGGACGGCTTTTAAATTCCGGATGGAACTGCACGCCTACGAAAAAAGGATGCCCGCACAGCTCTACCGTCTCAACCAGGCTGTCATCCGGCGACGTGCCGCTGATCACAAGCCCGGCTTCAGTCAGTTCTCTGCGGTACTTATTATTAAATTCATAGCGGTGACGATGACGCTCCTGTATGAGCTTTGCGCCATAACATTGTTCCATTTTTGTTCCTGGTTTAATCTTGCAGGGACAGCTTCCGAGACGCAGAGTTCCGCCTTTATCAACCGCTTCGCTCTGTCCCGGCATAAAATCGATTACTTTATGACGGCACTGCTCATCAAATTCCCCGGAATGCGCGTCCGCAATTCCAGATACATTTCTTGCAAATTCAATGACTGCAATCTGCATACCAAGGCAGATTCCAAAGTAAGGTATCTGGTTTTCGCGGGCATATTTCGCCGATAAAATCATCCCTTCTACGCCCCTGTTTCCAAACCCGCCAGGAACAATGATCCCATTCATTCCTTTTAACAGGTCATTTATATTCTCTTTCGTGATATTTTCCGAATCAATCCAGTGGATTTTTACAAATGTATTCCGTTCATATCCCGCATGGTTCATCGCCTCTGCCACCGACAGATATGCGTCATGAAGTTTCACATACTTTCCAACCAATCCAATATGTACTTCCTCTGAACGTAAACGGATACGTTCTACCATCTCTTCCCAATCTGCCAAATCCGGTTCTGGCGCTTTCATATTCAGTTCCCTGCACACAACGGAAGAAAAACCTGACTTCTCCAACATCAACGGCGCTTCATAAAGATTCTCCAATGTCCGGTTTTCAATAACGCAATCCGGCTTTACATTACAAAAGAGAGAAATTTTCTGAAAAATAGATTCCTCTAACGGATGGTCGGAACGCAGAACAATGATATTCGGATTAATGCCCATTCCGCAGAGTTCTTTGACCGAGTGCTGCGTGGGTTTTGATTTATGCTCCTCGGAACCGCTTAAATACGGAACCAGCGTCACATGAATAAACAGGCTATTCTCTCCTCCCGCTTCCAGAGAGATCTGACGTACCGCCTCTAAAAAAGGCTGTGATTCAATATCGCCGATGGTTCCGCCTATCTCTGTGATCACCACATCCGCCTCTGTCTTTTTCCCCACACGATACACAAATTCCTTGATTTCATTCGTAATATGGGGGATCACCTGAACCGTAGAACCAAGATATTCCCCCCTTCGTTCTTTATTCAATACATTCCAGTAGACTTTTCCTGTAGTCAGATTGGAATACTGATTCAAATCCTCATCTATAAACCTTTCGTAATGCCCCAGATCCAGATCCGTTTCTGCCCCATCCTCGGTCACATATACTTCGCCATGCTGATAAGGACTCATGGTTCCGGGATCTACGTTAATATATGGATCTAACTTCTGAGCCGCCACCTTCAATCCTCTCGCCTTTAAGAGCCGTCCAAGAGAAGCTGCCGTGATCCCTTTTCCCAGACCGGATACCACGCCTCCGGTCACAAATATATATTTTGTCATAATCATTTCTCTTCCTTAAAATCTATTTTGTCAGGCTCTGCTGTCCGGCTCTCGCTATTCCACATCTTGAAGGGCGTCAAAACCTTCTTCACCGGTTCTTACTTTTACCACATTTTCCACATCATAAACAAAGATCTTTCCATCTCCAATGTGTCCTGTGTAAAGTACCTTCTTCGCTGTGTCAATCACCTTGCGGACCGGAACGGCGCTGACTACGATATCCACCTGTACTTTTGGAAACAGATTCGCCTCAACCTGTACGCCGCGGTAATATTCCGGTTTACCTTTCTGAATCCCGCATCCTAAGACATGGGATACTGTCATACCAGTAATTCCAAGCTTCATAAGCGCATTCTTTAATGCTTCAAATCTGGATTCCTTACAGACAATCTCAATCTTTGTAAACTTCGGAGTTCCTTCTTCAAATGCAGGAACTTTCTTAACAGGGATCGCTTCCGCAACCGGAGTATCACCGGATACCGCCACAGGATCATTTCCCTCTTCAATATACTCTGGAAGCATTGCAAAACCTGCATATGCAGAAGGGAGACCATGTTCTGCCGCATCAAGGCCGGCCATCTCTTCTTCTCTGTCTGCACGAAGACCCGCAATCGCTCTGATCACAAGAAATGTAATCGTTATAGTAACCGCCGTCCATGCTGCGACACTGACAAAACCGATAAGCTGAAGTTTTAATAACTCAAAACCGCCGCCATAAAACAGACCAGTTAAAGTTTCTCCCGAAGCATTTGCAATACTGTATCCAGGAGCCGTATCTGTAGCAAATAATCCGACTGCCAGTGTACCCCAGATCCCATTCATGCAATGCACTGCAACTGCTCCGACCGGATCGTCAATACGAAGTACATGGTCAAGAAGCCAAACACCAAACACGACCAAAAAGCCTGCAACTACTCCAATCACAACCGCACCGAATGCATCCGTCACATCACACGGCGCTGTGATTGCCACAAGTCCTGCCAAAGATGCGTTCAGACACATGGAAACATCCGGCTTTCCATATTTTATCCATGTAAAGATCATACAGACAACTGTTGCAACAGCCGGTGCGACTGTTGTTGTCAGGAATATAGAACCAAGCTGCGCAATAGAAGTTGCAGCCGCACCATTAAATCCATACCAGCCGAGCCAGAGAATAAACACTCCAAGCGATCCAAGTGCAATGCTGTGTCCCGGAAATGCATTTACTTTCAAAACTTTTCCGCTCATATCCCTGGTAAATTTTCCGATACGGGGACCAAGAATTTTTGCACCGATCAATGCGGAAATACCGCCTACCATATGAATCGCACAGGAGCCGGCAAAATCGTGGAAGCCAAGCTGCGAAAGCCATCCTCCTCCCCAGATCCAGTGTGCTTCGATCGGATAGATCAGCGCAGAAATAACACCGGAATAAATACAATAAGAAAGAAATTTTGTACGTTCTGCCATTGCACCGGAAACAATGGTCGCCGTTGTAGCACAGAATACAAGGTTAAATACAAAGCTTGAAAAATCAAACTCTGCATATGCCGTAAACAAATCGAATCCCGGCTTTCCGATAAATCCAAACAAGTCTTCTCCCATCAGCAAACCAAAGCCAATCAGTATAAATACTACGGTTCCAATACAAAAATCCATCAAGTTCTTCATAATGATATTTCCTGTATTTTTTGCCCTGGTAAAACCTGCCTCTACCATTGCAAAACCTGCCTGCATCCAGAACACTAATGCGGCTCCAATTAAAAACCAGACTCCGAACACTTCGCCGGATACTGCTTCCTGCACAAGTTCTTTCATAGCTTCATCCATATTTTTTTCCTCCAATCAAGTTAAAATTATCAACCCTTCCAATTTGAAAATACAAAAGACAAGGATGGCTTTCATGACGCTTTTCCCTTCGCCGCAAAAGACCCCCTTGCCTTTTATATCAAATTGTGTATTTTCATTTGTAAAGTAAAAAGCGTCTCTGAGAACTTCATCTCAAAGACGCCCTTGCCTTTACGTGTTGGATAATACACCCGTTAAAATCATTTGTCAATCCTTTTTTTATTTTTCTTTCGTTTTTTATTGCTTCAAAAAAAGATTGACAAAACTCATCATCCGCTGTATAAATATAAAATATGAGCAAAGGCGTTCATTTTTAGAGCAGGAATCACCTGCCCTTAATACGGATGCCTTTGTTTTTTTGATTTATTCTGAAAGGAAGGTACAATACTTATGAAACTCGAAGGCCAGGTAAGGATCCCTTCCGGATGTGCAATCTCAGCAGCAATTTCCAAGGATGGAAATAAGATGTCCGGTGAAATGATCACAAATTCCATGAAACCCATGCATGACCGTTCCAACGGATTAGGCGGCGGTTTCGCCGGTTATGGCATATACCCTGAATATAGAGATTTTTACGCATTCCATATGTTTTTTGATTCCCGCGGCACACGCAAAGAATGCGAAGCTTTCTTAAAAGAGCGCTTTGAAATCGTCCATTCAGAAATCATTCCAACCCGAAAGATTCCGGCAATTACAAACGAGCCAATCATATGGAGATATTTTGCCGCGCCGTTAAAATCGGTTCTTGTGTCTTTGCAGTTAGACGAAAAAGAATTTGTCGCAAAAACAGTTATGAAGATCAATGCCGAGATGTCCGGCGCTTACGTCTTTTCCAGCGGTAAAAACATGGGCGCGTTCAAAGCGGTCGGTTTCCCGGAAGACGTAGGCGTCTTTTATAAATTAGAAGAATATGAAGGATATTCCTGGACGGCACATGGACGATATCCGACAAACACTCCCGGCTGGTGGGGAGGCGCGCATCCGTTTACACTGCTTGATTATTCTGTCGTGCATAACGGAGAGATATCTTCCTATGACGCAAACCGCCGATTTATCGAGATGTTCGGCTATAAATGTACCCTCCAGACCGATACGGAAGTCATTACTTATATCATGGATTACCTGCTCCGCGTACAGGGACTTACTCTCGGCGAAGCCGCAAGCGTGATCGCCGCACCGTTCTGGAGTACCATTGCGGCAAAAACAGATTTGGACGACCAAAAGAAACATACTTACCTTAGAACGATGTTTCCAAGCCTTCTGATTACCGGCCCTTTCTCCATCGTTTTGGGATTTGAGGGCGGATTGATGGCGCTGAACGACCGACTGAAGCTCCGTTCGATGGTTGTTGGAGAAAAGGATGACAGGGTATTCATCTCCAGTGAAGAAGCCGCTATCCGAAGCATGGAGCCAAATGCAGAAAATATATGGTCTCCCGCAGGCGGCGAGCCTGTCGTCGTTAAAGTAAAGGAAGGTGCGTTTTAATGAGTATAACATTTATTTATCCGGAATTTGAAGTAATCAGAAATGAAAACAGATGCGTTTCCTGTCGGGTATGTGAACAACAATGTGCAAATGAAGCCCACAGCTACGATGAAAAACACAAAATTATGAAGTGCGACGAATCAAAATGCGTAAACTGCCAACGCTGTGTTTCCCTCTGTCCCACAAGAGCCTTAAAGATTGTAAAAAGCGGCTGTACCCTGCGCGAAAACGCCAACTGGTCAACCCAGACAGTGAAAGAAATATACAAGCAGGCAAACAGCGGCGGCGTTCTTTTGTCATCCATGGGGAATCCGGAACCCTTCCCCGTTTATTGGGACAAAATCCTGCTCAATGCTTCACAGGTAACGAACCCTTCCATCGATCCACTACGGGAACCGATGGAAACCAGAGTTTATCTCGGAAAGAAACCACCGAAAGTACAGCGCACGAAAGACGGTAAATTAGACTGCAAACTGCCTCCGCAGCTGGAACTGTCTATGCCGGTTATGTTCTCTGCCATGAGCTATGGTTCCATCAGCTACAACGCCCATAAGTCTCTTGCAATGGCAGCAGCAGAACTCGGTATTCTATATAACACCGGAGAAGGCGGTCTGCATGAGGACTTTTACTGCTATGGCAAAAATACTGTCGTACAGGTGGCTTCCGGCCGTTTTGGCGTCCATGCGGATTATCTGGAGGCAGGCGCAGCCATTGAGATCAAAATCGGACAAGGTGCAAAACCAGGTATCGGAGGCCATCTTCCCGGTGCGAAAATCGTAGGAGATATATCCCGTACCCGTATGATCCCGGAAGGATCTGACGCCATTTCCCCGGCGCCCCACCATGATATTTATTCCATCGAAGATTTGCGGCAGCTTGTCTTCTCTCTAAAAGAAGCCGCGGAATATAAAAAACCAGTGATTGTAAAAGTCGCTGCCGTACATAACATTGCAGCAATCGCAAGCGGCATTGCCAGAAGCGGAGCTGATATCATCGCCATTGACGGATTCCGCGGCGGTACGGGAGCCGCTCCGACCAGAATCCGGGATCATGTAGGTATTCCAATTGAACTGGCTCTGGCAGCCGTTGATCAGAGACTGCGCGAGGAAGGTATCCGCAATCATGTGTCCCTCGTAGTAGGCGGCAGTATCCGAAGCGCCGCAGATGTAGTAAAAGCCATTGCTCTTGGAGCGGATGCCTGCTATGTGGCTACTGCCGCCCTGCTTGCTCTTGGCTGCCATCTGTGCCGAACCTGTCAAAGCGGTAAATGCAACTGGGGCATCGCTACCCAGCGCCCGGAGCTTGTGAAAAGGCTTGATCCGTCAATGGGCAGCAAACGCCTGATCAATCTGATGACCGCATGGAAACATGAAATCAAAGAATTCATGGGCGGTATGGGAATCAATTCCATTGAGGCGTTACGCGGAAACCGGCTGATGCTTCGCGGCGTCGGCTTAACAGAAAAAGAACTTGAAATACTCGGCATTTCTCATGCGGGAGAGTGATATGAAAAAGCATTTTCTATAAAAGAGCATAGACATATATTGGGAGGTATGATACCATATGCAAATCATCGACGCTGCAAATTTAGATTATAGAACTTTAAATGAAGCATTGCGAGGAGCAGAAACCGATTACACCATCGAAGGCTGCTGCGGTCAGAGATTTATTGCCGCCGGTATGTCCGAAAAGAATCTTACAATCGAAGGAATCCCCGGCAACGCGCTGGGCGCATACTTAAACAATGCCAATATTACTGTAAATGCGAATGCACAGGACGCTGTGGGCGATACTATGAATGAAGGGAAGATTCTGATTCATGGCAATATCGGCGATGCTGCCGGCTATGCCATGCGCGGCGGTAAAATCTATGTGAAGGGCAACGCAGGATACCGCGCCGGAATCCATATGAAGGCTTACAAAGAAAAAATTCCAGTTATGATCATCGGCGGATACGCTGGAAGCTTCCTTGGAGAATATCAGGCAGGAGGAATCATCATCGTCCTTGGACTTCACAAAGATAATAAACGCATTGTAGGCAATTTCCCCTGCACCGGAATGCATGGAGGTAAAATGTTCCTGCGCGGCAGCTGTGAGGATATTCATTTCCCCAAACAGGTTACCGCAAGATGTGCGGCCGCAGAGGAGTTAGATGAAATCCGGGAGTATCTGTCCGAATATTGCTCAGACTTCGGATATTCCGCAGATGAACTTTTATCTAAACCTTTTACAGTCATCACGCCAGACAGCAAAAACCCATACAAACAAATGTATATAGCGAATTAAAAGAAAATAGACAGGCTTATGGGAGATTCGACCACATCAGGCTGACGGTAAGCGGATACCTTCTTTATGACCAGATTTCCCATAAGTTCAATGAACATCAGGTTACATATATTAAGAAATGTATCAGATGGCGTCAGGTATATCACCTGAATATAGTTCTGAATCTTCATGATTTCTATGCGAATGTCTACGAAGCCATGGATACTCCTATGCCCGCCTATCCGAGCGATGTATCCATGACGGGCAAAATAATCCGCAAAATCCATGTTTCCACATCAATCGGCAACCCCAGAAGCTGGGGAAATACGCCCTATAGCTTTAAGAGAATCAGACAGCAAGCCGCCAGAGAACATATTTCCCGTTAATCCTAAAATACTTCCAATGCTTAACGACACAATCATGTACTAAATAGTCATTTACAATTCTTTGTCTTTCCTCGTTGGCATTTCTCACTTTCAGGGGACTGCATTTGTAGCAAGACCTTTTTCCGTATCATTAAGCTCTTCGACCAGAAAATGCGACAATCCTCCTCATTTTCCCATACGCAATTCTGTACACGACATACAGAACCCCTGCAATAAAGATCATAAGCAGCACTTCCAGCAACAGCATATTTACCTCGAAAGCCTGCAGCCTCATATCATTAAAATAAGTCAGAAACAAGGAGAATAACCCTACCACCGTACAGCCTGCCGCCACAGGGTATGCGAAGATCTTGCGAAGCTGTACTTTGATCACTTTCTCTTCATAGGCATCATCCGTTCCAAGCCTCCTTAGATCTTCGAAGAGCTGCCGGTTATCCATGGCAATGGTAATGCTTCTTATATAACTCATAATTCCCGCCGCTGTCAGAGATATCACGGAAATATAGATACTGAGCAGTACGAACACGGCAACCATTTCCATGGCATTCGCCTGTAAAAAAATCTTGGAAAACGGAGCGTACTTCCAGTCGTCCATAATCTGGGGGTTATCCGGCGACAGGTCAATCTTCCCGGCATAGCCATACTCTTTGCCTGCTGCCAGAGCCAATTCTTCTTCACGGGAATCATACAGGCCGTAATGATTGGACAGCTCTGTCGCCCGTGCAATATATTCCCGTATTACAGCATCCGCAAATTCATACTCATAAAATTTCTTATCCCCCGCATCTGTCATATACTCTGCATTAAAAAAAGCATGTTTCTCTTTCCAGTCATCCGGCAGGTCTTTCGCAAACCTGTTATAATCCTCATCCGACAACAGAAAAGCAAAAGGGTCGCTTCCAATGGCAAGATTGTCGAATTCCGCTGTGCCCCGGAATTCAGGAACCATCCGTTCTCCTGTTGCCGGATTTTCGATCTCATTCAGGCAATCTACGCTTACCCAGACATTCTCCTGAAAATCCGTCGTGGTGACCGTCTGATACTCCCCTGCTTTCAGCGAAATCGATCTGCCGGAGATTCTCTCAAAATCCGAAGCTGCTATAAACGTCGCAAGCTTTTCATATTCCGCATCAAAATATCTTTTCTGCTCATCCATATCTCTTCCGGTATAACGGATCACCAGCTGCAGGGAATCCAGATCCTCATAAGCAGTAAGCGTCACTTTATGCTCTCTGGCTATTTTCTCTGTCTCTTTCTTCCCAATCTGAGCTTCTTTCGCCGGATAGTGCCAGGAATAATCGTAAGGCGCTTCGCCGCCTCCGTCCATAGCGCTGAAATAGTACATGACTCCCCAAAAAGCCGACCCTACCATCACGAATACAAGCAGCGCAATACACAGCATATTCCTTGTCGTCTGTCTTGCCGTAAATCGCATCAGATTGGTGGAAATAATATTTTTATAATATTTCTCCGGATGCTTTCCTTTTTTAGAATAACCGACCGCACTTAGGACAATCAGATACAGACCTGCTATCCCCAGCAGATACGTTACGTTCCAGATTGCAGGCATCCCCTGCCGGAACAGTCTGACGGTCAGCTGGGGGACGGCCATTGCCAGAAACAGCCCCGCAGCTACAAGCGCTGCTCCAAGTCTGCCGAACCATGGCTTGATCTCCCGAACCATCTCCGTCTTCCGGCTGGCATTCAAAATGTTCATAATATCCGCCTGACGGATAAAACGAATACCCAGAATCAGAATACAAAGAGACAGTATCGCCGCAAAGAGAATCCCTGCAAATATTCCCGCATTCCCGGGACGGTACTTAAGCCGCGCCGTATTGAGCGCAATCGCCTGGAATAATTTCCAGATCAGATAAGACACCGGTACTGCCAGTAATATACCTGATAAAACATACTTTACCACTACTGCCGCCAGCTCTTTTGCAAGCTGTCCGGCAAGCGCTCCTCTTTCCTCTCCTAAAGCCAGCATGACTCCGAATTCTCTGCTCTTCTTGCGGAAAAACAGGCTGCTCCCATAAAGGGTAAAGATCAGACAGCCAATCATCACCACCCCCATCATCAGCTTCATCAGCTTTCTCGTATCCCCGCCCGGAGGCAGAAGCTCCTGAATTGACGGCGAAAAATACATCATTGTAAAGGACGTAACCAGAATGACAGACAGGAAGATACATATCCCCAGCAAAAGGTATTGATCCCTGTTCTTTTTCCGAAGCTTTGCCGTAATCCTACTCATTGTCATCCCCGTCACCTCCCAACGTCCGGATCGTATCCAGAAGCCCATCCATAAATTCCCGTCTGGTTCCTTTTCTTTTCAGCTCTCCATACACCTGCCCATCCTTTAAGACTATGACCCTGTCGCAGAAAGAAGCCGCAAAGCTGTCATGGGTCACCATAAAAATAGTTGCGCCCATTTCTCTTTTCGCCTGTAAAAATGCATCAATAACCGCTTTGCAGGACTTGCTGTCCAGATTACCTGTCGGCTCGTCGGCAAGAATCACATAGGGCTGGTTCATCAGCGCTCTTGCCACCGCTGTACGCTGCTTCTCCCCGCCGGAGATCTCGGCAGGATATTTCTCCATGATCTTTTCAATGCCAAACAGCCGGCAGATATTCTTCGCTTTTTCCTCCATCTGTACCACCGGGCCGTGCGCTATGATCTGCGGCAGACAGATATTTTCAAACACGCTCAGTCCGTCTAACAGCATGAAATCCTGGAAAACAAATCCCATCTGACGGTTGCGTACTCTGGCAAGCTCTTTTCCGTCCAGATTAGAAATATCCTGATCCGCCAGACGAACCTCCCCCTGCTCATGGGGGATAAAACAGGAAATACAGTTAAGAAGCGTGGTCTTCCCCGACCCGGAAGGCCCCATAACAGCTACGAATTCTCCTTTTTCAACCTTAAGTGATACATCATTTAACACCGGATATATCTGATTTCCCGATGTATAGCTTTTTGATAAATGCTTTACCTGCAGCATAGAATCATACCTCCCTTAATTGCCTTTGTGTCATTCATTATAGAAAAAGATCCTCCTGGCTGCATTCTGTCAAATGTCATATCTGACATAGATGATGTAAAATTCTGTTCGCCCACCGGCCTATTTACAAAACCGGAATTCTTCTGTACAATATCCTACGGGAACTGAAATGTAATCTGTAAAGAGGGAATACCTATGATCAATATTGGAATCTGTGATGATGAAGCCTCCATGCGCAGACTGTTGCGCGCTCCTTTAGAGCAAAAGCTGCAGCTTCTTGGGGCGGATTACCGGATCTATGAATATGACTGCGGCGAAACGCTTCTCACACGCCCGGAAACGGAATGGCTGGATATCTTATTTCTGGATATAGAGCTGAAACAATTAAGCGGCATGGAGACCGCCAGAAATTTGCGCAAAAGAGATTCCCATACGCTCCTGATCTTCGTGACGGCATATCCTGACTTTGTATTTCAGGGATACGAAGTCCATGCCTTTCATTATATCCTGAAACCATATGAGAATCAGAAGATCATGAAAGTATTAGAACAGGCGATAAAAGAGCTTGGACAAAACCGGGAGCACTACTTTACCCTGGAACAAAAATCGGGAACCACGAAGATCCCTGCCAAAAAAATACTTGCCTTTTCCAGTGACAGGAGAAAGATCATCATTTCTTTAGAAGATGGAAATAAACTTGAATTTTATGGGAAACTGGACGCTGTGGAGACTGACCTGCCGGATTACTTCATCCGCTGCCATAACCGTCATCTGGTGAACCTGAACTACGTCACCGCACTGGAAAAAGACGGCTGCACCTTAAGGTCACAGAGCTTTCCTGTAAGCCGCGCTTACCGGCAGTCTGTGGAGATTGCTTTTGCCCGCCTACTGTTACAGTAAACTTGCGGTTGAATTATACTAAGCTCAGATTTCTTCGGCTGTGAGTATATGATAGGAGAACGCTATGGATGTCATATCTGCTATAACTTATATCAGCAACATATTCAACTTCATATATGGTTTTTTGATCTACCGGATCCTTTCCCACTTTGCCAAACGGCGGACCGGAAGATTCTGGCAGGTCCTCGTCTATATTTCCTGCACGGTGTGCTCCGGCATGGTCATCTTTCCGAATGATTTTTTTAATATAACGTTAGACCTGATCTGGTTGATTTTTTTAATGTTGATCGCTTTTCAGGGAAGTATCTGGCAGAGACTGGCTGCCGTTGCAGTTCTCTATCCGCTGATAATAAGCCAGAATTTTTTCGTTATGGATATGATGGGTACACTGGGATCTTGGTTTGGATGGCCATTGGCTATGGATATCTTCTGTACCATAGCCGATCCCTGTCTCCATCTTATAATCTGGTACGCTATTTACAGATTTTTTATAAAGCACCTTACTCAGACAAGACAACTGTTCGATGACAAGATCTGGATACTGCTGACTGCTATCTGTCTGGCTTCGCTGGTGAGTATCACCACCTGTATCTATTTTACGCCTCGCGAGACCTACAAGATGTGGCCTGCCGCATTCGCATGCTTTACCACTAACCTTGGATGTGTCGCCCTTGCAGAATATTTTATTATCAGTGTCCGGCAAAATATGGAGAGAAAAAATCTGATGCTGCAGAAAAGCTATTATGAAGAGCTGGAACAGAACCAAACGGCGATTCGGAAGATCCGCCACGATATGAACAATCATCTGACTGTCATCCAATCTCTGCTTTGCTCGGGCAATCATGACGAAGCAGAACAATACATGAAAGGGATAGCAACGCAGCTTCAGGTACACAGCCGGGTTTTCTGTAAAAACAGCATTATCAATGCCGTCCTCAATTCCAAATATAATCTGGCGATGGAGCATCAGATCGACTGCTTTTTCCATATCGAGATGGATAAATTAATCGGTATTGATGCTATCAGCCTTTGCTGCCTTTTTTCAAATACTATAGACAATGCCATTGAAGCCTCTCTGAAAATCCCTGATATTCAGGAGCGGCATATTTCCGTGAAGGCACGGATAACCGATAATGGCTATTTCACCTATGAGATTACAAATACGAAAAGAAATCGTATCACAGAACAGGATGGACGGCTGAGATCCGATAAGGATGATATAGCCGCCCATGGTCTTGGTCTGTCAAATGTTCGGGAAATGGTAGAAAAATATAACGGTACTTTGGATATATCTTATACTGAAGATTCCTTTACAGTGACAGTTCTGATTCGGAATGCTTAGAATACTAATCAAATAACCCTGTTGCACGCATCAGTTTTTCCATTTTATCGATATTTCCCCTTGTGAGATAATTGGGGTTAAGCTTTTTCTTACTGTATTCATAAATTGTATTTCTCGTTAGATTATCAAGCAAACAGGTAAAGAATCTTTCCCATGAACTATACTCGCTGCTTTCGATAAAATCACCGGGATTTTCCATGATTTCACTCAATCCCTCTGCCTGAACTATACCTGATTGTAAGACCAAATACTCAAACGATTCAGGAGTCCATACTATTTAGCTATATTGGATTTACCACCTGCAGAATCGCAAGGCACTTTTATATCCTGACCAATTGCTTCATACATCTCATAGCCTGCATTAGAATCTTCCGTAAGAATAAGAGACGGCTCTATTTTCTTATTCATCTCTGCTTCTGGATATACCTGATACATAGAATTGTATACCTGACGGGTATTCTGATAATATCCACTATTTTTCAGATAATAGATCTCATTAACACTATATGGTAGCATATTCAGCCCATCTCTTGTCACAAAAACAAAATAGCAACCCGAAGCCAGCACTGCTTCTGAAAAAGCCTTCGAATATAAAAAACTTTCCTGTTCATCTACAAATACTACTGCCTCTGTCAGGGATTTCAACCGCATTATGGCACCTTCAGCATCACCTGCTAAAACTATACATTTTCGATCACAAACAATTTCTGTTCCCGGTCCGGTTCTTCCAGATTGATAGTCACTTATAATCTGAATCAATGTGGTTTTTCCGCTGGCGCTGTCTCCCTGAAGAATCGTAATATTCCTTCGCAGATTTAACTCATAACGAAGCTTTTTGGTAGAAACCACAACTCTTACATTACCCTTCAAAGATTTCCACCTCCTGAAATTCTTTTAGAAAATCCTCATAATTATGAATCTCTTTGCCGCTGTTTTTGATACATATATCAAAAGGCTCTTCAAATTCCATCTCATATCCGAGTCTAACCGTAATATCCTGTTTTTTTCCTATTTCTAATATCCACTTTGCGCAGTTGTCTCCACATGCAGACGCATTTACAATAAGATCCGGCTCTTTATACATAATAATAAGGGCTTTCACACCACCTGAGAGTCTTTCTGGCGCAATGATTCCGAGTACCGGACTATCAATCGAATGTGCCGATACGACTGTGGAACCATCCACATCCTGAACCATCATTTTTACAAAATCATCCTCAAACCACTCATCTTCATAATTATATTTAAAATAAGTATCCGGACTAAATACATAATTCACATTTTCTATATCCTTTGAACCCCTGTTAAAAATAATATTCAGCATAGTCTCCTGACCTCCATAAATCTCCTGACTTCCATTCTGTCACATTCCTCACAAAAAAGAAAGCCTTTTTATAAAAAATGAAACGGAAACCAAAGCTTTTATAACCTTATCCGCTCCACAAGAGACTGCTTTTTCTGCCTGCCCAGACTGACGCTGGAAATCAACTGCGGAATCAGAAGCATCACCGCCGCATACAGAAAACAGGGCATCAGAGGAAATCTGTAATTCATATATTCCGCGATCCGCTTATAAGCGGCAACGAATCCGTACCCGGCTGCGCCGCCTGCCAAAATCGTGACCAGGATTGCCGGGAACACATACATAACGCTTTCCCAGAACAGCATATTTCTTATCTGTTTCACTTCCATACCGATGGATTCCAGCACGGATAATTCCCTTTTACGCGTGGCAATATTTCCGATCATCATATTAATCAGATTCAGGATCCCAAATAAGGTAACAAAGGCTGCGATTCCGTAAATCTGCATTTTGATCCTCTTCACATTTGCTGAATCGTCCAATATCTGCTCCCTCAATGTCGCCAGGGACAAATCGGGATCATCCTCTGTCAGCGAACGAATTGCTTCTTCTGTCTGTTCTCCATATGTTTCATAATCCTCCACAGAAATATAGAAGGCGCTTATCGTATTCATATCACCCCACAGCTTTTCCATCGTCTGATCCGTCATTGCAAAATTATAGCCGCCTTTTACCGGCGCAGGATCCGGACTGACTGCCGCAATCTTAAGCTTTGCAGTATGTTCCGCCCCGTCAGACCAGTGCAGTGTGATGAAGTCTCCAACCTGCGGGGATATGCCGTTGATTCCGGAAACAAATTCGCTGTCTGTAATCATGATACCGTCTGATTCACACAGATAATCATAGCTGTTATTTCCTTCTGCATTCAACTGAAAATATGCGTCAGAATCTCTTGTCAGCCGGTAAAATCCATCGCTCCAGACCGCCCCTTGATACTCAATACTTCCGAATACACTGTTTTCTGTCCGGACAGAGCGCACATGGGGAAGCCCGGACAGCTGTTTCTTCAATTCTTCGCTTAGATGTCCTTTAAGCTGCATATCCGTCGGTCCGTATGCTGACGGATCGTGCGCATTATACTGATAAGAAACCATATACTCTGCATCGGAAAAAACCCCTTCTCTTGAGAAGGATATTTCGTCCCAGGCATACAGATACGAGGCCGCGATCATAAAAACGATTCCTCCAAAAGCAATAGACGCCGTCATAAGCCGCCGTTTCTTATAGCTTCGGCTCTGTCCCAGCCGCGCCATTACAAATGCCGTCAGCTTTTTATGCTTTGCATTCCCCTCCTTATCATCTCTGCCGTCCCACAAATCCCTTGACGCTTCAATAGGAGAAACCTTAGCTGCAAGAGCAGCCGGCTTGCTGACAGAGATCTGCACGGCAAAAAAGCCAAATACACCGGTGACTGCCGCCGTCGTCAGATAACCGGGCGTACTCCATCCTTCCGGCTGCAGAATGTACGCAAGGATTCCGCCTAGAATGAAAGACACAGGGATTGCTGCGGCGCATAGATATCCCCCTTCCCGCCGTACCATTTTCCGAAGCTGCTTCTCTGTCATTCCGATCGTCTGAAGCTGCCCGATCTGCCGTGTGCGTGATGAAACCGACAGATAAAAGATACTGTAAATGACAATCCCGCTGGCCGCCATGATAAATAAGGATACAAAGGCGATTGCATATCCGGCCGTATGATCTCCCCGCAGAGACTCCTCAAACTTGCCGTTGATATTCACATTCTGGCGTTTTACGCCATAATCATCTGCGATCTGATAAACCGCCGACTCAAACCCGGAAGATTCCATATCCTGGGCGCCCGCAATCCGGGCAAGAGCCGTATATTCTATTGCCCTCATGGAAGGATTTTTCTCTGCAAATTCTTCGGATACATAAACCGTATAGGACGATAACTCCTGCTCTCTGCCGGTATATCCGCAGACTACAAATTCCTCCGCTCCATTTTCCGTATTCAGAGAGAGCCTTTCGCCAATCCTGCACTCCTTTCCAATACTGTTCAGGAAGCTTTTGTCTACAACGATCTCATTATATTTTTCCGGCTCTTTTCCCTCTGCCGGCACATACGTCTGTATCTTGTCCTTCTGGCTTTTCATATAGATAAGCTTATAGTTTACGCCGCTGGTTTCAAACTCAGCGCCGCTATCTTTATATGGAATGACAAGCTCTGTCCTCTCATCTGCAGCAAGCTCTTCCATCCGCTCTCTCGGCACGTTCATATAGAGCACATGCTGCATATTTTGAAGCATCCGTTCCTCCGCTGTCTGTGTCCCTTGGAGAAATAACGACATCACCATAATAAATGTAATCGAAAGAATAATGGTCAGGCCTGAAAACAGGGTATATACTTTACTATCCGTCAGATTGCTTCTTGCAATACGGTAGATGATTCTGCCGTTATTATTTGCATCCAGTTTCATCCCTGCCACCTTCCTTCCGCTATCCGCCCGTCTTCAATCCGGATTGTGCGGTCCGCAATCTGAGCAATCTCATCATTATGCGTAATCATCACAATGGTCTGATGGAACTGCCTTCCCGTCGCCTGCAAAAGTCCCACAACCTCCTGGCTTGTGCGGCTGTCCAGGTTGCCTGTAGGCTCGTCCGCCAGTATCAGGGCCGGCTTGGTAATCAGCGCCCGGGCAATGGCCGCCCTCTGCTGCTGGCCGCCGGAAAGCTTATTGGGTTTTCTATCCAATTTCCCGTCCAGTCCGAGTACGGATATGATATTATCCAAATACTGCCGGTCCGCACTCCGCCCATCCAGCTCCACCGGAAGAACAATGTTATCATAAATGTTCAGATTCGGAATCAGATTATAATTCTGAAAAATAAATCCGATCTTTCTTCTGCGAAAAATCGTCAGCTCACTCCTGCTCATTTTTCCAAGGCTCTGCCCGTCTACCACAACGCTTCCCCCGGTCGGCGTATCTAAGCCCCCCATCATATGAAGCAGCGTGCTTTTCCCGGAACCGGACGTTCCCACGATTGCCGTAAAGCTTCCCTGTTCAATCTGAAGGGTAATCCCGTCCAGAGCCTTCACAACCAATGGCTCTTCCCCATAATACTTCGTAAGATTCTCTGTCTGTAAGATATCCATGCGTCATCTCTCCTTCCTGATCATAGTTCTATTCTAAAAGGAGATTCTATCAATCCTGTTTCAAATGCTGAAACAATATTATCAAAACTGAAACAATTTTAACCCTGCTGCGGAAGAAATACGGAAAAGCAGGAGCCCTGCCCCGGCGCAGAATGTACCATAATATATCCCCTCTGAAGCGCAATAATATTTCTGGCAATATACAGGCCAAGACCAAGCCCTTCCTCTTCAGAAACCGAGCTTTCCCTGTAAAACCGTTTGAATATATCATTATAATGTCCGGAAGCAATTCCCTTTCCCGTATCCCGAATCTGAATCTTCGTGTACATCTCTCCCGGACTGACGTCGATAGAAATATTCCCTCCCTCCGGCGTATATTTCACCGCATTATCCAGAATGTTGCCGATCGCCTCCGCCGTCCACTTCACATCACAGACTGCAGTCATATCCTGCCCGCACCGGATCGACAGTTCCAGCTTCTTTCTGTCCGCCTTATGGACAACATCATTTACCGCCAGTTCCAAAACCTGGAAAATATTGACCTTTCCCATATTCAGCTTAATCATATCACTCTCCAGACGGGAAGACTTGATCAGCGAATCAATCAGAAATTCCAGCTTCTCAAGCTGCCGCCCTATAATTTCCTTAAACTTCTCTGCCTCGCCGGAAGAAATATCCGGATCCGAAAGCATGTCATGATACATGCAGATATTCGACAGAGGCGTCTTTACCTGATGGGCAATTTCAGAAATCGTCTTCTGCAGCTTCTCCTTCTCCTGTTCGCTCTTAAGCGCCCGGTTTCTGAGTATATCTTCCGTCTTCTCAAGCTCCATAACCACCTTGGAAGTAAGAGTCTCCCTGCTGTATTCCCGGTACAAAGACCGATCCTTTTCATTCCCCATGATACGTCTGGTATTCCGAAGTATTTCTTCAGAATACCTCACAAATTTTCTTCGGAAATACAGATAATATCCGAGATTCAGAATACCAAAAAGAAGCAGGATCATCAGCGCTTTCATACTCCCGCCTCCCCTGCTCCGATCCACCGGTATCCCATTCCATAAATGGTCTTGATATAATCGAACTGATCGTCGGCTATTTTGTTCCGCAGACGGCTGATATTCAAAGACAGCGTATGTTCGCTGACAAAGCGCCTTCTGTTGTCCCATATATTTTCCAGAAGGATATCCTTCGTCAGTATCTTTCTCCGGTTCTTACAGAAAAACTGAAGAAGGTCAAATTCCGTCGGCGTAAGCTCTAACAGCTCCCCGCTCTTCCTGACAATTCTTTTTTCGAAATCAATATCAAGATTGCCGCACGAATAACAGGATTCCTCATGCCTTCCCCCACACCTTCTAAGAACCGCCTGTATCTTCTCCATAGCGATCTGAATCCGGAAGGGCTTCGTAATATAATCCTCCGCGCCCATGTGATAACCGCCGATAATCTCATCCTCCAGATTGTGAGCCGTCAGGAAAATAAACGGTATCTCATAAAGAGCGGCGATATCCTGAGCAAACTCAAATCCGCTGCCGTCCGGCAGATTCACATCCAGCACGATCAGATCATACGCTTCCTTTGAAAGAAGTCCCTTTGCCTCTTCTAAGGTGTAAGCAGAAAAAGGGGTAATCCCTCTTTTCTGCAGGTTATAACACAATCCTCCATTTAGGATCTCATCATCTTCAATCACCAATACTCTGCTCATACTGCCCCCTCCGATTCAGAATAATTACAATAAATCACCCACATTTGCCTGCGTAAGAAATATCAGCAAAAATGAAGTAATAATGGCCGCTTTCGAAGATTTCACCGCCGTCATCTGGGATGCCAGTATTTTCTGGCGTTTCACCGGGTAAGTAAACATCAGGTTCATGGTTTTATTTTTATAAGCGCTCACGATAAAGGACGCCAGCATGACACTTGTAAAAATGAGAAACGCCATGCCTGTAAACGCATGCTGTCACCACACCCGCATCTGTTACCGCGAATATATTGAAAAATGACTCCTGTCTGCCCGTGCTCAAAATGGTCTGCACAATCACCGCAGCTCCTGCTGCCATGCCGCCCTGACACAAACCCTCTTTCATTACCATCCAATGCGAATCATCAAATACCATTTACTGTCCCTGACAATCTCCCATTGCAAGAGGCGGCATAGTATCATGCTACTCCCTGCTTATCGTATCCACCACAGTCATTTTCTTGATCTGCTTCACCGGCCCCATAATCGCCAGACATACGGAACCAAGCATAATGAACACAATCACCAAAAGCTCCCATCCCGGAACGCTCCATTCATCTCCCCATCTGGAAGTCACAAGGTTTTGGAACAGAACCCTATTAAGCGGCAGCCCGATCACACATCCTAAAAGAACACCAAAGACCGTATAGGTCATTGTCTCACCCAATACCATCCTGTTTAACTGCCGCACAGTCATTCCAATCGCCCGCATCGCGCCATACTCCCTCATCCGCGCCGACACGCTCATGGCAATGTTATTGATGATATTAAAGAAACCAATCAGAGCAATCACTGCCAAAAAACCATAGAGAAATACGGACATCGAATAGCTCGCCCCTTTCGTTTCCTTGTTTCCGATCCGTTTGTCAGAAAATGCAACACTACCGCCACATTCCTGTTCCATTACCTTACGGATTTCCTGCGCCTGTGAATCCGTTGCATCCCGATTAAGCTGTACATCAAGAACCGCATACCCGTCTTCCCCTGTCAGTTTCCGGAACAATTCTTCCGAACAGACTGCCATTCCTGTCATGCTGTCTGTATTACTGTCCACTCCATAACTGTACGGAACATCTCCAAGGGTACCGACTATGGAAATTTCCTGCTCCCCGCCGCCTGCCGATACCGTGACATTGCTGCCTGCAGCAAATGTATTCCCTTCCCGATGTACGGAAAGCATACCTTTTCCATCTATCGCATCCTGCAGATTTCCCTCAATCAGAGAATCCTTTGCCCACTCAAATTGCTGGTCATCATAAGAAATCACGATAAGCGTGCTCCCTTCCCCTGGAATCGTAAACTCTGCATAACCCCTGCCAAACGCACGCTTCACGCCCGAATACTTTCTGATTACTTCATCAAGCCCTGACGGAATCTGATTAGTATAATCTTCCTTATAAATATAAAGATCGGGAGCGGACGCACGAAGCGGCGTAAGCGCATGATGCATAAAATCAATAGCTGTGCCAAATGCAAGGAACAGGATAATACTGAATGCAAAAGAACCTGTTACCAAAAGGAAATTCTTCTTACTTCCAGAAGCATGATGAACCCCCAACGCCATATCCACTTTAAAAATCCGTGTATTTGCCGTCCTTTTCACTGCCTGCACGGTTCCTGCATTTCCGGAAACTGCTGTTAACGGAGACACTTTCGCGGCACGCTTAGCCGGAGACCTTGCAGCCAGAAGTACAGTAACGAATCCCACGATCATTCCGGCTGCGACCGCTATATAACTGACTCCGAACACCGGCAATCCTTCAAAAAGCCCCGGACTTAGACAACGCAGCATTCCACATAGAACCCATACCATACAAATCCCCGCAATAATGCCCGCTGGAATGGCCGTCCTGCACCAGCTGAGCGCTTCTTTTCGCACAAATCGGATCACTTGCTTTCCGGTTGCCCCAAGGCATCTCATCATACCAAAGAATTCTGTCCGCCGTGCGATATTACTGTTCATACTTGCTGTAATCATAAAGATTCCTGCAATCACGACTAACGACGCCAAAACTGCCGCCACAAAATATAGCTGCAGGATGTAGGTATCCTGGCTCTGAAACATTAGCATAAGAACCTTTACATTCTGACGCACCTGTCCCTCTTCCAGACCAAACTGCGCGCTGATCTCACGGACTGCTTTCTGGATATTACAAAACTTCCGAAACTCTACATAATAAACCACTTCCTGTGCCGATTTTGTTTCTTCCGGCCGCAATGCAGAAAATCCGTCCGTATTCAGATACATGCCAAACGCGTCATGCTCTGCCTCTAACGCCGTATCTTTCGTAATCCCGGTAATATGATACTGCTTCATCTCCCCCTGAGGAGTTGCCATGCTGACAGTATCTCCCACCCGCACGCCCAGCCGAGTCTTTGCACTCTCATTCAGAACTGCCTCTTCGGTATTTTCCGGAAATGTTCCCTCCGTAAGCTCCGCTGCCGGAAACATTTCCAAAAGCTCTTTGTCAAACCCACAGACTGCCGTCTCAATTCCTTCAATCCGATAACCGTCTCGCAGATGATAATTCAGCACCCCATACCGCGCGATATGTTCCACCTCCGGCCGTGCTTTCAAAAGCGCTCCCTGTTCTTCATCCACCAAAAAACCTGCATGCCAGCTTCCATCACTCTTAACTGCCTGTATCATCTGGGAACGAATCTCCATATCCGCCATCCCAAAGATCACTGTAACCAGAAACACTGCCAGCACGATGCAGAGCCTGGTCATCCGGTTCTGTTTCTTATGCTGTTTCGCCGATATTTGTATCAAATCCAGATAATGCTTCAATCCGACACACCTCCCAGCTCAATAAGCTCACCGTCCGTAACCTGGAACACCCGGTCTGCCTGGGACGTCAGGTTCATATTATGGGTAATCATTAAAACAGTCTGCTGATAATGCCTTGACGCTTTGCACAAAAGATCCATTACATCCTGGCTGCTCTGGGAATCCAGATTCCCGGTCGGCTCGTCCGCCAGAACCAGCACGGGCCTCATAATCAAAGCACGCCCTATGGCCACCCGCTGCTGCTGTCCGCCTGAAAGCTGTCCCGGCAAATGCTTCCGTCTGTTCGTAAGCCCCAGTACCTCTAAAATCTCATCCACCTGTTCCTGATTCGGTTTCTTGTAATCTAACAGAAGCGGGAAGATAATGTTCTGCTCTACATCAAGCTCTGGAATCAGGTGAAAGGACTGAAAAATAAACCCAATATTCTGTCTGCGGAAGACTGTCCGTTCATTTTCCCCCATCGCAAATATGTTTCTGCCATTTAAAAATACATTCCCGGAGTTTGCCTCATCCAACCCGCCAATACAGTTCAGAAGCGTACTTTTCCCAGAACCGGATGCTCCGACGACCGCTCCGAATTCTCCTCTCTGCATGGATAAAGAAACATTCTTTAACGCATCTACACGGGCCTCTCCGCTTCCATAAACCTTACACAGATTCTCTACTTTTAATATTTCCATACAATCCCCTGCCTTTCTCAACTATTCTTTTTTGGATGTACAAAAAAAGAATAGCATCTTGACCTTACATTCCGGTGAATGGAAGCTTACAGATTCGTAAGAAAGGTCAGCCAGAATACACTCCCCTCTCCGGGCCTGCTCTTCACAGACAGATTTCCCCCCTGACCTTCCACAATTGATTTCGCCAGGGAAAGCCCAAGCCCTGTCCCCTGCCGGTCACTGGAAGACCGGCTCCGATAAAACTGTTTAAAAATATGATGGATGTCTTCCTGCGCAATGCCTGACCCGTTATCTTCTACTGTCATGCGAAAAACTGCAGGGGTTCTTTTCCACGATACACGGATAACATCTCCCGTTTCCGTATGATCAAGCGCATTTTTTATAAGATTCCCAACCGCCTCTTTCGTCCACTCCTGATCGCAGAGCAGTCTCTCCTCTGGCCTGCCGTCTATCAAAATCTCTTTTCCCTCCTGCTTCGCGCGTTCCAGCAGATCGTTCACTGCCTGCCCTGCGACTTCTGCGGCAAAACACTCCCGTTTTTCAAAAACTATATTCCCAGTATCCAGACGCGCCATTTTTAAAAGAGACTGTATTAACCGCTCCATCCGTTCCAGAGATTTCATGGATTTCTGAGAAAAAATCTTCACCGTTTCTTCATTCTCCGGCTCATCCTTTATGATCTCCATATACATATTTAGAGCTGCAAGAGGCGTTTTCAGCTGATGTGAAATATTCGATATCATATCTCTTAAAAACATCTTTGCTTTATGTTCCATCTCACTCTTTGCCTGCAGCGACATAGCAAGCTGTTCAATACTGCCAAACAACTGGAAAATTGCCCCTGTTTCTCCTGCGGGCAGATGGTTTTCAAACCGGTTCTGGTCATACTCTGCAATCACCGTTTCAATACTCTCATACATCTGCTCTCTTCTTCGCAAAAACAATCCCGTACCGCCCAACACCATAATCGCAAACACCAGACCTGCTGAAAGCAGCGCTGCAATCTGCCAAACAGATGTTTGTTCTACAAGCAGCAGCAGATAACTCTGCGTATGTTCCGTATGTCCGATGGTTTCCAGCAATTGCTTCCCGTCTTCCGTTACCTCCACATGATTCCATGCAGAAGCCACCAGCGCAGGTGAAACTTCCTGTTCCAACAGATAAGAAGCTGCCGCAAGCTCGCGTTTTATAAGAATTCTTCTGATATCCTGTGCCCGAAAAATGCCGCAGATTCCCAAAACGCAGATCTGCAGCAAACAAATCACTACAAGAAACAGATAAAATCTTCGTGTCTGCTTTTCATATAGAAATTTCACACTTCTCACTCCTCCCACTGGTATCCAAATCCCCGGACCGTTTTCAGATGCTCCGGCCGAGACGGGTTCTTCTCCAGTTTCTCTCGCAGGCGGCGTATATATACGGACAGCGTGTTATTATCCACAAAGTTCCCCGCGCCGTCCCACAGTTTGTCCAGAATCATCCCGCGGGTAAGAACACGCCCGCTGTTTTGCAGCAGCAGACAGAGAAGCCTGTATTCTGCCCCTGTAAACTCTGCCAATTTACCTCCTAAGAATACTTTCCCTTCTGCAAGGTTTACCGTCAGATCACCCGAACGCAGGATATTCCCTTCCTCATTCTTCCTATTACTGCGCCGCAGCAGCGCGCGGATACGGGAACACAATTCTCCAAGCCGGAACGGTTTTGTAATATAATCATCCCCTCCGCAGTCAAGACCACGGATTACGCTTGTTTCCTCATCGGATGCCGTCAGGAAAATGATAGGAACCTGATTTCCAGATTCCCTGAGTTTCTCACACAAGGTAAATCCATTCCCATCCGGCAGTGTCACATCAAAAAGAAGGATATCAAAATCGCTGCTCTTCGCAATCCGTTTTTCTGCCTCCTTTATCGTTCTGACAACATCTACATCGAATCCGCTTTTCTTCAGAGAATATGTCAGACCGTCAATCAGACTGATATCGTCTTCAAGAAGTAACAGTTTCTGCAAATCAAACGCCTCCCTTTATTCGCATAATAACTCTGTTAAAATATATTATACATTATTTTCATGGGATATTTTCTTACAAAAATGTAAGATGAATGCTTAATCCGAAAGTTTATTTCCATAAAACTGTGACTTCTACAGCCAGTAAAGCCAACAGCACAGGCAGCAGCACCGGACAGGAAGATACTGCCCCCGCGAGCAGCAGCATTACCACCGGAACCACATATTTCCGCGGATGATGCCACAGGTCGCTTTCAATCTTAAAGCCCCGGATAGGATAAAACCATTCCAGCAGCACCGACAACACCGCGCTCTGCAGGGCAAAGAAAACAGCCCCTGCAATCATTTGGGCAGTGACGCTGCCGTTCTGAATCTGCCAGCTTAAGAGGAATATTATATCTGCAGCCATATTACAAAGAAAGATAAACAGGCAGTATGGAATGCAAAAGCAACCTTTCTGCCCAGGCAAGAAACGGACTGCCTGCTCCAGATCAGGGTCACAGGACAGCAGGATACAGATTGGCGTATTTAAGGACAGAATCGCAAAACCCACCGGAACCACAGACAGCCCTTCCATTTCTCTTAAGAAATAAGGCAGTACCAAGGCGACGCACCACATCACAGCGGTATTGAGAAGATAATTCTTATGGCAGATCAGATACCGGAAAAAGTACCGCCAAAGTGTTGCCCTCTTTCTCTGCCGGACGGTATGGCTTTTCCTAATTATTGCCGGAGGGCATAAAGGGATGCCCGAAGGGTGTTTCTTACTCTCCTTCTGATAAAAAACGTATCCGTCTGCTCTCCATAAAATTAAGACAGCAAACAGACTATTCACAAGCAGCAACAGGCAAAACCATAACCTGCCTCCCAAAAGCAGGATGGCAGTCACAATGCCCGCAGTCCAGAGACCGCCCGCATACCAGTATTTTCTCAGGTCATAAACCGCGGCAGCCATAAGAACCGCATGGATCATGCAGATGACCATTCCCATAATCTCTACCGGCTTCCAGACAGAAACGGCCAGCAAGGCCGCCAGAAGCAGTCCTGTCTTTGTGAGAACCGTATAGGCGCCCAGCACCCCCACATAAGAGAAAACAAACTCCCGGCATCTATGCGGCAGCATCAGCATATGTTGAAGTTCGGCGGCATTATCTTTGGAAGAAAGAGCCTGCCACATCACGCCTGCAGTAAAGGCGCTGATCATCAGAACCCGGACAAACGACGCAATCTGCACCTGAAATCCGGCAATATATAGTCCCCAAAATACAATCACATCCATAAAAAGAGTCCGGGGCAGCCGTTCATATTTTGCCCCGAACAGCTTTTTGGCAAAGGCTTTACCTGTCATTTTCATCATGCAGAGCCTCCCGGATCTCTTCGGCATTGATCTGCCCGCGTTCAAAGGTCAGCCGGATCCTGCCGTCCTCCAGGACAAATACCCGGTCAGAGGTCAGCGTGATGCTCTCCAGGATGTGGGAGGAAAACAGTACGGTTCCATGAATCTTATACTCTGAAATCTGCTGGTACAGGTATTCCGTACTCTGGAAGTCCAACCCATTGACCGGCTCATCCAGAAGAAGCAGCCTTGGTTGCAGGGCAAAAGCCGTGATCAGGAATGCTTTTTTCCTGTTTCCGGTTGACAGTTCCCGCAGCAGGGTATCCGCATACTCTTCAAAATGGAAGCCCTGTATCAGCTCCGATACATCTGGAATCTCTTTCCCATAGGCGGCGCATACATAGGCCAGGTATTCCCGGAAGGTAAAATACGAAAACGAATTGTCCTCGGCAAACACCGTATAGCGGCAGAGCTTAAAATCCTGCTTCCGGAAATCCACAGGGGATCCGCAAAAGCAGATACCCTCTGAACGGAAGGTAGGGAGCAGTCCGGAAAGCACCTTCAGAAATGTGGTCTTTCCGGCTCCGTTCAGCCCGATCAGTCCCACTGCTTCATGCTCGGCCAGCACAAAAGAAAAATCTGAAAGTATCATTTTCTCGTTACTGTACCACGCGCTTAAGTTTTGAATCGTCAGAAGCGCTTGTCCCATCTTACCTTCCCCCTTTGCCGTCTTTTTCTCTTTTCCATGCTGTGTATGCAGAATACAGGAACACACCTGCTAAAATGATGTAAAGTCCCGTCATCTGGAAGTTCTCCGATCCCCCGCATATAATAGCAGCAATCAGCCAGATCAGTCCAATGATTCCGCGGATATAAATATGACGCATTTTCTTACCTCCTTCATCTTATCTCTGCTTTCTCTATGTATCCTGCCGCTGTCTCCATACATACGCTTCTTTCAGCAGGCGTTCTATGAATTCCTGCTTGTCTTCATCTATGTATGCAATTATTTTAACCCAAAGTGTGTGGCAGCCAAACCGGCCAGTTAATGAGTGCGTCTAAATACCGCCGCAAAGATACCCTTCTCAATAATCAATTGCCTTTCATATAATTTTCTATCAAATCATAATCCTCTTTGGAAATCGTATATACTCCATTGTCCGTCTGTTCGATAAAATATTTTCCTTCATCTTCATATACGAATAATCTGCATATCACATTCTCATTTCTGATAAAGTCAGCATTGATAATATTCTCGACACGGACAGGCGTACCTATTTCACCGCTCTTTGTGGTCGGTTTCGTACCTTCTAAAATGCCCAATATGTCTTCCATATCATCTTTGCTGCTTATCAAGATTGGACTGTCAGAATTCTTTTTGAGAGAGATATTTTCTACTTCCTCCACGTTTGGTAATTCAAGTTCATAAGCCAATTCTTTTGCGTCTGTAACCTTTGGAATGACTGGTTTTCCTTTTCCCTGGAATTTTACATTATAAAACTTATCTGTTTTTTCATCGTAAATCAATACATAATTAAAATTGCAGATTGGCAGATCCTGCTCTTTTTCTGTCGTTAAAGTCTCATCTATTTTGCCTGGCCGGACCGTATACGCATCGGCTGAAACTCCAAAAACCGTATATTCAGGTACATATGTCGTCACAAGCATTTCCATGTCAGAAACTTTCAGCGAATATGCTTTATCCTCTTTTATATTCATATCCATATAGTGAGATACTGCTTCGTTTAAGCGGTCAACAACCATTTGCTCCGCAGACTTGTTCTTTACCAAAAGCCAGATACATATAATCCCAACCAATATGACACCCGTTATAATTATGAACAGTTTCTTTTTCATAGCAGCACTCCTTAAATTTATTGACTTGCGTAATTCCGGTTCACAGTCCTTTGCTCACTAAAATTTTATCAAATTTCTTCTCCGACAGGATTTCATGGGTCACAAGCTGCCCGTCATAAAAAAGAGAGAAGGTTGTAAAGGGAGAGGGCGCATTCTGCGCTTCCTCTCTGGTCTGGAGCTGTACCGATTGAAACACTGCGTTCCTGGATTTTGCCATCTCCTCTAGCAGCAGTACATACTTTGCCGTAAAGGGGCATTGGTTTGTGTAATACAGCACAAACCCTTCCGGCAAATCTTCATGCCCGCGCACGCTATCCCGGAAACGGGGAAGCGGGGCGCCCTCCTCAAAGGGCAGGTACATCAGCTCGAAATAAGGCTCTGCCGTATCTGCTGTCTGAAATCCTTTATAGCCCATATACTTTGGGTCAGATAGGAATCCCATTTTCTTTTTGGAGGACAGGATCACAAGCCCCTTTTTCCCCTGCGCTTTACTGTCGCGGATACATGCATCCAGCAGAAGGTTCGAGTATCCGTGCCCCTTGAACTGTCCGGATACCCACAGGCAGTCAATGTACATATAACCTTCCGCCTCGACAGGCGCCCATGCGTATTCCGCTGGAATATACTCAATGAAGCATTTTCCCCGGACATTGCCTTTTAAGAATACAAGTCCTTCGTCCAGACGCTCCTTCAGCCAGTTCTTTTTGGATATGACCTGAATATCCTTGTTATTGGATATGGCACAGCAAATGTGTTCCTTATCAATATTTTCGTGTGTCAGTTTTACAAGTTCCATAATCGATTGTCTCCTCCTGATAACTGCTTCAGTAATTGCTCCATATTTTCTCTATGCGGAATAATAATTTCTATATCTATCTCTGGATGAATACAAACATATGCTGTAAGCATATCCATTAAATTATCCTTTGATTGCATATAATCATCAATGATTACTTCATCACTGAATCCAAGCCGTTTCAGAATAATTCCATCTGTTCATCCACCATCTGTTGATATATAGTATGCAGATGCTCAAGCGACTTTGGAGTATCGCCGCCTCCTGTTACCGGGAGATGAAAGTATCTGAATCCTTTCTGTTTCTTAAGAATACATGGTTTTTCGGCTGCTTCTTCATCTGACCGCAAATCTACAATTGTGATGATATGATTCTCCAACAGCCACCGAATTTCCTTATCCGATAAATTCTCCGGAACATCTCTTCTGATATATTCCCTTCCTGTTCTTGTAATAATGAATTATCAACACAAAAACAAAGGAAATAATCTGTGCAGCCATAATCCGGACAATCTGTAATTCGTCTGTACCCTTTGCAGAAATGACATGCAGCATATTTGTAGCAACGGTATTATTGAATAAATGATCTCCAAGCCCTGCCCATATATTTCCAGTTATGCGGTAAAGAAGTCCCCATTTGATTCCCATAATCCCGGCAAGGATCATATAACCGATACCCATAAAAACCATTGCCGCAAATGACATTTCGCCATGGATATAACTTCTGATCGGCATTACAATATGCCAAATACCAAATAAAAATGCGGCAATAAAATTCGCTTGCACAAATGGCTTTGTCTCGGAAAGTGTCCTGATGAACAGTCCGCGAAAAATACCTTCCTCCATCCATACATTGATAATATTGAATAGCACACATAACAGAAAAAATACGAAATCCGTATTTTTTATTTGAGAACCGGTTAAAGAAAAACTGCTGATATATATTTCTAAATGTGCAGGATTGCCTTGCAGAATAAAAACCGCCAATTCCAACCCATATGAAATGGTAAAACAGGCGCTTCCCAATAACAATCCTTTCAAAATGCCGCCTGCAAAACCGTTTCTTTGAAATCCAATATCGCTCCATGAAAGATTTACCCATTTTAATACCAAAGCCAATATGATAATACCAACTACTTTATGAAGCACATTTTCGCCAATAGCCGTTTTATCTGTTTCAATCAGAAAATATTCTGCAAACCTTACGGATAAACAAAGCGTGAATATTGCAATGCACAAGTGATCTGGTTTGTATTTTGTATTTCTCTCCATATATAGTTACCTCGATCAACTGGATTTTTATCTCATTTCTACAATAATAGAGCCTTCCATAATCTTACTATCCTCAAGTAAACTGCCATACAGACTTTTTGAGACATCCTCGAAAGTTAAATTCTTATTGTCCGTAAGAACAGTATAATAACTATCTGATTCAGCGTTGGGCATTCTGCCGCTTAACTCCAATCTAAATTGATATGTTACACCATCACATTTCCATGTTCCGTTATCTATTTCATAATATGTGACTGTAATTCCGGCATCCTCTGACTTCTCATACGTTTTGACAATATCCGTTTTCCCACACCCTGTAAGCAGTACCGCCAAAAGACCAATCGGAATCAACATCTTTTTCATCATCCGCGGCTCCTTTTTATTCATCAATATCAATCATTCGTTTATATACTCCCGATGATTTTTCATCAATCATAATCGCATCCACACATCTTTTATAAAAGCTGACAGCAGATTTTGCAGGCCATCCAATCACAGCATACGCATAGCCAAGCTCCCGCATGGATTTCAGAGACTTAAGCAGCAAGGCTCTTCCTACTCCCTTTTTTCTTTCACTTTCCAGCACGGCCATAGGTCCGAAAAAATTTCTGGCAGTTGCCTCATAACATGCAAAACCGATGAGTTTCTTTTCCCTGACCGCGATGTAACAGGTAATAGGATTATTAGAAAAAGCAGCCTGCACCTCATCAGAATAATCGTCTTTTGCACATGCCCTTGAGAATGCGACGATCCTGCTCCTGTCAGGCGCTAATGCCTTTTTAATTCTGATACCTTTTTTTAATAAATTTTCTTCTATATCATGTGAACATGGTATATTGTATAGTTTAACAAGCATATCCGCCATATGATTCCCTCCCGATACCGATTATGGTTTCATTTTCTCTAAATCAACCTTACTGCTCCTTTATATCCAGTTAACGATATTCTTCTCATAACCGTCTGCCAGTCTAATTTCAACAGAAAATCAAAAGAATCATAGCCCTGCCTAATTCGTGCCAGTTCCCGCTTGGATCTTCATAAGTACCATTGCAAAGATACAAAACACTGTTCAACAATGTGATTGCCGTGTATATCATCGAATAAACCGACACAATACGTATCCATTTTTTCTTATTCATTTTTCTTCTCCTATTTAAATCTTTCGAATAGTTGAAAAAACATTTTCCCCGGCAGCTTTGCTGCCAGGGATCACTTCCTTCTATGCGGAAACAGAAATATTCGTACCGGATTCTGACTTGGCGGCTTCTCCGGTTTTCGTATAGATTACCGGCTCTGTCTTAACAGCATCTGCTGTTTCTGCCGGCATATTGCTGACCGTACCAGCCTGAGCCAGATCAGATCTATCACCCAGTATTGCCTTCCCGTTTTCACTGATGCTGACTGTATCTGTGTTCCCATTCCTGCTTTCCGCTATTCTCTTTTCCTGTTCCCCGCGTTCTTCTTTTCGCTTCCGGACAGCGTTTTCCTGCTCTGATTTCGCTTTTTCCCGCGCCTCCTTTGCTTCTTCCTTCATTCCCTTTTCAATTTTCTTCTGATAGTCCTCTGCTTTATCTGCGGTCTCACTGACATACCCCATTGCCCGCTCCATGACAGATGTATCGCCTCTCCTTTCTGCTTCCTGGTAGACGCGGAAAGGCGTATTCATCATTTTCATATTCATGCTTGCCCCTGCAAGGCCTTCCATCGTTTTCGCATGCATAATGATCCCTCCCTTGATTTATGCCAGCCGGGAAAATTCAGAATGCTGCTTCCGGTACGTATCATTGTCCTTCTGGCTTAATTCCTGCTCTACCTGCGTCAGTTTTTTCTCCAGCTCCCGGATCTTTCTTTCATCCCCGGAGGCCGACCGAATCTGCTGCTCCAGCTCCCTTTTCTTCTCTTTCAGTTTTTCGATCTCCCGGTCTACCTTATCTGTATTGCCGACACAAACTTCTGCCGGCTTTCCCTGGCTGTCCCCGTCTACCTTAGGCTTTTTGCCATCTGCTTTCTCTGCTTTCGGTTCTTCCTTTCCATCCGCACGGTCTGCTTTATCCGGGTCATCAAAAAAGATTTTCCGGCCGCCGTTCTCGTCTTGTCCTATCCGGTCCAGTCCGACGGGCTCCTTCCCTGACTTTTCACTGCTGATGTATACATCCTGTGGTTCAGACAGCTTACCTGATCCTTTTTCTTCTGCAGCTTCTTTTGCTTTTTCCGCTCTCAGGGCTGCCTGTTTCTCCTTCACCCTCTCTGCGTAGTCTGTTTTAGACTGCGCGTGATTTCCATTGATTTCCTTGAATCTGCCGTATGGCATAAAGGTATCGATCTGCATTGCCATAAGTATGTTTCTCCTTTCATTTGATATTGCCGGGTAACTGTTTTACATTTGCAAACAGCTCCCTTTTTTGGTTTTCGACAGCGAGAAACGGCAGGTTAATCCACTTGCTGTGAGATGCTTTCTGGATGCTGTGGGATGATCAGCAGCACCTGCAGGATAAATACATTCCCCCGTGTCTCTATACTCATGGCGCCGCCATATTTTTCGGCTACCTTTTTTACATTTGACAGACCTGTCCCCTTTTTGAACGCGCCTTTCCCATGGAAGCTGTTCTCCACTTCTATCATAAGGAAATCCCCCTGGATACGCCCGGACACATGGATAAATCTTTCTATACCCGCATCCGGACTTTTTACTGCCTGAATCGCATTATCCAGCGCATTTGACAGGACAATGCAGATATCAATGTCCTTAAGGTCACAGGGGTAAGGCAGAAGAAGGGAGCAGTCCACATCTATCCCCATACTTTGGGCAATCCCCAGCTTGTTTCCCATCAAAATATCCACCACCGGGTTATTGGTACCGCAGGGAAATGACATTTTTTCTGCCATATCATCCATATCTTCCACATAGGTTACAGCTTCCTCCACGTTCCCGCTCTGCAAGAGATTTTTTACCACTGTGATGTGGTTCCTGATGTCATGGCGGAATGACTTTGTTTCATCGTAACGGGTCTTCGCCTCCTCTACATACTGATTCAGGAAATGTTCTTCCTGCTCCAGTAATGATAATTCTGTGCTAAGGCGGAAATTCTGCTGCAATTTCTTATAAGAGAACAGGATGCAGAACACACTTAAAAGTCCAAAAAACTGCATGACGAGCAGCTGCCAGTGGTTGAACAGATACAGGTAAGGTTCGTCCTCCCCTATAAGCTCATACCCGTACTCAAATGCGATCGTATTAATGTACTCACTCATAATAAAGATCATCAGGATCGGGATGAAGACCAGAAACATCTGTTGCATTTCCGCTGCTGTATAATAGGAAAAATAGCGGTATACCATATAATAACAAAACCCTGCCAGCAAAAGCGACGCCGCCTCGCTGCCCAGCATGACCGCGAAGCCTGCCGTACCATGGAAAAAATCCGGCCTCCATGAATATAAAAGACCCGTCAGGGAGTTCACAATCCCAAAGCAGAGCAGCATGATTTCAGTCATCAATGCCGCATACAAAATAGAAAACTTAAAATCCGCGCGACAGACCAGCCCCCCGTATACCGTAAGAAGGAATACAAACACCACGAAGCCCGTTATCGTGCCGACTGAAACAAAATCATTGACAACCACCGCACATACTGCAAACAGGAAATAAAATGGAATCCATATTTTCTTTTTCAAGATTTTTGCCAGAAAATACAGCTGGATAGATATCTCGGTAACACCCATAATATATCTGTTAAAAAAGTCTAAATACTCAGCCATTCTACCTCCCATTCGAATCTCAGATGTTCTTCATATATTGCAGAACAACGCCGGAGAACTCCTTGCTCCGCAGCCGTGATACGGGAACCTCTTTGTTGTTATCCATATAGGCAGTCCCGTTTTTATAGCCTTTTAAGTGCTTCAGATTGATGAGATAGCTCCTGTGGCATCGGAAAAAATGGCCTCCCAGTTTCGTTTCCAGATTCTCAATCCGCTCATAATAATCAAGAACTTCGCCTGATACCAGATTCAGATATATTTTCCGGTCTATGATCTCACAGAAGACAATCTCATCCTTTCGGATAATACGCCCTTCATGCCCCTTCTGTACGAGCAGGCTGTCTTCACCGACGCTGTGCATGGAAGCTAGCAGGCGCTCCATGGTTCTCTCAAACTGTTTTTCTTCCACCGGCTTGACCAGATAATCGTAGGCCTGCACCTCAAAAGACTGGAATACCATCTCTTTCAGTACCGTGATGAAGATCAGAAATCCCTGAAACTTATCCGCCCTCAGTCTCCTTGCTGTTTCCATACCGTCGATATCCTTCATCTGGATATCCAGAAACAGGATGTCGATCTGCCCGTCATAGTTCAGCAGCTCTTCGCCGCTTAGAAATGTCCGAAGGCTGATTTCTCTGTTCTTTTTACGAAAAAAATCGGAAACTAACGTCCTTATGTGATCGGACATCTGTTTTTCATCATCACAGATTGCAATATGGATCAAGGTGCCACCTCCTAATTATCATCAAAACAGACATTTTATTATATCCTATCCAAAACGACAAAACAATTTGATTGCCGTGAAATGTTTATCTGCTGCCGTGAAATGCATTATGACGAAGCGCTCTTCATTTCCGCTTATCATCTGATCCATTGCCCGACATGTATCCATACCTCTTTCTATATTTCAGGAGCATGAAAAATGACAAACCAAGCGCCATCAGTTCCGCCGCCGGCGTCGCCAGCCAGATCCCGTTCACGCCAAGGAGCAAAGGAAGCACGATCATCGTAATCAGCATAAATACGAACGATCTGGAAAATGCGAGGACAGCCGAAACAATTCCGTTGGATAATGCGGTAAACATCCCGCTGGCAAAAATATTAAATCCAATAAAGAACAACGCCGCCGTACATATCCTGTTTCCTGTTACCGCCAGATCATACACCGGATTATCCGTTCTGGCAAATACGGATACCAACGGCCTTGTCATCACAAAGGAAGCCGCAGCCGTAATCACAGAAATCACCACGATCACTTTCATACTCAACCCAACCAGCTTTTTCAGTTTTTCTCTGTTCTGTTCTCCGTAATAGAAGCTCAGCATAGGGGCAACCCCGTAAGAATATCCCGTATACAGGGAGCTTGCAAACATCAGCACATACATGATGATGGTAACAGCCGCAACTCCGTCTTCCCCCACGTAATGCAGCATCGTCCAGTTGAACATCATTGTAACAATACCTGTAACAAGTGCCGTCGCCATCTCGGAACACCCATTTGAAGCCGCACTCCCAAGAACCCTGATTCGGAATACCGGCTTCTTAAAATGCAGCAGACTCTTTTTCCGGCTGAAGACAAACAGACCGGCAACCGCAGTTACAGAATATCCAAGCCCCGTTGCAACAACCGCGCCGCCGATCCCCATATCCAATCCGGCAATAAACACATAATCAAGCGCCATATTCAAAATGCCGCCCGTCACAGAACAGATCAGGGAAAGGAACGCCTTTTCGCTGGCAATCATATAAAGCGTAAAGTTGTTCATCAAAAGGATCGGCACAGTGAATATCAGATAACGGCTCAGATATTCCACACAGTATCCTTCTACAGCCGGAGAAAGGTTCATCCCGGCAAAAATAAAATCCATTGCCAGATACCCTGCCGCACACATGACAAGTCCCACCATAACATTTACGATAATCAGGAAAGTAAAATCTTCCTTTGCCTCATCCGTTTTCTGCTCTCCCATTTTTTTCATAATGACCGCGCTGCCTCCGGTGGCGAGCATGGTCGAGACTGCCGTGACAAGCTGGATCACCGGCGCCGTGAGATTGATCGCTGAAAGTGCGTCCGTACCGATCAGGTTTGACACAAACAGGCCGTCAACCATTGTATAGAAGGACATAAACACCGTCATGGCAATCGTCGGCACAGCAAATTTTACAATATTTTTCAGAGTTACGGGCTTCTCGTAAGCATTTAAGTTTTCCATAAATTTTTCCTCCAGTCACCTTGTATTTTCTTCCTGTATACGGTATCATAGACCGTACAGTAACAGTACGGTCAAGGACATTTTGAAAATTTATCGATTTTTAATGGAGACAGAGAAATGAGTAAGAAAAGCCAATTGCTTACCATCGGACAATTCGCCGCCCTTCATGGCATAAACAAAAAAACATTGATGTGGTATGATGAAATCGGTCTGTTCAGGCCTGCCGCCGTTAACCCTGAAAATGGATACCGCTGCTATAATTACCACCAGAGTCCCTTGCTGGAAACCATTCTCCTGCTCCGGGAACTGGAAGTCCCTATCCAAGCCATACAGGATTATATAAAGAACCGCTCCGCCGAAAACCTGAAAGATCTTCTGGATGAAAAGATAGCTGACCTTGACCTCAAAATCACCCATCTGCAGGCCGTCCGGGAAACCCTCTGCACACACCGCCAGAATATGGCCGCCCTGCTGACAATGGATCTTTCTGAGATCAGCGTAATAGAAAAAAGAGAACGCTGCCTGATTACAGTAGATATTACAAAAGACACTACTTTTGAAGAGGAAGTTGAACTCATCACGGCCGAAACAGAAAAATATCACCTTGGCCGCCTGCATCACGCTGCCTATGGCTCTATGATTTCTATTTCCAGCCTTCTTAACGGTAATTTCGATGATTATTCCAAACTGTTCATAGAGATACCCCTGCTCACATACCAGAAGGGCCTGCATATGTCGCCCGGAGGCAGATATCTGAGAGCTTTCCACAAGGGTAACCTGGACAGAATGCCAAAACGCTACGAAGAAATTTTCGCATTTGCAGAAAAACATAACCTGACACTCTGCGGATTTTCCTATGAGATGGGCATAAATGAAAATGTCATTGACCGGATTGAAGATTACATTGTGCAGATTGAAATTCCTGTTCTCTGATATATAAATCAATTGTATCATTGATAAACGGAAGACTGGCTATTTCAAAGGAAGTTTGACAAAGAATGTCGCCCCTCCCCCGTCCGTATCTTCACAGCCTACGCTGCCGTTCATCATTTTTGCAAGCTCATCTGCTATGCTAAGTCCTAATCCAAAATTTGATTTATCTGTCCTTGATTTGTCGGCGCAATAGAAACGGTTAAAAATATACAGTTTATCATCTTCCGGAATGCCTCTTCCGTGGTCGGTTACGAAAAATGTGATATGTTTTGCCGCTGCTGTTGTTTTAATTTCGATTTGCTTATTGTTTATGGAATGGTGGATTGCATTGTCCATAAAAATTGTCAAGATCTGAAAAAGCCGTTCTCTATCTGCACAGAATTTAGGATAACTGCTTTCACTGATTTCCAAGCGCAGGCGGATTTTTTTACTGATACAGATTGGTTCATAAGCTTCATACAAGAAGATTAACAATGTGTCTATATCAATGATATTTTTGCATAATGTCCATGATTTCGCATCAGAAGAAGCCAGAAGCAGCATATCCTTGACCAGTTTCGACATTCTCATACATTCATTGTCTAATATTTTAACAGATTTTCTAAATTCAGTATTATCTATTTGTAATTGTTCCAGCTTCTCTGCATTTGCCAGAATAACGGCAAGCGGCGATTTTAATTCATGCGAAGCGGAAGCGATAAAATCCTTCTGGCTTTATGAGATTATCATGATTAAAGATGGCTGTATTGAATCCGTTACAGAGCTGTCAGATTAACCAGCTGCAAGAAATACAAAAACGATGTTCGGGCGGGCTGCTTCGTCATACCCTAACCACCCTCCGACTTCGCTTTTGAAGTTCGGAGGGATTTTTATTGCCTGCAATTTTCATTCTCTATAGTTTAGCAGGGTAATGTCCGCAAAATGATACAGCGGAAAAATTTTTCTTCTGAGTATATTATTTTAAGGGATATGCCTCGGCACAGCTTCCGGATTTTAAGAGGAGTTATGCAGATGCCCATAATATGTCTCCATTGATAGATTTTAAGGTCAACATAAGCTACAGAAAAGCAATGCCTAAGATAGATGATTTATGCTAAGAGCTAAGTCATCTATTTTTTAGCGTATGATATCCTGCTGGAAGATGGTTTTATTGAGACAGCGGCCGGAAAGGGCTGCTAAAGGTCTTTCGTCTGGCTGCTGACCGTTATGCGCCTTCCATTGACATTCGGTAAACTTCATATCGGTAAAAACAGCTTTGAAAGAAGAATCTTCCGGCGAGCAGGCATAGATACCGAACTTGATTCTACCACCACCCTTATTCATATGGCATATACGCATTTGATTAAATTTGATGCCGTCTTCAGAACATTCAATACAGTAATCATCTTCACGGCGGCTAAACCGATACCACATGGATTTGACAGAAGAAGAAATGGCAGTAGTAGCCCAGTCAGAATATCCGCCATTCGTTACGACACTGCCTAAATGCTGAAAATCTTCATTCTCATATTCAACAGAGCCTTTCAGCCAATTTTCACTGTCTAAATACATAACAATACCGCATTGGTCAAATCGGTGGTGGCTTTCAGAAAAATCAGTTTTTACAGCAAAGCTGAAAAATTTTTCATCCGTTTCCATTTGAAACACTGGCGCAGTATCATTTTGAAAATGATAATAAGTTCTTTGCCACAAATCAGTATGAGGTGCTGTAACAATCTCCACTTTCCCACTGTCAATGCGATATTTCTCTGGTTCTCTCGTCCATTCAAATTTTGTCATATCCATAGCATCTTTCTCCTGACTAATTTTTATTTACTATTAACCTTATTATATATTGTTTGGTAAAAAAATAAAAGAGTCACAGATTATTTCATGGTCTCCGCTGCAGATTACGGATTGCTTTCCGCCAAACTATGATATCAAAAATACAATATCACTTTTTAAGCTGCAAGCCATCTTTGAAGGCTTCTCCCACTCTTTCGCCTACCTTATAATAACCATGCGTGTAAGGATCAAAAGCAATGGCATTTACCAGATCCATATCAATCTTATCTCCAACCATGACACGTTCATCTGCGGTGACATTCACCACTTTACCGATCACACCGCATCCATATTCATTATTCTGATATTCGATAAATTCACACTCTAAACAGAGCGGAAATTCATTGATAACCGGCGCGTCCACCAATTCAGCTGTTGATGCAGTAAGTCCGCTGTTTTCAAATTTATCTGCAGTCCGGTTACCGGACTCAACGCCAAAATAATCCGCCTCGATCACATGCGCCGCATCAGCAATGCTTACGGTAAATGCGCCTCTTGCCTTGATATTCTTCACTGTCTTGTGCGTTTCCGTCAGATTAAGCGCCACTCTGCCTCTCTCCTGCATAGTTCCCCAAGCGGCATTCATAACATTAATACCGCCGTCTTCATTGTACGTTGCTACCATTAAAACAGGCATTGGAAAAATACCTTCGGTGATATTAAGTTTCTTTCTCATTGTCATTACCTCTTTTCTTCTATTAGAATTGACAGGACTCCTATCCTCTTATATAATTATAGCCAGTAACAGAAAATATACAAGTACTATCTTATTAGATAGGTACTATCATTGAAGGAAGTATAAAATGATAAAGAATTATATTGAAAAAGCGAATTTTGAGGATACCGGATTCAGCTATACATTATCTCTGATATCCGGCAAACATAAGATGGTCATCCTCTATTGCCTGATGGAATTCGAAGTCGTAAGATTTAACGAATTAAAACGATATCTGAAAAATGTATCAGACAAGACATTAAGCAGCGATCTCAAAGAGCTGGAGGCCGACCGGCTGATTATCCGAAAAGAATATCCCCAAATCCCCCAAAGGTGGAATACAGCCTAAGCAACAGGGGCGAATCCCTGATGACTGTTTTAGACCAGTTATGTGTCTGGGGCGAAAACAATAAAGAGTGAAGCAACTTCATGCCCTTCGGGCGACGGACGCCGCCCGTTACTATATACAAACACATGATCGCAAAGCTAAACCCAATTATTCCGTCTCTTTCCATGACCTTGTCATGACACATGCAATAATGATTGCACATACACCTGCGGACAGCTTTCCTATAATCATCGGTGTGATCATCTTTGGCTCCACACCTGCAGTAAATCCCAGATGATCGCCCAATGCCGCTGTTGCCGGAACAAGCCAGGCTACATTGATAACCTTTCCTCTTCTCCCCATATTTTTGATCATCCCATAGACCGGGACCGAATTTGCCAGAGAAAATACCAGCCCTCCTGCAGATACGGAATCGATTCCAAGCAGCTTTCCAAAAAGTGTCAGGGCTTTATTCAGAAGCTTTGTCAAAAGCTCTAATACCGGCAGGATACCGCATAGAACGATCACAATGCTTGCTACGATCTCCATAGCTGCCATCACCGTATCTGCACTTTCGAACAGGGGTATCGTAACACCTGTCAGATGGGTAAATGCTCCGATGATGATTCCGATTACCGCAAGCCATCCAATAAACGTCCCAAATGCGCTGGTTCCTTTGTTCATAGCGTCCGGCGCCGCTTTAAGGCCGATTGCCAGAATCACGGACAGAATGATGATAGGTACATTATTGACCAATACCTTGGACGGTACAAAACCAGCCGCCATACCGCCTATCATGCTTCCAACCGGGACTGTGATCAGACCGATCAGCAACCCCTGGCAAAAATATCCTTTATCTTCCTTTTCAATCAGCCCCAACCCTACAGGAAGAGAAAATACAAGGGTGCATCCAAGCATGGAGGCCGTAATGCACCCCGACATCAGCCCGACCTCATAGTCTTTGGCCAGTGACATAGCCAGGGAATATCCTCCCATATCATTCGCAATAATAGAAGCGAACATGGACGGATCTGCATGAAACAGACCAAATAAGGATACAAGGGCCGGCTGAAGCCAATTTGCCAGGACAGGCGCAAGAACAACGATTCCTGCTACTGCAAGAGCCAGATCTCCCATTGCCTGAAATCCTTCGTCGAATTTCTGACCCAACCCAAACCTATTACCTATCAGTTTATCTATACCGCCAATTATAACGCCAATTGCAACAATCCATAAAATGATATCATTAAATGTCATAAGGATCTCCCTTCCGTTCTGAACATGCGATCAGATCAATTCCCGTTCCGGCTAGATCTTTGATCAAAACCTGATATTGTTCGATCGGAACCCGGAACCGTTCCTTTCGGATAATATCCATACACTCGAACAGCTTCGACTTCGGAATTGGCTTAGCCGTCCGAACAGCAAGCAGCGGCTCCTCTGCCCCATCTACTTTTACAGTTGTCGTCAGAGTACGAACCGGACAGAGGAATTCATTCTCAGCATACTCCTTCCCTCTTGGACAAGAATATCCCTCTATACTCTTGATATCCTGTCCCTGGCCGGATACTTGTATATGACATCCCGCAGGACAGATCGTGCATATAATCTCTTGCTCACGCATTCTTATCCAACCTCCCTTGCTTCAACTGTAATCTCTGTATCTTCTGCTCCCGTCAGAATCTCTGCATGGATATCTATATGTTCCATCTCCCCCGGGTTCACCCTGCGTACTGTCCTTTCAGCTATAACCCGTCCGCCGCACCAGGCGGTCAAAGTTGTCTTCGCACCGGGCGCTTTAACCCGGAAATACAGCCTTATCTCTTCACGGTCTCCGGTTATTGTTCCACAGCCTTCAATCTTCCTGCCGTCTCCTTGGTCTTCCTTGCAATCAGCATCTTCCTCTTCCCTGACCGACAACATCTGAGGACAGACATACCGGATTCCTGATCCTGCCGTACAGGGTATCTCTCTATTCCTTTTTGGAAATCCTTCCAACACATATCTTGCAGCAGACCGGCCGGCAAGCTCGCTCTCTGCTGACACATTATCCGCCAGATCGTTGACATGCACAACATTTCCGCAGGCAAAGATGTCCGCGCGGGATGTCTGCATATACTGATTGATCATGGGACCATTCGTAGCCGCGGACATACGGATCCCTGCCGCCCGTGTCAGCTCGTTCTCCGGCAGCAGCCCAACCGACAGAAGTAACGTGTCACACGCAATGAATCGTTCCGTAGAAAGATCCGGTCTCCTATGTTCATCCACCTGTGCGATCCAGACGCCTTCTACTCTATACTCTCCAGTAATTCTCGTCACAGTATGCCCAAGCAGCAATGGGATGTCAAAATCATCCAGACATTGTACCTTGTTCCGGGTTAACCCGGCAAGATAATCCATAATCTCAACTACCGCTTCTACCTTTGCCCCTTCCAGTGTCATTCGGCGGGCCATGATCATCCCAATATCCCCAGAGCCCAGGATTACAACCTTCTTCCCCACCATCTCATTCTGCCGGTTGATCAATCTCTGAGCGGCTCCTGCCGTATAGACACCGGCTGGACGTGTCCCGGGAATCCTCAGATTGAATCTCGTTCTTTCTCTGCATCCCATAGCAAGTACCACAGCGCCCGCACGGACATACACCAATCCTTTTCCCGGATTACTGCATAATATAGTACCGTCCTCTTCTATATTCAGCACCATGCTGTCTAACAGCAATTCCACCCCTTCCTCTTTTGCCTGCTTAATGAAGCGTCCCGCATATTCCGGTCCGGTCAGCTCCTTCTGAAAATAGGACAATCCAAATCCTGCGTGAATACACTGCTGAAGAATTCCGCCGGGCGCCGTATCACGCTCTATGATGATCACCTTCTTGGCGCCCTGCCTCCTGGCCGCAATGGCTGCTGCCAATCCGGCAGGCCCCGCACCGATCACTGCCACTTCAAAATCATATCTTTTTTCCTGCATCACAATCTCCCCTTTTCTTCGCGAAGCATTCCGCTCAGCATATTGGACCCAAGCAGATTCTTCCGAACTTCCGTCACCGGTATTCTTAATTCCCTGGCCAGGATCTCTATTACCTTGGGCGTGCAGAATCCTCCCTGACAGCGTCCGGTTCCGGCTCTCACACGTCTTTTCACAGCATCCACAGTCTTCGCTCCGACCGGCCTTCGAATTGCCTCCACAATCTCCGCCTCGGTCACAGTCTCGCATCTGCAGATCACACGTCCGTAGAGCGGATTCTCTCGGATCAATTCCGCCTTTCTCCTGTCGTCCGCTTCCGAGAACCTCTCAATCCCTCTGCGCACCGGATCAAAAGCATAATTGCGTTCCAGCGGTACACCTGCCTCTTCAAACTGATGTACGACGTATTTTGCAATACCGAGAGACGTGGAGATTCCGGTTGAACGCACACCTGATATTCCAAAATACCCTTCTGTCTTTTCACCAAACCCAATATGGAATCCCGCCGGTATCCGATTCGGCCTGAGTCCGCAATATTGTGTGACCGCATCCTGTACGCATATATTCGGCACAAGGCGTCTGCAGTCTCTCTCCACCTCTTCCAGTTCGCAAGCTGTTACACTGTGATCCTCCTTATCTTCCAGATCTTCCGCGGTCGGCCCAAGAAGCATATTGCCGTGAACCGTCTGCAGCAGCAGCTTTCCTCTTGTCTCCGGTGTCGGGATCGGATATATGATATGGGATGTCTTACAAGGCGTATTTTTATCCAGAATATAGAACTGCCCTTTTCTGGGCTTAACCGTGAAATCTCCGCCTTCACCGGCCATCCTGGCAATCTCGTCACAGTAAAGCCCCGCTGCGTTGATCACATAATCCGTCTCAATCGTTCCCCTCGATGTCTCGACCTCCCGTACCTTCCCATTCCGTACATTGATCTCCGTCACGACCGCATCCAACAGAAATTCAACGCCGTTAACCGCTGCATTCTCAGCTTCAGCGACCACAAACAAGAAAGGATCGATCACTGCATCACGCGGAATATAGAGTCCTCCGAGCACATCCGGATTCACTTCCGGCTCTATCTTAAGAATCTCGTCTGCAGAGATATATTCCACATCATAAACATGATTCTCATAGGCATCCCTGTAAATCTGAGGCAGTATATCCATCTGTTCCTGCGTAACCGCCGGCATGATAGCCCCGCAAACCTTAAACGGAATATCTAATTCTTTTGCAACCCTGTCAATCATCGCCCGCGATGCCAGACACAATTCGGATTCTAATGTGTGCGGCGGACAGTCAAATCCGCTGCATATGATCGAACTGTTAGACTTAGAAGCGTCTCCTCCCACATCGTCTCTTTTATCTACTACAATTACTTTTTTCTTATATTTTGCAAATTCTCTGGCAATGGCCACGCCTACCGCACCTGCTCCGATTATCACGATATCACTCTTGTAATCCATAGTCTCAACTCCTGTTCGAAATCTCCCATTTTTTGCAGCGCTCTACAGCATTATGCCACTGTTCGATACGGAATTCCCTCTCACTGCTGCTCATCCTTGGCTCATACCGGCTGCCCAACTTCCAGCATCTTCTGATATCCTCTATTCCACTGAATTCGCCGACAGCCAATGCAGCCAGAAACGCCGCACCGTAAGCCGTCATCTCTGTTACAACCGGAACATCCACTGATACGCCGAGAATATCTGCCTGGAATTGCATCAGGAATCTGTTGACCGAAGGGCCTCCGTCTGCTTTCATGACTGAAAAATCATAACCCGAATCCTTCTTCATCACCTGAGCATTGTCATAAACCTGAAAGGCGATGCTCTCCAATGTCGCCCTCACAATATGTTCTCTTGATGTTCCTCCTGTAATGCCGATCATCATTCCCCGTGCGTACTGATCCCAATGCGGTGCCGCAAGCCCGGAAAATGCCGGCACAAAATACAGTCCTCCCGTATCCTTGATAGAATTGGCAATCTCTTCTGTCTCCGCCGAATTCCAGATCAGCCTGAGGTTGTCCCGCAGCCACTGAACAGCCGCTCCAGCAATATACACACCCCCGTCAAACGCATAATTGATCTTTCCTCCTACCTGCCAGGAAGATACCGTGATCAATCCGTTCTTTGAATACCGCACTTCATCGCCGAGATTCGTATACATGAAGCAGCCTGTACCATAAGTCGTCTTAATATCTCCTTTGTCCAGGCACCCCTGTGCCAGAAGCGCAGCCAGGGCATCCGTAATACAGGAAGCTACAGGAACCTTCCTGCCGAAGAATGTCTCCGGTGTCGTATAACCATATACCTTACTCGAATCCTCAATCGCTGGAAGAATGCTTCCCGGTATATTATATATATCCAAAAGCTCCTGATCCCACCGGCCCTTCCTGATATCCATCATCATCGTACGAGACGCCGTACTGGTATCAGTTATAAACGCTTCTCCGCCTGTGAAACGCCAGATAAGATAAGAATCTAATGTTCCCGCCATCAGTTCTCCCCTCTCGGCACGCTCACGAACTCCCTCCACTTGATCAAGGATCCACTTGATCTTCGTCGCGGAAAAATACGCATCCGGTCCCAGACCTGTCTTCTCCGTTATCATATCCCCATATCTGAGATTCAGCTCGTCTGCATATTCCGAAGTCCTCCGATCCTGCCATACAAGAGCATTATATACCGGCGTTCCTGTCTTCTTATCCCAAACCAGGCATGTCTCTCCCTGATTATCGATTCCGATCGAAACAACCTGCTCCGGCTTAACGCCCGCTTCTCTCAACACAGCTGCCATCGCCGTCTGTATCGCATTCCATATCTCAACCGGATCATGCTCTACCCATCCCGGCTTCGGATAAATCTGTGAATGTTCTACATTTTTCGTCGCTGCTACGTTCCAGTTCTCATCAATCAAAAGAGCTGTACTTCCTGTAGTCCCCTGATCAACACCGATAAAATACCGTTCCATAAAAATCTCCTTTCTTTTCTATTATCACGCTTCCCCAAACCTAATCATAATATTATAAAAATATCACAAATATATATTAATTTTTTTATCCTTTATTATGATTATATTTTGTTGTTATATTATATAATATAGTCATAATATTGTCAATTAAAGCATTTTTACAAAATTGCGATTTTAATTTTGTACATATTCACTATAGCTTTCGATTAGTTTTTGACCATTTGTTGACAACATTTTATTTTTTCATTATAATATTCAGTATACTAATAATTTCAGGATGGAGACTCGTTATGAAGGATAAACGTCAGCATGAAATCGTAACACTCCTTAAACAGGAGCAGACTTTAAAGACAAGTGAACTGGTAACCAAGTTCCAAGTATCACTGGAGACCGTCCGGCGGGATATCAACGAATTAGAACGTCTGGGAATTGTAAAAAAAGTATACGGCGGTATTCGCCTTGCCCCCAATGATACACATCTGGCGACTCTGGATAAATGGGCAAAAAGAATCAAGCAATGCCGCAGGGAAAAAGAACTCATCGCTGCCAAAACCCTGGACTATATCCCTGACCACAGCATCATTGCCGTCGACATCGGCACCACTGCCTATGAGCTCGCACATCTTCTTGACCAAAAAGAAGATCTTTCCATCATTACAAGTTCATTGCTGATCGCAGGTGAACTCGCTAAGAATACCAGTCATAAGGTTTACTGTATCGGAGGAATGGTGGACTCTGACGAAATCGTCACTACCGGGATTTTTGCAAGTAATTTTCTGAACAGTTTTGCCTCTATTGATATCTTTATCAGCGGCGCGGACAGCATTACCCCCTCTTCAGGAGTGACGGAATTCCACGAAGCGATCAATACCGTGAAGCAGCTTCTTATATCCAAGTCAAAGAAGGTAATCGTAATGGCAGACCACAGCAAATTTGAGAAGGATTCTCTCTTCGTCTCCTGCCCGATATCAGATATCTCCGTACTGGTAACAGACAGCTCTGTTCCTATGGACATCCGGGAGCAGATACGTGCACAGGGCGTTGACGTCGTGATCGCCGAATAACCGCTTCAATACACAACTATATTATCAAGAGGGATTTCTGCAACAAGACAAGATCGACTCAGCCTACAGCGAACGGCTTCGTCCCACGACCGGCAAACAGAAGATGCCGTAAAAGACGGGATTCGTTTACACATCAGTAAGGCCTGCTCTCCAAAAGCCTTACTGATAACCTGTTAGATATTATACAATCTTAAAAAATTAACCTCTGTATCTTCAGATACTCTGATCTCCTTTAATGCCCCCAATCTGATCAGCATCATAATGGAATCCTTAACACCGGCCGCATAAGAGATATCCGCATACCTTTTCCGCGTTGTCTCCATACATGCAACATAATCATTAACCAGCATCCTCTGATGTCTTGTAAGGTCCAATTCTATGTACCTCTCCTCGAGCTCTTTCTCAGCCTCATTGTCACGCAAATACGTCGTATCAAACATGCAAAGTTCCTGCCGGCTTTTATCCATGAATCCCCCCATACCCATGTCTTTCATTTTTTTCAAGATTTGTTCCATGTGATTTCCTCCTTTGTTCTCATGACATACTTTTTATAACTTACAATTCTATATTAAAATTCCAACACCATGACTGTCAAGAAAATACACTCTACATATATCGATATTTTTCGACATTTTATAACCGAAACTTCACTCCAAACCCGCGGCAAAAAGCCAGGCGAACATGCAAATACGCCCGCCCGGCCCGTTGTCTGCGGATATCAAGTCATATCATTTCGCAGCGCGTCAATGATATTGTCCTTCTTTATCTTGCTTACCGCATACATCATCGTTACAAATATCACCAAAAATACACCTGCCGCGCTGATCAAAAGACCCGCCCAGGGTAATGCGAATCCCGCTTCCTCCGCCGACATGACCCTTACGATCAACACAGAACACAGCAGTGACAGCGGAACTCCGATCAGCAGCGCCTTCGTGCCGTAGAACATACACTCGAAGCACATCATCTTGTTAAAATCCTTATCGGACATTCCCACGGAACGCAGCATGGCAAGCTCCCGCCTCCGAAGCCTGATATTGGTCGAAATGGTGTTGAACACATTAGCAGCCGCGATCAGTGCGATCAATGCAATAAATATATATGCAAATACATTGGCAATAAATATATAATTCCGAAATTGCTCAAAGGCTTCCGTCCCATTCAACAGAGTATACGGTGACGTGATCCCTTCTGCCGTAATGATATCCCTCATTTTATCCGTAACCTGAGACGCTTTTCCGGCATTAAAGCACAGTCCCTTGACCTCCAGATCTATCGGGAGACCTGACGGTGCAAGCGTCTCTTTCAGCGACCAGGGCGCAAGGATCTCGAAGGTGTACGGCAAAGCTTCCGTTTCAGCAGAATCCATAAGCGGCGGAATATCCGGAGGTGTGAACTCCACAGCGGTTATAGTCACATCCCGCCCTTGCCAGACCTGCGTCTCGTCAGTCAGACAAGGTCTTACGGCAAGCTCTATGCAATTCTCCCGGAACATATCCTTTAAGTCTTCGGCACCTTTAACTTCGGCACTGTCATCGCTGATCTTGGCAACGGCAGGCAATTTCCCGTTCTGCCCGGTATATTCTTCCTCCGAAAGACCCAGCTTCCGAACCAGCTTCCGGTAAAAAGCATCGTCAAAGAAATGTACCTTTGCTGGAAGGTCCGCAGCCGCTTCGGCAGAATATCCTCCCGCCGCCTGCCAATAATCATCCGTAAGCCTGTCTGCCAGAACCGTGCAGGAGAACGGGATCACGGCCCGGCAGGAACTCTCCTGAACACCGTGTACATTCTTAAGCTTATCGTAAAGGCTGAGCAGCTCAGCGTCCCCCATCTCCTTCGTTCCGAATCCAATATCATAATCACAGACGGTTTTATATCTTCCTGCCGTCTGCCGCATAGAAGCGATCAGCGCATCGGCAGCTACAGACAGCACAATGCTTAATACCAATGACAGCACAACGCTGCGGTAACGTTTCTTATTCCTCTTAAAATTCTTAAGGGCAAGTACTCCCTCCAGACCATACATCCGCTTCTGCCGCCGTGATATCTCCATATCCCCAAGCCTTACTTTGATCTCATTGGTCTGCCTGATACACTCCATCACCGGCAGGTTCACCGCCTTTTTCGCCGGCAGCCAGGCGGATATCAGAACCGTAACCATACTGACGATCGCCGCACCGAAGACCGCCAAAGCAGACACTTTCATATCTATGGAGATTCCTTCGAAGAGAATCGCTCCAAAATTATCCGAAACAGCTGAGAGTATCAGGCTCATGCTTCCAAGTCCTGCCAGTATACCGATCGGAATCCCCGCAGCGCCGATACAGACTCCTTCAAAAAGAACGGAATTGCGCAGCTGCTTCGCAGTAGCTCCCACAGAGGCCAGCACTCCGATCTCCCGGATACGCTCGCTCAGCGATATACTGAAGGAATTATAGATCAGAAAAACAGAACCGGTCATGATGATGGCAAGCACAATTCCGCCGAAGGAATACAGGAATGCCATGAACACTCTATCCGCCGGATGGTCTGAGATCCCCATGATACGAAGCACATCATAATTCAGCATACAGGCATGGCCGCCCTTAACCTTATCTGCGTAAGAGTAAACCTTTCCGGGCGTTTTCAGAGTAACAAACAGACTTTGGGCAGCGGACTGTTCTGCCCCGTCGCTCCTGGTGATCAGCGTATATCCCGGCGCCTCTTCCGGCTCAAATACCGGCGTTCGGCAGATACCTACTACTGTGTAGGACTTCTGTTCCCTTGGTATCAGTTCTTCTTCTCCGGCCGTATACGGCGTGATCTGGGTCAGCTCCTCGCCGTCCTTCATGCGGCTTCCCACAGACAGCACGATCGTATCTCCTACCTGACAGGAAATGCCGCCGTCAGCCGCAAGCTTCGCAGAGATCATAATCTCCGCACCGTTCTCGGGATATCTTCCTGACAAGATGGAGACCGGAAGGAGATCGAACGCATCCTGCCCGAATCCGGCCACAAATATATAAGGTTTATTCGGATTTTGGCCGCCGTCAAGGGCCGCATAACCGATATTTTCAAAAGAGGCCGTACCGCTTACCTCCTTATCCCGCATACGCTCCTGCGCAAAGGTGGCGTCCGCATCCAAAAACGCAGCATACCAGTTCCCGTATCTTAACAGCGCGCCTTTTGCCATATAGTCCAGCAGCGAGACGCCAAAGGTCGTGACTCCTGTGATCATAAGGGACGACAGGATCACTCCGATAACCGTCACGATCGTCCGGGTGCGGTTCTTTTTCAATCCCTGCAGGGCAATCTTATTGAAAATATTCATGACCTTTGCACCTGCCTTTCATCCCGTGTAATCTTTCCGTCCGATATACGGATGATCCGGTCTGCCTGCAAGGCAATATTATTGTCATGGGTGACAATAATCAAGGTCTGCCCGTACTCCCTGTTGCTCTGCTTCAGAAGCTTAACGATCTCATGGCCGTTCTGGCTGTCCAGGCTTCCGGTCGGTTCATCCGCCAGCATCACCTGAGGGGCGTTCATCAGCGCGCGCCCGATCGCCACACGCTGCTGCTGTCCGCCGGACAGTTGATTCGGAAGATGCGTTTGGCGTTCTTCAAGCCCAAGCAGCTCCAGGAGATCGTTAAGCCGCTGCTTATTAACCTTCCGCTTATCCATCAGTACCGGAAGCGTAATGTTCTCTACTACGTTAAGGGTCGGGATCAGATTGTGGAACTGATAGATCAGCCCTACCTGACGCCTGCGGAAAATGGCCAGCTTCTCATTGCTCTGGGCATATACGTCCTGTCCGTTCAGATAGATCTTCCCGCCAGTAGGCACATCCACTCCGGCGATTGCGTGAAGCAGCGTAGACTTCCCGGAACCGGACGATCCGATAACCGCCGTGAACTCTCCCTTCTCAATGCTAAGTGAAACTCCGGCTAACGCGGTGATCTGGCTTTCATCTTCACCGTATACCTTATAAAGGTCCGCAATTTTTAAAAACTCCATGATATGAGCCTCCTTTTCTGAATATACCCATATCATAGAGTTTTAAACTTACATTTTGGTGACTTTTCAGTGAGAGATCCGTCACTTTTATCTTACCTTCATCGTATACTGGCCCCTGTGCTTCTTCGCACGCAGCGCCTTCCTTCTCCGTTCCGCTCTCACATGCATATAATACAGATATACTATGATCATAATGCCTCCGGCGCAAACGGTACATACCAGGCCGGCCGTCCACTTGATAGATAATACGCTGTTCTTCTCTATCGGAATATCTTCGCCGTCCTCAGGCATCTCCCCGGAAGCCTTCGGTTCCTCAAAACGAATCTCTATATTCTTATCTTCTCTGATGTTCTGAAGAAGATATTCTCCTTCGTAGTCCTGTGCGTTCCCGGATTCCAGCAGATCCATCCCGTTCACAGTAAGATGTGTAAGCTCGTATCCTTCCCACGGCGTACAGTCTATCGTCAGGTCTTCTCCTCTTGAGACCCTCTGCCTCGTCATCTTCTTGTCATTGTATGTCACATTGACATACAGATAATAAGGCAGCTCTGTCTGATAGAAACGGATCTTCTTCACGCCGTCCGCCCCTTCTGCATTGACCGCCGCAAGAAATATCCCCGGCTCTGTCTCGCACAGAGACTCCGGCTCGTCCATCACCACGTTCTCAAATCGAAAATCTATCTGCGGAGCCGCAACCAGCTCTCTTCTGGACATAGAATATACATGGAGATAATCCCCGATCCCGAGATTCAGTGTCAATGGAAAATTCAGGATATAATCCCCTGTCACCGCCAGATCTTGGAAATTATAACCCTTACCGGATTCTCCGTATTCTCCCAGATCCTCCGCAAGCTGAAAATTCTCATCCAATATCTTAAAGCTGTATCCGCCCTCCGCGTTCGTCTGGATCACGTACTGGTTCGTATCTTCCTTATAACCGATCCCAAGCAGATTATAATCGTCACTGACCTTAATGGTCCTCTTATATGTAAGCGTATCCGGATCCATCACGTAGATACATCCCCTGTTCTCCGGTATAGCATTCGTATATAACGCAACGTAGATCTCATGTGTATTCGGATTATATGTCATTCCGTTCCCATGCTCCCAGCAAGTATCGGCGACTCTCTTCGCAAGCGAGTAACGCTCCACCGGATTCCCGTACTCATCTACATCATTCCGGTAATACGCCGACACAATATCATTGTCCGACGGACTGTCCGATACATTATCGATCGTAATGATATAATCTTCTGTCGCGCATATAGACTGTACATCTCCCGCGACCTCATCCTCAAAAAGCAATTCCCAATTCAAATCAGCAAAAGCTTCATCTCCCGTAACCTCTGCATGGCTCACACTCCCCGCGAGCATAAACAGGCACAGGACTCCCAATAACCTGACAATGATCTTCTCCCCCATAATCGCTCTGTCTTCCCCCTTATGATTCTGTATGGTCAATCGTCTGAGTTCTAAATTATAACATACTTCCCTGCTTATTATAATATAAGATCGGGAAAATGTACACGATTATCACAGCTTTGACAGAACTTTTTATCCCACCGCCAAATCGCCTATCCTATTGTGCAAAAAAATAATATTATTGTGCAAAACGCCAGAAACCGCGAATTTGCGGGCTTTTTTAACCGTCATTTTGCATAATTGCATTTTTGACATTCTTTTTCCTTATGTTCATATTGACGGACGAAATTGCTCATGATATACTCCAAACTAACAACACTGCTCTGTAAGACAGAGTTCAATAAAAGGAGGTTTTTAAGTTATGAAAAAGTTTGCAGCATTGTTTCTGACCGTTTCCATGGTATGCGGATTAGCCGCATGCAGCAGCAACAGCGGCGGATCATCAGACGGCGGGTCTGAGTCCAAGGATGAAGGGGGATCCGATGGAAAGGTTGCGATCAACGTCATCGCCGCTCAGTACGGTCAGAACACCAAGACATGGTGGGAAGATTTTGTTAAGGAATTTACGACAGAATATCCCGACATCGATCTGACAGTTGAAGTTGAATCCTGGAATGATATTTACACCGTAGTAAATACACGTATTTCCAACAACGATGCTCCCGATATTCTGAACATCGACGTATTTGCCAACTATCAGGCGGACGATCTTCTGCTTCCTGCCGAAGATTTTGTATCTAAGGAGACCTACGACAAGATGTATCCGGCATTCTTAGAGCAGTCTAATGTAGACGGAACGATCTGGGCAATCCCGGACTTGGCTTCCGCACGTGCAATGTACTACAATGCCGATATCTTAAAAGCTGCTAACGTAGAAGTTCCTACAACATGGGATGAGCTGACCGCAGCCTGCAAGGCCATCAAGGAGCATGATTCCAAGATCTATCCATGGGGCATTGATATGACTACCGACGAAGGCCAGGCAGCATTCGCTTACTACACCTGGAACAACGGCGGCGGTTTTGTAGATGAGGACGGCAACTGGACTCTCAATAGCGACGAGAACGTAGAAGCTATTGAGTATGCGATCGGTCTTGTAAACGACGGTTACACCAACAGCGATCCTTCCAACGACACCCGTTATGATCTTCAGGATATGTTTGGAGCAGGTCAGGTAGCTATGATGATCGGGCCTAACAGCATTCCTACATATATTGCCGACGGCGGATATTCCATCAATTACGAGGTAGCACCGATTCCTACGAACGGCGGCAATGATTCTGTTTCCGCAGGTGTTATGGACCGTTTTATGTGCTTCGACAACGAATACTCTGATGCAGAGCTTGATGCAATTAAGACATTCTTCGATTTCTTCTATGAGGATGCCCGTTACTCTGAGTGGGTATTAATGGAAGGTTTCCTGCCAGCTACATCTACCGGCGGAGAGATTCTTGCAAAGGAAGACGAGAGTATGGCAAGCTGGGTTGATATCGTAGGAAGCTGTAACTTCTATCCTACAGCTAAGACTGAATGGGATGATGTTAAGCAGGGCGTTATCGACGTAGAACAGCAGGCATTGCTCGGGGGTAATGTAAAAGAACTGTTAGATGAGCTTCAGGCTGAAATTGCAGAATAAGATCTTATAATGGGCCAGACTGTCATGGTCTGACCCATTTTTCAATCTTAGTACCCCGCAGCTTGCTGCGGGGTACTCAACTTTAATTAATCATTAGAAAACAATTAAGGAGGTGTCTCCGTGAAAAACAAAACCTTTCGCAAGGCAGAACCTTATATCTGGATTCTGCCCAGTATCATCCTGATGGCTATATTTATCCTTGTTCCGATCGTATTTGTTTTCAGGATGTCATTGAGCGAAGTCAGCAAAGCAGGTATCATCCGAGGATTTTCCGGTTTCGCTAACTTCACTAAGGTAATGAACAGTTCCGCTTTTAAGCTGGTCTTACGCAACACGATCGTATGGACAGTCGCGGTAGTAGTATTATCCACCATACTGGGCTTCATACTTGCCCTGATGCTGAATAATGAATTCCGCGGACGCAAGATTGCCCGGGCTATCATGGTTTTCCCATGGGCAACGACACTGGTTATCCAGGCAAGCGCATGGAAGTTCATTATCGACACCGATTACGGTACGCTGAATACCCTGCTTCTCCGTCTGGGAATCATAGACCAAGCCATTAACTGGACCCCCACCGCGGGTGCATATTTTACATGGGAGATCGCCTGCGGTATCTTTGTAACAATCCCGTTCGTTACCTTCTGCGTCCTCTCCGGTCTGCAGAGTATCGATACAAGCTATTATGAGGCGGCTACGGTAGACGGGGCGAATTACTGGCAGCAGCTTTTCCAAATCACCATGCCTCTGGTAAGCTCCTCCCTGACAGTCAGCACGGTGTTGAACATCATCTATGTCTTCAACTCCTTCCCTATCATCTGGACGATCACCAAGGGCGATCCTGCCAACCATACGGATACCCTGGTTACCTATCTCTATAAGCTGGCTTTCTACAACGGAAAACAAGGGCAGGCTGCGGCAGTTTCCGTGATCGGTTTCATGATCCTGCTGATATGTGCCAGCGTATACATGGTTTATACCCTGCGGAAAGGAGATGAATGATATGACACAAAAACCTGGTTCTCTTAAGAAAGTGATCTTACGAATCCTGCTCTATGCAGTGATATTCGTAGTGTGTATCATTACGCTGTATCCGTACTTTGCCATGTTCTGTACCGCATTAAAGAGCAGAGCCGAGATATTCTCCATGGAAGGGACCATACTTCCGATCACGTCGCTCTGGTCTAACTTCCTCGATATCTGGCATCGGGCGCCTATGGCTAATTACCTGTTCAACTCCCTTCTGATCGCGGGCGGCTCTACTATTATCGCTATGCTCTGTGGTATTCCTGCCGCTTATGCCCTGGCGAGAATGAAGTTCAAGGGACAGACCATCTTCCTGGGATTCGTTATCGTCTCCCAGATGTTTGCTCCGGTCGTACTGCTGATCGGTATATACAAGGTAATGTCCATCCTAAGCCTGACAGACAGCATCATCGGTCTGATCTTCATCAACGCGGCTTTTAACCAGGCATTTACGATCTGGCTGCTGCGCGGAACATTTATCGGAATCTCCGTAGAGATGGAACAGGCTGCGACCATCGACGGCTGCAACCGTATTCAGGGTATGACCAAGGTTCTGCTCCCTGTAGCGGCTCCCGGTATCGTTACGACTCTGATCTTCATCTTTATCAATGCATGGAACGAGTACACGGTTGCGTTATGTCTGATCTCTACCAGCGAGCGCGAGCCTCTGACGGTAGGTATCAACATCTTCAACGGCTACAACATGATCGAGTGGCAATATCTGTTCGCCGCATCGCTCTTCGCCATCATACCTGTAGTAATCCTGTTCATGGGTATTGAGAAGAACCTGGTAAGCGGTCTCGCTTCCGGCGGCGTAAAGGGCTAGTACACCGAATAATAAGTAACCAGCCATATAACTTGCCTGATTTTCCATCTGCGTCGTTGTCGTCAATCGGCGTAGCGCCCACTACGCCTCATTCCTCCGCCTTGCATATAAAAAATCATTCTGCGTTATATGGCTAGGAACTTATTTTTCGGTGTACTAGTACAACGAATATTAAGTAATTGGCAGTTTGACTTGTTTATTTCCCTGATAGCACTACTCCCCAAGCCTCGACGTAGCCACCGCTACGCCTGCGTTTGTGAAGCAGCACTCTCAGGAAAATATTCTGCGTCAAACTATCCAAAACTTAATTTTCGTTGTACTAGTACAACCCATAAGACAGACTGTCAAGTGTATAATACAAGAGGTTGCCGTATCCCGGCAACCCCTTTTTATACAGAAGCATCTTAATATTGAATCTTCACAATCTTCCCCGTCTTCCACGCCTCTGTGGTGGCAAATCCAATCTGTGTAGATTTTGTTCCGTCATAGACCGTAACCTCCGGTTTCCTTCCGTTCTCCACACAATCAATGAATTCCTGCATCTCCAATTGATATGCTTCTGCGAATCTCTCAGGGAACCCGCCGACACATTCCGTCACGGCGCCGTTCTGATCATAGATCATACACAGATTCTTCTCCGGCACGGGACTGATCCGAAGGGAACCTTCCGTACCGATGATCTCCGTCTCTATGTGGTAGCCATGGGCAGCCGTACGCCCCACATGGACGATACCAAGCGCACCGTTACCGCACCTGTACATGGCAGCCCCCGTCTCGTCGTCTCCTGCCTCCGCAAATTCCGGATGCTTGAACGTCGTTCCGGCCGCATAGACTTCTATAGGATCGGAACCCAGAAACCAGCGCATCAGGTCAATGTCATGAATCGCCATATCAATGAAGATACCGCCGCTTGCCGCCGCAAACTTAATCGCTCCCTGGACCAGCGCCTCCGGGTCGATCCCCGTCGCCTTCACCATATACGGCGTACCGATCACGCCTTCTTCGATCTTCTTCTTCGCATAGGCATAGGAAGGGTCAAAACGGCGCATGAATCCCAGGAAGAATACTGCCTCCGGGTGACGCTCCACCGCTTCTTCTGCAAGACGGCACTCTTCCACCGTCACTCCCAGCGGCTTATCGGAGAATACATGCTTCCCTGCATCCAGCGCCGCCGCGATCTGCCAGCAATGTTCGCCGCTCGTGGTAACGATGGCGGCCGCATCAATATCGGCCTTCTCAAGCATCACGCGGTAATCCGTGTATACATCCGTCACTCCCAGTTCCTTTTTCGCATACTCCAATTCGGCAGAAACAATGGAACACGCCGCCGTCAATTCGGCATTGGGAATCTTATATGCAATGTTGTGCGCATGTACCTTCCCAAGTCTTCCAAGTCCTGCGATCCCTACTTTTACTTTCCTCATGATATGTACTCTCCTGCATGATTATACTATCGGCAGCCTCTATCCATAATCTTCCGAAGCCGGCCTGCTCCTATTATAATCCATTTTCATTTCCCATATCAAGCAAACTCTCAGCATTTTCTGCAAAGAATACTCTAAAATATATTATACAGCATTTTCAGAGGATGTCTGCTTACAATACTGTAAGATACGCCAAAAAAGAAAACCCAAGAATATTGTCCCTCCCCGCCTTCTTATGTTATAGTAATATGAAGCAATTCCCGCAGACTGTCTGCCGAATACACCGAAAGGATGATACCGCATCTATGGATAAGAAGATATTCATCAAGAACCTGGCCGGACTTTGCCATATTCCCATCTCAATATATCAGGACACGGAAGGTCTGACAGACAGACTGGACCCGCTCGGCCATCCCCTGAACGAATATGAATACGGACTGATAGACAAGATTCTGCAAAGACTTCATTCTGTTCCCTTTGCATATGAAACCTACGAAGCCGGCCTTCCCATATGTATCATGGGCTGCCGGGGAAGTAACTGCAGCTTTATTCTCGGTCCGTTCGCTTACAGCCCCATCCGCACTCCTGATCTGGAGGGGAGACTGCGCAAACTGCGCTTACACCTGGATTCTTTTGTCGAATGTTCCTGGAACGGCGCACTGAATGCCGCCGTCTTCCTAATCAACGAATACCGGGATCCTCACTTTACCATTGCTCAATTAGAGGAAAATATCCTTGAAAAAAAACATGATGTACAGCATCTCCTGATCAACGAAGAGATCCGCCAGTGGGAAAGCTTCCAGGAGAATCATACTTATAATGAAGAAAATATCGTCCATAATTATGTGGAAAAGGGCGATGTAGATTATCTGATCAATAATCTGGAACTGATGGAGCTGCCGCATCCTGTTATCCTGAGCGATTTTTATAAAAATGAAGAATACATGGCGGTACTTTCCATCTCTTTTGCGGCACGGGCAGCGATCCGGGGCGGCGTGACCTCGAAAGAAGGCCTTCTGACCAACGATATCTACTTAAAGCAGTTGGAAGACTGCAAAAACGTTAATGAGATCAAGCTCCTTACCCGCAGGGCGATGCTTCATTTTGCCCAACTGGTCAGGAAGAAGCAAAACGAACAAAGCAAGAATATGTACGTGGAAAAATGTAAAAGAGCGATCTATGCCCGCATTCAGGAAAACATTGACCTTCAAAAACTTGCAGACCAGCTTGGGATCTCCAAAGAATATATGCTGAAGCTGTTCAAAAAGCAGGAGGGGATTCCTGTCACAAAATATATTCAGAATGTAAAGATCGAAGCCGCCTGCAACATGCTGATCTATTCTGACAGGCAGATCAATGAGATCTCAGAATATCTCGGCTTCGCAAGCCTCAGTTATTTCAGCCGGATCTTTAAAACCGTTACCGGGATGTCCCCCATACAGTACCGGAAGATACACGCGCATCCCGACTTCTGACATCACTCGCGTAACCGCAGCATTTCAAACACAAGACGGACAAAATAAGGCAAGAATTGTCGGGCAAAAGAAAGCGGTCAGTGCTATACTGTAACCGAGCGCTCAATCAGGCAGCTATTTGCCGCACCTATCACATACGAGACCGGAGGCAGAAACTATGGAATGGACAACGATCATCAAAGAAGCCGTAGATTATATCGAGACCCATATTACCGACAATATTACGATAAATGATGTCGCAGGGCACGTCGGTATCTCTCCTTTTTATTTCCACAAAGGATTCGGCATGCTGTGCGGATATTCTCTTATGGAATACATTCGTAACCGCAGGCTCTCGCTTGCGGGCAATGAATTGATCTTTGGCAGCAGCACGGTGACTGAACTTGCTTTGAAATACGGATACGATTCTCCCGACAGTTTCACCAAAGCATTCACACGCTTTCACGGCTTCACTCCTTCCTCAGTCCGTAAGGAAAAGGCAATGGTGAAGATCTTTGCCCCTCTGAAACTGACAATATCATTGAAAGGCGGTTATCTGATGGATTACAGAATTACAAAAAAAGAGAGTTTTACAATTATCGGCGCATCAAAAGAATTTAACTATGAAAATGCAAAACAGGATATCCCTGTCTTCTGGCAGGAGCACTTCGCATCTGGGAATGGAGAGCATGTCTGCGGAATATTCGGAGTCAATATCGATCCTAAGATGGGTAACGAGACCTTCGAATACCTGATCGCGGATATCTACAACCCGTCGGCAGACATCCCGAGAGGATTAGTGACAAGAACGATTCCTGCCTTTACATGGGCGGTCTTTCCCTGCAAAGGCGCATTACCGGATTCCATGCAGGATGTGAATGTCAAGATATTCTCCGAATGGCTGCCAGCGTTAAATGATTACGAATTCGCGGCCGGGTACTGTATCGAGATGTACGACGCCCCTGATAAATACCCGAACGGGGCACAGGATGAAAATTATTACACGGAGATATGGATTCCGGTTAAGAAAAAAAGCTAATATCAACGGGGCGCCGGAAAAAGAATATTTTCCGGCAACCCCGTCCCTTCGTGCTTCTCTACCAGAGTCTCTTCAAAGCCGCTTCCTTAGATGCAAACGGTCCAGGAACCGCAGACACACCGCGGTGTTCACCCAGATAATCCTCTGTAAATATAATCTCTGTTCCGTCAGGATTCTCGAACCTCTGCTCAGGCTCGAATGCCATCCCAAGGATATCGCTGTTGATGATACCTGCTTCGAAGCCATCCATCAGATCGTACACATTCGTCTTAAGGAAATATTCTCCGCCCTGCTCGATCAGCTCTATACTTGCCTGATCCTTATCATTTACCAGATTAGACGCTTCCTTCTTGAATGCCTTCGCACCGTTAAAGTATGCATTTCCATTGATCCATACAGGCAGATGTCCGAAGTGATACTTCATTAATTTGTGCATATCTGCCGGCTTATCAAGCTCAAAATTGGCGATCCACTCATCATAGGTAGGATACTCATCGAAGATCTCTGTTCCTGCCGTCTGATTATCATATCCGAATTCTTTTGCTGTATCAGCATCCTCCATCGGCTGGTAATTCTGGATGAATATATTATTGTAGATGCGGTCGTCTCCGTGCAGAATCGTGTTAAAGCCCGCAACCTCTGTACGGTGACGGATATGATAAGGCGTATAGCGGGGCTGTCTTCCCACTTCGTCGTCAGCATGATCCGTTCCTGCTCCTACCGCCGTAAATGATCCAAGCATCAGATTATGTACGCATGCAACTCCTTCTGTGGCAATTCGGACTGCCGCCCTCGAGAGCATGATATTGTTATCGATCAATGTCGGTCCATGGCTTACCTCTACGAAGATATCCTGGCTGCACATTGCGCCTTCTGCCATCGGCGTTCCCTCCGGCGAATGATTGTCATGGAGAAGGTTCTGAGAGATACGTGTCCCCTGTGCCTCCCAGTCTGTCCAGATACCCATTGTAGAATGGTGAATGTGGTTACGGCGCATTACTACATCTATGGCAGCGTGAAGCTTGATTCCTGATATCTCCGCTCCGCCCAACTGCTGCATATTATTGATATGGTGGATATGATTATCCTCGATCAGGCTGAATACACATCCCATACGTCCCACGATACCGGTCTGCTCGCAGTGATGGATATGGCAGCGCCTAACGATGTGGCTTCCCACCGTCTCCTTTGTCCAGCCGTGATACTGGCCGCGGCAGACAGCGTCGCGCTCCATCTGTGTCGGACTCTTAACCTTCTTTACCGTGAAGTAATGATCGTTCTCCTCGTCATAATATTTGCCGAGTGAGATTCCGCTGCACTTACTGTTGCTGATATCACAGTCCTCGATGATCCATCCCTTCGACCAGTGAGGCCCGATCATTCCGTCCTGGTAAGCGGCCGGCGGCGCCCAGGTGGTAGCGGCTTTATTTACCGTAAAACCGCTGAATGTAATATAACCGACGCCTGTCTTCGAAGGCATGAAGCAATTCCTTCTGACATTGATCTCCACCTTCTCCTCGTTAGGGTTCTTGCCCTGGAAATTCGCATAGATCACCGTCTCATTGCCGTCCTGCTCAGTGTACCACTTATATACGGACCATTCCGGCTCCCATGACGGCGCATATACCTCGCCCTTGATACACTCTTCTAAGGTCTCTGTCTCATAGAGCTGACGGTCATTCAGATATACCGCGCCCGTATGCCTTACCACCGGGGCAAAATACCAGTCGCCGCCTACGAATGTTGTATAAGGATTGTAATTGCCGAATACTCCGTTATCAACACGGTATACCCACACATTGTCCTGATACTTCTCCCATCCGGTCGCCGCTTCCGCACCCGTGATCTCAGCGCCTAACGGCTCTTCGCTGCGGTAAATGATACGCGCATCCTCGGTACCTGCATACACCGGATCTACAGATTCCCGATAGATCCCCGGCGCAACAATAACCTCATCCCCGGGTCTTGCCGCCTTTGCCGCATCGTTAATGTGTTTAAAAGGTGTCTCTTTACTGCCGTTTCCCTGCTTGGGAGCAGCTCCATTGACATAAATCTTCATTCTATGTACCTCCTGATTACAACTTCCCGGCAGCCAGACCTTACCCTCTCAACCACTGTTTTATCATCCTCTGTTGACGGCAGACTGCCCGTTAAATATTATCTGCCTGTATTTTACTTTATTTTACAGGATCATGTTTGCACTAATCTGGCTGTATTTGCACTAATCTGGTATATAAATGTTATAAATATTAATAATGCAACCTTGGTTTGCACATATGCAAAACAAGGTTGGTAGCTTTATTTCACTAAACATAGTATAATCTGATTAATCAAAACCGCTTGGCTCGTTGCCCGCGGAAATAAATTCATAATTACGAACAGGAGGTAACGTATAATGAGTTTTGGAGATAATCTTCGTGAAATCAGGAAACAAAAAAATATATCGCAGGAAGATCTTGCAAGCCAGCTGAAAGTCAGCCGTCAGGCAATCTCAAAATGGGAACAGAACAGCGGATACCCCGAGATGGAGAAGCTCATCCAACTCGCCGGTATATTGGATATCTCTCTGGATCATCTTGTTCTGGGCAAAAAGACCATAGAGGATAAAAACGGCAGAACCTCATCTGGACGGATCTTAATAAAAAGCCAGAACGGAGAACAGCTTGCCGGCTGTTATAAGGTGATGTCACTTCGCTTATCTCCTTTTAAAAAATCCACTGATTTCCCCCAATATGCGCTATATGGAGTTGACGGGCAGTCGATCTGGGGCGAATCAAGAGTATTCCTTGGTTACTATACCGATGCCGGCAGCATTAAGGAGGAAATAGACCAGATCCTCCATGCGATCGAAGACGGCGTTGTCTCCTATAAGCTGAAATATGCCGTCCCTGAACCGAAGCTTTCCCTGGGTATGAAGCTTACGAATCTTCTTAAGATCGAATAAACCGAATTTTTTCTTAGTAATGGAACTGTTAAAATGATGGTGGTAGTTACAAACTTAGGGAATATTTCATATCTAGTAAAAAAAGAAAATTATAGCCGCAAAAAAGCGATAGAAATATATAATCACGCAGTTAATGTGTATAGTGAAGGAAGCAATATACGTGATTATCAGAAGGCTGTATTCTGTTTCCTTTCTAATTGTCATGAAGCAAATATTGTATACGAAGATCGTTAAGGAGGTATTGATATGACGGAGAAAGCTATTTTAAGTGAGAAATTAGAAGACAATAAATCTGCTGCTGAATGGGGGATTAGACAAGCAGAATTGATTAAAAAAAGTGAAGATATAACGAGGAGATTAGCAGAAAAATATATATCTATTATTTTATCGCGTAATGAAACAGACTGATTTTTTTCAGGGAGTACCTTAAGAATTACCTGATATCCATTGTAATACAAGATGTGAACAAATCAGAATATTGGAACACAGTAAAGGAATACTGGGACGAGAAAGGACTAGACAAGCTGACAAAACTTCTGCTGAAAGATCAGATGGCTTTCCATGAAAAATGTAAATACTTTATCTGAGGAGATTAGGTTATAAATGACGGCGGGATAATAACGAACAGGCATTACGGGCAATCGTCGGGTGTGTAAAATAATCTGTGTAAATCATCACAGATTATTCGACACATCCATTTTTATATAATGGATAATGAATTCGACAATACTGTGATTAGTTGGAAAAAATTGGTAGAAAAATTTTAGGAGGAAACAACTATGT
>CAJTGB010000007.1 GCA_910575835.1 Lachnospiraceae bacterium | reverse complement strand
TCAAAACCGCTTTTAGATGCCTTCTTTGAGTGGCTGCATTCTCTGGAGGATGCAGTAGACAGATCATCGAAAATAGGAGAAGCGGTATTGTACACGATAAACCAGGAACAATACTTAAGAAGATACTTGGATGACGGACATTTGAGTATCGACAATACGGCTGCTGAGAGAGCCATTAAGAACTTTGCGGTAGGACGCCGCAACTGGCTGTTTTCTAAGAGTATCAAAGGAGCAGAGGCCAGCGCAACCGTATACAGCATAACAGAAACGGCGATCCTGAACGGACTCAAGCCCTATAATTATCTGACCTACATATTGGAAAAGATGAAAGATTTGGCTCCATTTCCGACAAAAGAAGACATTCTTCCACTATTGCCCTGGTCAGAAACAATACCGGAAAACTGTCGTACCAAACGACCAGAGGGGACATCCACTTAGCAGAAACTGTTAGGTGGATTTTTTTGTCAAAGTACGGATGAATCTCTATTCATCTTTAAGGAATATTTTACCAAATGCGTAGATTTATGAACAGGTACGGATTATTTCCTACTTACAATATTCTGATGGTTTTCCAACCAGCGGATTTCGCGTCTAACACATTTCATATAATTCTGGCTGTATCCATCCTCCTGCATGTCCTGAAGAAGATCTTCATAAGTTTTGTCTGAATGAAATAAATTCATCTATATCACCTCCATCATTATGATAGCTGGAGATGAAGAAAAAAAGAAATCCAAACTTTTTCCCTTCAAAACACTGTATTCATTGAGGTTATGAGTAAAAGCTTGGATTTCTTTGAAGTTTGGATTTATATTAAATCCAAAAGATTTGATTTGCTGCATTTACCCAAACAGATTATAAAATATTTCTTCCAGAGAGATGTTGAAAGCGTGGGTGTGAAAAGGAACGACGACTGGAAACTGCGTGAAGCAAGGGAAAGTTAGGTATAGGCTTTTGAGGATATCTTTGTTATAATATAGTTAATAGAGAAGGAGTGTGGGTAACATGGGTGAAGAAAAGAAACGCCTTCCGGTGGGAGTAGAAAATTTTGAGCAGATTATTAACGATAACTATTATTATGTGGATAAAACAAAGTTGATTTCAGAACTGTTCCACAATGGCGGAATGGTAAATCTCATTACCAGACCAAGACGTTTTGGAAAAACTTTAAATATGAGTATGCTGGAACACTTTTTTTCCATAGGGGGCGATAAGAATATATTTGATGGCTTGGAAATCTCAAAAGATAAAAAGCTGTGTGAAGATTATATGGGGAAATATCCTGTGATTTCAGTTTCCCTTAAAGGAATCAATGCTGCTGCTTATGAGGATGCATTTGATTTTGCAGTTCAGATTATGAAGAATGTAGCAGGTAGAACCCAGTTCCTTTTGGAAAGCAGGAATTTAAGTGATTTTGATAAGTCAGAATATAAGGAACTTTTAGATAGCAGAATGAGTAAAGCCGTATTTTGCGGTGGATTGAAATTATTATCGGAATTATTGGAGAAACATTATGGAACAAAAGTAATTCTTTTAATTGATGAATATGATGTTCCATTAGCAAAAGCGTTTGAAAATGGGTATTATGATCAAATGGTATTTCTAATCCGTAATCTGCTGGAACAGACGCTAAAAACAAACAACAGTCTGAAATTTGCAGTAATGACCGGATGTATGCGCATCTCAAAGGAGAGTATCTTTACCGGTCTTAATAATTTTACCACCTTCACGATTACAGATGTTGATTTCGATGAATATTTTGGATTTACAGATCAAGAGGTATGTGACCTTTTAACGTATTATGAATGTACTGATAAGTATGGAAGTATCAAAGAATGGTATGATGGATATCGCTTTGGGAATGTAGAGGTATATTGTCCATGGGATGTGGTTTCTTATCTTCGTAGTCTTCGCACAAATAAAGAAGCTATTCCACAGAATTATTGGGTAAATACGAGCGGTAATGCAGAAGTTAAGGAATTTATCAGACAGTCGAAAAGTGCAACAACAAAGAGAGAGATAGAAGGTTTGATGGCGGGGAAAGAAATCATAAAAACCATTCGTCCGGAATTGACCTATAAAGATATGTATCATTCGATTGAAAATATCTGGAGTGTGCTATTCACAACCGGATATCTAACACAAACATGTGCATTGGATCCCCAGATGTACAGACTCAAAATTCCAAATCTGGAAATACGGGATATTTTTCAAGCACAGATTATGGAATACTTCAAAGAGAGTGTGAAAAAAGACGGGGATACGCTAAGCCGGTTCTGTGAGGCTCTTAAAAATGGAAAGGAAAAAAATGTAGAGAAGATTTTTGAAAGCTACCTGAAAAAGACCATCAGTATCAGGGATACGTTTGTGAGAAAAGCAAGTAAGGAGAACTTTTATCATGGGATACTGCTTGGAATCTTGGGCGTGAAAGAAGGCTGGGGTGTATTTTCAAATCAGGAAACCGGTGAAGGATATATCGATATCCTCATAGAAACCGAAAACAGTGAAATAGCTATCCTTATTGAAGTCAAGTATGCCAATGACGGTGATCTAGATCAGGCTTGTGAAAGAGCGTTAAAGCAGGTAGAGGAACGGAAGTATGATGAGGAACTCCGGGCAAACGGGGCAGATAAAATTTTAAAATATGGGATTGCGTGCTATATGAAACGCTGCAAAGTGAAACTGGCAGGGGAATAATTTCCTGTTGGCAATGTTTGTGCTTGCAGCCGGCTGTTTTGATTGAGACAAAGGGAAGAAAGCCAAAACCAAAGGGAATACCTGAAGACGTTCATGGAAGACGGACGGCTGCCAATATCAAACTATTTGCTACAGCAAGACGTGCGAGGCTATTTGCGGACACCACCAAAGGAGGTTTGAATATCTGAATGCAGATTGAAACATGATCGTGAAAAATGCATCAATAAATGATGAGGTTAGTTAGTATAGCAAATTTAAAAAAGAGCCACTTGAAAATCAAATGGCTCTGATATACAATCTAGTTAGAAAGGTTAATCGGACATGGAGTTTCGATATACCCTCAGTAAAATTTTAGCTAATTCTAAAAGATAAGCATCCAACTTTCTCAGGGTACGGATGCTTATCTTCTTTTATGATTGTCTATGTAAGACAGAGCCGCAAACAACACAAGTAATAATGTCAAAACTTCAGTTCAAAATGACAGGTATTGTTTTGAATAATCGAATTTGATATATTGAGGAATCTGCCTGCTTATGTTATACTGTTTACCGGCTTAAGGGAAGTAAAAACCGGCCATAATATATCATATCTTAGGAGTGTTGCAATCTATGTCACAGATTACGGATGAAATAAAGAATCAGATCAAGAAGAGGAGAACATTTGCCATCATATCCCACCCGGATGCGGGTAAGACGACACTGACGGAGAAGTTCCTGCTATATGGGGGAGCCATCAACCTGGCCGGAAGCGTGAAGGGGAAGGCTACGGCGAGGCACGCGGTATCTGACTGGATGGAGATCGAGAAGGAGAGAGGTATCTCGGTCACATCTTCGGTGCTGCAGTTTAATTACGGCGGATACTGTATCAATATCCTGGATACTCCGGGGCATCAGGATTTCTCGGAGGATACCTACCGGACGCTGATGGCGGCGGATTCGGCGGTGATGGTGATCGACGCGTCCAAGGGTGTTGAGGCGCAGACGAGGAAGCTTTTTAAGGTGTGCACCATGCGGCATATCCCTATATTTACTTTTATCAATAAGATGGACCGGGAGGCGATGGATACCTTCGAGCTTCTGGATGATATTGAAAATGAACTGGGAATCGCCACCTGCCCGGTCAACTGGCCCATTGGTTCCGGCAAGGAATTCAAGGGGGTCTACGACAGGGAGACGAAGAAGGTGGAGCTGTTCTCAGATACCCACAAGGGAACTACACAGGGAGAAGTCCGCAAGATCGCGGCAGACGACCCGGCTATCAAAGAGTGGGTGACAGACGCACAGCTTGCTCAGTTAATGGAGGAGATCGAGCTGCAGGACGGTGCGGGAGCTGTGTTTGATCAGGAGCAAGTAAGTAAGGGAGAGCTGTCTCCGGTGTTCTTTGGCTCTGCTCTTACAAACTTCGGTGTAGAGACCTTTTTGAAGCATTTCCTTACGATGACGACGCCGCCTCTTCCGCGGATATCGGACAAGGGCGCGGTGAATCCTATGGAGGAAAAGGATTTCTCGGCCTTTGTATTCAAGATTCAGGCTAATATGAACAAGGCGCACAGGGACCGTATCGCGTTTATGCGGATCTGTTCCGGGGAGTTTGAGGCCGGAATGGACGTGTATCATGTTCAGGGAGGCCGGAAGGTGCGCTTATCTCAGCCGCAGCAGATGATGGCGAGCGAGCGCAAGATGATCGAGAAGGCTTACGGCGGCGACATTATCGGTGTGTTTGATCCGGGAATCTTCTCGATCGGCGATACGCTTACGACGTCTGCGGAGCATTTTGCCTATGAGGGGATTCCGACCTTCGCGCCGGAGCATTTTGCAAGGGTGCGGCAGGTAGACACTATGAAGCGGAAGCAGTTTATCAAGGGAATCAACCAGATCGCCCAGGAGGGTGCGATCCAGATCTTCCAGGAGTTCAATACCGGTATGGAGGAGATCATAGTGGGCGTGGTAGGCGTGCTGCAGTTTGACGTGCTGAAATACAGGCTGGAGAACGAATATAATGTAGAGATCCGTCTTGACAGCCTTCCGTATGAGTATATCCGCTGGATCGAGCATACGGAGACTGACCTTGACAAGCTTACCGGAACCTCTGATATGAAGAAGGTCAAGGACTTGAAGGACCGTCCGCTTCTTCTGTTTGTCAATGAATGGAGTATCCGCATGACTATAGAGCGAAACGAAGGGCTGGTACTGGCTGAATTCGCCAGATAGGACAGAAGCGGCAGCCGTACGGCCGGAAAATTATGTAACAGGGCGGCTAACCTGTTCTGTTATAAAATTTTAGACAAAATCAGTATCGCTACTTTGCAAAATTGTATTCATTTGATATAATGAAAAGAAGTGTATATGAGACAGGAGGTTTCTTAAATATGAGCAAAGAAGAGAGAAATACGTATACGATACAGACTGAAGAGAATCTTGGAGAGGTGAAGATCGCGGACGAGGTGGTAGCGATCATCGCAGGACTTGCGGCGACTGAGGTGGAGGGTGTTTCTTCCATGACAGGGAATGCAACGAGGGAGCTTGTGAGCAAGCTTGGTATGAAGTCTTTGTCCAAGGGTGTGAAGGTGGACGTACTGGACGGGATCGTGACCGTTTCTCTGGTGCTGAATCTGAATTACGGGTACAGCATCAAGGATACGACCCAGAAGGTTCAGGAGAAGGTCAAGGCAGCGATCGAGAATATGACGGGGCTTGAGGTTGCCGACGTCAATATCCGGGTTGCCGGGGTGGATATGCCGGAGGAAGCATAAGTGAAGAGGACAGAATTAAGAGAACATATCTTCAAGGTGTTGTTCGGAATTGAGTTCTGTGCGCCGGAGGAGTTATCGGAGCAGATCGGTTTATACTCAGAGCAGCTTGAAGATGCCAGAGAGCGGGATCTTAAGTATATCCGGGAGAAGACACAGAAGATCGCAGAGGCGAAGGATGAGATTGATACTCTGCTGAATACGCATACCACAGGATGGAAGACAAGCCGTATGAACAAGGCTGATCTGACCATCCTGCGGCTTGCCGTGTATGAGATGAAGTGGGACGAGGATGTGCCGACAGGCGTTGCGATCGACGAGGCGGTGGAGCTTGCGAAGAAGTACAGCAGCGATGACGGGCCGGCTTTTATCAATGCAGTGCTTGCCAAACTGGCAAGATGTTAATCCAGGGTATTGGGAGAGAAGGTTTATGGTTCGGAATGTATATACAGTAAAGCAGGTGAATGCTTATATCAAGAATATGTTTACCCAGGATTATATGCTGAACCGTATTTACGTCAAGGGTGAGGTATCGAACTGTAAGTACCATACTTCGGGGCATATATATTTTTCACTGAAGGATGAGTCCGGAACGATTGCCTGTGTTATGTTTGCCGGGCAGCGGGGCGGGCTCTCTTTTCGTATGTGTGACGGTCAGCAGGTGGTAGTCCTTGGCGGGGTGAGCGTATATGAGCGCAGCGGTTCTTACCAGCTCTATGCGAAGGAGATCCGTCTGGACGGAGACGGCGTGCTCTATGAGCGGTTTCAGATGCTTAAGAAGGAACTGGAAGAGATGGGGATGTTTGCGCCGGAGTACAAGAAGCCGATACCTGCATACGCAAGACGGATCGGGGTCGTGACGGCGCCGACGGGAGCGGCGGTGCGCGATATCATGAATATCGCGGCGCGCAGGAATCCTTTCGTCCAGTTGATCCTGTATCCGGCTCAGGTACAGGGGGACGGTGCGAAGGAGAGTATTATCCGCGGAATTCAGATGTTGGAGAAGGCAGAGGTCGACGTGATGATCGTGGGCCGGGGCGGAGGTTCTATTGAGGATCTGTGGGCTTTTAACGAGGAGGAGGTCGCCAGGGCGATCTTTCAGTGCCGTGTGCCGGTTATCTCTGCGGTAGGCCATGAGACGGACACGACCATTGCGGATTATGTCGCGGATCTGAGGGCGCCTACGCCTTCCGCGGCGGCGGAGCTTGCGGTGTATGATTACCGGCAGCTTCAGGCGCGCATGCAGGAGTACCGTGCAGGAGTGTCGCGTCTGCTTGCGCAGAAGGTTCAGATGAACCGGTTAAGGCTTCGGGAATATCAGATGCATTTAAGATGCCTGCATCCGCGTTACCGTCTGCAGGAGCAGCAGCAGAGATTGTCGGAGTTAGAAGACGCCCTGCGTCTGCAGATGGACAGCAGGCTTAAGGACTCCAGGCACAGACTGGCGATCTATATGGAGATCATGAAGGGCTTGTCTCCCATCGGGAAGCTTAATAAGGGCTATTCCTATGTGGCCGGGGAAGACGGTAAGACGGTAAAAAGTGTCGGACAGGTACGGCAGGGCAGCCTTCTGGATATCTATGTGACGGACGGCCGGATCCGGGCCGTAGTGGAAGATACAGAAGCAACAGGGCAGCTTGTCTGAACTGTTACGATACGGCAGGATCTTACGCGGCCGGCAAGGTTTGTGAACAGTCTGTCAGCGAAGCAGTAAGAACGGATTTATTTGGAAGGGAGGCGCAGCATGGACGTAAGAACAGAAGAGACGGAAGCCAGGGAAGAACAGAGCCTTGAGGAATTGTTTGAACAACTGGAAGATACGATCAACAAGATGGAGGAGGAAGAAGTGTCTCTTGAGGCTTCTTTTAAACTCTATCATAAGGGTATGGAGCTGCTTAAGAATTGCAGCGGCCGCATCGATGCGGTTGAGAAGAAGATGCTGATCTTAGATGAAGAGGGTGGGACGCATGAATTCTAACAATGATTTTCAGAATCGGGAGTTTCAGAAGCAATTAGAACAGAAGGTACAAAAGATCGAGGATATTCTGCAGGGATATCTTCCGAAGCAGAAGGGATATCAGAGCGTGATCATGGAGGCGATGGGCTATAGTCTTCTGGCCGGCGGCAAGCGGCTCCGCCCTATGCTCATGCAGGAGACTTTCCGGCTGTATAACGGGACGTCGAAGGCGCTGCATCCTTTTATAGCTGCGATCGAGATGATACATACCTATTCGCTCGTGCATGACGACCTGCCGGCGATGGATAATGATGAATACAGGCGGGGGCGTAAGACTACGCATATCGTATACGGCGAAGATATGGGTATCCTGGCGGGGGATGCCTTGCTGAACTATGCGTTTGAGACGGCTTTCAGGGCATTTGTGATCGAACCTGAGGACAGCCTTTTAATAGGAAGAGCTCTGGCGGTGCTGGGTGAGAAGGCGGGCATCTACGGGATGATCGGGGGACAGGTCATCGATGTGAAGGAGACTGGCCGTAAGATTACGAAGGATGTGCTGGATACGATCTACAGGCTTAAGACGGCGGCGCTTATCGAAGCTGCGATGATGATCGGGGCGATCCTTGGAGGGGCTTCTGAGGAGGAAGTGAAGAAGGTTGAGAAGATCGCGGAGTATGTGGGAGTAGCGTTCCAGGTACAGGACGATATCCTGGATGTGACCAGTACCAGCGAGACGCTTGGCAAGCCTGTCCACAGCGACGAGAAGAATGAGAAGACCACCTATGTTACCCTCGTAGGGATCGAAGAGGCGAAGCAGGAAGTAGAGAGATTGTCCAGGGAGGCGGTCGCTCTTCTGCACCAGCTGCCGGGTGAGAATGAATTCCTGGAACAGCTTTTGACCCAACTGATCCACAGAGAAAAATAACAGGAATCTGCGGAAATATGCTCAGAAAGGACGGGACACACAGATAAAGGGGGGCGGACTATGTTAGAGAGGATACAAAAGGAGAATGATATCAAGAACCTGCTGCCGGAGGAATTAGACGGACTGGCAGAAGAGATCCGGGAATTTCTGATCGAGAAGATCAGCAAGAACGGCGGGCATCTTGCGTCCAATCTTGGCGTTGTGGAGCTTACGATCGCGATGCATCTGATCTTCGAGCTCCCGAAGGATAAGATCATCTGGGATGTGGGGCATCAGTCCTATACGCACAAGCTTTTGACCGGGAGGAAGGACGGGTTTGACGATCTGCGCAAATACGGCGGGATAAGCGGCTTCCCCAAGAGGAAAGAGAGCGCCTGCGATGCATTTGACACCGGGCACAGCTCTACGTCCATATCGGCGGGACTTGGCTATGTACGGGCCAGAGACCTGATGGGAGAGGATTACAGCGTGATCTCTGTGATCGGCGACGGTTCTCTGACCGGAGGGATGGCGTATGAGGCTTTGAACAATGCCTCCGCATTGGAGACGAATTTTATTATTGTCCTGAACGATAACAATATGTCGATCTCGGAGAATGTGGGAGGAATGTCCAGATATCTTGCGGGTCTTCGGACTGCGGATATCTACACGGGACTTAAGAAGGGAATTACGGAAGCGCTGCACCAGATTCCGGTCGTGGGTGATTCGATGATCAAGAAGATCCGCAGGACTAAGAGCAGCATTAAGCAGCTTGTTGTGCCGGGCATGTTTTTCGAGGATATGGGAATCACTTATCTGGGACCGGTGCCCGGCCATAATATCCCGCTTCTGTGCCGTGCGCTGCGCGAGGCGCAGAGAGTGGACGGTCCGGCGCTTCTCCATGTTATAACAGAGAAGGGCAAGGGATATGAGCCGGCGGAGAAGCACCCTGACAGGTTTCATGGGATCGGCCCGTTCCAGATCGAGACGGGCGAGCCTGAGATACCGAAGAAGAAGGATACCTGTACGGACGTATTCGGCAAGGTGCTCTGCGATGAGGCGAAAAATCGCCCGGAGATCGCCGCGATCACGGCTGCTATGGCTGATGGGACGGGTCTTACCAGGTTTAAGCAGCTCTATCCCGACAGGTTTTTCGATGTGGGGATAGCCGAGGCTCACGGCGTTACCTTCGCGGCGGGACTTGCGGCAGGCGGCATCCATCCGGTGTTTGCAGTGTATTCGTCATTTCTGCAGCGTGCGTATGACCAGCTCATTCATGATGTAGCGCTTCAGAATCTTCCGGTAGTCTTAGCGGTAGACCGCGCCGGACTGGTGGGAAGCGACGGGGAGACGCATCAGGGCATATTTGACATTTCTTACCTGAGCAGTATTCCGAATATGACGGTGATGTCTCCGAAGCACAAGTGGGAGCTGGCGGATATGCTGCGTTTTGCGCTGGATTATCAGGGGCCGGTTGCCCTGCGGTATCCGAGAGGAGAGGCGTACGACGGATACAGGGAATTCAGGGCGCCGGTCGTATATGGGAAGAGCGAGATGCTGTACAGGGAGTCCGGCATTGCGATCCTGAGTGCAGGGCATATGTTTGAACCGGCGGTACAGGTCAGAGATATGCTGAAGGAGAAGGGATATCCCTGCACGCTGGTCAACGCCAGATTCCTCAAGCCGATTGATGAAGAGATGATCGATGATCTGTGCAGCGACCATGCGCTGATCGTGACGATAGAAGAGAATGTGCAGACCGGAGGCTACGGGGAGCATGTGACGGAGTATATATGCAGGAAGGACAAAGGCGTCCGCATCCTGCCGCTTGCGCTCCCTGATGATTATGTGGAACATGGGGGGATCCAAGCGCTGCGCGAGGAGACGGGTCTTGACGTATGCACCATGGCAGGAAGAATCCGGGAGGCTTATGACCGGCTGCAGGGATCACCGCAGGAATCGCAGTACATGTGACGGATAACAGGAGTGACTATGAAGGAACGTTTGGATGTATTACTGGTAAAACGGAATCTTGCGCCCTCCAGGGAGAAGGCGAAGGCGATCATCATGTCCGGCAGTGTTTTCGTGGACGGACAGAGAGAAGATAAGGCGGGAACAACATTTCCCGAGGAGGTCCCCATTGAGGTGAGGGGACATGTCCTTCCCTATGTGAGCCGGGGAGGATTGAAGCTTGAGAAGGCTCTTTTGAACTTCGGCGTGGATGTACGGGAGAAGGTGTGTACGGATGTGGGAGCGTCTACGGGAGGCTTCACGGACTGTATGCTCCAGAACGGCGCGCGCAGGGTCTACGCCATTGATGTGGGGAGGGGACAGCTTGACTGGAAGCTTCGTCAGGATGAGAGGGTCGTCTGTATGGAGAAGACCAATATCCGGTATGTGACGCCGGAGGAGATCGGGGAACCGATAGATTTCTCGTCCATTGACGTCTCATTCATATCGCTGTCGAAGGTGCTGCCGCCGATCCATGCTTATCTGCGGGAGCAAGGCCAGGTGGTCGCCCTGATCAAGCCCCAGTTTGAGGCCGGACGGGAGAAGGTGGGCAAGAAAGGCGTGGTCAGGGAGAGGAGCACCCACATTGAGGTGATCGAAGCTGTCTTCGGATATGCAAGGAATACCGGATTTAACGTGCTTGACCTTGATTTCTCTCCGATTCGCGGACCGGAGGGGAATATTGAATATCTGGTACACCTTTTAAAGTGTGAAGGATCAGGGAGAATCGCCGAATCGGCGGACATCCTGCGGGTCGTAGGCGAGGCGTTTGATACGCTGGCGAAAGCACACTGACAGAAGTTTAGAAGGAACAGGGAAATGATGGAAAGGTTTTTGATTGTTACAAATGACGGGAAGGACACAGAGAACGCCGTGACCGATCAGGTAACGGGGCTGCTTGGCGCGGCGGGGAAACAGTGCGTCTTATGCAAGAAGGATGAGCATAAGAAGATTCTTAAGGATTCTGTGCCTGAGGAGATAGACTGTGCGGTAGTGATCGGAGGAGACGGGAGCCTGATCGAGGTGGCAAGGCTGTTCTGGGATAAGGCTATTCCGATTCTCGGCATTAATATGGGAACGCTGGGCTATCTGACAGAGGTAGAGGTGGGCGGTATCGACGAAGCGGTCGGACAGGTCGTTAAGGGGGATTATGTCCTTGAAAGGCGGATGATGCTTGAAGGGACGTTTACAGACCCGTCCGGGGAGAAGAAGTCGGACGTCTCACTCAATGATATTGTGGTATCGCGTAAAGGCGAACTGCATATCATACATTTTCAACTGTATGTGAACGGGGAACTGCTGAATGACTATGAGGCGGACGGGGTGGTGCTGTCTACGCCGACGGGGTCGACGGCCTATAATCTGTCGGCGGGAGGGCCGATCGTGGAGCCGACGGCGTCCCTGATCGTTGTCACGCCTATCTGTTCGCATTCGCTGAATACCAGGAGTATCGTCCTGTCATCGGAGGATGAGATCGAGATCGCTATCGGTCCGGGACGCAACGGTTCGAAGGAAGAGGTATACGTCGCGTTTGACGGGGCGGATACCGTATCTCTTAAGACGGGCGACAGAGTGACGGTGCGCAGGTCCGACGCTTCCGCTACGATCATGAAGCTCAGCAAGGTCAGCTTTCTTGAAACACTGCGCAGAAAGATGAAAGGAAATTAGCAGCATGAAGGGAAACAGACACGCGAAGATCATTGAACTGATCCAGAAGAATCATATAGAGACGCAGGAAGAGCTGGCAGAGTATCTGAACCAGGAGGGATTCAGGGTGACCCAGGCAACGGTATCGAGGGATATCAGGGATCTGAAGCTTACGAAGGTTCCTGATAAGAACGGAAAACAGCGCTATGCCGTACACATGAATGAAGGAAACGGCATGGGCGAGAAATATATGCGGGTTCTGAGGGACGGATATATTTCCATGGATATGGCTCAGAATATACTGGTCATCAAGACGGTGTCGGGAATGGCAATGGCCGTATGCGCGGCGATCGACGCTATGCGGTGGAATGAGGTAGTGGGAAGCATTGCGGGCGACGATACGATCATGTGCGCGATCAGGAGCGTGGAGGATACGGCGAAAGTGATGGATAAGATCGGACGGATCGTGCTGTAAGCGCGAAGGCGGCATGCGGCGGATCCGTTTGACGGGAGTGTGTTGTAGGAGGCAGAATGTTACAGAATTTACATGTGAAGAATCTGGCATTGATCGATGAGATAGAAGTGGAATTCGGGGACGGGCTTAATATTCTGACCGGCGAGACCGGAGCGGGCAAGTCCATTATCCTTGGTTCCGTGAATCTGGCGCTCGGAGGGCGCTATACTAAGGATATATTAAGGCAGGGCGCGGAGTACGGTTTTGTAGAGCTGACGTTTCAGGTGGAGAACGAGCAGCAGATCAGGAAGCTTGAGGAGCTTGATATCTATCCCGAGGACGGGTGCGTGGTACTTAGCCGGAGGCTGATGGAGAAGAGGAGCGTCAGCAGGATCAACGGCGAGACGGTGCAGATCGCCCTTCTTAAGGAGGCGGCCTCGGTATTGATCGATATCCACGGCCAGCACGAGCATCAGTCATTGCTGTATAAGAAGAACCATCTGGGGATCGTCGATGCATTCGCAAGGGAAACGGTCGGGGATGTGAAGCACAAGGTCCTTGAAGCGTACAGGGCCTATAAGGCGTGCATAAAAGAACTGGACGAGATGGAGACGGACGAGGCACAGAGGGCGAAGGAGCTGTCCTTTTTGAAGTTTGAGGCCGGAGAGATCCTGGATGCCGATCTTAAGCCGGGAGAGGACGAGGATCTGGAAGAGCTGTACCGCCGCATCGTGAACAGCAAGCGGATCGCCGAATGTGTGAGCGAGGCATATCTCTATACCAGCGAGGGAAATGATAACGCAAGCGAGGACTTAAGCCGCGCGATCCGTGCGATCTCGGAGATCGCCGAGTATGACGAGAAGGCGTCCGGGCTGTACGACCAGCTTGTGGAGATCGACAGCCTGCTGAATGATTTCAACAGGGAACTGGCGGATTATGCCGGAGAATGTGAATTCTCGGACGAGGAATTCCATGATACGGAGAACCGGCTGAATGAGATCAACCATCTGAAGACCAAATACGGCAATACGATCGAAGAAATTCTTGTATATTGCGCAGCCCAGGAGAAGAAGCTTGCGGCCCTGGAGGATTATGACAATTATATCGGGGAGCTGCGGGCGAAGGCGGCGGGTTCTGAAGAAGAACTTAAGAAGCAGGCGGGGAAACTGTCTGCGCTTCGGAAGAAGCAGGGGAAGATTCTCTCGAAGGCCATAGAAGACGGGCTTAAGGATCTGAATTTTGAGAATGTACGGTTTGAGATCAGGTTCGAAGAGACCAGGGGATATACTGCGGAAGGAACGGACGATGTGGAATTTATGATATCCCTGAATCCAGGACAGCCGTTGAAGCCCCTTGCCAGCGTCGCGTCCGGCGGCGAGCTGTCAAGGATCATGCTGGCGATCAAGACGGTAATGGCAAGCAGAGACGAGATCGAGACGCTGATATTTGACGAGATCGACGTGGGGATCAGCGGGAGGACGGCGCAGAAGGTGTCCGAGAAGATGGCGGTCATCGGAAAAGCCCATCAGGTCATCTGTATCACCCATCTGGCGCAGATCGCGGCTATGGCAGACTGGCATTACCTGATCGAGAAGGCGACCCGCAGGGGAGACACGAGGACAGATATCAGGAAACTGGATGAAGAGGAGTCAGTTAAGGAACTGGCAAGGATATTGGGCGGCGTGAAGATCACAGATACGGTGATCCAAAGCGCCGTTGAGATGAAGGAACTGGCGAAGCAGACTGCAGGGCAGAGGTCTTAGTACAGTATGTTATACCAAAAGCCGGAATGTTTTCTTAAGCGAAGTTAAAAGCTTCGCTTTTTCGTGCGTAATTTTCTAGAAATTGTCACATAATAAGGGAAGAGAACGAAATGAAAAAGCGGAGGTTTGTGAAGATGAGAAAACACTGGTACAGAAGAATCCTGATCATGATCGTTACGTTCCTGATCGCCGTGGGGGGCGGCTATTATCTGACCGAATTCCAGCAGAATAAGCTCAAAGCGGAGGTGAACGCCAACACCTCACAGGGAAATATGGTGATCCCCGGAGGCATGCCTATCGGCATCTATCTGGAGACAGAAGGCGTTATGGTGCTCGGAACGGATTCGATCACGGCAGAGGACGGGATGGATTATGAGCCGGCGGCCAACCTTGTGAAGGAAGGCGACTATATCGTGGCGCTGAATGACCAGACTATCCACGACAAGTCAGAGCTTGTGGAGACGGTCAACGGACTGGGGGACGAGGAGATCATCCTGCGGATAAGAAGAGCCGAGCAGTATATGAATATCAGGATGAAGCCTGTCCGGCAGAACGCCAGAGAATGCAAGCTTGGGATCTGGGTGAGGGACAACGCGCAGGGGCTGGGCACGATCACATTTCTGAACACGGACAGCCATTTTGGAGCGCTGGGGCATGGGATCCACGACGTAGATACAAACACACTGTTAGAGATCAATGACGGGACCGTCTACGAGACCAGCATCAAGGATATCCAGAGAGGAGAGGACGGCACTCCGGGAGGCATGGAAGGGATCATCGTCTATAACAATTATAATGTATTGGGCAATATCACGAGAAATACAGACTGCGGGATCTTCGGCACTATTGACAGGATCGATGCTCTTTTCACGGACCAGACGCCGATCGAGACGGCCTCTAAGGAGGAGATCACAGAGGGTCCGGCCGTCATCCGGTGCGCCGTGGAGGGAACGGTGAAGGATTACCATATTCGTGTTACAAAAATCGACAAAAACGCGGATGAGGTAAACAAGGGAATCGTGATCGAAGTGACGGATAAAAACCTGCTTGCGGTGACGGGCGGAATCGTGCAGGGCATGAGCGGAAGCCCGATCATCCAGAACGGAAAACTCATCGGAGCGGTCACCCATGTATTCGTCCAGGACGCTACGAAGGGATATGGCATTTTTATCGAAGACATGCTGAAAAATGTCGAATTGTAAATTTTTTGTCGACAATAGTCATAATTTTACGACAGTAATTTCTTGATTTGATTAGTGACAGACTATATAATCAAACTCGACAACTTTTGATGTGGGGAAAGGAGGCATTGCGTAAAATGAGAGAGATAAATGTGGCCATAGCCGACGATAATGAAAGAATTCTGGACTTGCTTGGCGAAATCATCAGCAATGATCAGGAATTGAAATTGGTAGGAAAGGCGAACAACGGAGAAGACATGTATCAGCTGATCAAAGAGAAGCAGCCGGACGTTGTATTGCTGGACCTGATCATGCCCAAGATGGACGGCTTAAGCGTGATGGAAATGGTAAGCAATGACAAAGGACTGAAGAAACATCCTGATTTTATTGTTGTAACAGCAGTAGGGCAGGAGCGGATTACAGAAGATGCCTTCAAAAAGGGTGCAAGCTACTATATCATGAAACCTTTCAACAATGAGATGGTGCTGAACAGGATCAAGCATGCGAATCAGGTCATCCGCCATGAACTGCGTCCCCAGGCGGCCATAGGGGCCGTAACGGACCTTCAGCCGGAACTGAATCTGGAGGGCAGGGTGACGGATATGATCCATGAGATCGGAATACCGGCACATATCAAAGGGTATCATTATCTCAGAGACGCAATCATTATGGCTGTGGAGGATATGGACGTGCTGAATGCGATCACAAAGGTCCTGTATCCAACGGTAGCCAAGAAACACCAGACGACGGCAAGCCGGGTGGAACGAGCCATCCGCCATGCCATTGAAGTGGCCTGGAGCAGAGGGAAGCTAGATACGCTTGACGACCTGTTCGGATACACGGTAAGCAACGGAAAAGGGAAACCCACGAACTCTGAATTCATTGCGTTGATCGCAGATACGATAAGATTAGAATATAAAAACAGATAAATACTTTTCTTCTGGATAAAATTAGGGTATAATAGAAGCATATATGTGAGGTTTGGAGGAAAAGATATGAAGAAAATACTATTTGCAGCATCAGAATCAGTACCATTTATTAAGACAGGCGGACTTGCAGATGTTGTCGGCTCTTTACCAAAATATTTTGATAAAGGAAAATATGATGTGCGTGTCATGCTGCCAAAGTACATGTGCATGAAGGAAGAATGGAAAGAAAAACTGGCCTATCATACTCATTTTTATATGGATCTGAACTGGAGAAAGCAGTATGTAGGCGTACTGACATACGAATATGAGGGAATAACATTCTATTTTATAGATAATGAGTACTATTTTAACGGCTTTGCTCCGTACGGCGATATGTACGCCGACATTGAGAAATTCGCATTTTTTTCCAAGGCGGTGTTAAGCGCGCTGCCGGTGATCGACTTCAGACCTGACATTATACACTGCCATGACTGGCAGACAGGCCTGATTCCGATCTATCTCGATAATTTCCGTTTCGGGACAGAGTATTACCGCGGGATCAAGACGATCATGACCATACATAACCTGAAGTTCCAGGGAACCTGGGATACGAAGAGAGTCCGCGACATCACCGGGCTGCCGCAGTATTATTTCGTACCGGACAAGCTGGAGGCTTATAAGGATGCGAACTATCTGAAGGGCGGTATCGTCTATGCGGACAGAGTTACCACGGTAAGTAATTCCTATGCGGAAGAGATCAAGATGCCGTTCTACGGAGAGAAGCTTGACGGCCTGATGAATGCCAAGGCCAATTGTCTGTCCGGTATTGTCAACGGTATTGATTATGATGATTACAACCCGGATACAGACGTACATATCGAGAAGAATTACAACATAGATAATTTCCGCAAGGAGAAGATCAAGAATAAGATCGCTCTGCAGAAAGAGCTGAATCTGACTCAGGATTCCCATACGATGATGATCGGTATCGTATCCAGGCTGACAGACCAGAAAGGATTCGATCTGGTTGCCTATGTGATGGACGAGCTGTGCCAGGATGCCGTACAGATCGTCGTTCTCGGAACCGGCGAGGAGAAGTATGAGAATATGTTCCGCCATTTTGAGTGGAAGTATCAGGGCAAGGTATCTGCCAATATCTATTACTCAGACCCTCTGTCCCACCGGATCTATGCGTCCTGCGACGCATTCCTGATGCCTTCGCTGTTTGAGCCGTGCGGGCTGAGCCAGTTGATGAGCCTTCGGTACGGAACGCTTCCGATCGTAAGGGAGACAGGAGGACTTAAGGATACGGTAGAACCGTACAATGAATTCGAGAAGACCGGTACCGGATTCAGCTTCTCGAATTACAATGCGCACGAGATGCTGGCTACCGTGCGTTATGCGGAGCGCATTTACTATGACAGGAAGCGCGACTGGAATAAGATGATCGACCGCGCTATGAGCCAGGATTTCTCATGGTCGAATTCAGCAAAACAGTACGAGGCATTATACGACGGTATGTAGAATGACCGGGAAGAGGACAAGATGAAGATTCGAGACATACTAAAGAACGAAGGGCCGCACATATCCTTTGAGGTATTTCCGCCTAAGACGGATGCGGGATATGGAAGCGTCCTGGCCGCGACAGAGAAGATCGCGGCGCTTAAGCCGGCGTTCATCAGCGTTACTTACGGAGCGGGCGGCGGAACCAGCAAGAATACGGTGAGCATCGCGTCGCACATCAGGGATGATTTTGGTGTGACGAGCCTTGCCCACCTGACCTGTGTCTCCTCCACGAAGGAGGAGGTACACAGGGTGATAGAACAGTTGAAGGAGAAGGGGATCGAGAATATTCTCGCACTCAGGGGGGACATCCCCTCCGAGAGCGAATTCCCCCTTCCCAACCACTACAGATATGCCAGTGAACTGATCGAAGACATCAGGAGCCAGGGTGATTTCTGCATCGGCGCCGCGTGTTATCCCGAAGGCCATGTGGAGACGGAGCATAAGAAGGATGACATACGGAACCTGAAGCATAAGGTTGACTGCGGAGTGGATTTTCTGACGACGCAGATGTTTTTCGACAACAATATCCTGTATAATTTCCTGTACAGGATCCGTGAGAAGGGAATTACCGTCCCGGTGCTTCCGGGGATCATGCCGGTTACGAATAAGAAGCAGATCGCAAGGATCGGCAGTATGTCAGGTACGATTCTCCCAGAGAGATTCCGTGCGATCGTTGACCGCTTCGGAGATGATCCAAGGGCGATGCAGCAGGCGGGAATCGCCTATGCTACGGATCAGATCATTGATCTGATCGCGAACGGCGTGAACCATATTCATGTATATTCCATGAACAAGCCGGAGGTTGCGGAGGCGATCATGAGCAATCTGTCAGAGATCGTGTACTGTGAGGAATAGCTTATAGCAGTGTAAGGATGAAGAGATGGACACAAGGACGAAAGAGGCGGTTCGTTACCTGGGATATGGAAGCCATGCGATAGATGATGATACGCTTGCCCTGATCGGCAGTTCTTTTGAGGAACTGGAGCGGACAGCGAGCAGAAGAATCATTTATCGCATTTTTGATGTATCCTTCTGGGGCGATACGGGCCTTAAGATAGAGACATTAGAGATTGACAGCCGCGACCTCAGAAAGAACCTGAACGGGTGTGAGAAGGTGATCGTACTCGGTGCGACATTGGGGGCAGAAGCGGATCTGTTGCTTCGCCGCTATGCGCTTACCGATATGGCAAGGGTAGTTGTGCTGCAGGCCTGCGCGGCGGCGCTTCTGGAGGAATACCTGGATCGCTGCCAGGAGGAGCTCCGGCAGGCACAGGAAGAGGCAGGATATTACTTAAGACCAAGATTCAGTCCGGGATACGGGGATTTCTCTATCGGGCATCAGGGCGGGATCCTGCGGATGCTGGATGCGTCTAAGAGGATCGGTCTGTCCATGACGGACGGCAATATGCTGGCGCCAACGAAGTCTGTGACCGCGGTGATCGGGCTTGGCAGGACGAAGCCTTCCCGCTGCATTGAGGGGTGTGAAGGCTGCGGTAAGAGAGATTGCAGTTACCGGAGGGATAAAGGAGTAGGCGAATGATACGAGACAGATTAGGGAAAGAGTTACTGTATTTTGACGGCGGGATGGGTACGCTGCTGCAGTCGGAGGGATTGAAGGCGGGAGAATTGCCGGAGACCTGGAATCTGGTTCATCCAGACGTGATCGTAGATATCCATCGGCAATATTATGAGGCGGGAAGCGATATTGTCCTGACCAATACCTTCGGGGCGAATGGATTAAAATTCCATGATTCACGCTATGATCTTAAGGAGATCATTGACGCTGCCGTTGCGAACGTAAGGAAGGCGGCGGTTCTTGGCGTACATGATAACAGAGAAGTTTATGCTGCCCTGGATGTGGGGCCTACCGGGAAGCTTCTTAAGCCCATGGGAGATCTGGGATTCGAGGAGGCGTACCGGACGTTTCGCGAGGTCGTGCGGTATGGGGAAGAGGCGGGAGCCGATCTTATTCATATCGAGACCATGAGCGATACATATGAAGTGAAGGCGGCCGTGCTGGCAGCGAAGGAGAATACGAAGCTTCCGGTGACAGTCACTATGATATTCGACGGGAAGGGGAAGCTTCTGACAGGAGGCGACGTCCCTTCGGTCGTTGCCATGTTAGAGGGGCTCAGAGTGGATGCGCTTGGAATCAACTGCGGTTTGGGACCTGAGCAGATGCTTCCGATTCTTAAGGAGATCATGGAATATGCTTCGGTTCCGGTGATCGTAAAGCCCAATGCGGGGCTTCCGAAGCAGCGGGACGGGGAAGTATATTATGATGTTGAGCCTGACCGGTTTGCAGACACCATGGAAGAGATCCTTCAGATGGGGGCATGTGTGATCGGCGGCTGCTGCGGGACGACGCCCGGTCATATCCGCGCTATGGTTAACATGGCGGGAAGGAGGAAGCCGAAGGCGGCGAAGCCGAAGACGGATACCATCGTCTCTTCCTACGGGAGGGCTGTGATCTTGAACCAGAAGCCTGTGATCATCGGGGAGAGGATCAACCCTACCGGGAAGAAGAAGTTCAGGCAGGCTCTTAAGGAGCATGATATAGACTATATCCTGAAGGAAGGGGTCGCTCAGCAGGATTTGGGGGCTCATATCCTGGATGTGAACGTGGGGCTTCCTGATATTGACGAGACGGCTATGATGCAGGAAGCCGTCACGAATCTGCAGAGCGTGACGAGTCTCCCGCTGCAGATCGACACGGTGGATATCGGGGCGATGGAGGCGGCTATGCGCATCTACAACGGCAAGCCGATGATCAACTCTGTGAACGGGAAACAGGAGTCCATGGACGCCGTATTCCCTCTGGTGCAGAAGTACGGCGGCACCGTGGTCGCCCTGACGCTTGATGAAGACGGGATTCCGCAGACGGCTTTGGGCAGATGCCGGATCGCCGGAAGGATCATAGAAGAGGCGGCAAGGTACGGGATCGAAAAGAAAGATATCGTGGTGGATGTGCTTGCCATGACCATAAGCTCCGAACCGGAGGGCGCGAAGACCACGCTGGAAGCGCTTAAGATGGTTCGTGAGACGTACGGTGTATGCACGGTCCTTGGGGTATCGAATATCTCGTTCGGGCTGCCCTGCCGCCCGGTGATCAATGCCAATTTCTATACTATGGCGCTGTTAAACGGACTAAGCGCCGGGATCATCAATCCTTCGTCCGAGGATATGATGCGCTCTTATACTTCTTTCTGCGCCTTGATGAATTACGACAAGAACTGTGAGGAATTCATCAGGAGGTACGGCGGACAGTCCGGGGAGGTCAAGGCAGGGACTAAAGCATCCCTCACTCTTAAGGACGCCATCGAAAAGGGACTCAAAGAAGAGGCGCACCATGCGGCAGCGGCGCTTCTTAAAACGCAGGAACCGCTTGATATCATCAATCAATATCTGATCCCGGCTCTTGACGAGGTGGGGAAGGGCTTCGAGAAGGGAAGCGTATTCCTTCCGCAGCTATTGATGAGCGCGGACGCGGCGAAGATCGCATTTGCGGTGCTGAAGGATTCGCTGGCAGACAAGGGCGGCGAAGAGCAGAAGAAGGATAAAGTGATCTTGGCCACGGTCAAAGGCGATATCCATGACATAGGCAAGAATATCGTGAAGGTATTGCTTGAGAATTACAGCTTTGACGTGATAGATCTTGGGAAGGATGTTCTGCCTGAGACTGTTTCGGAGTGCGCCGTAAGAGAGAACGTGAAGCTTGTGGGATTGAGCGCGCTGATGACTACGACTGTGGCGAGTATGGAAGATACCATACGGCTGCTCAGGAAGAATAAGCCGGATTGTAAGGTCATGGTAGGCGGCGCGGTGCTGAACCAGGAATACGCCGATATGATCGGCGCGGATTTCTATGGGAAGGACGCCATGCAGTCCGTGTATTATGCCCAGAAAATATTTGCACAAGACAGATAGCAGAAAGGAAGAGAAACATGTCATTAATATTACCAGAAAATTATGATCCGAGGCTTGACGTCCGCGGAACGCAGGAGGCCATCAAATACATACGCGATACCTTCCAGAAGGAGTTCGGCAGGGAGATGAACTTAGAGAGGATCTCGGCGCCGCTGTTCGTGGAGAAGAGCAGCGGTCTCAACGACAACCTGAACGGAGTAGAGCGTCCGGTACAGTTCGATGTTGCCGGTATCCCGGATGAGACGGTCGAGGTGGTGCATTCCCTTGCCAAGTGGAAGAGGATGGCGCTTCATGAATATGGATTCAAACCAGGCGAGGGCCTGTATACGAATATGAACGCCATCAGGCGCGACGAGGAGCTTGACAACCTGCATTCCTGCTATGTGGATCAGTGGGACTGGGAGAAGGTCATCACAAAGGAAGAGCGTACCATCGAAACCCTGGAAGAGACGGTGCGCAACATCTTCAAGATCATCAAGCACATGCAGCATGAGGTGTGGTACAAATACCCGGACGCCGCGAAGAAGCTTCCGGGGGATGTGACCTTTATCACTTCTCAGGAGTTAGAAGACCGCTATCCAGACAAGACGCCTAAGGAGCGGGAGAACCTGATCACGAAGGAGCACGGCTGCGTCTTCCTGATGAAGATCGGAGACAAGTTAAGGAGCGGCAAGCCTCACGACGGCCGGGCGCCGGACTATGACGACTGGCAGCTTAACGGGGATATCCTGTTCTGGTTTGAGAATCTTGGCTGCGCCCTGGAGATCTCCAGCATGGGGATCCGTGTGGATGAGAAGGCTCTGGAAGAGCAGCTTAGGAAGGCAGGCTGTGAGGAACGCAGATCCCTTCCTTATCACAGGATGCTCCTTAACGGAGAACTGCCGTATACGATCGGAGGCGGAATCGGGCAGTCTAGGCTGTGTATGCTGCTTCTGGACCGGGCGCATATCGGAGAAGTACAGGCGAGCCTGTGGCCGGAAGAGATGCGCAGGATTTGCAAGGATCACAATATCATTTTGCTCTAGCGGGTGATTTTTCTTTCAGATGGTTATTTTATTCTGAATAGGAGAAATGCTTGACGCTTATTTAACAATCCAGTATATTTATATTAGTACAGTAATCTATATAGTATAGGAGGAGATATCTCTATGATAAGAGGATTGGATACCACAGTCAGGAAGATCAGAAGAATCGTATTTGAGGAGGTGGCAAGGCTCGGGTTTAAAGCCAACGCCGAGACTCTGCTTGATGATATGGAGAAGATTCCATACAAGATCGTCAACGAAGATACCATGCAGTACAGAGAGAGTGTTTACCGTGCGCGCGCAGTAGTGCGTGAGCGGTTAAGGCTTGCTATGGGATTGTCCTTAAGGCCTGAGAACAAGCCGGTCCATCTGACTTCGGGAGTGGAGGCCAGCAATATCTCGGACAAATATTATGAACCGCCGCTTATGCAGGTCATCCCGTCCGCGTGCGAGGGATGCGAGGAGAAGGGCTATGAAGTGAGCAATGTCTGCAAGGGCTGTCTGGCTCACCCATGTATGGAGGTATGCCCTAAGGGTGCTATTTCCATGGTAAACGGACGTTCATATATCGACCAGACCAAGTGTATCAAGTGCGGGAAGTGCAAGACTGCCTGTCCGTATGACGCGATCTCCAAGAAGGAGCGCCCGTGTGCGAAGGCCTGCGGCGTAGGCGCGATCGAGACAGAGTCCCACGGCCGTGCGGTGATCAATACGGATAAGTGCGTCTCCTGCGGAATGTGTATGGTAAGCTGTCCGTTCGGGGCGATCTCCGACAAGTCCCAGATCTTCCAGCTTGCAAGAGCGCTGTCTGAGGGCGACCAGATCATTGCCGAGATCGCGCCGGCATTTGCCGGACAGTTCGGCGATAATATTACGCCGAGGAATCTGAAGGCTGCGCTTCAGGAATTGGGCTTTTCAGAGTTCTATGAGGTAGCGTTGGGAGCGGATATCGGTGCGGTCGCAGAAGCCCACCATTATGTGAACAAGGTGACGACGGGAGAACTGCCGTTCCTTCTGACGTCCTGCTGTCCGTCCTGGGCGATGCTCGCTAAGAAGTATTTCCCGGATATGGTGGATCAGGTATCCCAGGAGTTGACGCCTATGGTTGCGACTGCGCGTACGATCAAGAAGGAACATCCCAATGCCAAGGTGGTATTTATCGGACCGTGTGCGGCGAAGAAGCTGGAAGCGATGCGGAGGACCGTCAGAAGCGATGTGGACTTCGTCATCACATTCGAGGAGCTGCAGGCAATGTTCGACGCCAAAGATATCGACCTTACTGAGTATGAGGCGGAGTCTTCCTTCCACAATGCGACAGGCGCCGGCCGCGGTTATGCGTATGCCGGAGGAGTGGCACAGGCCATCGAGAACTGTGTGAAGGAATACTATCCCGGAGTGGAAGTGAAGATCGAGCATGCGGAAGGACTGGCAGAGTGTAAGAAGATCCTCTCTCTTGCCAAGGTAGGCAGAATGGACGGATGCCTGATCGAGGGTATGGGCTGTCCCGGAGGCTGCGTTGCCGGAGCGGGAACCAACCTTCAGGTGGAAAAGGCGAAGAAGGAAGTGGAGAAGCTGGTCGCAGGCTCCAGCAAGAAGCTTCCGCCGAAGGAGCTGGAAGAGATCGAATTGAAATAAGGCGTAAACAATATATTGTCACTTGTCAATTACGGCAGAAACAGCGTATAATAGTTATAACAGCAAAGGGAGCTGTGTCAAAAGAGAGGGAGGTGAAATGAATGGAGCCTAAGAATCGTTTTTGGGGGTGGCTGTTCGGGTCAAGATCAGAGGATGAAGACAATGAGGATGACTTGGAACAGGTGCAGGAAGAACAGACAGCAGAAGAAGAGATAATACCGGAGGAGCCGCCGGAGCCGGAACCGGTCATTAATCAGCTAATCCTTCCCTGGGATCATCCGTTTATTTTGTTGTATGAATTGTGGGCTGAGCATGTCAGGGATGCGCCGCTTCCGTATCTCCGTCTGGAGAACGCCGGCGTGGTGTCCGACAGTGAGCTGGAGCAGGAATTGCACCGGCTGCGTAAGTTTATCACCGCAGAGGCTCTTTCCCGTTGGGAGATGATACCTAAGGAGACGAAGAAGCCGGATGAGGATGGGGAAGAACTGCCGGATAATGAGGAAGCACAAGAGCCGGAGCCGGTGAATCTGGATGCGTTTCCGATGGTTTACGTTACTTCCAACAGATTAGGTGCGTGGCTTATGATATTCCCGCCTGTGGGAGAAGGAAAGGAATTAGACCGCGGGATACTTGATGCTGCTCTGCAGAAGAGCGGCGTTACATTCGGCGTGAACACGGAGCTGCTTGAACGTCTGTCCGATGAGCCGAACCGGTATTTCCATCTGTACAGAATCGCTATAGGGCAGCCGGTCGTTCACGGGGAGGACGGTTATATAGAAGACTTCTTTGAGCGTGCCACCAAGCAGAAATTCGTTGAGGATGAGCACGGCAGGGTGGATTACTTCAACCTGAATCTGGTTCAGAATGTGGAGAAGGGCGGCGTGATCTGCCAGGCGGTTCCGCCTAAGGAGGGCGTACCGGGAAGGACGGTCCTGGGTCAGGAGATCGTATGCAAGACCGGGAAGGCGGCTGTTCTTCCCAAGGGGCGCAACACGGAGGCCAGTGAGGACGGTACGAAGCTGCTTGCAGTCAAGTCCGGCCGGGTGGAATTCAGCGGACGGAGCTTCGTGGTCAAGTCGGTGCTGGAGATCAACGGCAATGTGGATTTTTCCAGCGGTAATATTAATTTTGTAGGCGACGTGCATATTCACGGTGATGTGAGCAGCGGATTTAGTATCAGGACGATCGGGGATGTGACCATAGACGGCGTGGTGGAAGCCGCGGAGATCGAGGCGGGCGGCGACCTGATCGTTGCCAAGGGAATCCTTGGAGACTCCAGGGCGGTGCTCCGCGCCCATCACGATATATATGCCCAGTATATGGAGAACTGTACGGTTCACTGCCGCGGAGACCTTAAGACAGACTGTATTGTCAACTGTGATATCTATTGTGACGGGGAAGTACAGGTGCGTACTGGAAGAGGGACGATGATCGGCGGACGTATCCGGGCTGCACGGGGGATCAACGCCAAGATCGTCGGCTCAAAATCAGAGAGCGTCACGACCGTCTATCTCGGCGGTCAGCCGTGTGCGAACTACGAGCGGGAATTCCTGCAGAAGAGCTTAGATGAGTTAGAAGCCGAGCTTGAGAAGGTAGAACGTCAGCCCAACAGCCCGTCTAAGACCCAGCGTATGGGCAAGATCCGTCTGGATCTGTCGGTGGGAAGGATGAAGCTTGGTCAGTTCGATAAGGAGCTGGAAAAGATCAAGAACAAACTGGAAGAGCAGGGCGGCTGCCGGCTTAAGTGCGATATCGCCTATCCGGGGCTGGTGCTGAATATTAATAAGGAGACCCTGCATCTGACCAAGGAGACCAGTTCAGTTGTTGCAAGATTGGTGAACGGAGAGATATGCGTAATGTAAATGCAGTGCAGGCGGGACATTGACAAACCGCCTGCTTCTCTTTATAATTAAAACTTAGCAATGCCGCCCGGTTTAATACCGGGAATAGGGAACAGGAGGATATCATGCAAAAATACGGAGTGAACGAATTAAGAAAGATGTTCCTTGACTTTTTTGAGAGCAAGGAGCATCTGAAGATGAAGAGTTTTTCGCTGGTGCCGCATAACGACAAGAGTCTGCTGCTGATCAACTCAGGGATGGCGCCGCTGAAGCCATATTTTACCGGGCAGGAGATCCCGCCGAGAAGAAGGGTCGCGACCTGTCAGAAGTGTATCCGTACCGGAGATATTGAGAACGTCGGGAAGACGGCGCGGCACGGTACTTTTTTTGAGATGCTTGGGAATTTTTCTTTCGGGGATTATTTTAAGAGAGAATCTATTCACTGGACCTGGGAATTCCTGACGGAAGTAGTCGGGCTTGACCCGGACAGGCTCTATCCGTCTGTCTACCTTGAGGATGACGAGGCGTGGGAGATATGGAATAAGGAGATCGGAATCGCTCCTGAGAGGATATTCAAGTTCGGCAAGGAGGATAATTTCTGGGAGCATGGCTCCGGGCCCTGCGGACCGTGTTCGGAGGTTTATTATGACCGCGGAGAGAAGTACGGCTGCGGCAGCCCCGATTGTACGGTAGGCTGTGAGTGCGACCGCTACATGGAGATCTGGAACAATGTATTTACCCAGTTTGATAATGACGGCAACAACCATTATACAGAACTGGAGCAGAAGAATATAGACACCGGTATGGGGCTTGAACGTCTTGCGTGTATCGTGCAGGACGTGGATTCCATGTTCGATATTGATACGATCAAGGCGCTGCGGACCCATGTGTGCAGCCTTGCGGGTGTGGAATACGGAACAGACGCAGATACGGACGTATCCATCCGCGTCATCACTGATCATATCCGTTCCGTGACATTTATGATCTCAGACGGTATCATGCCGTCGAATGAGGGGAGAGGCTATGTACTGCGCCGTCTGCTGCGCCGGGCATGCCGTCACGGAAGGATTCTGAATATCCAGGGAGAGTTCCTTGTCAAGCTTGCGGAAACGGTGATCGAAGGCTCTAAGGACGGATATCCTGAGCTTGATGAGAAGAAGGAATTCATCTTCAAGGTGATCGCGAAGGAAGAGGAGCAGTTCAATAAGACCATTGACCAGGGACTATCGATTCTGGCAGAGATGGAAAAAGAGATGGAAGCGAAGCAGGAGAAGGTGCTCGCGGGGGCGAGTGCGTTCAAGCTCTATGATACTTACGGATTCCCGCTGGATCTGACCAAGGAGATCTTAGAGGAGAAGGGCATGTCTGTCGATGAGGACGGCTTCAAAGAGGCCATGGAGGTCCAGAGAAAGACGGCGAGAGGCGCCAGAGAGGTTACGAATTACATGGGAGCGGATGTAACGGTCTATGAGTCTATCGATCCTTCCGTTACGACAGAGTTCGTGGGATATGAGGACCTGACTTATGACTCGAAGGTGACCGTGCTTACAACGGATACCGAGTTGGCGGATGCACTCTCCGACGGAGAGAGGGGAACCGTCTTCGTGGAGAAGACGCCCTTCTATGCCACCAGCGGCGGCCAGGAGGCCGATAGAGGCGTGATCTGTACGGCGGACGGAGAATTCGTGGTTGAAGATGTTGTGAAGCTCTTAGGCGGCAAATTCGGCCATATCGGATATGTGAGCAAGGGCATGATCAAGGTAGGAGATACGGTAAGGCTTGAGGTGGATACCGCAAAGAGAGAGCTGTCTGCCAACAACCACAGCGCTACCCACCTTCTTCACAAGGCGCTGCGCATGGTGCTCGGCAATCATGTGGAGCAGGCCGGTTCCCTGGTCAATGACGACCGGCTCCGGTTCGACTTCACGCACTTCTCTGCGATGACGGACGAGGAGCTTAAGCGTGTGGAAGAGATCGTAAATGAACAGATTCAGAACGGCCTTCCGGTCAAGGTAGAGAACCTGCCGATCGAGGAGGCGCGCAAGACCGGCGCTGCCGCGCTGTTCGGAGAGAAGTACGGCGATATCGTCCGCGTAGTCAGCATGGGAGACTTCTCCGTTGAGTTCTGCGGCGGTACTCATGTGGCCAATACCGGGTCTATCACGGCGTTCAAGATCCTCTCAGAGACGGGTGTTGCGGCAGGAGTACGAAGAATCGAGGCGCTGACGGCCAAGGGGCTGATGGAGTATTACAGCGGGCTTGAACAGAAGCTTATGGAGACGGCGAAGCTTATGAAGACGACGCCGGATAGCATAACGGAGAAGACCGCCCATCTGCTGGCAGAGAACAAGGCTCTCCGCGGCGAGATCGAGAGCCTGAAGAGTAAGCTTGCCAAGGATGCGGCGAAGGATATCATGGATCAGGTAACGGAGATCAAGGGCGTGAAGCTCTTAGCCGCGAAGATCGAGAATGTGGATATGAACGGACTCAGGGAGCTTGGCGATCAGTTGAAAGAGAAGCTGAAAGAAGGCGTGATCGTCCTTGCATCCGCGGCGGACGGCAAGGTAAGCCTGATGGCCATGGCGACCAAGGAGGCTATGGACCGCGGCGCGCACGCAGGCAACCTGATCAAGGCGGCGGCAGCGTTAGTCGGCGGAGGCGGAGGCGGACGACCGAATATGGCCCAGGCCGGCGGTAAGAATCCCGACGGTATAGAAGCTGCGCTTGCGAAGGCGGCAGAGATACTGGAAGGTCAGCTGTAATTAGGCAGCCTGTCTGAACTACAGCAGCAGTTATAAATTTATCAAAGATATGCTGAAAAAAATATTGACGTAATGGAAATATGTGTTATAATCTTATGTAGTGCAAGAAAAATACCCGAACAGTCGTATAATGCACAATATAGGCTGGAGGGAGGTTAGGTGTGAGACTATGTCAAATGTAATCGTTAAAGAAAACGAGACGTTAGATAGCGCTTTACGCAGATTCAAAAGAAACTGTGCGAAGGCTGGTATCCAGCAGGAGATTCGTAAGAGAGAGCACTACGAGAAGCCGAGCGTGAGACGTAAGAAGAAGTCTGAAGCAGCTAGAAAACGTAAGTATAACTAATAATGTATGTGCAACGGATAGGGTGCCTGAGAGGCACTCTATTTTTAGGCTCAATATATAGTAGTTCTAATAGATACTACTAATTAGGATAAGATTTTTAACAGTTGCAAATATTGGAAAAAGTGGGAGAATAGTAGTTCTTAAAAATAACACTATACACTTGCAGGCCCTATGCTGAATATAGTAAAACAGGCAAAAGAGCAGCAGTAAAGGAGTTTTTAGGATGTCTAAGCAGGAAGGAACCGCCGGTATCCTGGACGTGATCCGGGGGATGGGCGGTTATATTGATGAAAACGGAATGCTCCAGCTTAGGAGAGGATTCTGCGTGGGAGCAAGAATCGCACCTCACGGAAGGATATTTCAGGAGTTTGCGAAGTGTGTGGAAAAAGCGTACGGCGAGACGGGCCTGTGTGGATTAGGCGATACCGAAGGGCGGATGATCCATCAGTTTCGGATGTATATTGACCGGCATAATATCGCGTATATTCGGAGATATTTTAAGAGAGAGGGAATGACCGACGAGGATGCGCTTAAGTCTTATGTGCAGGCTTCGGCCGGGCAGGGAGGACTTGGCGGGAAGAAGCTTTTAAGAGAACCGGCAAGATACCATAACAAGTATCCGGCGGGTTCATCCTACCGCGAATATCAAAGAGGGCATGAGAACAAGAAACGGCTGACCCCGGATTTCCATTCGGAGTTTATCATCGGCCGGGACGAAGCCTTTGTAAGCCAGTGGAATGTATTGGATGAGGATGAGCATGGCCGTATCATCAGCGATATCGGATATTACAGGAAGAAGTACCGGGACAGTTCGGCGTGGGAGGCGGCGCAGAGACAGATCATGGATACGGAATCATTTAACTATGCATCCAGGAATGATAAGGTACATGAGAGGCTGGATATTCAGCCGCCGAAGCTCTATGATCCGGAACTTAGGCGGCTGATCGGCAGAGAATGGAAGAGCCCCTGCAAGACTGCAAAGGCTCTGAAAGCTCTGAAAAATCGTTATCGTTACCGCTCGGATAAGGGGGATGCATATTCTGTAAGCAATTCCTGATAGAGCCGGCAGATCGGAAGGCCGACTACGTTGTGATAATCTCCGCTGATACATTTTACATGGATGGCAAAGGGGCCTTGTATCCCGTAAGCGCCCGCCTTGTCAAGGGGATCTCCGGTCTCGACATAAGCGCGCAGGTCTTCTTTGCAGATAGGGCAGAAGGTGACGTCTGTTGATTCACAGAAGGTCCGTGTATGTACCCGTCCCTTTTTGGAGATGACGAGCGATACGCCGGTGTAGACCTGATGCGTCCGGTCTGCAAGCATCGACAGCATGTCGTAGGCCTCCGCCTTGTCAGCGGGTTTCCCCAAGATCTCATCCCGGTATACGACGATGGTATCCGCACCGATCACGACGCAGTCTTCCTGTCTGCAGCGGCGAAACACATCCTCCGCTTTCATGGCGGCCAGTTCCGTCACGATCTCGGAAGGCTTCGTTTTGTCGGTGTTCTCTTCAACAGACGAGGGGATAACATCGAATGTGAATCCCGCCCGTTCCAGTATTTCTCTTCTTCTCGGAGAAGATGACGCAAGTATATATCTCACTGTAAGACCTCCTCTTCTAACATCCGAAGCCCTGCGGTGCTGGTGACCGGAAGAGAGAAGATGATTCCCCCCGCGGGGCTTGCGGTTCCCGCCTGTTCCATGATCGCTTTCATGATGGCGTTCTTCTGCTGTGTGCGTACAACGATGAATACCATCTCTTTTTCCTCTGCAAGAGAGATACCAAGAAACCGTCTGGCATGTTCGGCCCCGGTCCCTTTCGCGTGGATCACGGTGCCGCCCGGCGCGTCTGCATGTCTGGCCGCATCCATGATGGTCTCAATATGTCCTGCGTTTGCAATGGTGATCAAGAGTTCATAATCTGTGTTCTTCAACGCGCTTTCCTCCTCTATAGACAATTCCTGGCCGGCGGTTATATACTGGAGCTTCTTCTTGCCGCCCACGCTACTGAGCGGTATGAGAAAAGCGATTCCTCTGCCGGGGATGTCGATCTTGACCTGGGTATACAGATCTTTCTTCAGAAGCTTCCAGGTATCCCAGGTGACAAAAGCAAAATACAGGGTCTTGCCGGTCGCTTCCATCCCCAGATAGTCGAGGATCGCGCTGTTCGCGGTGCCTTCGCCAAGGACTGTAAGCGTCACATGGATATTATGCAGTTTGAAAAATTGTATGAACTTATCCCGCATCCCTCTGTTGGTGATGATACCCAGCATGTAGACTGCATTCATTTCATGATTCCCCCTGTTGTTCGTATTAATGATCCTATAACTCTATAATATCATCTTCTGTCAGGATATCAAGATAGGAGACAGAGATTGTCTCCGGTTCTGCCGCTTCCTGCTTCCCGGACCGCAGTTTGTATACTGCGCCCTGTATCTGGATCGCGATCAGCGGAGTCATGGCTACCATGGCGACGATCCCGAATGCGTCCCTGACGATATCTCCGCCGATCGCCTGACACGCGCCCATCGCAAAAGGCAGAAGAAACGTCGCGGTCATGGGGCCTGAGGCGACGCCGCCGGAGTCGAAGGCGATGGCGGTAAATATCTTCGGCACGAAGAAGGACAGGCAGATCGCGATCACGTATCCTGGCAGGATGAACCAGAAGATAGACGCGCCTGTCAGTACGCGGGTCATGGCAAGTCCGATCGAGACTGCGACGCCGAGGGAGAGGCTGACTCCCATAGAGCGGCCGGAGATCGCGCCGGAGGTGATCTCCTCTACCTGCTCCATCAGCACGTAGACGGCAGGCTCCGCCTTGACGATAAAATATCCGATGATCATTCCGATAGGTATCAGGATCCAGCGGCAGGGCAGGGCTGCGATAGTCTGTCCCAGATGATTGCCGGCAGGCATGAAGCCTACGTTTACCCCGGTCAGGAACAATACCAGCCCTACATAAGTATAGGCAATACCGATGATGATCTTCAGCAGCGTCTTTTTCTTAAGCTTCAGTGAGAATATCTGGAACGCCGCGAAGAACAGGGCGATCGGAAGAAGGGATATCATGATCTCCCTCATATATTCCGGGAAGCCCGAGGCAAAATGCTGCCATAATTCCACGGAGTCCTGAAGTACAGGGATCTTAGAAGGCGTATATACGGCGTCTCCCGGATCGTACAAAAGCCCAAGGAGCAGCACCGCAAGGATAGGTCCGATGGAACAGAGCGCGACCAGGCCGAAGCTGTCGACTTCGGCGTGTTTGTCGCTTCGCACCGCGGCAAAGCCGACACCCATAGACATTATAAAAGGCACCGTCATGGGTCCTGTGGTGACGCCGCCGGAGTCGAACGCGACAGCAAGGAAATCCTTAGGAACAAAAAAGGCTAATATAAATACGATAATGTAGCATATGATCAGCAGAGACGGCAATGATCTTGAAAAGAGCATTCGCATCATTGCGACGACGAGAAAGAAGCCGACGCCGAACGCGACAGCAAGGATCAGGATATAGTTCGGTATGGACGGCACCTGTTCGGCAAGCACCTGCAGATCAGGCTCAGAGATCGTGATCAGGCATCCTAAGAGGAAGCACAGGAACAAAACGACCTGAAGCTTCATGGAGTTGGCCATCTTAGTGCCGACCTTTTCACCCATGGGAGTCATAGCAAGCTCCGCGCCCAGCGTGAAGAACATCATACCGATCACGAGGAGAACCGCGCCGAACAGAAATAACAAAAGGATGCTCGGCGGGATCGGCGCGATGGTAAAACTCAGCAGCAGTACAAGCCCTATGATGGGGAGTACCGCCTTTAACGCTTCTTCTAATTTTTCGGCAAATTTTGTCTGGTAAAAATTCATGAAACGGATGATCCTTTCCGGTAATTAAGCAGATTTACTATAGAACTTACTATATACTGTAGCATACCAGAGACGGAAAACACAATATATTAAGAAAGATTTAACGGTTTCTTAACGGACTTGCAAAGCATTCATGAATTCGGTATAATATTCCGAAAGCGTATGGATAAAATAGTATGATAATATATGGAGGATGAAGAGATGTATATCAGTGAGATCAGGACGTCGGCGCCGACTGACGAGAGGATGCCTTTGGAGAGGAAGATGTATGAAATGCTGGATAAGCTTAAGATACCTTATGAGCAGGTGGACAACGATCCCGCCGCGTCCATGGAAGAGTGCGCGGCTGTTGATGAGGCTATCGGTACGGAGATCCGCAAGAACGTCTTCTTGTGCAACCAGAAGAAGACCACCTTCTTCTTGCTTGTCATGCCTGCCGATAAGGCTTTTGATACTGCGGCGTTCAGCAAGAAGTTAGGAGTGTCCCACATGTCTTTTGCACCGCCGGAGAAGATGATGGAGCATCTGGGGACAACGCCTGGTTCTGCCAGTGTGGCGGGGCTTCTTACGGACGAAGACGACTATGTGCAGGTGATCGTAGACGAGGAGGTCGCGAAGGCGGAATGGTTCGGATGCAACCCGGGGATCAACACCAGCCATTTGAAGTTCAGGACGAAGGATCTGCTGAATAAGTTCCTTCCGGCGATCCACCACAGGGCAAGGATCGTAGCATTATAGAGTCAATTACCCCGCGGCGGCCGGATATCCGTGCAGGAACGGCTTTTCGGCCCGCTGCTTCGCGGGAATAAATTAGGGAGTGACGGATATGAAGACATCAGAAGATTTAAGACAGTTATTAGACCGGATCGACCACAGGGGATATCCGGCTTACAAAGATACCAGGGGCGTATATCAGTTTGGGAAATATGTCCTGTCCATTGACCACGTGCAGGGGGACCCGTTTGCCGCTCCTTCCAAATTAAGCGTCCGCGTTCCGGGCAGAACGGCCGGTTTCCCGAAGGAGCTTTATGATCAGAAGCATAAGCGGATCGCGCTTCAGGATGAACTGACCCGTAACTTCTGGAATCAGATCCAGCAGTATACGTTTCAGGCGAAGGGATCGGGCAAGAGCGGGATCATCAGTGTAACCAGATGCTCGCAGGAGATCTTAGAGAGGACGGCTTGCGGGATCAATCCCGGCTCGGGCGACGTGACGGTGAGATTCGAGGTTGGATTTCCCGCGAACGGGCGGACGATCAATGCAGGAGAGCTTAAGAAGATCCTGTATGATTTCCTGCCTTCCTGTGTGGAACGCGCGCTGTATTACGGGCGGCTTGATAAAGTAAGAATCCGTAAGGTCATGGAGCTCTCGGAGGATCAGGTATATATCAGAGAACAGTTAGAGGCGATGGGACTTGTGGCGTTCGTGGCTAACGGCGCGGTGCTGCCGAGGGAATCCGGCGTATCCCAGCGTCCTATGAAGGGCGCCGTACCATTTGCCTCCCCGAAGTCCATGGAGGTTACTATGGAGCTTCCGTATAAGGGGAAGATCAGCGGAATGGGAATACCCAAGGGCGTAACCCTGATCGTTGGCGGCGGCTATCACGGCAAATCCACTCTTTTGAAGGCGTTGGAGACGGGAGTGTATCCCCATATCGCCGGAGACGGAAGAGAGTATGTGGTAACAGACGCCGCGGCCATGAAGATCCGCGCGGAGGACGGAAGGAGTATCCGGCATACGGATATCTCTATGTTCATCAACGACCTGCCTAACGGGAAGGATACGGCGGCCTTCGATACAGAGGACGCGAGCGGGAGCACATCCCAGGCTGCCAATGTGGTGGAGAGTATGGAAGCGGGAGCCAGGGTATTCCTGATCGATGAGGATACCAGCGCGACGAATTTCATGGTAAGAGATGAATTGATGCAGCGGGTCATCCACAGGGATATGGAGCCGATCACCCCGTTTATCGAGCGGGTGCGGGCGCTCTATGAACAGTTTGGGATATCGACGGTGATCGTTGCGGGAAGCTCCGGTGCGTATTTCCAGGTGGCGGATACCGTCGTACAGATGGACAGGTATGTGCCAAAGGAGATCACCGGGCCCGCCAAGACTGCGGCTAAGGATTATCCGCAGCTTGAACTTCCCAAAGAAGGGCCCGGGATGCCTTCCTTTGACCGGAAGATACGAAGCAATCCGGGGCTTAAGAGCAAGGGACGGGTGAAGCTTAAGACCCTGGGAAGGGACGGCGTGATGCTGAATCATGAGACGATAGACTTAAGATATGTGGAACAGTTGATGGACAGCGAGCAGCTTACGGCTCTTGGCAATATTGTGAAGCATCTGGAGGAGAATGTGTTCGACGCAAGGAAGACGCTTCGGCAGGCGGTAGAAGAGCTGTACGATAGGATGGACGCCCAGGGATTCGGCGCCATGTGCGACGGCAGTTACCTCCCGGGCAATCTGGCGATGCCGAGGAAGCTGGAGATCTATGCCTGTCTGAACCGTTACCGCCGTCTGGGAACCGTTGCTAAGAGGTGATGCTGATAAGGAGTTTTTGGTATGAGAGTGATTGCAGGAAGTGCAAGAAGGATACAACTTAGATCATTGGACGGCATGGATACAAGACCGACGACGGACCGCATTAAAGAGACGCTGTTTAATATGCTTGCTCCGTACCTGTATGACTGCGTATTTCTGGATCTGTTTGCCGGGAGCGGCGGGATCGGGATCGAGGCTTTAAGCAGAGGTGCGATGGAGGCCGTATTCGTGGAGAAGAACCCCAAGGCGATGCAATGCGTAAGGGACAACCTTGCGCGCACGCATCTGGAACGTAAGGGGATGACGATGTCGACAGACGTTATGACAGCCCTCTATAAGCTGGAAGGAGAGAAGCAGTTTGACTATATCTATATGGATCCCCCTTACAGGCAGGAGTTAGAGCGCAAGGTCCTGTCTTACCTGTCCGGGTCGGGGCTCTTGGCGGAGGACGGGGTGATCATCGTCGAGGCTGCTAAGGACACAGAATTTGACTATGTGGAGGAGCTTGGCTTCTCCGTGATCAAGAATAAGATATACAAGACGAACAAGCATGTATTTATCGAACCGTCGGGGAGGAAAGGGATATGCTGAGAGGGATTTATCCGGGAAGTTTTGATCCGGTTACATTCGGGCATGCGGATGTGATCGCAAGGTCCTCTAAAAAGGTAGACGAGTTAATTGTCGGAGTCTTGAACAATAAAGCAAAAAGTCCGTTGTTTTCCGTAGAAGAACGTGTTAGAATGTTAGAGGAAATAACAAAAGATATGCCGAACGTCAGGATCGTTCCATTTGAGGGACTGCTGGTAGATTTTGCCCGGAAGCTGAAGGCGGATCTGGTAATACGGGGACTGCGGGCGATCACAGATTTTGAATATGAGCTGCAGATGGCTCAGACGAATCAAAAGCTGGAACCGGGGTTAGAGACGGTATTCCTGACGACAAGTCTTGAGTATTCCTACTTAAGTTCCAGCACGGTAAAGGAAGTGGCAGCTTTTGGCGGAGATATTTCCCGGTTTGTGCCGGAGATTGTCGCGGAGCAGATTGCAGAGAAGATGAAGAAAAAGGAGAGTGTAGATTAATGAGCAGCCGCATAGAACAGATTATTGAAGAGATAGAAGAGTATATTGACAGCTGTAAGTTTCAGCCGTTGTCTACTTCTAAGATCATTGTAAATAAAGATCAGATGGACGAGCTTCTTAGGGAGCTCCGTATGAAGACGCCGGATGAGATCAAGCGTTATCAGAAGATCATCGCCAATAAGGACGCGATCCTGGCAGACGCCCAGTCGAAAGCGGACAGCATGATTGAGGAAGCTCAGATCCATACAAGCGAACTGGTCAGCGAACACGAGATCATGCAGCAGGCATATTCCCAGGCCAATGAGATCGTGACTGCGGCTACGGAGCAGGCTCAGGAGATCCTTGACAATGCGACCCGCGACGCCAATGATATCAGGATCGGTGCGATGCAGTATACGGATGATCTGCTGGCGAATGCGGAGAGCATCATCGGGCATACGCTTGACAGCTACACGACGAAATACGACGGACTGGTGAATTCTCTGCAGGAGTGCTATGATATGGTCCGCAATAACCGTTCAGAGCTTGAGATTCCAGATCAGTCCGCGAGCGGCCTGGAAGCAGAGTACGGCAGTCCTGAGCCGGAACCGGAATATGGGATGGAAGAAGAAGAATTAATGCAGTAAGGCTAACAATATATAAGCGAGAAGGCTGGTTACCAATGCGGTGGCCAGCTTTTCGATTATGTAGGGAAGGAATTCAAGGGAGGTCCCCCGTATCATTGCCTTCGTCTGAGCGGCGGCGCACCATCCGCCGAAGGAGGTCAGCGCAAGCGTGCCGATCAGCCTGACATCATAAGGAAGGTCTAAGCTGCAGATCATAGGGACTCCGTTGGTGATCTCCAGGGAAGGGAGCAGGATAAGGGATACAAGGGCGGACTTGGCGCAAAGGAGCTCTGCCAGGGAGATGATTATGGCAAAAAGCATCATGTAGCCGCCGATCCGGGTGATCGTCTCGAAACTATTCATGATACAATCGTCAAGGACGCCTTCTGACGATACCGGGACGGCCCTAAGATCGGGCTTAAGCGTCTGAACCGGCCTTGGGATCCGGTAGTATAAGCGGAACAGGAAGCTTAGCAGGATGGGGGAGCCAAGCAGGACCGCAAGCAATAGGGCGGTCTGTTCCTCGCGGCCCAGATTCTTCCAGATCACGAAGCTTATCATGAACATAGGGCTTGTATTGTTGCAAAAGGACAGAAGATAACGTCCTTCCTGCCTGGTGATGCTTCCGTCTCTGATAAGATCTGCCGTCACCTTCCCGCCCATGGGGCATCCGCATAGGAAACCTGTCAGTATGGCAAAAGCGCCGTAGGGGGATACACGGAAGAAACGGCACAGAACGGGGGAGACCGCCAGTGCGATCCAGTCGACAGCGCCGGTCTTCATCAGAAGATTGGACAGGATGATAAAAGGCAGCAAGGTAGGCAGTACCGTGTGAAACCACAGGAGCAGTCCGGCGCTTGCCCCTTTGAATGCATCCTGGGGGAAGAGCAGCATAAGGATGAATAAAAAGATGGTGCACAGGGTTGAAAATATATGTTTCATGGCAATTCCTCGTTGTTTGGACAGCATGAGAATAGTAATTATTTTATTCTATGGAACCGCTTGATTTTTTATGAATGGTATCGGATAATAGAAGATACAAAAGGAGTTGAAGAAAGAAAGAGAGGTACACAAAAGTGGCAGTATTAGAAAATCAGGAACCCCGGAAGGTATTTCATTTTTTTGAGGAGATGTGCCAGATCCCGCACGGAACCTTTGACACCAAGCGTATCAGCGACTATTGCGTTGCGTTTGCGAAGGAGCGCGGATTAGAGGTGATCCAGGATGAGGCGAATAACGTGATCATCCGTAAGCCCGGAACCGCAGGCTATGAAGAGAGCGAGCCGGTGATCATCCAGGGACATATTGATATGGTGTGTGAGAAGACGGCGGATTCTAAGCATGATTTCAAGACAGACGGACTGGACTTATATGTGGAGGACGGTTATCTGAAGGCAAGGGATACGACCCTGGGCGGCGACGACGGCATAGCGGTAGCGATGGCGATGGCGCTCTTAGACAGCGACGATATCCCGCATCCTCCGATCGAGGCGCTGTTCACCGTAGACGAGGAAGACGGCATGGGAGGCGCTCACGCGATCGACCTGACGCAGCTTAAGGGACGCAAGCTCATCAATCTGGATTCCGAGGAAGAAGGCATACTGACCACCGGATGCGCCGGCGGTATCCAGTATGTGACCGAGATTCCGGTTGAGAGAGAAGTAAGAGACGGAAGTCTTGTAAAGATCCGTATCCACGGACTTCTGGGAGGACATTCCGGCGCAGAGATCCATAAGCAGCGCGGCAATTCCCACAAAATGATGGGACGCCTCCTGTATCATATCGCAAGAGAGATCCCGTTCCGTTTGGTCAATGTCGGCGGCGGATCTAAGGATAACGTGATCGCGCTGGATACTTCGGCAGAGCTGTTAGCCGATAAGGAGCAGGCGTCGGCGATCCTTGATATGGCAAACGATATGGCAGCGATCTGGAAGGCAGAATTCATGGGTGAGGAGCCGGGGCTTACGGTGGATACGGAGGTCTTTGAAGTATCAGGCTGCCGGGCCTTCGGCGAGGCTTCTACGGAACATGTGATCACGTACCTTGAACTGTGTCCTAACGGGCTTGTGGAGTTCAGCCGGAAGCTTGAAGGCGTGGTTGAGACTTCGCTGAATACCGGTGTGGTAGAGACGAAGGAAGACTGTGTAAGAACGGTATGCATGATCCGAAGCTCTGTTGAGAGCAGGAAACATCAACTGAAGGAACAGATGGAGCTGTGTGCGAAGGCTTCCGGCGGAGCCGGACGCGTGGTCGGAGAATATCCGGCATGGCAGTACGATCCAGATTCAGAGCTCCGCCGGATCATGGTGGATACATACCGCGAACTCTACGGCAGCGAGCCGGTAGTCTCCGTGATACATGCAGGTCTGGAATGCGGGCTCTTCCTTGGCAAGCGTTCGGATCTTGACTGCGTATCCTGCGGACCGAATGTCCTGGATGTGCATTCCGTGAATGAGAAGCTGGAGATCGCGTCTACGCAGAGAAGCTGGGATTACCTGAAAGCGATCCTTAAGAATTGTAAGTAAATACAGAGGCCGAAAAGACCGGCTCCCGGAATAGGGAGCCGGTCTTTTTCATATAGTGAGAATAAAACCATCCCTATAGAAAGGCCTGTTATATGCAGTATCAGAAGATCAAAAATCTTATCATATCGATATTTCTTATCGCACTTTTCACCGTATTGGGAGCAAACCACATAAGAGAGACCGGGCGGTCTCATGAACTTTTACAGAAGACGATCGACGACCCGGAATTCCGAAGGGACTTTTTTTCCGATTCTATGCTGCAAAATCGGGAGTCATTATCAGAAGAGTGTAAAACTTTCCTCACAAATGTGGAAAAGGATGTGATTTATCACCCAATTCCGGAGTCCATTGTGGATAAGTCACTCAAAACCTCCTATGTTGACGGGTGGATGGCAGAGCGCAAGTACAATGGAGTCAGCGGCCATGAAGGCACCGATATCATGGCAAGCGTTGATAAACGGGGCGTTTACCCGGTTCTCAGCATGACGGACGGGGTGATCACCAACCTTGGCTGGCTGGAAAAGGGCGGATACCGTGTAGGAATCACCTCGAATAGTGGTATCTATTATTACTACGCACATCTGGACTCCTACGCCAACCTTGAAAAAGGCCAGAAAGTGAAGGCGGGAGAACTCCTGGGGCTTATGGGGGACTCTGGATACGGCCCGGAAGGGACCAGAGGCCAGTTTGCCGTCCATCTTCACGTCGGTATCTATTCCTTTGAAGGCGGGAGGGAGCTCAGCGTGAATCCCTATTATGTTCTGCTGTCACTGGAGGAGCGGAAGTTAGAGTATGAATTTTCCCAATAGAAAATCTGGAGATATGGTACAGGATGTGTTATACTATTCTCAGTATGTTTGAATCTGGAGGTGGAACCATGAACCTGCCGTCTGCATTTGAAGAGAAGATGCAAGGGCTTCTTGGGGAGGAGATGGGCGCCTATCTGGCGTGCTATGAAGAACCGAGATATTATGGTCTGCGTGTGAATACGTCGAAGATCTCTGTAAAGGAATTCCAGAAGATCTGTCCCTTTGAGATCACGCCGATCCCGTGGATCGAGAATGGGTTTTATTATGACGGGGAGAATCTGTCTCCCGCGAAGCATCCGTATTATTTTGCAGGGCTTTATTATCTTCAGGAGCCAAGCGCTATGACGCCTGCAAGCCGGCTTCCCATAGAGCCGGGTGACAGAGTCTTAGATCTGTGCGCCGCGCCGGGGGGCAAGGCGACGGAGCTTGGCGCAAGGCTTCTTGGAACGGGGCTTCTTGCAGCTAATGACATCAGCAGTTCGAGAGCGAAGGGGCTGCTTAAGAATATAGAAGTATTCGGGATCGGCAATGTGCTGGTCTTAAGTGAAGAGCCGGGGAGGCTTGCACAGTATTTCCCGGAGTATTTTGACAAAATCTTAATCGACGCACCCTGTTCCGGCGAGGGGATGTTCCGCAAGGATAAGAAGATGGTGAAGGCGTGGGAAGAACACGGACCGGAGTATTTCTGCAATATCCAGAAGAGCATTATCCTGCAGGCGGCGCAGATGTTAAGGCCGGGCGGCATGCTGCTCTATTCTACCTGCACGTTCGACGGGCGGGAGAATGAGCAGGTCGTCGGCTGGCTAAGGGAATGCTGCCCGGAATTTCGCATTTCTAAGATCGCGCCTTATGAAGGATTCTGCCAGGGTATCCCGGAGGTCTTAGAGAAGCCGGATGAGGAGCTTAAAAAGACCGTCCGCATCTTCCCTCATAAGATGAAAGGAGAGGGCCATTATCTGGCGCTTCTTAAGAAAGGGGACGCTGCGGGGAGGGACGTTTTGCCTGTCAGGGCGAAGGGCGTGAAGATCCCTGAGACGGTGGAGGAATTTTTTAAGGATGTATCTTTTGAGCTTGACAGTACCCGCCTGGATATCCGGGGGGAGAGGGTCTACTATATGCCGGAGGGGCTTCCTGATCTGCGGGGCGTCAGATTCCTGCGCACGGGACTCTTGCTCGGAGAGCTTAAGAAGAACCGCTTCGAGCCGAGCCAGGCGTTGGCGATGCATCTGAAAAAGGAAGAATACAGGCATTGTATTGATTTTACGGCGAAGGACGAGAGAGTCTTTAAGTATCTTAAGGGGGAGACTTTGGATGTAGAAGAGATGACGGCGGCCGGGGAGAAGGGCTGGAGGCTCGTCTGTGTGGATGGATATCCCCTTGGATTCGGGAAGCTTGGCGGCGGAGTTCTTAAGAACAAATATCTGCCGGGATGGAGGCTGTGCTGATGATCCGGTTGGACAAATATCTGGCTGATATGGGAGTAGGGACCCGGCAGGAAGTGAAACGCTGTATTCGGAAAGGACAGGTTACGGTCGGCGGCAGGACGGTCAATGCCCCGGAGCTTAAGATCGACGAAGAAAAAGACATGGTAACCGTCGATGGCAGAGAGATCGGATATGCCGCCTATGAGTATTATATGCTGAATAAGCCGGCGGGGGTGATCTCCGCCACGGAAGATCCCAGAGAAAGGACGGTCATAGATCTGATCAGGGATAAGAAGCGTAAGGATCTGTTCCCGGTAGGGCGGCTTGATAAGGATACGGAAGGGCTTCTTCTGATCACCAACGACGGGAAGCTGGCGCACCGCCTGCTGTCTCCGCGGCGCCATGTGGACAAGACCTATTACGCCAGGGTCCGCGGATGCGTCACCGAAGAGGATGTCAGAAGATTTGCCGGGGGATTGGATATCGGGACGGCAGAAGAGGAAGAACTGACAAGGCCGGGGATCCTTCAAATCCTGAATGCCGGCGAAGAATCAGAGATCCTGCTTACGATACAGGAAGGAAAATATCATCAGGTCAAGCGTATGTTCGAGGCTGTGGGTAAGGAAGTGGTATATCTGAGGCGGGAGAGCATGGGGACGCTGATGCTGGATAATAATTTGAAGGCGGGGGAATACCGGCCGCTTACAAAGGAAGAATTAGAAGGAGTCAGAGGATGTTAGAGACGAAGATGCTTGAAGATATTGAGGCTGTGATTTTTGATCTGGACGGGACGCTGGTCGATTCCATGTGGATCTGGCCCTCGGTGGATGAGGATTTCTACGTGAGGCACGGACTGACGGCGCCGGAGAATTTCCCTGATGATATGGAGGGAATGAGCTTTTCCGAGGTCGCCCAGTTTTTCCTGGATTCCTTCCCGACGCTTAGTCACACACGGGAAGAGATCATGGCTGAATGGACGGATATGGCCCATGAGAGATATGTGAAGCAGGCTCCGCTTAAGGACGGAGTGTATGATTTTATACTGGAGATGAAGCGTCAGGGGAAGAAGCTTGGAATCGCGACCAGCAACGGCCGCACCCTGGTTGATGATACCCTGGAGGCGCTTGGCGTGGCAGGATATTTTGATGTGGTAAGGACCGCCTGCGAGGTGGCGAAGGGGAAGCCGGCCCCGGACGTGTATCTTCTGGTGGCGGATGAACTTGGAGTCGAACCGGGAAGATGCCTGGTATTTGAAGACGTGCCGATGGGGATCTTGGCCGGAAAGAACGCGGGGATGAAGGTGTGCGGTGTGGATGACGAATGCTCCAGGCCGCAGGAGGAGAAGAAGAAGAGCCTTGCGGATTACTACATATACAGATATGATGATATAAAGAACGGGACATACGAGGTGCTGTAGATGAACACAGGATTTTTGCCTGTCTGTAAGAAGGATATGGAAGAGCGGGGCTGGGATGCGGTGGATTTTGTCTATGTGTCGGGAGATGCTTATGTGGATCATCCGTCTTTCGGCCATGCCATCATCACCAGAGTCTTAGAGGCGCACGGTTACCGCGTGGGGATCATAGCCCAGCCGGACTGGAAGGATCCGGCAAGCATTGCCGAGTTTGGAGAACCAAGGCTTGGGTTCCTGGTGTCGGCGGGGAATATGGATTCCATGGTGAATCATTATACCGTGTCGAAGAAGCGCAGGAAGACGGACGCATATACCCCGGGCGGGGTGATGGGCAAGAGGCCGGATCACGCGGCGGCCGTCTACGGCAATCTGATCCGGCAGACTTATAAGAAGACGCCTGTGATCCTTGGCGGGATCGAAGCAAGCCTTCGGAGGCTTGCGCATTATGACTACTGGTCGGATAAGCTTAGGCGTTCCGTGCTCTTAGATTCAGGAGCGGATCTTATCTCTTACGGCATGGGAGAGCGTTCCATAGTGGAGATCGCGGAGGCCTTAGAGAGCGGTATTGATATCCGCGACATTACGTTTATCCAGGGAACGGTTTACAAGACAGGCGATCCGTCGGGCGTCTATGACGGCGTCATGCTTCCGGGATACGAGGAGATGCAGGCAGACAGACTGCTGTATGCCAGAAGCTTCTATATACAGTATTGCAATACCGACCCATTTGCGGGAAAGAGGCTCATAGAACCTTACGGCAGGCATATGTACGTGGTACAGAATCCGCCCTCCCTGCCTCTTAATCAGAATGAGATGGACGATATCTATAGTTATCCGTATATGCGGACATACCACCCGTCCTACGAGGCGGCGGGAGGCGTGCCGGCGATTGCGGAGGTGAAGTTCAGTCTTGTCAGCAGCCGCGGCTGCTTTGGCGGCTGCAGCTTCTGCGCGCTGACATTTCATCAGGGACGGATACTGCAGACCAGAAGCCAGGAATCCCTGATAGCGGAAGCCGAAGGGTTCTGCAGGGACAAGGATTTTAAAGGCTATATCCATGATGTGGGCGGGCCTACGGCGAATTTCAGGCATCCCTCATGCACGAAGCAGTTATCCCGCGGGGTCTGCAAGGAAAAGCAGTGCCTTTTTCCGAAACCATGCGGGAATCTTACGGCAGATCACAGCGACTATGTTTCGCTTCTTAGAAGGCTCAGGGCGCTGCCGGGCGTGAAGAAGGTATTCATCCGTTCCGGGATACGGTTCGATTACGTTATGGCGGATAAGGACGATACTTTTTTCCGGGAATTGTGCGGATACCATGTAAGCGGGCAGCTTAAGGTGGCGCCGGAACATGTGTCGGACGCGGTGCTTGAGAAGATGGGCAAGCCCGGCAATCAGGTTTATCAGGCGTTTGTGAAGAAATATCAGGCAATCAACCGGCAGCTTGGCAGGGATCAATACCTGGTTCCGTATCTGATGTCCTCCCATCCGGGTTCCTCTATGAAGGAAGCTATAGAATTGGCAGAGTACCTTCGGGATCTGGGCTATATGCCGGAGCAGGTGCAGGACTTCTATCCGACGCCGTCGACGATCTCTACCTGTATGTATTATACCGGAGTAGATCCAAGAAATATGAAGCCGGTGTACGTGCCGAAGAATCCGCACGAGAAGGCGATGCAGCGCGCGCTGATCCAGTACAGGGATCCGAAGAATTATGATCTGGTCTTAGAGGCTCTTAAGAAGGGCGGCAGGATGGATCTGGCAGGCTATAGCAGCCGCTGCCTGATCAGGCCTAAGAAGGATCACGGCGGCAAGGAGAACGGATCTGACAGAAGAAAAAAAGGAAACAAGAAAAAGATAAGAAGTATTCATAAAAAGAAAGCCAATAAGTAGATAGGGGAGATGATAGTATGAAGATCGCACTGGTCACAGGAGCGTCTTCGGGAATCGGAAGAGAATTTGCCCTGCAGATCCCAAGGTTATACAGGAATCTTGACGAATTGTGGGTGGCAGCAAGAAGAACAGAGCGTTTGAAGGAGCTTCAGGGACAGGTAGACATTCCGGTCAGGATATTTGACGGGGATCTGCTGCGCGATTATATATTCGAGCGGATCGAAAGAGAGCTTGACCGCAGGGAGGCTAAGGTGCGCATTCTGGTCAATGCCGCGGGTTACGGTAAGACAGGCGCTTTTTATGCCAGCGATCCCGACGGGCAGCTTGGCATGATCGGGTTGAATTGCCGGGCGCTGACCAAAATCACCCGGATATGCTTGCCTTATCTGACAAAAGGAAGTAGAATAGTTAATATTGCATCTGCAGCGGCATTTGCCCCGCAGCCGGGGTTCGCTGTCTATGCCGCTTCCAAGTCTTACGTCTACAGCTTTTCGCAGGCGTTGGCGGCAGAGCTTGAACCGAAGGGGATATCTGTGACAGCCGTATGTCCGGGGCCTGTCGATACAGAGTTTTTCCGGCATTCCGGCGTGCTGCCTAACGCATTCAAGGAGTCTGCGGCGGCTGACCCAAGGCTTGTGGTTCGGCAGGCGCTTAGAGACTGCGTGGATAGAAGGCGGGTGTCTGTATATGGGATGGGTATGAAGGCGGCGAGGGCTGCGTCCAAGCTTCTGCCGTATTCTCTGACAGCAAATATTTTAAGATGGGCAAATAAAATGGAGTAGGCCAATGAAGATTGAAAAGGGAGAGCCAGGATATCTGAGAGCACAGAAATCCAGATATTTGACATGGGCTTTGGTAGAATTTGCGATCGTGGCGGCGGTTTTTATTCTCGGATATGTGCAGACCGGGAAGAAGGAGAATCTATTTACTGTCGCGGCGATCGTCGGGTGTCTGCCGGCAGCAAAGATGCTGGTGGAATTTATCACGATGTATCCCCACAGGGGAATTGAAGAGGAGAAGTACGAGGAGATCGAAGAGAAGGCGCCTCTGATCACGAAGGCGTACGACCTGCTGATCACCAGTACGGGAAAGGGAATGCCGGTGGAGGCGTTCGTCATCTACGGCCATGTGCTGTGCGGCTATACCAGCAGTCCGAAGACCGATGAAGCCGGGCTCTCTAAGGAGATCAAGAAGGTGCTCTCGGATCACAGGCATGACAAGATGACGGTCAAGATCTTCCACGATTATGCCATGTTCCTGGCAAGGGCCGAGGGATTGAATAATATTGCCGCGGTAGAGCGGCCGGAGCATGACAGGAAGGAACAGAGTATCAGGAAGATCTTATGTAGTATTTCTATGTAAAAATGTGAGTGTTTCTAAAAAGAACCACTGTAATGGCGAACTATGAAGGAAATAATTGTTACGAAGAATGAAGCCGGACAGAGGCTTGATAAATTACTGAAAAAATATCTGAGTAATGCACCGAACAGCTTCTTCTATAAGATGCTCCGCAAGAAGAATATCGTCCTTAACGGTAAGAAAGCGGACGGGAGAGAGATACTGACCCAAGGGGACAGTATCAAGCTGTTTCTTTCGGACGATACGATCGGCAAATTTTCCTTGGCCAAGCAGCAGCCTGCTGATTTGGTATCGGACGGCGCCGGGCTTGTTATCGTATATGAGGATGAGGATATACTTCTGATCAACAAGCCGTCGGGTATACTGTCGCAGAAGGCAAGAAGTAAGGACCGGTCGATGGTGGAATATGTGATCGCCTATCTTCTTGGCAGGAATGAGATCACAGAGGAGGGGCTGCGTCTGTTTAAGCCTTCTGTGTGCAACCGCCTGGACCGCAATACCAGCGGTTTGATCATAGCCGGCAAGAGCCTTCCCGGTTCTCAGACCATGAGCGAACTGCTGAAGAACCGGACACTTCAGAAGTATTATCTGTGCGCGGTGAAGGGGAAGATCACGGAACCGAAGCGGATACAGGGATTCCTTAAGAAGGATGAAGCAAACAACACGGTAACCGTCCGAAGCCAGGGCGGCGTTCCGATCGAGACAGAGTATTTGCCGTTGGCATGGAATGACGAGATGACGCTTCTTAAGGTTCATCTGATCACCGGAAAGACCCATCAGATCCGGGCGCATCTGGCGTCTGAGGGACATCCGCTCCTTGGCGATCCCAAATACGGGAATCCTTCCTTCAACGCGGTCTACAAGAGACGGTATCAGATCAGCCATCAAATGCTGCATGCATACCAGATCGTATTCCCTCCTTTGCAGGGGGCATGCAGGGCGGTTTCGGAAAAGACTTTTACCGCAGAGGTGCCGGATATCTTCTGGCGTCTGATAAAGGAGACAGTATGGGAACATGGAACTCAAGAGGCCTTAGAGGTTCAACATTAGAGGATATGGTCAACCGGACCAACGAGTGGTATCTGGAGAAAGGGCTTGCCCTGATCCAGAAGATTCCCACACCGATCACGCCGGTGAAGATGGATAAGGAGCACAGGCATATTACCCTGGCATATTTCGATCAGAGAAGCACCATTGATTATATCGGCGCAGTACAGGGGATTCCCATCTGCTTTGACGCCAAGGAATGCGTGGCCGAGACATTCCCGCTGCAGAATATCCATGAGCATCAGGTAAAATTCATGGAAGAATTCGAACATCAGGGTGGGATCGCATTTATCCTCATCTATTATTCTTCGAAGAATATACTTTATTATATGAGATTCGAAGAGTTATGCGTTTTCTGGAACCGCGCAAAAGAAGGCGGGAGGAAGAGCTTCCGGTTCGAGGAATTGGATGACCGGTTTTTTATGGAGTTTCTGCGGGGATGCTATGTGCCCTATCTGGACGCTATGAACCTGGATCTGGAAATCAGGGATGAACTTGACAAAGAGTGAGAAAATGCTTATAATTCTATACGATTTCATTCGATTTAATATGGTAGTATACTAAAGCAGATACGATGAATGGAGGTACTATGAAGAGAGTTTTACATACTCCAGAAGGAGTCAGAGATATATATAATGTAGAATGCGGGAAGAAGCTTGCTTTGGAAGGACGTCTGAAGAAGATCTTTCATCTGTATGGTTATCATGATATTGAGCCGCCCACATTCGAATATTTTGACGTGTTCAGGAAAGAAGTCGGAACGATCCCGTCCAGGGATCTGTACAAATTTTTCGATAAGGATGGGAATACCCTGGCGCTGCGCCCGGATATCACACCTTCGATCGCAAGAGTTTCCGCCACGCTGTTCAAGGATGAGACGCTTCCTGTAAGACTGTGTTATACGGGCAATACGTTCATCAATCATTCCAATTATCAGGGAAGGCTGCGGGAAACGACGCAGATGGGAGCGGAGCTGATGGGGGACGATTCGGTGGAAGCCGACGCGGAGATGATCGCGCTGGTGGTTGAGTGCCTGTCAACGATCGGGCTTAAGGAATTCCAGTTAAGTCTGGGCAATGTAGACTTCTTCCAAAGCCTGATAGAGGATGCCTGCCTTGACGAGGAAGCCGAGGAGAGAGTTCGGGAGCTCATCAATAACCGGAATTTCTTCGGTGTGGAGGAATTCCTTGAAAGTATCCGGGTGAAGAGAAGTTCCAAGGAAGCGTTTGCGGCACTGAACGATCTGGTCGGCGGGGTTGCGACTCTGGCGCAGGCGAAGAATATTGCGCCGAATTCTAAGGGAGTCATGGCGATCCGGCGCCTGGAGAAGATCTACGATACTTTGAAGCTCTACGGCGTTGAGAAGTTTGTTACTTTTGACTTCAGCATGAGTGGTACTTATGGGTACTACTCCGGGATCATCTTCCGGGTCTATACTTTCGGCACCGGCGATGCTATCGTGAAGGGCGGCAGATATGACCGCCTGACCGAGAAGTTCGGTAAGCAGTCCCCGGCCATCGGTTTTGCCATCGTGGTGGATGAGCTGATGAACGCACTGGTCCGCCAGAAGGTCAGGATCGTCTATACAAGGAAGAATACCATTGTGCTGTACGACGAGGAGCGGAAGAGGGAAGCTCTCTCCCTTGCGCGGGATTTCCGAAGGAAGGCCAAGGATACGGAGCTGATCCGCAAGGACGAGGATAAGTCGTTGGAGACCTATGTGGAGTATGGGAATGAATATTACGCGGGCAATATGATCTATCTTCAGAAAAGCGGTGAGATTACGATGATCAATCTGGTAACGGGAGAGCATAAGACATTAAACAGCAGTTCAGACAAAAGTTCAGATAGGAGTTCATAAGATGAGATACCTGACATTTGCTTTGGGAAAGGGGCGTCTGGCAGAGCAGACGCTGAAATTATTCGAAAAAATCGGGATTACCTGTGAAGAGATGAAGGATAAGGGTTCGCGCAAGCTGATCTTTGTCAATGAACCGATGAAGCTTCGGTTCTTCCTGGCGAAGGGACCGGACGTGCCGACTTATGTGGAGTACGGCGCCGCGGATATCGGCGTGGTCGGCAGGGATACGATCTTAGAGGAAGGGCGCAAGGTCCATGAGGTACTGGATCTTGGATACGGCAAGTGCAGGATGTGCGTGTGCGGCACCGAGGACGCAAAACCGCTTCTTAAGCATCACGAGCTGATCCGGGTGGCCACGAAATATCCGAACATCACCAAGGATTATTTCTATAATACGAAGCATCAGACTGTTGAGATCATCAAACTGAACGGTTCCATAGAACTGGCGCCGATCGTCGGGCTGGCGGAGGTGATCGTGGATATCGTGGAGACCGGTTCTACGCTTAAGGAGAACGGCTTAGAGGTATTAGAGGAAGTCTGCCCGTTGTCCGCGAGGATGATCGTGAATCCGGTGAGCATGCGGATGGAGAGCACCCGCATCAAGAATCTGCTCACGCAGCTTAAAACACAGATATAGGTACAGGAAGGAAGATCAGGATGAGGATCAGACAATTAGATCAGGAGACCAGAAAGAATATCTTAGAGACGCTTCTTAAGCGAAGCCCCAGCCAATACGGCGAGTACGAGAGCGCGGTCTCGGAGATATTAGAGAATATAAGGTCGCAGGGAGATTCGGCGCTGTTCGGTTATACAGAGAGATTCGACGGCGCTAAGATCTGTGCAGATAATATAAGGGTTACAGAGGAAGAGATCAGGGAGGCTTACAGCCTGGTAGATCCGGGGCTTGTAGAGATCATCCGCAGGGCTCTGTGCAATATCCGGGATTATCATGCCAGGCAGAAGCAGAACAGTTGGTTTGACAGCCGCCCGGACGGGACGATGCTCGGTCAGAAGGTGACTCCGCTGCAGAGAGTCGGCGTCTATGTACCGGGAGGGAAGGCTGCGTATCCATCCTCCGTATTGATGAATATCATGCCCGCGAAGGTGGCGGGAGTGGAGGAGATCGTGATGGTGACGCCGCCCGGACGGGACGGCAAAGTCGCTCCTCACACACTGGTTGCCGCCAATGAAGCGGGCGCAGACGTGATCTATAAGGTCGGCGGCGCGCAGGCCGTCGGCGCGCTGGCATACGGGACGGAGAGTATCCCTAAGGTGGATAAGATCGTAGGGCCCGGCAATATCTATGTGGCGTTGGCGAAAAGAGCCGTCTATGGGCATGTGAGTATTGACGCTGTAGCGGGTCCGAGCGAGATACTTGTGATCGCGGACGAGACTGCAGATCCAAGATATGTCGCCGCCGACCTCTTATCTCAGGCGGAGCATGACGAACTGGCATCCGCGATCCTTGTCACGACCAGCCGGACGCTTGCCAAACAGGTATCCGACCAGGTGGATGCATTCGTAAGGGAACTCTCCAGAAGTGAGATCATCCAAAGCTCGCTTGACAATTACGGCTATATACTCGTGGCGGATTCTATGGAGGCGGCTGTCGAGATCGCGAATGAGATCGCTTCGGAACATGTGGAGATCCAGACGAAGGATCCTTACGATGTAATGATGAAGATCCGCAATGCAGGCGCGATCTTTATCGGAGAATATTCCAGCGAACCTCTGGGGGATTATTTTGCGGGTCCCAATCATGTTCTTCCAACGAACGGAACCGCCAGATTCTTCTCCCCGCTGTCGGTGGATGATTTTATTAAGAAATCCAGTATTATAGCGTATTCCCGCGAGGCGTTGGAAGCGGTGCATGAAGACATTGAACGGTTTGCCAAGGCAGAGCAGCTGACCGCTCATGCGAACTCTGTCCATGTTCGGTTTGAACAGCGTGCCGATTAGGAGGTATGGGATATGGAGAGGACAGTAAGTCTAAGAAGAACAACGAAGGAAACGGATATCTCGGTCACCCTGAATCTTGACGGAACAGGGAAGACCAGAATCGATACCGGGATCGGATTTTTTGATCATATGCTTGACGGCTTCGCCAGGCATGGATTGTTTGATCTTGAGATCGTTGCCAAGGGGGATCTTGCGGTGGACTGCCACCATACGATCGAGGATACCGGGATCGTGCTGGGGCAGGCGATCCTGAAGGCGGCAGGCGATAAGGCCGGGATCAGGCGGTACGGGCATTTCATACTTCCTATGGATGAGACGTTAGTGTTATGCGCGGTCGATCTCTCCGGGAGGCCGTATCTGAGGTTCGATTCCGAATTTACCGCAGAACGCCTGGGGGATCTGGATACAGAGATGATCAAGGATTTCTTCTATGCGATATCCTACAGTGCGATGATGAATATCCATCTTAAGCTTCTGGACGGAGAGAACAATCATCATAAGGCTGAGGCATTGTTTAAGAGCTTTGGTAAGGCGCTTGATACGGCGACGCAGAAGGAGCCGCGGATACAGGAAGCCTGGACCACGAAGGGAAGTTTATAAAGGAGATGAAGCAATGAGTTATAAGAGATTGATCCCCTGCATTTTCATCGCAGAGGGAAAGGCGGTAAGCTGGTTTGACGACCGCACCGTCGTTGCAGAGGATGCAATTGAATTGGCAAAACGCTACAGTGACAGCGGGGCAGACGAATTGATCGTGTTTGATCTGTCAGATTATGCGAATGAACATGATGAGGCGATCGATCTGATGAAACGGATGAACCGTGTCATTCGGATCCCGATGGTGGCGGGAGGCAATGTAAAGCGTCAGGAGGACATCAAGAAGATACTCTATGCAGGATCGAAACGGGCGATCCTGAATTTTTCAAAACAGGACAGCGTGAAACTGATCGAGGATGCCGCCAAGCGCTTTGGGAAAGAGAAGTTAGCCGTATCCCTGAATGATTTTGACGCGCTGTTCAAGCATCAGCATATTATCCGGGAATGCTGCAGCGAGATCATCTTCATGCATAGGCTCGACTTGAATTCTGTCGCGAATATAACGGATATTCCATGCGTGGTGGTGACGGATACCATGGAGAGTGCGGAGCTGTTCAAGATTCTGAAATCTTCCGGCGTCAAGGGATTATCCGGCAGGTTTGTCAGCCAGACGGATATGGATTTTGCCGCGTTCAAGGAGCAGTGCGAACAGAAGGAGATCCGTATGACGTCCTATGAGAGCATGATGGAATTCTCGCAGTTTAAGACGAATGAACAGGGGCTTATACCGGTTATCGTACAGCATTATAAGACCCAGGAGGTATTGATGCTGGCGTACATGAATAAAGAGGCGTTCTACCATACGATCAAGACAGGCAGAATGACCTATTACAGCAGAAGCAGACAAAAGCTCTGGGTCAAGGGAGAGACCAGCGGACATTATCAGTATGTCAAGTCCCTGACTATAGACTGTGATAATGATACGCTGCTTGCCAAAGTAGACCAGGTGGGCGCGGCATGCCATACGGGCAATCCGACCTGTTTCTTCCAGCATCTTGCGGGCAACGACTACGACGAGACGAATCCGCTGAGGGTATTTGAATCGGTGTATGAGACGATCCTCGACAGGAAGGAACATCCGAAGGAAGGCTCCTATACAAACTATCTGTTCGAGAAGGGAATCGATAAGATCTTAAAGAAGATAGGAGAAGAGGCCACGGAGGTCGTGATCGCGGCGAAGAACCCTAATTCAGAGGAGGTCAAATACGAGCTGTCGGATTTTCTGTATCATGCAATGGTACTGATGGCCTTAAAAGGAATCACATGGGATGACATCATCAAAGAACTGGCGGACCGCTGATCTTACATATCCGGGACAGGACGCGCATATATTGTGATGAGGTGATGCGTGTGAATGATTCTGAGAAGAGAAGGCAAAGGCTTTTGGAACAGACCAGGGAGATGTATAACGACAGACGATCTGTACCGGCAGTCCATCCCAGATATAAGGCTGCATATCATCAGATCTATGAGGATGAGCCGTCGCTGCCCACAGGGACATTCGGAATCCGTTTGTTCCTGTGCCTGGTACTGTTTGCCGCGTTTGTTTCCATGGATAAGAACGGCAGTGAAGTCATGCGGGTGGACAGCAGCCGTATTATGAATGAGATTACGTCAGATATAGATATTGCAGAGGTTTGGAGGGAGCTATAATACATAACTGAATATTGCCTTGAAAAGCTATAGTCTGTGGCTTCGCGGACTATGGCTTTTTTTATGGCGGTGTGTCCAGCGAAGCTTGACCACACTTGCCGGGCATTGGGACGGTCAGCCATGGCTGCAGGGAAATTTTGATTAAATAAACAGTATAAAACAGTTGACAACAGATATAAACTGTTATATACTGTTTATATCGAAGGAGGGGTGAAATGAAATTAATCGTTAATCATTCTTCCATGCAGCCGATCTACGAACAGATTGTGGAGCAGATTAAGAATAAGGTTATGCATGGGGAACTTAAGGAGGACACCATGCTCCCGTCGGTGCGTACATTGGCGAAGGAGCTGAAGGTCAGCGCACTGACTGTGAAGAAGGCGTATGATGTACTGGATGAGGAAGGTTTTGTGAATACGGTACACGGGAAAGGAAGCTTCGTTGCGTTCACCAGCCAGGGATTGATGCTGGAAGAGAAGAAGAAGGAAGTGGAGGCTGATCTGGAGCGGGCGATACGGAAGGGAAGGAGCTGCGGGTTGACGGACGCGGAGATTCGGACGTTATTCGAGATTATATTGGAAGATTGACAGTTGTATTGGAGGATGAGCTTAAGATGCTGAGACTGAATAAAGTAATGAAGAGTTATAATGGATTTCAACTGAACTGCACCTTAGATGTGCAGGAGGGATGTGTGACAGGGCTGATCGGTAAGAACGGGGCGGGAAAGAGCACCACGTTCAAAGCTATTCTTGGGTTGATCAGCACGGATGGAGGCAGCATAGAGATATTCGGGAAGCCGATCTCTGAAATCGGGGTTCAGGATAAGGAGGATATCGGAGTTGTTATGGCGGATTCGGGATTCAGCGGTTTTTTGACGATCCAGGATTTGATCCCGATGCTTAAGAATCTGTACCGGAATTTCCAGGAAGAAGTATTCCGCAGAAAATGCAGAGAATTTCAGCTGCCCCTGAATAAGAAGATCAAGGAGTTTTCTACCGGAATGAAGCGCAAATTACAGGTGATTGCGGCGCTCACCCATGAGGCGAAGCTTCTGATCTTAGACGAGCCGACGGCCGGACTGGATGTGATAGCAAGAGACGAGCTTCTGGACATGCTTCGGACATACATGGAGCAGGAGGGCCGGGCGATCCTGATCAGTTCTCACATTTCCAGCGACTTGGAAGGACTGTGCGACGATATCTATATGATCGATAACGGTAAGATCATACTCTATGAAGAGACGGACGTGCTGCTTGATGTCTACGGGATACTTAAGGTGACCAAGGAGCAGTATGAGAAACTGGATCTTGAACATATCCTGCGCTGTAAGAAGGAAGAATTCGGTTATAGCTGTCTGACCGACCAGAGGCAGTTCTACCAGGAGAATTACCCTGACATTACTGTCGAGAAGGGAACCATAGATGAATTGATCATGATAATGATAAGAGGTGAAAGAAAATGAAAGCATTATTTATTAAGGATTTAGGATTGATGAAGGGACAAAAACAGTTCTTCGCAGTTGTTCTGATCATGATGACGGTATTTTTGTCAGCTTATACGGATTATTCGTTCGTGATCGCTTATATCACAGTAATGTTCGGCATAATGACGCTGTCAACCATAAGTTATGACGATCAGGATAATGGTTTGGGATATCTGTTTGCCCTTCCGGTCAGCCGGAGAGATTATGTGAAAGAGAAGTACCTGTTCAGTTTTGCAACGACAATTCCGGGGACCATTCTGGTTACCGTCTTTGCATTAGTGGTTTCGAGGATTCGGAAGATAGATTTCTGCATAGAAGAATGGGTAATGATGGTGACGATAAGTCTCCTGATCGTTGTGGTAACGCTGGTGCTTATGATACCGATACATTTGAAGTTCGGGGCGGAGCGAAGCCGGCTGGCGCTTATGATACTGTTCGGAGGAGGCACTTTAACGATATATGCGGCAGTGAAGCTCTGCGATGCTTTAGGGATCGACTATATATCGGCGCTGGACCGGCTTGCCGATATGAGCCCTGCAGTCACCCTGACGGGACTTGCTCTGATCTGTACAGTGCTGCTTGGCATATCTTATCGGTGTTCGATTATGTTTATTGAGGCAAGAGAATTTTAATAATACAAATACTTATGGAAAATTGACTTCTTAGTTGTTATAATAATTCTATGACAGCACGCAAAAGTGAGAGAAAAGAATGAAAGTTGGAATGCGGTGTGGATTACGAATTATTGTTAAACGAGATTATTAATATAGGCAAAGAGATGATCAAAAGCGGAGCGGAGACAGACCGGGCAGAGGACAGCATGTACCGGATGCTTGAAAGTTATGATCTGGAGCAGTGCAGCGTATTTGCGATCCAAAGTGATATCCAGGCAACGATCAAGCCAAGGGGCGGACACTTTATCACGCAGATCAGACGGGTGCATAAGACGGGATTCAATTATGACCGTCTGGATTATCTCAATAATCTGTCCAGACAGATCTGTAGGGAGAGACCGTCTGTGGAGGAGATCCGCAGGCGGTATACGGAAGTGCTGAACCGTAAGCCGCAGCCCCGGTATCTGCAGTATACGGCGGCTATCTTGGGAGGTGTCGGATTCGGAGTGTATTTTGGATGCGACTGGCTGGACGCCCTTGTGGCGACCGTGATCTGTGCGGTTGTGGAGGTATATCTGGGGAATATTCTGGATAAGAAGGAACATGGACTTGTGGTATATAATCTTGTGCTCGCATTCCTGTCTTCGGCGGCCGCGTTTCTTTTGGGGAAAGCGGGGCTTGGGCATCATCCTGACCGAATCGTGCTTGGACTTAATATGGTGCTGATCAGCGGGCTGGGAGTTGCCAATGGGATCCGGGACGTACTGAAGCGCGCCTACTTATCCGGGATCATTAATATTATGAATGCCTGCCTGGGGGCAATTGCTATTGCCTGCGGTACGGGGCTTGCGATGCTGATCTTCAAAGGAGATATGTATGAGATGTATATCGCTCCGAGTATCGCGGTGCAGTTGATCTCCTGCGGGGTGGCAAGCATGGGATTCGCGCTGGTATTCAAGGCGGCGGTCAGACAGTCCTTTTATGCCGGAATCGGAGGATTGATCAATTGCGCCTGTTACCTGATAGTACAGTATTTCTGCAGTAATGATTTTGCGGCGGTCATGGCGGGGGCGGCCTTTGTTGCGGCGTATGCTTATTTTATGTCCAGAATTCACCGCGCTCCGGCAACCATATTCCTGACAACGTCTATTATGCCGTTGATACCCGGGGCGACGCTGTTCTATCTGATGCATGGATTGGTTCAGGCAGACTATCAGGCGGCGTCAGGCCAGACCATTCTGCTGGCGCAGACCTGCCTTGCGGTCGCGTTCGGTTTTCTGATCGTGGAGATTGCCATGCGCTATGTAGGAGAGAGAAAAGTTTAGTGTACAGACCCCGCAGTTTGCGGGGCAGTTGTACGAATAAGACGGTTCAGGAGTTTGATTTCTTAACGGATGGAGTTTTATCAACCAAATCAAAGATCTCATCGGCTGTTTTTTCAGGATTCTCAGAAATTGCATTATAGATAAAACGGATTTCTTCTGATTCCGTCTCCAGTTCATCAGCTATGACAGATAAGGGCTTCTTCTTGGCATATTTTTTCTGGATCAAAGAGATGCGTTCTGTCATATAGTTTTTTCGGAGTAATAACTCTGTCTCCTTTTGAGCCTTTTCTACCGCTTTTTCTGTCTCCTCTTTCAGTTTCCGGTCAAATTTTTCCTGTACGATCTCCATAAATATATCGCTCATGCCGTTTACCTCCTCGAATGTTTTCTGGTTTGCACGCATAATCGTCTCCAGAACAGATTTATATAGGTTATTATCTGTGTGCTTTCTGTAATCTTCTATCAGTTTTTTGGCGTTTTTGGTTTTTTTCAGCTTGTTTGTGAGACTTCTGAGCCACAAATTCTCTATCTCAGATAATTTACGGGTTACAATGATCTGGATTTGAATGACGTCTCCCTTTATATAATAAATCCCGGGTTCTGCCATCTCTATTAAAACCTCCTATTCTATTGTGTTAGGAGCTTTTCAAATCCATTTCAGAAAAGCTCCTGCTTATTTAGGGATAAAAGCATGAATTTTCTGAAAGGACAGGGATACATCCCATGCATTGATATGCTATAGATAAAATGGAATCAGACATTCCGATTTAATTGAACTTTAGAAAAATGCTTTTTCTTATTTTAACATACAGCTATAGACGAGTTCAAGATATTTTTGCCGGATCATCTGTTTAGATTAAGGTTCCCTTTTTACCTCTTGTTTGGTAAAATAAGTCTGGACAAAAAAGAAGCAATCAGGAGGCAATAATGGGAGAATTATCAAAAGCACCAAATATAAGGAAGATCACAGCAAAGCAAGACTTTCTGAACGGCCCGATATTCATGCCGATGCTGCGTTTTGCAATTCCGGTCTTTTTTTCTATACTTTTTCAGCAGTTATACAACACGGTGGACACTCTGATCGTCGGACGAACCCTGGGCGAGACCGCCCTGGCTGCAATTGGAGCGGTTGTGCCGATCTATGATCTGCTGATTGGATTCGCGCTCGGATTCGGAAACGGTCTGGCGATCGTAACGGCAAGGTGTTACGGGGCAGGAGATGAGAAGATGCTGAAAAAGTCTGTTGCAGCGTCTGTCGTGATCGGCGTGGCAGTTGTTGCGGCGCTCACCATTTGGTCGCAGATCATCATGATCCCGCTGCTTCGGATATTACATACGCCGTCTGAGGTAATAGGTGAAGCATACGGTTATATCTCGGTCATCACAAGATTCACACTGGTGATGTTTGCGTATAACCTGTGCGCAGGAATGCTGAGAGCTGTAGGCAACAGCCTTATGCCGCTTGTATTCCTTATTATCTCTTCTCTTGCGAATATACTGCTGGACTATGTGTTTATCGCAATATTGCATCGGGGGCTTAAAGGCGCCGCAGAGGCTACGGTGATCGCGCAGAGTATCTCTGTCTGTCTCTGCCTGGTCTACATCGCAAGGGCAGTCCCAATGATTATTCCTAAAAAGGAACACTTCAACGCGGATATGCGTTTGTACAGGGAAATGACCGCGCAGGGCTTATCCATGGGATTTATGAACTGCTTTGTATCGGCGGGAAGCGTGATCCTTCAGTCGGGCATTAACGGACTCGGATATCTGATCATTGCGGCGCACACTTCGGCCAGAAGGATCTATCAGTTCTGCATGATCCCGTCTATTGCTATGATGCAGACGGTCAACACATTCGTATCTCAGAATTACGGAGCGCGTAAGCCGGAACGGATTCGCAGATCTATGAAGTATTCCTATCTGTATACGGCTGCCCTGACGGTGATTATCACCGTACTGGTCTGGAGCTTCGCACCCTATATGATCCGGTGGATCTCCGGCTCAGACGAGACGAAGGTTCTTGAAAACGGGATGCTGTATCTTCGGATCGTCTCCCCGTGCTATGTGATCCTGGGTCTTCTTAACAATACCCGGACGGCCCTGCAGTCCATAGGAGAGAAGATTCTGCCGGTCCTGTCAAGCGTGATCGAATTGTTCGGCAAGATTATATTTACGGCAGTTCTCGTTCCAAGGTTTCACTACATTGCGGTCATTGTATGCGAACCAGTCATATGGTGTCTTATGGTTGCGGAATTATTCGCCGCGTTTTGGCTGAATCCTTTTATCAGAGGGAAAGGCTAGGAACTTATTTTTCGGTGTACTAGTATACAAGTAAAAGCCTATAAAAAGCACGCAAAATATTGCGTGCTTTTTAAGTTTATGTTAATATATGATATATCAAAGAATTTATCAGAGGATTTAGAGTTAGGAGTAATATCATGGCAGTAACAATACAGCAGATCGCAGAACGTGCAGGAGTATCAAGAGGAACCGTAGACCGTGCTTTGAATAACCGGGGGCGGATCGACCCCAAAGTTGCAAAACAGATCAAACAGATCGCGGATGAGATGGGCTATGTTCCGAAGAACAGGAAGAGGTCTGCATCCCAGAAAGGGAAGATCAAGATCGGAGTTGTCACGCAGCTTGCCAGATCTTCATTTATGCTGGAGGTGAACCGGGGAATCCGGCAGGCGGCAGAAGAATTGGAAGAGAAAGGAATCGAGCTGATAGTCAGGGAAGGCTTCTCTGTAGACGAAGAAGAGCAGCTTGGCGCCATCGACGCGCTGGTGCGGGAAGGTATTCAAGGGCTGGCCGTGATGCCGGTGGATTGTGAGGGCATCCGCGTCAAATTAAACTGGCTGATCGAAGAGAAGAAGATACCGGTAGTCACTTTTAACTCAGACCTTGTGGGAACAAAACGAAGCTGCTATGTAGGAATGGACAACCAGAAGAGCGGACGCACGGCAGCCGGACTTCTCGGAATGCTGACGGGGGGAACCGGGAAGGTTCTTGTGATCACAGGATTCTTCAGCAACCATGTGAACAATGAGCGGGTGGACGGATTCGTGGAGGAACTTAAGAATTCTTATCCGAACCTTGAATTGGCGGGAGTACAGGGCAGCTTTGATGATTCGGAGGAAGTCGATAGGATCATCACGAATACCATACTGAGTATGCCGGGGATCAACGGGGTCTTCGTAGCTTCAGGAGGGCAGGAGGGGATTCAGCGTGCCTACGAGAAGCTGAAGCTGGAGAGACGCCCCTTTACCGTGATCTACGACCTGACTCCGAATAACAGGCAGGCGTTAAAAGACGATGTGGCGGACTTCCTCATTGATCAGGAGGCGTATGTACAGGGATATCAGCCGCCGCTGATCCTGGCAGATATCCTGCAGAAAGGAAAGCCGGTGGAAGAGGAGTACAGGTATACGGATATCAATATCAAGACAAAATATAATATATGATCCGAACTACAGCTCCTCCTCATCTTTTGCTTCCAACACCGCCCTGACAGTCTGTTCCAGTACCGTCATATCAACCGGTTTGGCTACATGCGCGTTCATCCCGGCTTCCAGCGCTTCGCGGATATCCTCGGCGAACGCGTTGGCCGTCATGGCAATGACCGGGATCGTAAGCGCCAAAGGATGCCCCAGATCCCTGAGAGCCTTTGTGGCTTCGTAGCCGTTCATTACCGGCATCTGCACATCCATAAGTACAAGATCATACTGGCCCGGGTTTGATTTCCCGAATGTATCTACTGCGATACGCCCGTTCTCACAGATCTCGCAGGAAGCCCCGGCCATATCCAGAAGCTCCGTAAGAATCTCCGCATTGATCTCATTGTCCTCCGCCACAAGAATATGCATCCCGTCAAGCACGCTCTGCTCACTGGACGTCTCCGGCTCTGAATCCGGCGCAAGCAGGGTATCTAGCTTCTGGCGGAAGCTGGTAAGGAAGAACGGTTTTGCAAGGAACGCGTCTATGCCGGCAGCTCTTGCCTCATTTTTGATATCCGGCCAGTCATAGCTGGTCAGGATAAGGATCGGGATATCCCCGGAAGTCTCCTGACGGATACGTTTTGCTGTTTCTACCCCATCCATTACCGGCATCTTCCAGTCAATAAGAACTACTTGATAGGGGCGTTCCTCCTGCTTGGACCGTTTTACCAGATCTACAGCCGTCCGTCCATCCAGCGCGCAGTCCACGCTGACGCCGGTTCCTTCCATGGTCATTCGGATATTCTGACAGAGCACCTCTTCATCGTCCACAGCAAGGATCCTTGTGATTCCTATTTTCTTCCAGAAGTCCTGATTGACCGCCTGATCGCTGATCTGAAGTTCCAGGTCCACAGTAAAAACAGAGCCTTTTCCCTTCTCGCTCTCAACAGTGATCTTACCGCCCATCAGATCCAGAAGATTCTTGGTAATAGCCATTCCAAGCCCTGTTCCCTGTATCTTATTGGTCACGCTGTCTTCCTCTCTGGTAAATGCATGGAAGATCTTCTTGACATATTCCGGGCTCATTCCATAGCCGTTATCTGCCACAATGAATCTGAAATGCGCCAGTTTTCGGGCGTATTGTTCAAGTTCCTGGACAGTGAAGGTCACGCGGCCGCCCTCTGGGGTGTATTTGACTGCATTGGACAAAAGATTCAGAAGGATCTGGTTCAGGCGCAGCTTATCCATCACGACCTGCTCATGCTTTAAGTCTTTGTTTAATACTTCAAAGCTATGACCCTTGGCCTTCATCTGCGGACGGATGATGGAATCAATATTCTCGATCATCTCCACCATATTTTCATCTGACAGGTTCAGAACCGTTTTGCCGGCCTCTATCTTGCTGATATCCAGGATATCGTTGATCAGTCCAAGCAGATGTTGGCTTGAAGAAGTGATCTTGCGGGTGTATTCCCGTACCTTCTCAGAATTTTCCGCATCCCTGGAAAGAAGAGCGGAGAAACCGACGATAGCGTTCATAGGAGTCCGTATATCGTGGCTCATATTAGACAGAAATGAGCTTTTGGCACGGTTGGCTTCTTCCGCGATCCTGAATGCCTGTTCCGCCGTTTCTTTGGAGCGGGCCAGCATGGTGTTGGATTCTTCCAGTTTTGCGTTCATCTCTTCCTGACGGCGCAGATTCTCCTGTTCCTGGCGGAACAGGCGGGCGCTGTTCTGCTGATTCGTAATGGTTACGGCAACAAGGATCAGCAATGCGATCAGAATGACTAACAGGATCAATAACATCCTGATAACGGCGCTCATCATATCCACGGTTCCGGAAGCCACATATTCTGCCGGAATAAGAAACAGCAGAAGAGTGTCGTAGTCTGTCAGAGATGTAAGGCAGTAGTAGTACTCCGTACCGTCATACTCGAAATTCGTACTGATCGGATCCTTACTGCCAAGAGCCTTCCTGATATCAGAGTATTGCTGTCCTTTCATATCTTCCAGCACTTTGAGTACATTATATGATTGAATGGTATTTTCCTCGGAGGTGTTGTCATGCATCCGGGTTCCGTTGCTTTTCAGGATATAGGTTTCGCTGTGGTTGCCGTAAGCAGCGCTGTCATAATACTCCGTCAAGGTGTGTACATCCTTAAGAAGAACGATATGGGTGAAGATCGTATCCGCATCCTCCCCGGCCATAATCGGCGTATCAAGCTTCTGTACAAAAGCCCAATAGCTGCTCTCGTACATGCGGGAATCGGTAATAAAGGTATAGCGGGCTTCTCCGCCGGATATCCGGTCCAGATCTGTCCAGACGCCATGCTTTCCCTGCGCGTCGTAACAATTCCCCTGGCTGTCCAGCAGCATGAATATGGAACTGTAATGATCCGTTTCCAAGAGCTGTTCCGTATCCTTGATAAATCCGTCGGCTGTATCAAACTCCTTATATTCAAGAGCGTTGACGGCTGCGGTCAGATAATTCCAGTGAGAGTCCAGTGCATTGTCCAGGTTCGTTCTTACCTGGGAAGTGATCTCATTCAACTGTGTCGTGCGTTCTTCAAAGATCTGTGCCTGCAGATAGTTCGCAAAATATCTGCCGCTGATCAGAAGAAACAGAAGCAGGCAGAATGCCAGCACCGCCGGAAACGCTATATGATATTTTTTCCTGTCGGGTCTCATCCGGTCTTCCTCGCTTTCCTGATCTATAATTTAGGATCAATTATATTAATGAAGTGTGATATAATCCGTAGGCGCTGCAAGCTGCCGGCCTTTGAGCAGACGGTCCGCAACAATCTGCTTATAGACTGCCTCGGACTTTTTATACTTGGTAATGCCCGCCGCCTTAAGGGCCTCCTTATGCATCAGAACCTCGTTGCCGAGTACAGCCACGGAGTACACTTTTTCAGGCTTTAGTTCTTTTCCTTTTATGGTCAGCTTTTTAAGATCATAACCGGCGTCCGTCTTGCCGACTTCCATCTCAAAACCGCTGGATACATAGAGTGAAGAATCATTGATGACCGAGCCTCTTTTCCCTGATTCAGTAAGAACGTAGTCCATGTAATCGTGCATCTGACTGCCGGTCATCTCGCACAGAAGGATATCAATAGATTCTCCCATTGTCAGGAAACGAAGCTCTTCTTCGGTATAATCTCCGGCATGGATATCCCCTGAGACATTGATCGACTGACCTGTCAGCAATTGTGTGCCTAACTCTTCCCGCACCGAATTCATGACCGCAGATGCCGCAGGACTGCCGCCGTCCGGGTCAAAGGTATAGGAATAACCGGTATCTATATGGGCCGCCGTCTTTGGCGATGCAGGTTCTCCTTTCATCGACTCATTAAAAGCACAAAAAGCAGACTGCGCATCAGGATATTCCCCTGTGATCATTCCCTGTACCACCTGTTGGGAAATAGAAAACATATCGGAGGAAGCCAGCCGGATATACAGACGGTTGCTGTCAATGTACGGCTGGATGTGCTCCATTACAGGTGAGAGAGCAAGCTTGGTCTCGTTCGTATATGCAATCATATCCTGACCTGTTGAAATATATCTGAGTCCGTCAGGCCCTACCATGGCATTAAGAATATCATAGATCAGTTCTTCGCGGGCGGGATCTGATTTGGCGGCTGCGCTGGCTGCCACCTGAAAAGCAGGATAGGTCAGATACCAGTTGTCATCAGAGGTTTCCCCGTAGTAGGGCATCATCACAGATTCTTCTTCAACTCCGTAATGAGTAGCTTCCGAGCTGGTTCCCCGTATCATAGCCGTCTCATGTTTCTGGAACGCACGGAATACCTCTGCGGTATCATATTCCAGGTCGGACGCATTGATTCCTGCGTATTCGATAAATTCCCGCAGCCGTTCAAAGACCGGCAGCCAGACCTCCTCGCTTAGCTGGTCTGTCTGCCCGCTTTCGTATTGCTGCCGCCATTCCCGGCCTTCCTGAGATGTCAAACGCTGCACCGAAAGTCCCTGCAGAATCTCCATACAGGTGTAGTCCGCCGAAAAATTAGATCGGAAGGGACGGATACCATGCTTCTTCAGCGCTTCGCAGGCTTCTTTGAATTCCTGGTAATTGGCAGGGAGGCTGATGTTGTATTCCTCCAGAAGCGGCTTATTGACGATGATGCCGTCGATCTCCGCACATACCGGAAGCCAGTTCACCGTACCGTCGCTGTATGTATAACTGCGCAGGTATGACTGGTGAAAAGCGCCGGCCGCTTCGGAATCGCTCAGATCTATCAGAGAATCCTTAAAAGAAGCCACGTCTCCCAGGGAAAAACGCCGTACCGTAAGGATATCAGGAAGATTTCCGTTCTTCTCCTTGAATTTGTAGAAATCCGTGGAGTTTGTGATCACGTAAAATTCAAAGTTAACATCCGGGAAACTCTCTTGCAGGTACGGTCCGTAGTTCTCGGTGAGCTCGTCGCTCCAGAACGCGACCGTGACCGTATCCTTCCTGCCGTCAGCTTCCTCGCCAAAGCCGCTGCCGCATCCGGCGAGAAGCGATATTATCACGGCTCCTGCCAAAAACCATACTATCCATTTCTTTTTCCTCATAGCAGTCACTTTTCCCTTTCGTTTTTACAGGCTCTCCTAAAGCCTTTTATAAGGTCATCGCCTTGTCATTTACACTTATTTCCAGGTATTTTTACCAGGAGAAACCGTTTTCTGCTCTTTGAGCCAGGCATACAGAAATTCCTTCAAAGAGCCGGTATGTACCTGGGCAGAATATTCCTTTGCGGTTTCTTCCGTATATCCCTGCGTTAGAAACGCGATCTGATAGCTCTCATCGGCTTTTAGTTCGGTATCGCCTTGGGTCACCAGAAGATAAGGGAACGGATTACCGTCGCCTGCCGCGTCAAAGCCTGCCTTAGCCAGTTCCTCTGCTTCGGATCCCGTCATGGTCATCATGGCATATTCCCCGTCGACACCCGGACAGATGGTCGCTACCTTATCAAGATTGATCATTCCCGCATAGAGCTTCCCGGTAATGCCGGAATTGATCTCTATGCCGCCTTCATGAAAACCGCCCAGGGGAACCATGACGGCATCCGCACCGGACTGGCTGCCAAGCGCTTCGCCCACCAGCCTGCCGGTCTCCTCCAGGCTGAAATCCGCCGTGCTTTCACAGAAATAAATCTGTTCGGACTGGTTCAGATAGTTCTGCATCAGTTCATCCATCCGGGCAATACACTTTGTTTTGTCCATGCCGTTCTCTGTACGCATCCAATCCTTGTAAGCCTGCCCGATATCGGCAAGAACTGGTTCCCATCCTGTATAAGTCATAGGAAATGCACGGCCGTCCAGGAATGCCTCATGCGCGTCGCTGATCATGGAATCTTCCGGGACAGCGGTACTGTTTAAAGTGCTCATGACACAAGGAGTCTCCTCGTCAACAAATGCTGCCTGCCCTTCCTTCGAATAAATCAGGGAGAGAAGCTTTACCGCATCCTCAAGCTTCTTCTCATTCCCCGGTTCGGCCAGACGGCTGCTTAATCCAAAATAATAAGTCGGGTTGTACATGTATATGTTCTTGCTTCCGTCTTCGCTGATAAAAGGCATCATGCCAAGCTTATCGCCGGTCTCCGGCAATTCCGTGATATTGACAGTCTGTACTGCCGTACAGAATACGGATCTGCGGCCGCCAAGATAGGAGAGGATCAGTTCCGGGTTGCTTGGATCCTCTTTATCAGTGTGAAACATGCCGATGTCCATATACTGCTCTGCGAGGTCCATGGTATCTTCCCACATTCCCTTTGCCGCGGCATCTCCCGCAAGGAAGTCCTGTTCCCATTGAACCCCCTCAACGGTTGTGAGCCAGTCGGTCTTGGCAAGATTGAATACGGCGGAAAAGGGACCGCCGGTAAGACGCGTGCCTATTACGCCGGGAATCAGCCCTTCGCCGCGGATCTCCTCACATAAGGACTTCAGTTCTGCAAAATCGGAAGGAATCTCCCAGCCGTGTTCCTCCATCAGCGTCTTATTGTAAAATATCCCGTACATGGCGTAATTGACGGGAAGGAGATAGATCCCTCCGTCAACGGATACCTGATCCAGAACGGAAGTAGGAAAATCATCGATAAAAGGATAGCCGGACAGATCGATCAGTCGTTCCTTCGCCAGATCCGTATCAAAGATCTGGGAAGTGATAAAGATGTCGGGAATATCGTCCGCCCGCATCTGTTCCCAACTGTAGGCAGTACGGTTGCTTCCGGTATAAGAGATGAATTCCAGTTCAATATCGGGATATTTTTCTTTTGCCAGTTCTAAAAATTTCTGATGCCCGCCGTAACTGCCCCAGGTTCCCCAGGTGAGAGCGCCGCCGCTATCCGAAGCATCACCGGAGGCTTTTTTGCAGCCGGACAGCAGAAATATCAACAGGAGCATCAATACAGAAAGAAATGCTGCAATGCAGCGCCGATTCTTAATTATCATAGAAAATCAACTCCTCACATTTTAGTTCTATACATAAAATACAAATTATATTTTACACCAGCGATATTAGAAAAACAAGAGGTACTCCGCCGCCGCACAAGATTTATGGAAAATATTGAGACAGATATTAAAGATTATGATACAATAGGTAAATCTGGAAGAAATGCCTGATATATATAATCGATCAGAGGAAAAGGAGTTGGATAGTATGGTTAAGATCAATTGCGAAAAATGTGTCGGATGCGGTCTGTGCGCAGAAGACTGTATTGCCCAGAACATAAAGGTAGGCGAAAAAGCGGCCGTGAAGGGAGAGTGCCTGCAGTGCGGCCATTGCGTTGCGGTCTGTCCGAAGAACGCGGTCTCGATCCCGGATTATGATATGGATGACGTGGAAGAATATCAGGAGGACAGTTTTAAACTGGATCCGAATAACGTGCTGCATGCGATCAAATTCCGGCGCAGCATCCGAAGCTATCAGGAGGAGAAGGTGTCCCGCAGGAAGCTTGAACTCCTTGCCCAGGCAGGACGCTATACGGCTACGGCGGTGAATAACCAGGGCAGTTATTTCGTATTTGTCCAGGATGAACTGGATGAATTAAAAGACAGGGTGTGGAGATATATTGACGGAATAGAGGCAAGAGATGGAGTTAAGGACGCTGCACTGGCACCTTATATCCGGTTTAACCGGCGAAGGAAGGAGAATCTGGCGGACGACTTTCTCTTTCGCAATGCTCCGGCAGTTCTTTTTATCACTTCCGACTGGCCTTTAGATGCTGGGCTGGCCGCGCAGAATATAGAGAGTATGGCTGTTTCCCTGGGAATGGGAGTTCTGTATAACGGTTATCTTGCCCGGATCGCAGAAGCAGATGAAGATGTGAAGAAATGGCTTGGAATTGAAGGAAAACCTGTAAAAGCCTGTATGCTGCTGGGTTATCCGGCAAGGACTTATGTAAGAACGGCGCCCAGAAAAGAGCCGAATGTGATCTGGAAATAAGTCAAAGCCCCGGATATTATAGAAGCCAATCCTAAATCGGATTGGCTTACTCTTGATTTCCCGGTACAATGCTATTTTCCCTGAGCATCCGGATCGTCATCAAACTCATGGACGGACTCATAAGCAGGTTTTCCCATCGTGAGGAGCCCGATATAAGTGGATATAACCAGCTTCTGTGGGATGGTCCGCAATGAGACCGTCCCGTTCCTTCAGCACCTGAAATGCGATCATCAGATCCGCTCCGGCAGAAATAAAATTGACCATCATAGTCAATAATGACACCGTACCGGGATATATATAAATAAAAAGCACACTGCCGAACCCCAATACGATAAAAGGTGTCAGAACGCCGGCCAGATATGCTCTTTTTGCTAATACTGCTTTACAGGCACAGCTCGGCATCATTGCATTGATGTTAAACTGAACGACATTCCAGCCTTTCCCGCTGGCAACTGCCCATCCTATCCCATGTAATAATTCATGTATGACAACAGAAACCGCAATAATCGCTATAAACATAACGTAAAAAGCGATCCCGTTTACCTCCAGTAAAAATGCTCTTTCAATCAGCAAAAAACGATACAATAATCCGAAGACGATTACAAACGGCAGCGCGCAAAGAGTTCCGAAAACCATGGCCTTCCCGGACGTGATCGTAACGTCTTTTTCTTGATAGCCTTTTTCATGTAAATCTGCTTTCATCCTTTCAAAATCTTCACTGTGATGATCCATCAGTGTATCCTCCTCTATAAGAAGAGCTGTGCAATAATGATCACAAACCAGACAACCAGCAAAAGACCATTGAGACGTGCCAGCAGACGAAGGACTTTGTTTTCCGGCAGCTCGCCTCCGAAGATAGGGTTTACGGAATACAGACAGCTTGCAGCTATGATCAGTCCGGAATAATTAGAAGCATTATTCATATTTCCTCTGTAAATAGAAAGGAAATATCCCATAAAGGCCAGGAAAAGAGCCGTCAGCATTACCACGTGGTTGGATAAGATTGATTTTGTTTTCATAATGAATACCTCCTGTTGTTTTGTTATCTTGAAATCACTATAACAGACAGAAGGTCAAATTATTCATTTTTTACGCGAATTGTCCGTTTGGTTTCACGAACGGTAATTGATCAGGGTGCGGCTGCAGCTTGAACGGTCACACTCTTATTTTGCGTCCCGTTTTCTCTGTGCATTGTATTCTGTTTTGGCTCTTCTGGACAGGGGACATTCCGTTCCATTGTCCAAAATGACCGCCTGACATTTCAGGTCCACAGTCCGGATCCGGCTGCGGTTTACCAGAAATCCTCTGTGACACCGCCAGAAATCCTCACCCAATTCTTCCGCGAAATGCTCCAGACTGCTGTTAAATTCCAGCAGTTCGTTATCCAGATGCAGGCAGAGCGTGTGCTTAAATCCCAGAGCCTCGAAATAAAGGATCGTTTCTACCGGGATGTGCCGGATGGTATCAAACAACCGGATCGTACAATATCTGCCATGTTTGGGCTGTTCACTGGCAAGCCGCTGCTGTATGCTTGTCAGACATTCTCTCACCCGGACGGCCATTGCGTTATAGTCGCCTTTTACGATATAATCCAGAGCTTCCAGCCGCAGCCGGAAGGTTTCAAAAGCCAGATCATGATGCGCCGTGATAAATACAATGAACCCCCGCGGATCGTGGAGTCTCAGCTTCTGTGCCAGCTCCAGCCCGCTCATCCTGCCCGGAAAATCAATGTCAAGGAAATATACCGCCGGTATGGTATCCTTTGTCTGCAGGTCCAATAATCTTTCCGGCGTATCCGCCTCGCGGACAGGCCCCATATCTCCGTTCAATATGGTAATCTGATTCGAAATGATGTGTTCAAGCCGGTCGGCCACCGGCTTTTCATCATCACATATATAAATCGGAATCATTTGTCTCCTCCTACGCCGCCGGAAGTCTCAGCTCTTGCACAAAATAGCCGTCCTTTAAGTAGGTTCTCGCAACACAACCCTTACACCTGGACACGATCCGCCGATAACTCGTAAGCCCTGTCCCCCGGCCTTTCCCCTTTGTGGTATAGCCCTTTTGGGAAAGTGCGGACAGCTCCGGCGCTCTGTCATAATTATTGGAAACTGCGATATATAGTTCTTTTTCTTCCTGAAGCAGAACGATCCGCACCGTTCCGGCCATTTGAGGCGCGGCCTCCATCGCGTTGTCGATCAGGATTCCAAGGCTTCGGAGCAGATCTTCCGTTTCCATCATAACCTTGCTGTCCACCGGATAGAGTACCTCAAGCGCTGAATGGATCTCTCTTTTCCGCATATCCGCCAGCTTTGCGGTCAACAGGCTGCGCAAAGGATAGAGCGTGATATGATTCAGACCGTCCATTTGCTGGATCTCCTGCCCCAGCTTTTCATCGAAATAGCTGCTGGTCTTTCTCATAAACTCCTGAATCCCCGCAAGATCACCTTCCTGCGCCTGCAGGGTCAGGCCGGAAAACAGATTGGCAAAATCATGGCGGAAAGCGCGTATCTCCTGCTGCAGCTCCTCCAAAAGCTCCATATGTGCCTGATTCTGTGCGATCGTTTCCTCCTGCGCCCGGATCTTATCCTGTCCCGCGGCATACATGGCCAGGAACTGCACCCAGAACAGGGCGGCTACAATGAGCGCGAAAAAGAATATGCTATAACCCACGCCCGGCTCAGTATCCGGATACAGCCAGTTCAATACCTGCCAGACACACATCAGCAGGAAGCTGAAAAGCAGCGTTCCCGCCGCCCATGATCTTCTGGAAAACAAATGTGAAAAATACCGGTAGAAGCTGCTTTTTCTCAGTATCCACACAACAATTGCAGCGATCGGCAGCACTGCCAGGTACGGAATAAAAATCGTAATAAATGTATACAGATACATTCCGCCGAATATTGGGCTGTAATAAGATGTCGCTTCCTGAAGGACAGAATTTGCCGTATAGGCAATAAAATTTCCCAGAAAAGAGGCAGCCAGCCCCTGCCAGAAATCCGTCCTCAAAAAACGGCGCAGTACGAGCGCCAGCACAGTCGAATGCAGCAGATTCCCAATCGTGCCATTCAAAAGATTGAATACATTTTCATACTCGTATGCGTCAGCCTGCATATAAGCTTTGACCATGCCTGCGAGTATCAAAGCATTTCCCAGCAGATAATAGATGGTATAGATCAGACAGGGAAGTATTTTCATCTTTTTCCCTAAAATCCCGGATGCCAGAGCATACAGCCCTACTCCAAAACAAACAAGTGAAAAACCCACTGAAAACAACCGAAACGAAAGCGGCATAACCAAATCCTCCTGCTTGTATAATCTACATACATCATTATATATGATACTTTCGTCCGGTGCAACACTGAAAGTTAGTATTAGTGTTTGGGTATGTTTACTCATATGGGATATTATAGACAGACGGATGGATAATATTAAGAAATATGTTGTCAAAACGGTGTGTCTAATTTATAGTTATGGTATAAACTTTACTTAATATTGGGTATAAAGATGAGGCTGAATAAGAATGACTTTAGGAGGTGAGACATTGAAGAAATGTTTTAATGTAAACGGACCATGTTATTCGGATGAAAATTATATGGTCAATCTGGATGAACGTATGATAAGAATAAAGGAGCTGGTTGATAAGCAGAAGTATTTTGTGATAAACCGTGCCAGACAATATGGGAAAACAACAACGCTATGGGCATTGAGACAGTATCTAAAAGAGGAATATAATGTTCTTTCTACGAATTTTCAGCGAATGAGTTCGGCTGTTTTTTATGATGAACATACTTTTTCCAGAGAGTTTGCAAATATGATCGTCCGGATCATTAAAAATAAAAAGCAGGAAATTTCCAGTTTTGCTAAAGAGGATATCCAGGCGTTGGAGAAAGCGGCCGCCGATCATAGGATAAATATGGCGGATTTGTTTTATTTACTCAGCAGTCTTTGCGAAACATCCAGGAAGCCTGTAGTATTGATCATCGACGAGGTAGACAGTGCTTCGAATAACCAGGTTTTTCTTGATTTTCTGGGGCTGCTTCGAAGCTATTATCTGGAGAGAAAGCAAACTGCAATATTTCATTCGGTTATTTTGGCAGGCGTATATGACATAAAGAATTTAAAACAAAAACTTCGTCCTGATGAAGTACAAAGATATGGTATCGAGAATCTGTATGCTGTTGGATGAACAGATTGCAGGGAAAGCGGGATTTGAATCAACAAAATATATCTGGTCTGATGCAGGAATTGCGGAGGCTGTAAAGATTTTGTTGAATGAATCTAATACTTTATTTGATGATATGCGAAAGCAGATTGCCGGTTATCCGGAATTGAAGAAAATGCTGTATGCAATCTTGTTCTATGGGCAGAGTTTTGCCTACAATCCTGACAATTATGCGATTGATATCGGAAGAATGTTTGGATTTCTCGGAGAATGCAATGGACAGGCTGTTGTTGCAAATCGTATATTTGAGACAAGAATCTATAATCTTTTCCTGTCTGAGGAATTATTGGATAATAAATCTTATATAGCAGCGTCCGAGATTAAGAATCAGTTTATCCGGGAAGGTTATTTGAACATGGATGTGGTCATGGCAAAATTTATGCAGCATTTTACAGAAGTTTATGCAGATAGTTCAGATACGTTTAAAGAAGAAAACGGGCGCCGTCTTTTCTTGCTTTATTTAAAACCAATTATTAATGGAAAAGGAAATTATTATATAGAGGCGCAGACCAGAAATCAGCGCCGGACAGATGTAGTTATTGACTATCTCGGACAGCAGCATGTTGTAGAAATGAAAATATGGAGAGGGGAAGAGTATAATCGAAGAGGTGAAGAACAGTTGTTTGATTATCTCGAATATTATCATTTAGATAAAGGATACTTGCTGAGCTTTAATTTCAATAAAAAGAAACAGGCTGGCATAAAAGAAATTAACCATAAAGGAAAACGGATTTTAGAAGTTGTGGTATAAAATTTCATCCAGTCAGAACCGATATTTTTTACCTGCAAAATGACGGGAAAAATGCTGAGGTTTATATTACACTGAATATAGACGGCACAGGAAGGCTTCATTTAAGAATATTTGACAAAGGCGGTGGAGACATGGATTGGACAGAGCGCATGAACTAGGTAAAGCTGACATTTTACTGCCGTCTGCATTTTGAGATTGTGATGAAGGGAGTCGAGAAGATGGAATATACGATCATGGAACGGGAGGCTTTCAAGGTTCTGGGGATACGAAGGATCACACCTTACGGCGGCGGTACATGGGCTGTCGTGAAAGGCGACGGAAGCAACGGCAGGATCCAGGAATTAAGCGGTCGTTTTTTTGACTTAGGTCTTTGCTTTGGGTTTGGAGAGGACGGAAGCAATGATTATATGTGCGCGGTAGAGTGGGAGGGTGGCGAGGCGGAAGGCTTCGAAAGTTTTTCATTTCCGCCGGCTGTGTGGCTTATCTTTGAAGCAAAGGGCAGAATATCCGATCATGTGCTTGGAAATGTATGGAAACGCATTAATCAGGAATTTCTGCCCAACAGCAAGTATGTTAAATGTATGGCGACGATTGAGAAATATGTGATCTGGAACGAGGCGGAAGATTACTGCCACGTAGAGATCCAGATTCCGGTCAAGCTCAAAAAATCTTAGAATCTTACAATATTACTTATCGCCGTTGATCTTCCGAATCACACGGCATGGATTGCCTACAGGCAGTGCATAGGTCTGGAATTTTTCCGATTGGGAATCCAGGTCCGGGATGTATCTTTCGGCAAATTCTACCGGATGCGTTGCCGTATAGAGCTGAACGTTTGATGCGATCAGTACGTTGTTGCCGATGGTGATCTTGTTACAGTCGACAAAGGTACAGTTCATATTCACAGATACATGATCTCCGATGTAAATATTCCGCCCGTAATCACAGATAAAGGGCGATCCGACAGTCACATTTGCGCCGATTCCTCCGAATAATTGCTTCAGGATGTCGCCATCCGGTCAGAAATCGAACTCCTGAACTGCCTGGTCCGCCCATTGCGTCGTCAAAAGTTCTAGTCGATGCGCCCACATCGCCGTCGAACTTTTTCCTAGCACTGGTACGAACCAGACAATCCATTCGTTTGATTTCTGATCGGATGGAGCACTAAAAAGACGAGATCATGACAATCATAATATTCTCCTGCCATACATTTCTCTAATTCTTCATAGGCTCACCTCCATAGATTGATTTGATTATATCCTAAGTTACTCCTGTTTGACAAGAACACACTTAATAGAAAAGCCAAAGTGTTTGCTTTGAAATGGCGTGCTATTTGCGTGCTATAGATTGTGTGTGTTTGTAGGAAATATACAAATAGAAACCACAATATTTGTACATAATATGGGAATTTCAAAATCTTGAAAATAATACTTGAAATTTTCGCACACGCGTGCTATTGTATAGACATCAAATAAACACGCAATAAAGCACGCAAATAAAAATAGCACGCAGAGAATGGAGGAAGCAAAGATGAAATATGTAGAGTTCGATTCATCCAGACCGATGGATCTGGTATTGTTGGGAAGGGTGGCAATTGATTTCAACCCGGCTTACAACGACCAGGTGAAGGAAGAGTTCAAGCCATTGAAGAAGGTACATATGTTTGAGAAGTTTGTGGGAGGTTCACCGGCGAATATTGCAGTAGGCGTTACCCGCCACGGCATGAAGGCAGGCTTCCTTGGCAAGGTATCCGACGATCAGTTCGGAGATTATGTAGTGGATTATTTTGACGAGCAGGGGATCGACACTTCACACATCACCAGATGCACCAACGGCGAGAAGTTAGGGCTTACATTTACCGAGATGTTATCTCCGAAGGAGAGCAGTATCCTGATGTACCGCAACTGCATCGCTGACTTACAGCTCCATGTGGACGACATCGACGAAGAGTACATCAAGAATGCGAAGGCTATCCTGATCTCCGGTACGGCTCTTTCGGAGAGCCCGTCAAGGGAGGCGGCGATCAAGGCAGTGATGCTGGCGAAGAAGAATGACACGAAGGTGATCTTCGATATCGACTACAGGGAATACAATTGGAAGAACAGTGATGAGATCTCCATCTACTATTCTATCGTAGCAAAGGAAGCGGACATCATCATGGGCTCCAGAGAAGAGTTTGACCTGACGGAGAAATTAATCAAACCCGGCATGACAGACGAGGAGAGCGCTGCGCTGTGGCAGGGTTACAATGCGAAGATCGTTGTGATTAAGCATGGTATGAAGGGATCGACGGCATACACCTGTGACGGACAGAAGTTCAGCATCAAACCGTTCCCGGTAACGGCAAGAAAAGGCTTTGGAGGCGGCGACGGATATGGTTCTGGTTTCTTATATGGATTGTATCAGGGATGGGAGATCATCGACTGCCTGGAATTCGGTTCTGCGGAAGCATCCATGATGGTAAGAAGCAACAATTGTTCCGATTCCCTTCCGGGACCGGATGCGGTGCACGCATTTATTAAGGAAGAGAAAGAACAGTTCGGCGAGATGATCGCAAGAGTATAGAGAGTGTGAGGAATAATCTAGAACTAGTGAGATGTTGGAGAAGTTAAGTGATAGATCTGTGATCGGACAGGAGATAGGTAGTTAAAAATCAAGATCTGTCGGAAGATAGAGCAGATTAATATATTAAGTTTAGGACAGATTAATATTTGGAATAAAAGAGATAGAAGGAGAGGAAAAGAGATGGTTAAAACAGTAAGAATGACCGTAGCACAGGCAATTGTGAAGTTCCTGGATAACCAGTATGTTTCCATGGACGGCAAGGAGACAAAGTTTGTAGAAGGATTCTTCACCATATTCGGGCATGGTATCGCAGTAGGATTAGGAGAAGCGCTCGACTCAAATCCGGGGAATTTAAGAGTTCTCCAGGGAAGGAACGAGCAGGGTATGTGCCATGTGGCAACAGCATTTGCGAAGCAGAGCAACCGCAGAAGGATCATCCCTTGCGCATCCTCTGTAGGCCCCGGCGCGGCGAATATGGTAACGGCATGTGCCACCGCAACGGTAAATAACATTCCGCTTCTGGTGTTCCCGGCGGATACCTTTGCATCACGCCAGCCGGATCCGGTGCTTCAGCAGTTAGAGCAGAGCAACAGCCTTGCAACGACCACCAACGATGCGTTCAAGCCAGTGTGCAAATACTGGGACAGGATCACAAGACCGGAGATGATCATGACGGCGCTCATCAATGCCATGCGTGTCCTGACGGATCCGGCGGAGACGGGAGCCTGCTGTATCGGTCTTTGCCAGGATGTAGAGGGCGAGTCCTATGATTTCCCGGAATATTTCTTCGAGAAGAGAGTGCACAGGATCACAAGACCTGTAGCGGTAGAAGAGGAATTAGAAGACATCGCCGAGATCATTGCGGGAGCGAAGAAACCGCTGGTGATCGTAGGAGGCGGAGTACGCTTCTCAGAGGCAGGAGAGGTTGTAGAGCAGTTCTGTGAGGAATTCAAGATTCCGTTCGGAGAGAGCCAGGGAGGAAAGAGCGCATGTAAGTCAAGCCATCCATACTGCCTGGGCGGAATCGGTGTGACCGGTACATATGCATCCAACGTGATCGCAAAGGACGCGGACGTAGTGATCGCCATCGGTTCCAGACTGTCTGATTTTACGACCAGCTCCAAGTGGCTGTTTAAAGATGAGAATGTGAAATTTGTTACTATTAATAATTCCAGATACCACGCATATAAGATGGATGCAGTGAAGGCTGTGGGCGACGCGAAGGCGACGGTAACGGCGCTGTCAGAGAAGCTTCGCGCCAGAGGTTATGTATCTGCTTACGCAGGAGAGATCGAGGAAGCGAAGGGCGCATGGGATAAGGAGATGGCAAGACTTGGCGCCATCGAGTACACCGGGGACGACTTCGAGCCGATGATCAAGGCAAGAGATCCAAGGACGATCCCGGAATTCGTGAAGCTTACAGACGGAAAGATCACACAGACGGCTGCGCTTGCGGCGATCCGCAGAGTCATCGACGAGGATGCGACGATCATCACGGCAGGCGGTTCCCTTCCAAGCTGTATGCAGAGGGTATGGACCACAGATAAGCGCGGCGGTTATCATGCAGAATATGGATATTCCTGTATGGGATACGAGGTGGCGGCAACTCTCGGCGTGAAGTTTGCGGAGCCGGACAATGAAGTCTACTGTGTAGTGGGAGATTCCAGCTTCCAGATGCTCCACAGCGAGATCATGACCATCATGCAGGAGCGGAAGAAGGTAAATATCCTGGTATTCGATAACTGTGGATTCGGCTGTATCAATAATCTGGAGATGAACCACGGAATCGGAAGCCTTGCGACAGAGTTCCGTTACACGGACGGCAAGAAGCCTTGCGGAGATCTGATTCCGGTTGACTATGCCAAGGTTGCAGAAGGTTACGGCCTTAAGTCCTATACCTGTAAGACTATCGCTGAACTGGAAGCGGCGCTTGAAGATGCGAAGAAGCAGGAGATCGCTTGTCTCTTCGATCTGAAGGTCATTCCAAAGACCATGACGGACGGATATGAGTCCTGGTGGAACGTAGGTCTTGCGGATGTATCGGAGAAGGAGTCTGTCAGAGCAGCATGGGAAGGTGTTAAGACAGGCAGAGAAGCAGCCAGAGATTATTAAGATCAGCAGGCAGGAAAATATAGAAGGAGGCATGGCATCAGATGAGCAAAGTATTTGGCTATCCAGAGTTTGATGATAAGGGCGAGATGATCCTTACCACTTATGACAATGAATATAAAGCAATGATGATGGATATCCGTGTATATCGGATGAAAGCGGGCGAAGTAAGGAAGTTTCAAAGAGACGGAGAAGAGACTGCGGTCCTTCTCCTGTCAGGAGATCTTAACTTCGCATGGGAAGATAAGAAGGAGACCGTTACCAGAAAGGACGTATTTACAGAAGGGCCATGGTGCGTTCATGTAAGTACGGGCGTGGAAGTGGAAGTGACAGCCAACGCCGAGACCGAGATCCTGGTACAGTGCACGCACAATGACAAGACATTTGCAAGCCGGCTGTATGCCCCAGAGGATGCTCCGTGGGGATACTCAAGCGTAGGCAAATTCGGTAACGTGGCAAAGCGCCGCGTGAATACCATCTTTGACCATGACATTTCACCGGAATCCAACATGGTACTTGGCGAGGTCTTGAATGACAGAGGAAACTGGTCGGGGTATCTTCCGCACAGACATCCGCAGCCGGAGACGTACCTGTTCAAATTCGACCGGCCGGAAGGTTTCGGAGCAAGCTTCGTGGGCGACCAGGTATTTAAGAGCGTGAACAACAGCTTTTCTGCGATACCAGGCGGAGAGCTTCATCCGCAGGCTGTTGCGCCGGGATTCCAGATGTATACCTGCTGGATGATCCGCCATATCGACGGTAATCTGTGGCTTCAGACGGACCGCTGCGAGGATGAGAGATATACATGGATGCATGACGCGAATTTCTGATGTACGGATGTATGTATGAAGCAATACGCAGAAGGTAAATGCACCGGGATACCCGTATAGCTGGAAAATTAAGATACAAAAAGAGATACGATTCATAATTATGAGGATTTTCTAAAAGAATTTCAGAAGGTGGAAATCTTTGAAGGGTAGTACAATATTGATTCAGATTATACCGGGAACAGAAATTATTTGTGATTGAAAATGTATAAAAATATAAAATATCATATAAAGGAGAACAAGCATGGAAAAATTAAAAGTATTTATCAACGGCGAATTTGTTGAATCCAAGACAGACGTGTGGTATGACCTCCACAATCCGTCTACCGGAGAGATCACCGGACAGGCTCCCTGCTGTACGACAGAAGAGGTAGAGGCTGCGGTTCAGGCTGCAAAGGCTGCATTCCCGGGATGGAGCGGCACTCCTGCGATCAAGAGAGCGCAGATCATGTACAAGATCCGCGAACTGATCATCCGCGACTATGAGGAGCTGACCTACACGGTAGCAGAAGAGAACGGCAAGACCTGGGGCGAGGCTGACGGCGACGTTGCAAAGGCGAAGGAAGGAACAGAGCTTGCAACACAGGTTACGTCTCTGATGATGGGCGAATCCATGATGGATGCTTCCCGCGGATATGACACTGTAAAATACCGCGAGCCGCTTGGCGTATTTGCAGGGATCGCACCTGTAAACTTCCCGGCTATGATCCCGTTTGGATGGATGGCTCCTACCTGTATCGCAACCGGTAATACCATGGTGCTTAAGGCGGCTTCCCTGACACCAAGGACGGCGCTTAAGCTTGCCGCGATCTACAAGGAAGCAGGCGTGCCGGACGGCGTTATCAACGTGATCACCTGCTCAAGGAACGAGGTTGACCTGCTCCTGAACCATAAGGATATCAGAGGAATTTCTTTCGTAGGTTCTACTCCGGTAGGCAAATCCGTTTACCAGAGAGGCGCGGCGAACGGCAAGCGTGTGCAGGCTCTCTGTCAGGCGAAGAATCACGCGCTGGTAATGGCAGACTGTGCGCTTGAAAGAACCGTTGCAGGCGTGATCAATTCTGCATTTGGATGTGCAGGACAGAGATGTATGGCGCTTAGCTGTATCGTCGTTGAGGAAGCAATTGCAGACAAATTTGTTGAGGAACTTGTAAGACAGGCAAAACAGGTGATCCCGACCAAGGCTTATGACAGATCCCATGCAAAGGGCGTGAAGACTATTGGACCGATCACATATGAGAAGCATTATCAGGAAGTGCTCCGCGATATCCAGAAGGGAATCGACGAAGGCGCGAAGCTAGTACTTGACGGACGTAACCCGGAATTGCCGGAAGATATGAAGAACGGTTACTTTGTGGCTCCGACGATCTTTGATCACGTGACACAGGAGATGAGCATCGGACGCGAGGAGATCTTTGCTCCGGTCCTCACTGTAAAACGCTGCAAAGACTTTGAAGAAGGTCTTGCTATGATGAATGAGAATCCATATGCAAATGGTTCCGTGATCTATACGCAGAGCGGATACTTTGCACGCCAGTTCACGAGATATACGGACGGCGGTATGGTCGGCGTAAACGTAGGCGTTCCGGTTCCGATCGGATTCTTCCCATTCTCCGGCCACAAGGATTCCTTCTTCGGAGATCTCCACTGTCTGGGCAAGGATGCTTACCGCTTCTTTACCGAGTCAAAGACTGTGACCACACACTGGTTCGACGAGGAAGAGAAGAAGACCATCGAAGTGTCTACATGGGATGGAACGATCTAACAGTACGTTTGTTATAAGAATACAGCCGGTCCGGTCTATATAAGGCCGGGCCGGTATTCATTATCAGGCAGTTTATAACGGAAAAAGAAATGAAATAGGATTGGAATGAAAGACATGATACTTACAGGAACACAGAAGAAAAAGAGAATTTTAATGATGGCATCCGGCGCGTTTGCAATCTTTTTTACCGGATTTCCCCATGTATGGTCCATCTATCAGCCATATGTGATGGAACAGGCCGGATGGACACAGGGACAGGCATCCATGTGCTTTTATCTGGCGCTGTGCGCGTTCGTCTTTGGAAATATAATCGGCGGAAGGCTTCAGGATCAGTATAATCCAAGGATGGCGGCATTCCTTGGAGGAGGTATCTTTTCAATAGGGATCCTGCTGTCCGCCTTTCTGATCATTCCGTCGCCCATACCGATCTATCTGACATATGGGGTCATGCAGGGATTCGGTCAGGGAATGATCTACACATCTGTCATATCCACAGCACAGAAATGGTTTCCGGGGCGCACTGGTTTTGCCTCCGGCATTGTGGTGACGGCCAATGGACTGTGCGGCTTCTTCCTTGCTCCGGCAAGCAGAAAGCTTCTGGAGGCAGGAGGGCCGAGAACGGCGTTTCTGGTCATAGGCGCGGCCATTGCCGTATCCTGGATATTATGCAGCGTCTTCTTCTGCCTTCCGGAATCAGACGTCAGAGAAGAGACGATCCGATCAGGGAACGCAAGTCATGAAGCGTCGGCCGGCCGTCAATATACCTCGTTTGAAATGATGAGGACCAGGAGCTTTTACCTTCTGCTTGGAACGATGCTGTTCGGGCTGATCGCTTATTTTATGCTGTCTCCGGTATCCCAGACCTATCAGATCGGCATCGGTATTCCGGCGTCGGTCGCGGTGAGCGCGGTTATGCTTGGTTCGGTTATGAATGCGGCGACCAGGCTGATCCTTCCTACGCTTGCAGACAAGATCGGGAGGATCGTCTGCATCAAAGGCGTACTTGTCATATCTGCCGCGGCAATGCTGGTTCTCGTCAATTCACGCTCTTACGCGGCTACGGCGGCGATCATCGTCATGTATGGATGTTACGGCGGAATCATGGGCAGTTTTCCGTCATTTACAAGCTCCATCTTCGGGATGGAACATGCCGGAGAGAACTACGGATATGTCATGTTCGGAATCGTGATCGCAACCTTCGGCGCGCCTGTGATCACAGGCGTGGTTACCGGGAAAGGATACGGGATGCAGGCAGTATTTGCGATCGGAGCGGCATTCGCAGCGCTTGCACTGATCTGCATGGTGCTTCTTGGAAAGGAATTAAACCAGTCAAAACATAAAAGAGTAAGTGTCAACAGTTATAAGGAGGAGAAGAAAAATGGCTTTGGTAACAATGAAAAAACTGTTAGAGCAGGCAAGTAAGGAACGCAGAGGCGTCGGCGCATTCAGTGTGGGAAATATGGAGATGGTCAAAGGCGCCGTTCAGGCGGCGGAAGAGATGAATACTCCGATCATCCTTCAGATCGCAGAGGTGCGGCTTCCTCATTCGCCCCTTGCGCTGATGGGTCCGATGATGGTCCAGGCTGCAAAGGAAGCGAAGGTGGATGTAGCGGTTCATCTGGATCACGGTCTCACCGTCGAAACGGTGAAAAAGGCGCTGGAACTTGGATTTACCTCCGTCATGTTCGACAGCTCGAACTATTCTTTCGAGGAGAATATCGAGCGTACGAAGGAGGTAGCGGAGCTTGCGAAGGGATACGGCGCTACCGTGGAGGCGGAGCTTGGCCTGGTAGGCGGGAGCGAAGACGGAAGTGAAGACCACGGAATCCGCTGTACGGATCCTGAAGACGCGAAGGTATTCTGTGAGCGCACCGGAATCGATGCGCTGGCGGTTGCCATCGGGAATGCCCATGGGAATTATCCGGTAGCGCCAACACTTGCGTTCGACGTGTTGGAAGAGATCGAGAAAAGGACGGAAGTACCTCTCGTCCTGCACGGCGGAAGCGGGATCACAGACGATGATTTCAGACGCGCAATCTCTCTTGGAATCGTGAAGGTCAATATTGCGACGGCCAGTTTCAATCAGCTGACGAAGAGGGCCGAAGAGTATTTCCAGACGGAAGGAGCGCATAATTACTTCAAGCTGAATGAGGCTATGGTGCAGGGAACATACGAGAATGTGCGGCATCATATAGAAGTATTTAACTGCAGATAAGCGATCCGTTCACATCAAAAAACAGACCATTTAGTCAATACCCTTGTATCCGCGGCAGCTTTTCACTATAATAGAAGCTATTACAGCGGGCAGGAAAGGGAGTAAATTAACGTGATTCGGATTGCGGTTTGCGAAGATGAGCAGATTCTTTTGGAACGGCTAACAGGCCATATTAAAAATATATTGAACAAGCATTCTATTATATTCAGCATCGAGGCATATACAAATGGAAACGTACTCCTTTCGCGCGGAACGTTCGATATCGTATTTCTTGATATTGCCATGAAGCCCCTTAACGGGCTTACGCTGGCAAAGAAGCTGCGTGCAAGAGGAGATGAGAGCAAACTGATCTTTATTACGGCGCACCGGCAATATGCCATCGATGCATATGATGTTCAGGCATTTCATTATCTGGTAAAACCTGTGGATATAAAAAAGCTGGAAACCATACTCTGGCAGCTCTGTTCTTCTCTTAAAGGGGAATACGAACATATGCTTGCCATCCGCCAGGGGACGGCGGTGATAAGGATTCCTTTCGGACAGATCTTGTATCTGGAGGCCATGAACAGGAAAATCCATCTGCATAAGAATGGAGAGTTCCTTCCGTATTATGGGAAATTAGATGAATTAGAACCGACGCTGCCGGATACATTTTTCCGCTGCCACCGGAGTTATATTGTTAATTTTGACCATGTGCAGCACTATAAAAAAGAGGAAATCTGGTTAGACAATGAAGAGGTTCTGCCCTTATCCAGACGCAGGTATCAGGCATTCGGCCTGGCATTTATGTATTATTTGAAAAACCGGGGGGATGTCTTTTGATCAGTTTGGCGGTATGGACAACGAGCCTTGGAAGTATTCTTGTTGTTTATCAATATCTCTTTTTAAAGGAAATGCTTGGAACGAAGTACCGTTATACTTTTCTGTGGTATTATCTGGGAACCTGGCTGTACGGACACATCAATGTATGGTACGGTATTGCCGGAACCGTGTGGGGCAATATGATCTATCTGTGCGCCTGCGCGCTTGCACTGAATACGCTGCTGTTCCATGGAAGCGCAATAAAAAGGAGCTTTTTTACGCTTTGGATATATGCGATTCATGAAGTGGCAAGCGCCGTATTATTTCCGCTTTTCCAGTCGATAGCAATTCTGAACGGACAGGAGATCAATTTTGACTTCATAATGAGATCGGTTGATCTGGCATCATGCATTGCGTCTATATTCATGATGGAAATCTTAAAAAGAAAGCTTCATCTGCTTAAGCGTGATTTTGAGGACCGCGACGGCATCTACCTTGTATGTATCGTTACATTTATCTGTGTGACGGTCAGCATGACGGCTATGACATTTTTCCAGGTGAACGATTGGGACACAGAATATGTGTGTATAGTTGCCGTCCCTCATAGCCTGATCGCACTAGGCGGCGAGGTCCTTAACGTCTGCTGCATTATTATGCTGGAACGGCGGCTGGTAGAGAGCCTGGCAAAACAGCAGCACCAGATGCTAAGGCAGCAGCTCGAGACCTCAAAAGAACAATATGAGCAGCTTATAAAGATTCGGCATGATATGAGAAATCACAGCTTATGTCTTGCGCAGCTCTTAACAAATGAGAACATAGAAGAAGCCAGACATTATCTGGAACAATGGAATGTCAGCATAGAAGAAGGGGAGTCTGTCATACAGACAGGCTCTATTTTTGCTGACGCTCTGTTAAATCCCAAATACAGACAGGCAAAAAAAATGGGAATCGACATATCGATACAAATGAGGGTTCCGGGGGAGGAGAAGATTGCGCCTGTCGATCTTTGCTGTCTATTGGCAAATGCACTGGACAATGCGATAGAAGCCTGCCAACGGGGTACTGCGGCCGGATATCCGCCCGGACGGATACGAATGAGATCACAGATACACCCTAATTACTGGGTATTTGAAATCATAAACAGCGCCTATCTGCCGGTTAAACGGCACGGGGGCAGATTCTTATCTTCCAAACAGATCCCTGTGAGCGGCATCGGCCTGCAGAATATCCGAACGATCGTTGAGCGGTATGAAGGAGTGCTTGATCTTCAGAGCGGAACAGATTTTACGCTAAATGCCATGTTTCCGTTGTCCTAGTACACCGAATAATAAGTTCCTAGCCATATAACGCAGAATGATTTTTCATATGCAAGGCGGAGGAATGAGGCGTAGTGGGCGCTACGCCGATTGACAACAACGACGCAGATGGAAAATCAGGCAAGTTATATGGCTGGTTACTTATTATTCGGTGTACTAGATGCTTAAGCTTGTATCTGCTGATCGTAACAAGGGTAAAGGTAGTTAATGACTGCCTTTTTCTTTTTTTCTAAAATTAGAAAACATATGTTATCAATTAACAGGTGTTATCCGATATATATCATGTAACAAGATTTATGTATTTTTTAGAAATGAGGTGATACAGTGAAAAATGATTGTATAACGCCAAGTGAAAGTGAATGGATCATTATGGAAGTGTTCTGGGAGAACGAGACGCCTTTGACATCGTCAACAGTGATTCAAAAGCTTCAAGGGAAATTAGATATGACTCCCAAAATGGTTCGGGTATTAATGAATCGCTTATGCCAAAAAGGAATCTTGGACTATACGCATGATGAAAAAGACGCCCGAGTATATCAATATACAGCGCTGAAAACAAGAGAAGAATGTTTAAAGAGTAAAAGTCAGAAGTTTGTAAACAGTTATTTTTCAGGTAATAAGACTGCTGCTCTGGCCTCGCTGATACAAAGCATTGCATTATCCGATGAACAGATCAGCGAATTGGAGGAAATTCTTGAAAACAGCAAAGGAAAAGTCAGAAAATGATTCAGCAGATATGGTGGCGGATTACCGAAGCAGTAATCTTGTTAGCGGATTCCAGTATTTATTTTGCTATATTATTAGGACGATGCGCTATGCTTTCATTTCCTGTATCGGTTTTGGTAGTTGTGCTGCGAAGAACTCTTTTGAAGAAAGCAATTTTTTTAAGGGGGATGATTTGGGGAATATTGTTTGTTGTTCCCTTTATGGGGAAGCTTGATCTGTTTTATGATTACAGTAGTCAGATTTGCAGTTTGTTTATATGGTGGAATGATATTTGTATGATCTGCCGTCCGGTAGGATACGGATATATATTGTGCATGTTCGTTGCCGCAGGATGTATGCTCCATAAGCGCAGAGAAGTTCACAGGATGCTGCAGAATATGAAGGAAGACTGTGTCTGCGGACAAAAAATTCTGATCAATGAGATGACAGTCACGCCTTTTACCGCAGGACTGATCCATGCTAAGCTTGTGATTCCGCAGATCATGCTGGAGCGTTTTAAGACAGAGGAATTGGAACTGATCCTGCTTCATGAAAGGATACATATCAGATTAGGACATTTGTGGAAGTATTTCTTCTGGGATGTAATGAGGATTCTTTTATGGCCTAATTTATTCCTGGCCGTTTGTACGAAAGAATTTAGATCTGATATGGAAGATATCTGCGATAGAGTTACAATACAGCAGAGCCAAAGATGTGCTTATGAATACGGAAATATACTATTGAAATCTATAAAAATTCTACAGCCAGGAAGGGTTGATGCCGAAGCAACATTTACAGGGGACCAGGATTATAGAAATACGAAGCAGCGGATCATGAAGATCGCAGATCATAATCCTTACAAAAAATGGAAGCTTTGCGTTATATATATGTGCTGTCTCTCAGTATTAGCAGGGATATTTTGTGCAATAAGGGAAAACTCTTTTCCGCGTTATAGAAAAGACTATGATATGGTTCTGATGAATGACATAGGAAAAACGGTCATTTTAAAGGACAGTAAAATGCTGAGAAAGGCAATCTCAGCAAATGAAGAGAATGTTTTTATCAACCGAAAAGAGATGGAGTTTATTTTGAATGAATATGGCATAGAAGAAACTGACTTCTGGATTCTCTTTGGGGGATATGAAAAGCTGCCGGGATTCGGCGGAAGAGGTAATCTTATTCATGTAGATTTTGGCGGGATGGACAAAGTATTGCAAATTCCATATCAAAACAGCGATCAATATATTTCGACAATAATTTTCAAAATGATGTAGGAGGTAATGAAATTGGCAAATATAATATCAAGCGGTTTGAGTTACGCGTTGATGTCGGCAGATTCCAGCGCAAGAGCAGCAACAAAGCCGATGAATATGGTATCAAGAGAACTCAGAAAACAAGACCCGGATCTTGAGTTGATAGAGCGTGCCGGAAAGTACGGCAAAGATGAGCTGAATAAGGCAGATGACGCCTTAACCAAGGCAAGTGAGGAATTGAAGAAGTCACAGGAAGCGGCAAGACACCAGGAAAAATCAGAGATGGAAGAACAATTGAAAGAAAAGGCTTTGAAGAAGAATGACGAAACTGCTAAGAAAGCCTGTCAGTCTTATGAAAATGAACAAGAAGAAACACGAAGTGACATCCTAAATACTGAGACAGCAGATGAATTCAGCGCCGAACCAATATCGGAGACAGTCTTGGGAACCAGATTGGATCTAAGAGGATAAAACCATTTACGCCAGAAAATAAACCACTCGAGTTCATATTCTTGTGTCAGGAATTATCTTCTGGTATAATTAGGAATATTAACAGATAACAACGATGCATCACTGGGGAGTTTCAGAATCAGGAGGTAATTATGCGTATCAACATCGGACAGACAACGAATCTTTTTCACGTAAACGCATTAAACCAAAGCGTTCAGCGCAATACATCAGAAAAGGAAGAGCAAAAATCCCCGATCCGTACAGATATTGCGTCAATATCGCCGATGGGCAAAGCAGCCGTCAGGCTTCAGAATCTTGTGAATCAGATAGAAATAAGGCAGGAAGGACTGGATAATTTTCTATATCAGGTTGAAAACGGCACCAACGCCGTGATCTCAGGTGAAAAAGCAGAATTGAAAAAGCTATGGGAGGATGATGCCGAATACTGGCATATCATTGACAATTCTGACGACGATTTCCATAAGCCGACAGTGGAATCAGAGCTTTGGGGAACATATATGGGATATCTTAACGAGGCATATGAGAAGGGTAAGGCTCCTGAAAAAGATATATATGAGCATATAGTGGATATGTATACAAACAGCCTTGCGAAAGCGTATCAGGACGTCTATCAGGATATTGTCTCGGGATATGAGAACGGCACAAGGGAAGTATGGACGCAGGATTTCGACGAAGGAGCCGATTATATTGAGTTCGAGCTGGAAGGAAAGAATTACCGTTTCCATAAGCTTACAATGGAAGAAGAGCTTGCCCGGCTTGACAAAGCATACGAGAAGGCGTCAAAAGATGTAGAGAACCGTGCGAATGCCATGATCGACACTGCAAGAACGATTGAAAAAATCATGCCGGAATATAAGGAGAAGATGCGTCAGATCGAGGCGAAGCGTGCCGGAATGGAGATATCAGAAGCTTATGATGACACGGAGAGAATGGCTGAGAGGATCAAGGACGGTCTGCTGTCATCAGAGGAAAATACGGAAAAGTTCAACATCTTCGAATTGCTTATGGAAGCACGTAAAAACTGGCTGAATGCCAAATTACCTTAACTATGAGGGATAATCGGCCGATATACTATATATAGAATATTCAATGTTTTGATACATGACAGAAGGGGGCCGTATCTATGAGCAAATGCACTTGTTTTCATTCGGGGGGATTGCAGCCGATCACGCCGTGGAAGGATATGATTACTTCTGCTCAGTTAGAGCAGATCAGGAAGAATTTTGCATCAGTAAAACCAATGAATGAAAAACCGCTTGCGCTCCCCAAGAGCGATTCGGCTGCGGCGCCGGCGCAACCGTCCGCCGTGGTGATCGAACGCGGGCCGGTAAGACCGTTTCATACAGGATATGCAAGAATAGACAATGCGATTACGGACGCCCTGAGGGGCAAGAGCCAGGAGTTGAAAGACAGCGTCTATGATATTATATGGGGTGATTTCCTTCCGAATAATGTCCATGGCGTGGAAGAGACGGACCGGCTGGCGCGGATCAGTCTTGGAGTCGAGAAGGCAGCGTATCTTGCGGACCAGTTCATGGATGAGGGGACCAAAGCATCCTTCATGGACGCTATGCGCTCCATTGCGCGGATCGGCATGGAAGGAGAGCGGGTCGGTTCCTGTCATATGAAGTACCATGTAAAGAATGTGATCGGTCTGGACGGCAACGGTTATGTGCATGAGGACAGCAGAGGGGAGATTCGGTATGCGATGGAGAAGTATTCTCCTGAGACTTATGCAGAGTATCAGAAGATGCTGAACGCTTCCGGGGAGGATACGACGGAGTCCGCACTGTTTTCGCTGAAATGGGCCATCGGGAATCTTGACCTGGTTGCCGCCGGCAGACCCGGGTATCAGAAGTATCAGGATGAGCAGTATGAGAAGCTTTACCAGGTAGAGCTGGACCATACATTTTCCGGTTCGGATACCAGCAGCAAGGAGAAGTTTCTTGAATCGATTAAGGCAAAGCTTCAGGCGAACCGTGACTTGCAGATCAACCTCTTTATGGAGCAGATCGCGCAGATGTCCAAAGCGCCGGGAGGATATCTGGTCGGCAGAAGGATGGTCCTGTCTGGACGGGCATAGGACGGCATAGGATCGAGACAAATAATCCAATTCGTGCTTGACATTTTCACCCAGGGAGTATAGACTTAAGCATGTAGAGAGAGATCTGTATGAAAGCCTTGAAAACTGAATGAAGAAGAGAGAGGGGCTGGCGGCAAGCCGGCTGAGATAAAGAATGGAGTGTTTCTTTGACTCTTATACCTGATCTGGATAATGCCAGCGTAGGAACTTAGAGATAACTTATGCCTTATGCATAGTGGAATAAAAGCCTTGTCGGAGTTCCGGCAGGGCTTTTTCTGTGATATAGACTGTTCTGATATGCACAGTTTCCAAAGATACAGGCTTTTGACGCTCTCATAATAATATGATAACAGGAGGAAGGAAAAATGAACGCAAGTGTAGCTATTCAGTCATTGCCAGAAGCAGCAAACGATGAGGAATTGATCAGGATCGTAGACGAGGTGATCGATTATATCAAGAGTACAGGTCTGAATTATTATGTAGGCCCTTTTGAGACGGCAATTGAAGGAGATTATGATGAATTGATGGATATTGTAAAGGAATGTCAGCACATCGCCGTCAGGGCGGGGGCGCCTTCGGTTGCGGCTTACATCAAGGTCACCTACAAACCGGAAGGAGACGTGCTGACCATTGAAAAGAAAGTTACCAAACATCACCAGTAAGCTTCTGCCGGTTGCGGACGTTTTCCTGCTTCTGATGATTTGGCAGACTGCCAGTTCGGCTGGGGTGATTCCCGGGTTTTTGCTGCCGTCTCCGCTCGAGGTGTCGGCGGCCTTTGCAGAGGATTTCCCGTTGCTTATGGACAATGCGCGCGTGACGCTTCTGGAGGCTTTTATCGGATTGGCGGCGGGGATCTTGATCGGGTTTGTAACGGCAGTGCTGATGGACTGCTTTGAGTGGTTATACAGGGCCGTTTACCCGCTGATCGTGCTGACCCAGACAGTACCCACGGTAGCCATAGCCCCTCTTTTGGTATTATGGTTTGGATATGAGATGCTCCCCAAAGTAATTCTGATCGTAATCGTTACGTTCTTTCCGATTACGGTGAGCCTTCTGGACGGATTCCGTGCATCGGACAAGGATACCATCAGCCTTCTGCGTTCCATGGGGGCTTCGAAAGCGCAGATCTTCCGGTATGTAAAGTTTCCGGGAGCCCTTGGAGCTTTTTTCGCAAGTCTGCGGATCTCGGTGTCCTATGCGGTTGTGGGAGCCGTGATTTCAGAGTGGCTGGGCGGATTCAGCGGATTAGGCGTTTATATGACAAGAGTGAAGAAGGCATTTTCCTTTGATAAGATGTTTGCAGTGATCTTTCTGATTTCTGCGATCAGTCTGATTTTGATGTGGGGCGTAAATGTGCTCCAGAAGGTAAGTATGCCGTGGGAGGAGGAAGACAGATGAGACAGAAACTACAGGCAGTATTGTTGGCGGCGGTTCTTACAGGAGCTCTGGCAGGATGTGCGCAGGGAGGCGCCGGGAATCAGGAGTCCGGTGAGAACGGGTCAGGGGATTCACAGAAGATCACGGTGGTTCTTGACTGGACGCCGAATACGAATCATACAGGGCTGTATGTGGCCGAGGCAGAGGGGTATTTCCGGGATGCAGGTCTTGAGGTGGAGATCGTCCAGCCTCCGGAAGACGGCGCAGAGGCGCTGGTAGCTTCGGGGAAAGCCCAGTTCGGCATCTCTTTTCAGGATAGTATGATGCCGGCAGTGACAGGAGAGGACACGCTTCCGATCGAAGCCGTTGCGGCAGTTCTCCAGCATAATACCTCCGGGATCGTGTCGCGCAAAGGGGATGGGATAGATACGCCAAAGGGACTGGAAGGGAAAAAATATGCCACCTGGGATCTGGACATTGAAAAGGCGACGCTTAGGCAGGTGGTGGAGAAAGACGGCGGGGATTTCAGCAAGGTGGAATTGATCCCAAGCACAGTGACTGATGAGGTGTCGGCGCTGAAGAGCAAATCGGTGGACGCAATCTGGATCTTCTATGGATGGGCAGGAATCGCAACGGAGGTTGCCGGTCTTGAGACGGATTATTTCGCATTCCGGGATATTGATCCTGTATTTGACTACTATACGCCTGTGATCATCGGGAATCAGAACTGGCTTAAGGAAAATGAGGAGACGGCCAAATCATTTCTTGGAGCAGTGAAGAAAGGATACGAATTTGCCATAGATAATGCGGACGAAGCCGCGGATATCTTATGCCAGGCAGCGCCGGAGTTAGATAAGGAAATGGTCCTTGCAAGCCAGAAATACATGGCCGGTCAGTATCAGGCCGAGGCAGACCAATGGGGGTACATTGATCCGGAAAGATGGAACGCATTCTACAGCTGGATCAGTGAGAAGGGCTTATCGGAAGAAGAGATTCCGGAGGATACCGGATTCACGAATGAGTATTTGGAGTAGGAATTATGGCGGAACTAAAAGTATCAGGGATCACTTTTGCATATGAGGAGACGCCTGTCCTTAAGGATGTGAATGTAGAACTGCATGAGCATGAACTGGTGAGTATTCTCGGAGCCAGCGGGTGCGGAAAGACGACGCTGTTCCATATCATCTCCGGGCTTCATAAGCCGCGGCAGGGAAAGGTGATGTTAAACGGGAAGGATATCACAGGCTGCCCCGGTCAGATCAGCTATATGATGCAGAAGGATCTGCTATTGCCTTACCGGACCATACAGGACAATGTGAGCTTGCCGCTTGTGCTTAAGGGAGAGTCGAAAAGGAAGGCCAGGGAGAAGGTGTCGCTTTATTTTGAAGAGTTCGGACTGGAGGGAACACAGAAAAAATACCCGCGCCAGCTGTCCGGAGGCATGCGGCAAAGGGCGGCGCTGCTTCGAACCTATATGTTTTCCAGGGATGTAGCTTTGCTGGACGAGCCGTTCAGCGCTCTTGATACCCTTACAAAGAGCGAGATGCACAGATGGTATCTGGATGTCATGGATAAGATCCATCTGTCTACCCTCTTTATTACCCATGATATTGACGAGGCGATCCTTCTGTCAGACCGGATTTATCTCCTGACGGGGAAGCCTGGCCGGGTGACAGAGGAAATTATAATAAAAGAGCCGAAACCCAGAAAAAGAGAGTTTAATCTGACGGAAGAATTTCTGGGATATAAGCGCCGGATTCTGGAAAGGCTTTAGCGCAAAATGATACGGATTTGAGAGAAGGTTTCGCCTTCTCTTTTTCTGGTGACGGATATGATATGGCTGCACGGTGAAAAGCTGATGGATCTTGACTGCAGGAGGATTATGGAGCTGCATGCAGGAATTCGGGAACCGGAAGATTTCTATGGAAATATGGCTGCTTAGTTGCTATAATGTATCTAGTGATCTAAGACAGAATATACAAAAACCGAAAGGAAACCTATGAGAAAACTAGCCTTAAATGATGAAATATTACTGAAAATCGAGAAGCCTGCCCGCTACATCGGCAATGAAGTGAACTCTGTCATGAAGGACAAATCGAAGATAGATATCCGCTTCGCCATGTGCTTTCCGGACGTCTACGAGATCGGCATGTCCCACCTTGGAATCCAGATCCTCTATGATATGTTCAACCGCAGAGAAGACGTCTGGTGCGAACGTGTCTATTCCCCGTGGACAGACTTAGACCGGATCATGCGGGATGAGCAGATCCCTCTTTTCGCCTTAGAGTCCCAGGATCCCATCAAAGAATTTGATTTCCTTGGGATCACGATTCAGTATGAGATGTGCTATACCAATATCCTTCAAGTTATAGACTTAAGCGGCATTCCCTTGAATGCATGCGACAGATCGGAATCCGATCCTATTGTGATCGGAGGCGGACCCTGCACCTATAACCCGGAACCTCTGGCTGACTTTTTTGATATGTTCTACATCGGAGAAGGGGAGACGGTTTACGATCAGCTTCTTGATGCATATAAGGAGAACAAGAAGCATGGTGGTTCCAGAAAGGACTACTTGCAGAAAGCAGCAGAGATCGAAGGAATCTATGTTCCGCAGTTCTATCGGACAGAATATAAGGAGGACGGAACGATCGCCTCTTTTACGCCTACGGATCCCCATGCGAAGCAGACGATCCAGAAGCAGATGATTGCAGACCTTACGGATACCTATTACCCCATGACTCCTGTGGTTCCGTTTATCAAGGTCACCCAGGACCGTGTGGTATTGGAGATTCAGAGGGGCTGTATCCGCGGGTGCCGTTTCTGTCAGGCGGGAATGCTGTACCGTCCCACCAGAGAGCGGGATGTAGAGACCCTGAAGCAGTATGCCTGCGCTATGCTTAAGAATACCGGGCACGAAGAGATCTCCCTGAGTTCTTTAAGTTCCAGTGACTACAGCCAGCTAAAGGAACTGGTCACTTTCCTGATCGAAGAATTCAAGGACGAAGGAATCAACATCTGTCTTCCGTCTCTTAGGATCGACGCGTTTTCTCTGGATGTGATGGGGAAGGTTCAGGATATCCGCAAGAGCAGCTTAACCTTCGCGCCGGAAGCAGGTTCCCAGAGGATGCGGGACGTGATCAACAAGGGGCTTACAGAAGAGATCATCTTAGACGGCGCAGGCCAGGCCTTCGAGGGCGGCTGGAATAAGGTGAAACTGTACTTTATGTTAGGGCTTCCAACCGAGACCAAAGAGGATATGAAAGCGATCCCAAGGCTTGCGGACAAGATCGCAAGACGGTATTACGAGATTCCCAAGGATAAGCGCAGCGGCAAATGCCAGATCACTACAAGCACCTCCTTCTTCATTCCCAAGCCGTTCACTCCGTTTCAGTGGGCGAAGATGTACGACACAGAAGAATATATTGCGCGTGCGGCAGTCGTCAAGCATGAATTCCAGGAGCAGCTCAACCGCAAGAGCCTTAAGTACCACTGGCACGAAGCAGACGTAACGGTGTTAGAAGGCGTGTTTGCCAGAGGAGACCGCAGACTTTCCAAGGTCATCCTGGAAGCATACCGCCTGGGATGTCTCTATGACTCCTGGACTGAGACCTTCGACAATGAGAAATGGATGCAGGCATTTGAGAATACCGGCGTAGATATCGGATTTTATAATCTTAGAGAAAGGGACCAAGGCGAGATCTTTCCGTGGGATTTCATTGATATCGGCGTGACGAAAGATTTCCTGTATCAGGAGTGGGAGAGAGCAATGAAGGGTGAAGTGACTCCTAACTGCCGGGTAAAATGTTCCGGCTGCGGCGTCATGAAATACAAAGGAGGTGTCTGCATTGAAAGCAAGAATTAAGTTCCGCAAATACGGAGTGATGCGGTTTATCGGGCATCTGGATGTGATGCGTTTCTTCCAGAAGGCAATGCGGCGGGCCGGGATCCCGATCGCATTTACCGGAGGATACAGCCCGCATATGATCATGTCGTTTGCGCAGCCCTTAGGAGTTGGCGTCACCAGCGACGGAGAATATCTGGATATCGAATTACAGGAAGAGATCGATCCGCAGGATGCCGTCCGGCGCCTGAATGAAGTGTCGGTAGAAGGGATCGAGGTCGTGAATTTCTGCCGGATCCCGGACGATAAGAAGAGCAGCGGTATGACGATCGTTGCGGCGGCAGGCTACCGGGCCGTACTCTTAGAATCGGCAAAATCGGCAGATATTCCAAGAGCGTTTCCCGAGTCATGGAAGGAGAAAATGACCGAATTTCTGCGGCAGGACAGCATAGTAGTTCTAAAAAGAACCAAGCGGAGTGAAGCCCAGACGGACATCAAACCACTGATCTATCAGATGCGTTTGGAGGAAAATGGAATCTACCTGTTCCTGGCTGCCGGAAGTGAGCAGAACTTGAAACCAGACCTTGTTATCAAGGCTTTTCTTGATTTTATCGGTGAAGATCCTGATAGTGTTCCTTTTCATTACCACCGTATTGACGTATATGCGAGAAACATACGCAAGCCGCAGGACGCTATGGCTTTTGTACCGTTAGATCAGGTTTAGGACTGACTGCTTTTATATAAGTAAAAAGGAGTTCAAAAATGAGCAAAAAGGAAGTAAAAACGAACGCCATGCGTATCTTGGACCGCCAGAAGATACCGTATGAATATGAAGAATACGAATGCGAAGACTTTACGGACGGAATCCAGGTGGCCGATCAGCTCGGCTACGATCATGCACTGGTATATAAGACGTTGGTTACAACGGGGAAGACCGGACAGCACTATGTGTTTGTGATCCCGATCGAGGAAGAGATCGACTTTAAGAAGGCGGCGAAGGTAGTGGGAGAGAAGTCCCTGGAGATGCTGCCTTTAAAAGAGCTGACCCAGGTAACCGGATATATACGCGGCGGATGTACGGCGGTCGGAATGAAAAAGCAATACCCGACGGTCATCCATGAGGCGGCAGGCAAGCTGGAGTATATGCACGTCAGCGGAGGCAAGCTTGGAATGCAGCTTAAGCTCCGGCCGGAGGATCTAAGCAAGGCTTCCCACGCAAGCTTTGCAGATGTGATCCGTTAGGCTGCGCTAGGCTGCGTTAGATAGAGAAAGGGGCTGCTATGAAGACAGTAATATTTGATATCGGGAATGTATTGGTCGATTACGACTGGGAGAGTTATCTGCGTACATTCCATTATGAAGAGAAGATATATCAGCGGATCGCAGACGCCGTATTTCGGAATGAAGACTGGGCCGAAGGAGATATCGGGCGCATTTCTGCCGAAGAATGGCTTGAACTTTTTATTGAGAACGCACCGGATCTGGAGACGGAGATCCGGCAGGTGTTCGCCGGACTCGAAGGAACGATCGTGCCGCTTAGTTACACGGAAGAATGGATCGAATATTTCCGCAGACAGGGGTTTAAGCTTTATTATCTGTCCAATTATTCCAGTGATCTCTACCAGCGGACGAAGGACAAGCTTGCGTTTCTCGAAGGATTCGACGGAGGGATCTTCTCTTATGAGGTAAAATGCATCAAACCGGATGAAAAGATCTACCGCATTCTCCTTGAACGCTATTCGATCGACCCATCTGACGCCGTATTCTATGACGACAGGCCGGAAAATGCAGAAGCCGCAGAGAGACTCGGGATGAAAGGTGTTGTATTTCATAAAGATATTCCATTGCAGATGCTAGGAAAATGATGTAATATAAAAAGGTCTCCGTGCCGGGATAATAGGTTACACAGAAAAAGAACAGTTTGGAGGATTACAGAAAAGATGAATAAGGTTGTAAAATTTGGTGGAAGTTCACTTGCTAATGCAGAGCAGTTCAAGAAGGCTGCAAGAATCATCCGAAAGGACGAGTCAAGAAAATACATCATTCCCTCTGCACCGGGAAAACGTACGCCAGATGATACAAAAGTAACGGATATGTTATATAGCTGTTATAATCTTGCCATCATGGAGGATGAATATGAAGAGGAATTCGAAGAACAACTGTCTGCGATCCAGACACGTTACAATGGAATCATAGAAGGACTCGGGCTTTCCGTTGATCTGACCGAGGAGTTTAAGACGATACGCACGAATTTCAGCAAGAAGGTCGGAAGAGACTACGCCGCTTCCAGAGGCGAATATCTGAACGGAATCATCATGGCGGCATATCTCGGATATGAATTTATAGATGCCGCAGATGTGATCTTTTTCGATGAGACCGGGGATTTTGACAGCGAGAAGACGAATACCATTTTGTCGGCAAGGCTTGCGGATACTGAACGGGCGGTGATCCCTGGATTCTACGGTTCGATGCCGGACGGCAAAGTGAAGACATTCTCACGGGGCGGTTCTGATATTACAGGTTCGATCGTGGCAAGAGCGATCAAGGCGGATATGTATGAGAACTGGACCGATGTCTCGGGATTTCTGATCGCTGATCCGCGTATAGTCAAGAATCCGAAGGCTATCGATGTGATCACTTACAGAGAGCTTCGGGAACTGTCCTACATGGGGGCGACCGTCCTACATGAAGACGCGATCTTCCCGGTACGCAAGGAGGGAATTCCTATCAACATCCGCAATACGAATTCTCCTGAAGATAAAGGAACCCTGATCGTAGAGGGGACCTGCAGGAAGCCGAGATTTGTGATCACCGGCATTGCCGGAAAGAAGGATTTTGCTTCTATCACTGTGGAGAAGGCAATGATGAATTCAGAGGTAGGATTCTGCAAGAAGGTATTGGAGGTATTTGAGCAGAATGAGATCTCTATTGAACATATGCCGTCTGGAATTGATACCATGACGATCTTCGTGCATCAGGATGAATTCGAAGAGAAGGAGCAGAAGGTGATCGCAGGAATCCATCGGATGGTTAAGCCGGATTTCCTGGAACTGGAGTCGGATCTTGCCCTGGTTGCCGTCGTTGGAAGAGGGATGCGGGCGACCCGGGGAACCTCGGGAAGGATATTTTCCGCGTTGGCCCATGCAAATGTTAACGTGAAGATGATCGATCAGGGATCCAGCGAATTAAATATTATCATCGGTGTGCGGAATCATGATTTTAATGATGCAGTCAATGCAATCTATGATATATTTGTCAAGACAATGATATAGGAAGGAGTCGTACATGAATATTTTATTTTTCCTGAAGCCCAAAAGCGAGCTTGCTTATATCAACGACTATCATACGCTTCGTCAGGCTTTGGAGATCATGGAGTACCATAAGTATTCCTCTGTACCCATCTTAAATAAGGAAGGGAAATACGTCGGTTCTATCACGGAAGGCGATCTTCTGTGGTCCCTGAAACGTTGGGATCTCCTGAATCTTAAGGACGCAGAGGATATCAGCGTTATGAAGGTTGAGCGCAGGCTCGATTATCAGTGCGTGACGGCCAAGTCCAAGATGGAAGACCTGATCGGGCGAGCGATGGAACAGAATTTTGTTCCGGTCGTCGATGACGAGGGGCATTTTATCGGAATCATCACGCGGCGAGATATCATCGAATACTGCTATAACAGGATGAAAGGCGGAGAATAACCATGATTATTGATTTTCATACACATATGTTCCCGGATAAGATCGCTAAGGGGACGCTTGATTTTCTGGAAGGGATCTGCAAGGTCCGTCCTTACACGGACGGTACATACGCCGGACTTAGCGAATCCACCAGAAGAGCCGGTATCGATCTGTCCGTAGCTCTTCCTGCTGTTACGAAGGTATCGCAGGTAGATTCTGTTAACCGGTTCGCCGCGCAGTTTAAGGAAGGTCCGGTCATTTCTTTCGGGGGGATCCACCCGGATTGCGGCAACTACAAAGAGATCCTGCAGCAGATAAAGGATCTGGGGCTTAAGGGGATCAAGCTGCATCCTGACTATCAGGATATGTATTTTAACGATATCCGTTATAAGAGGCTTATCGACTGTGCCTCCCGGCTTGACCTGATCGTCTGTGTCCATGCAGGCGTTGATCCTAAAAGTCCTGACGATGTACACTGCACGCCGAAGATGGCGCTGGAGCTGATCAGGGACGTACAGCCGGGGAAGCTTGTGCTGGCGCATCTGGGCGGCAACAGGCTCTGGGATGAGGTCGAGGAGTATCTGGTGGGACAGGATGTCTATTTTGATACGGGAGTCGTGCTTGACCAGATGCCGCAAGAGCAGTTTATCCGTATCATCCGTACCCACGGCGCGGATAAGATCCTGTTTGGAACGGATTCTCCGTGGGCGGGACAGGAAGAGTTCGTTAAGCTTCTTTCCGCCATGCCGCTGACCCAGGAAGAAAAGGAGCAGATCTTCTCGGAGAATGCATGCAGGCTTTTGAAGCTTTGATATTTAGCTAAGAAAGATTCATAAAATGGCAAATTCAGGCTTGAATTTTGCAGGATCATATGCTATTATATACCAGTATGCCGCACAATGAGGTTTTCAAGTACTTTTGAATGCAGGAAGCATTGGAGAGTCACCGCAATTGGCGAGTAATGATAATAGGAGGTGCCATATGTACGCGATTATAGCAACAGGTGGTAAACAGTACAAAGTAGCCGAAGGCGATATCATTAAAGTAGAAAAGCTTGGTGTAGAGGCCGGAGAGACTTATACATTCGACCAGGTGCTTGCAGTAAGTGACAACGAATTAAAAGTAGGGAATCCTACCGTTGCAGGAGCAACCGTAGAAGCTTCTGTCGTAGAAAACGGCAAGGCAAGAAAAGTCATTGTTTACAAGTATAAGAGAAAAACTGGATACCATAAGAAGAATGGTCACAGACAGCAGTATACTGCAGTAAAGATCAACAAGATCAATGCTTAATCAGGAGTGATTCCATGATTCATGTAACCATTTACCAGAATGATCAGGAAGAGTTTGTAGGATTTCTGACCGACGGACATGCCGGATACAGCGAGGAAGGATCTGACATCGTATGTGCGGCGGCATCTATATTGATCATTAATACAATGAACGCGATCGAATTATATGCGAAGGACCCCTGTACTCTTGTTACGAATGAGGAGACAGGAAGGATCGCATATCATCTGACGAACGGACATCCTTCGGACGAGGCGGAGTTATTGCTTCGGACAATGGTTCTCGGACTGGAAGAGATGGTTGATGATAATAACTATGCAGAATATATTGATTTAACATTCGAGGAGGTGTAACAAACTATGATGAACTTAAACCTTCAGTTTTTTGCTCATAAGAAAGGTGTCGGCTCTACTAAGAACGGAAGAGATTCCGAGTCTAAGAGACTTGGCGCTAAGAGAGCGGACGGACAGTTTGTAAAAGCAGGCAATATCCTTTACAGACAGCGCGGAACAAAGATTCATCCGGGCGTTAATGTTGGACGCGGCGGTGATGATACATTGTTTGCTCTTGTGGATGGTGTTGTAAGATTCGAGAGAAAAGGAAGAGATAAGAAGCAGGTTTCTATCTATCCGGAAGCTTAATGTAAGTCTAAAGGAGTGTTGCAGGATAACTGATATCAGTTTGAGAGCGGCACTCTTTTTTGACATAGAGCGGAAAGCAAAAGACAGGTACACAAGGAGATTTTTGCGAGTATATAATTGGGAGGGGCAGCCATGTTTGCAGACAGAGCGAAGATATTGATAAGATCAGGAAAAGGCGGCGACGGACACGTCAGCTTCCGCAGAGAACTGTATGTGCCGAACGGCGGACCGGACGGCGGGGACGGCGGACGCGGCGGCGATGTGATCTTTGAGGTTGACGAGGGGTTGAACACCCTGCAGGATTACCGTCACAGGAGGAAATACACGGCAAAGGACGGGGAAGCCGGGGGAAAGCGGAGATGCCACGGCGCGGACGCGGCGGATATCGTCTTGAAAGTACCGGAGGGAACGGTCGTCAAAGAGGCGGAATCCGGCAAGGTGATCGCGGATATGTCTGGAGAGAACCGCCGGCAGATCATCTTAAAAGGCGGCAAGGGCGGACTTGGCAATCAGCATTATGCGACAGCCACCATGCAGATCCCCAAGTATGCACAGCCGGGACAGCCTTCGCGGGAATTGTGGGTCACTCTGGAATTAAAGGTGATCGCGGACGTGGGGCTTGTAGGATTTCCGAATGTCGGGAAGTCTACTTTTCTTTCCCGTGTGACCAACGCAAGGCCTAAGATCGCGAACTATCATTTTACTACTTTGAATCCGAACTTAGGCGTCGTAGACCTGTCCGACGGACAGGGCTTCGTGATCGCAGATATTCCGGGTCTGATCGAGGGTGCGTCGGAGGGCGTAGGTCTTGGTCATGAATTTCTGCGTCATATCGAGCGCACGAAGCTGATCATCCATATTGTGGACGCCGCGGGTACAGAGGGCAGAGACCCTGTGGAAGATATTTACAAGATCAACAGCGAGCTTAGGGCTTATAATCCTGATATCGCAAATCGTCCCCAAATCATTGCTGCCAACAAGATCGATGTGATCCCTGCGGACGGAGAAGATCCGATCGCACGTCTTAAGGCAGAATTTGAACCGAAGGGTATGGAGGTATATCCGATATCCGGCGTGACAGGAGAGGGGATTAAGGCGCTCTTGTACGCGGTATCAGACCGGCTTGCCGGACTGGACAGAACTCCGGTTATATTTGAACAGGAGTATTTCCCAGAGGAAGAGCTGATCTATGAAAATCTGCCTTACACGGTCGAAGTGGAAGACGGCGTGTATGTTGTTGAAGGGCCGAAGATCGAGAAGATGCTCGGATACACTAATCTGGATTCCGAGAAAGGATTTGCATTCTTCCAGAAGTTCCTTAAGGATACCGGGATCCTCGGCGAACTGGAGGCAGCCGGGATACAGGAAGGGGATACGGTGCGGATGTACGGCCTGCAGTTTGATTATTATAAGTAGAATAGCAGATTAAGTTACAGATAAGGAGCGAGAAAATGACCACGAAACAAAGAGCTTATTTAAAAGGGCTTGCGATGACTATGGATCCGATCTTCCAGATCGGTAAGAACAGCATGACTCCTGAACTTACCAAGGCGGTCGGTGAAGCGCTGGAGGCAAGAGAACTGATCAAGATCAGTGTGCTTAAGAACTGCCTGGAGGATCCGCGTATGCTTGCGGATACTCTGGCAGAGCGCACACATTCCCAGGTGGTGCAGGTGATCGGCAAGAAGATCGTACTGTACAGGGAAGGAAAGGACAAGAACAAACGGATTGAATTGCCTTAGGAGTTGGTAACTATGAAGATTGGAATTATGGGCGGGACCTTTGATCCGATTCACAACGGTCATCTGATGCTTGGGCAGGCTGCTTATGAAGCGTTCGGACTTGATAGAGTCTGGTATATGCCCAACGGAAACCCTCCGCATAAGAGTACCTCTGTGAACGGAACGGCTATACAGGACCGGGCGGAGATGGTACGGCTTGCAATCGCGCCGTACAGACAGTTCCGTCTTGAGATGTATGAGGCAAACCGCCGGGATGTATCATATTCTTACAGTACAATGGAATATTTTAAAGGGATCTACCCGGAGGATGAATTTTATTTTATCATCGGAGCAGACTCCCTGTTTATGATCGATCAATGGGCACGTCCGGAGAGGATATTCCCGACCTGTACCATACTGGCCGCTTACCGGGATGAGATCAATACAAGAACCGCGATGGAAGAGAAGATCCGCGAATTGAATGAAATATACCGCGCGCGTATCCGGCTTCTTGTGACTCCTCTGATCAAAGTGTCTTCCCATGAACTGCGCAAGGCCGTAAGAGACGGGGAGAGTATTGCAAGCTGGGTTCCGGGTCCGGTCAACGACTATATTCTTGAAAATCATCTGTATAGGGAAGAGGGCGGCTGCTATGAATCATAAGATAACCAAGATCAGAAGAAAGATGATGACAGAACTGGACAAAGACAGATACGAGCACACTCTGGGAGTAATGTACACCGCAGCGTCTCTTGCCATGCGCTATGATGAAGATATCGAAAAAGCATTGATCGCGGGTCTTCTCCATGACTGCGCAAAATGTCTCTCCGGCGACACGAAGATCAAGCTCTGCAAAAAATATCATCTCAGTATATCAGATGTTGAGAAGGATAACCCAAGCCTCCTTCATGCCAAACTAGGGGCCTTCCTTGCCGCGAAGAAATACCGTATTAAGGATAAGGATATTATCAATGCAATCGCAAGCCATACGACCGGGTGTCCTCATATGTCCCTTTTGGATAAGATCATCTATATCGCCGATTATATTGAACCGGGAAGAAAGGAACTGCCCAATATGCCGGAGGTCCGTAAGCTGGCATTCACTGATATAGATGCCTGTCTGTACCGGATCCTTGAGGATTCCCTGGAGTATCTGTACAGTAAGAAGATACCTATTGACCCAATGACGGAAAAAACATATCTATATTATAAGAGTAAACGAGAGGAAAAGGAGGAACAATATGGATAAAGTAAAAGATATGGCGCGGATCGTATATCACGCCCTTGAAGATAAGAAGGGAGAGGATATCAGTATCATAGATATCTCTGGAATCTCTCCTCTTGCCGATTATTTTATCATCACAAACGGCTCCAACGACAGCCAGGTCAAAGCGCTGGTCGACAATGTAGAAGAGAAGATGCACCAGGCCGGCCATTCACAGATACAGCGCGAAGGAATGAGGTCAGGCAATTGGGTTCTTCTGGACTACGGCGATGTGGTCGTTCACGTATTCGACAGAGAAAACCGGGAATTCTATCATCTGGAACGCATCTGGAGCGATGGACGGAAGATTGAGAATGTGGAGGAACTATAAAAGTTCCTCCTTTTTTGAACTGTCTGAAACTTAGTCAAAGAAGCGGAATGTTCCAATCACTTTACCGATGATCTGTACATCCGTCACAATGATCGGATCCATGGTATCATTCTCAGGCTGCAGACGTATATAGCCGTCTTCCTTATAGAATGTCTTCACAGTAGCGCCGTCTTCTATGAGCGCCACGATCATCTCTCCGTTGCGAGCAGTAGAACGCTGTTCAACAATGACGAAATCACCGTCAAGGATCCCTGCATTGATCATGCTTTCCCCCTTAACCTTCAATATAAAGGTCTGATTATTCGGCATATATTCCATCGGGATAGGGAAGTAGTTCTCAATATTCTGCTCTGCCAGTATAGGTTCACCGGCGGCAACCCGTCCGATGATCGGAACGTTCACCATCTCACGCCTCATAAAATTAAACGAATCATCCAGGATCTCAATTGCTCTGGGCTTGGTGGGATCACGGCGGATATAGCCGTTCTTCTCAAGCGTCTCCAGATGAGAGTGGACCGAAGAAGTGGACTTTAAATGGACCGCTTCGCAGATATCCCGGACTGCAGGCGGGAATCCCCGTTCCAATATCTGTGATTTGATATATTCTAATATTTCCTTCTGTTTCGGGCTTATCTTACCTTGTCCCATAGAAACCTCCTTTTTCTTAAAATGCATTTGCAAGTATTATAGTATTTATAATTAATAATATCTTACCACATTATCTTTCAAATAGCAAACAAATGTTTAGAAAATATGTTCGATAATTTTGATGCAAAGTATTGACAAACAATTGTTCGGATTTTATAATGTAACCAGAACAGTTGTTTGCGAAAATATGTACTGGATGTCCGTACTTTTGGACAGCCAATATGTAATAATTGTTGCATGGAGGCCATAGCCGCCATGGAGACAATTTTAAGATAAGGGGGGATAATTTATGAGGTCGCGGCATTTATATGCGGTACTGAGAATAAGGAAGAGGCAGGTATTTATCCAGAGATTGATACTGATAGCTGTTGTCAGCGTCTTAGCGTTGGGACTCAGTGTCTTTTTATCGGACGATCCTGTTGATGCGCATACTGAGCGCGGATCAGATATACCTGTACCTGTCCGATGTAAATACTACACAAGCGTCGAGGTTTCTTACGGTGATTCCTTGTGGAGTATCGCTGAGGAATATTTGGATGCGGATCATCAGTCGGTTTATGATTATATAGACGAGATCAAAGCGATCAATGGGCTGGATTCTGATCAGATTCAGGCCGGGGAATATTTGATGGTATCTTATTATGAATAACATCAAAGCTTTCCGCCGCTGTGCGGCTATTTTTGCTCATGAACTTGGCGCTCCCTACACCAGCTGTTCTTCGGATAAGTTCTTGTGCAAGCACAAACTTATCCGAAGAGCAGTTGGTGTGTGAACGATCTATACGACAAATACCGATTTTTCCAAAAGATATAGACAAAAAGAACCGGATGTGCTATAATCAGCCTTGATAACTCTGGCCGTCGGATTATGAGGGAATCCGACGACTGAATAATTAATAAGGAGGTCTCGTTATGGCTGATACTAAAACATATCATGAGCAGACGCGTATTGATCAGACGATACGGCTTCGGGAGGTACTGAAGACATTGCCGGCTTTTGCCAAGGATTATTTCCGGGCGATCGAACCCAAATCTTCAGCAAGAACAAGGATCAATTATGCTTATGATGTCCGCATCTTTTTCCATTTTCTAATGGAGAACAATCCTGTATACAAGAATTATACCATAGATCAATTCAAGGTCGATGATCTGGAGAAGCTTGAACCTGTGGATATTGAGGAATATATGGAATATCTGAAGGTCTATGAGCGTGAGGATGAACTGATCACCAACAGCGAAAAGGGACTCGCAAGGAAGATGTCCGCGCTTCGAAGCTTCTATAATTATTACTACAAGCACCAGATCATAACCAAGAATCCAACGTTATTGGTCGATATGCCGAAGCTTCATGATAAAGCGATCATAAGGCTTGATACGGATGAGGTCGCGTTGCTTTTAGACTTTGTGGAGAACTGCGGGAGCCAGTTGACCGGACAATCTCTTACCTATTATAATAAGACGCGCGAACGTGATCTTGCTATCCTGACGCTTCTTCTGGGAACCGGTATCCGTGTGTCGGAATGTGTCGGGCTCGATCTGAACGACGTGGACTTTAAGAACAGCGGGATCACCGTCACCCGTAAGGGCGGCAATCAGATGGTCGTCTATTTCGGGGACGAAGTTGCTCAGGCTTTGGCTCAGTATATCGAAGGCAGCCGCAAGTCTGTCACTCCCCTCTCCGGCCATGAGAACGCCCTGTTCCTCTCATCACAGAAGCGGCGTATGGGAGTTCAGGCTGTGGAGAACATGGTGAAGAAGTACGCGCGCCAGGTAACGCCGAATAAGAAGATCACTCCCCATAAGCTTCGCAGTACCTACGGTACGTCTCTCTATAAAGAGACCGGTGATATTTATCTCGTAGCAGACGTCCTTGGCCATAAGGATGTGAATACCACCAAGAAGCACTACGCGGCGATCGACGAAGACAGACGCCGTAAGGCAGCGTCGGCCGTAAAACTACGTGAGTCTTAAGTTATATCAGATCATACTGAAAATGTAAAGTCAAATTGAAAGGATATACGAATGAAATTACAACAACTTCTAAGCTTCACCCGCAAAGCCGTTGACGAATATTCTATGATCCAGGAGGGCGACCGTATTGCCGTTGGAATCTCCGGCGGCAAGGACAGCCTGACACTCCTGTACGCAATGCACGGATTGAAGAGGTTCTATCCGAAGAGATTTGAACTCAGCGCCGTTACGGTGGACCTTGGTTATTCAGAGTGTGATTTTACACCGGTAACAGAACTTTGCAGGGAGCTTCAAGTACCCTATCAGATCGTTAAGACAGACATCGCCCATATCCTGTTTGAGGAACGCAAGGAGAGCAATCCCTGTTCTCTCTGCGCCAAGATGCGCAAAGGAGCGCTGAATCAGGCGGTCAAGGAGACGGGCTGCAATAAGGTGGCATATGCACATCACAAGGATGATATTATTGAGACCATGCTGCTCTCGCTGCTCTTTGAAGGCCGTTTTTATTCCTTTTCCCCGAAGAGCTATCTGGACCGTATGGAACTGACGGTCATCCGTCCGATGATGTTTGTCAATGAAGCCGATGTTATCGGATTTAAGAACAAGTATGAACTGCCGGTTGTCACGAGCCGGTGTCCGATCGACGGTTATACTAAGAGACAGTACGCCAAAGAACTTATAGCGCAGTTGAACCATGAACATCCCGGAGCCAGACAGAGGATGTTCACGGCTATCTTGAATGGAAATATACAGGGGTGGCCCGAGCGGGTCCTGCCTGTAAGACCCTTATCATAACTTTATAATTTTTTCTCTGTATCGCTTTCCTTTAGGGCAACCAACTCCTTGATCGCGTCGGCCGTACCCTCGATTCCAAGCATCGAACTGTTCAGGCAGAAGTCGTAGCTCTCTGCTGCGCCCCACTTCTTGTTGCTGTAGTAATTATAGTAGCTTGCCCGCTTTTTATCGGTCTTTACGATCAGGTCTTTGGCTTTCGCATCTGTGAGGTCATAGATCCTTGCGATCCGTCTGATCCTTGCATCCATATCGGCATGGATGAACAGACGGATCACATTGTCATATTCCTCCAACGCATAATCGGCACACCGGCCTACCAGAATACAGGGCCCTTCATCCGCAATCTTCTTAATCGCGTCAAACTGAGCTAGGAATACCTTATGGTTGATCGGCATATCGGTATAGCTCCCGGAAGTATATCCCAGAGAATATGTGTCCATCACAAGGGAATAGAGGAAGCTGTTGGTAGGCTTCTCGTCATGCGTCTCGAATAATTCCTGACAGATACCGCTCTCTTTGGCAGCACGGTCAAGCATCTCCTTATCATATAATTTAATATCCAGATCTGCTGCAACTTTATAGCCAATCTCTCTGCCGGCGCTTCCATACTGCCTGCCTATCGTGATAATTGTATTCGTTTTTGCCATGCAAATCACACTCCTATTCATTGTTGATGTATATATTATATAATAATTCATTGGAATTGTATAGAATTTTCGAAAATTTTACAAATAAAATTACTGTAATCTATCCAATAGCTGAAGAAAATACTCCGGCAAAGGCGCTTCTGTCTCCAGATATACTCCGGTCCTGGGATGGATCAGTCCCAGAGTCTTCGCATGAAGGGTCTGGCCCTGAAGCTTGGGGAATGGACATCTGCGCGGTCCGTAGACCATATCGCCCAAAAGAGGATGTCCGATACTGGCCATATGCACCCGGATCTGGTGTGTACGCCCTGTCTCCAGTTCACATTCCAGGTAAGTGAATCCGTCCGGGCATCCTGCAGCACGTGCGCTCTCGCCTTGTAGTCTCTGTATGACTCTGTAGTGAGTCACAGCCCTTTTCCCGTTCCTGGCATGGATACTCATCTTCTTGCGGTCGACAGGGTGCCTTCCGATCGGGGCGTCGACGGTGCCGCTGTCATCCCTGACGATCCCATGTACGATTGCCGCATAGACCCGCTTAATAGAGTGCACCTTCAACTGTTCTGCCAGGCTTTGGTGTGCAAGATCATTCTTGCAGGCCACCAGGGAGCCTGTGGTATCCATATCGATCCGGTGCACGATTCCGGGACGCATCATGCCGTTGATTCCTGACAATTCCTCCCGGCAGTGATACATTAACGCGTTGACCAATGTCCCGCTGTAATGTCCGGCAGCCGGATGCACCACCATTTGTTTGGGCTTGTTGACAATGATAATATCCGAATCCTCATACAGGATATCGAGTGCGATCTCTTCCGGAACGATGTCCGGTTCTTTGATCTCCGGGACCGTTACCGTCACCAGATCTCCCGGCAGGAGCCTGCAGCTCGCCTTTACAGGGGATTGGTTTACACAGACCAGGTCTTCCTTAATCAACTTCTGGATATAGGATCTGGTACAGCCTTCAAGCATTTCTGACAAATATTGGTCAACCCGCTCTTTTGCCAGGTTCTCAGTGACGTAGAATTCTTTCAAGCTCATCCTCCTTATAATAGAAACAAATGAAGAGCGCCAAAGCAAAGGTAGCGACCGTGACATAGATGTCCGCAACGTTAAATATAGGGAAATCAATCAATTTAAAATACAAGAAATCCACCACATAATTCAGCGTGATCCGGTCGATGCAGTTCCCCCATGCCCCGGCCATGATGAAGACAGCGCATAACCTCAAAGGAAGATATCTTTGATCCATAGGCGTCCTGTGATAGAACCACAGGATCGCAATGCTGATGATAAATACACAGGCAAAAAAGAATATCCTCTGATTCTGGAACAGACCAAAGGCAGCGCCCCGGTTCTCCAGGTACTCTAATTGAAAGACGCCCTCCCATATAATGAACGGCGGCTGGCCCTTCAGCCTGTCCAGTACGAGATGCTTCGTGAACTGATCCAGGAATATAAGTACGGCAGCGCCGACGATTGCCGCCAGATAATGAATATAACGGCTGCTGTTCTGAATTCTGATATTTTTATTTTCCATATTCTTATCTGTCCTTTCTCTGCATTTTGCCGGAATCTTCTACAGATACCTTCGAATAGCCGCCAGATACCGTCCCTTCTTCGTCTCAGACAATACCCCGTCATATACGATACGTCCCATCTTCCTCACGGAGATAATATCGCCTTCTTTTAAGCGGTAACCGTTGCTGGTGATCAGTTTCCCATTGACAAATACTCTTCCGCCCTCAATATAGGCTGTCAGCTTGCTTCTTGACAGAGGGTAAGCCAGTGAAAGCACCGAATCTAACCGGACAGACGCGACAGTGCCTTTTAGTTCCTCGTATCTTGGCTCATACGAGGCGGCAAGCTCTGGCGCTGTATGAACCTGAACAGAAGTATGCTTAATCCGCGTCAGATTCTCTATGACATAATCTGCCAGTTCTTCCCTTACAAACAACAGGGCTTTTTCTCCGTCAATCATAATATCTCCAAGCTTGCACCGCTCAATTCCCAGATTCATGACCGCCCCGAGATAATCACGGTGCCCCAGCTCCTCAGAAAAACGTCTGTTCAGCGGTTGTATCTCAAGGATTCGGAATGGATATTGGAACGCATAATAAAGAGCATCAGGTAGAAAAGCAACCATCTGACGCTCCGCTAGGCCATACCCGCCAGAAGTCTCATAGGGTGACTGCAGGAGATTCTTCGGAGTGGTATGTAAGATATTCAGTTCATTCAAATTGAGAAAATCGCTGAAAGTAACGATCCCCCGCATATAAGCAGTCCGGGACAGTTCCAGCAGCCTCTTCTGTAATAATGTCTCTTCTTTGTTCATAATCTAAAACCTGGAACGCATAGAAGACGCGTCGAACGAAGTATTCAGCAGATCTTGAAGGTCACCGGATATATCCACATTCGTAGGTGTGACAAGGAATATGTAATTGGATATCTTCTGCAGGTTACCGCTGATCGCATACGCCGCACCCGACGTAAAGTCTATGATACGCTGCGCGATCTCAAGATCCATCCCTTCCAGATTCAAAATGACCGTGCGTCCGTTAAGCAGAGTCTCCGTGATCTCACGCGCATCCTCCACAGAATTCGGCCTGATAACACAGACTTCCATACTTACGCCGTTATTCCGTCTGGCTTGCGGCTGACGCATCGGAGTTACCTTGTTGTTAGAACGGGAAGACCTTGACTTAGCCGGCGGTTCATAATCATAGTCATAATCATCGTCCTCATCATCGTAGGAATCCTTCTTCCCGCGGCGGAACAGCCCCTTCTTCGGCTTCTCTTCGTAATCATCTTCATAATCATCATCGAAGAAATCGTCGTCCTCGTATTCGTCGTCATCACTTAATCGCATGATATCTAAAAATTTATCTAATACACCCATATTAAAAAATACTCCTATCTTCTGTTATACTGCTGACAATATATTTGGGCTGACAATGAATGGTACAGCACACTAGCATATTGCTGCTCAGATAATTCAGATAAACCCCCTGGCGCATCGTATTACAGATTCGCATAATCCCGTGCACCGAAAATTCCGGTTCCTACCCGAACCATGGTTGCGCCCTCTTCCACGGCGACAGTATAATCGTTCGTCATCCCCATAGACAGAATACGCATAGTAATATTATCAACGTTTTTCGCTTCAATGTCAACAGATAATTTTCGTAAGAGCTGAAAAATACAACGATTTTCTTCCGAATCCTCCACAAACGGGGCGATCGTCATCAGTCCCATAACCCGTATATGCCTGAATTTTGCCACCTCCAGGACGAATTCCGGCACATCTTCCGGCGCCAGGCCGAATTTGCTCTCTTCTCCCGCCACATTCACTTCGATCAGAATGTTTACAGTGATATTGTGCTTTGCCGCTTCCTTCTCAATGGTCTCGGCAAGCCTGATAGAATCAACGGAATGAATCAGATCGACCTTATCGATAATATATTTTACTTTATTTCTCTGAAGATGCCCGATCATATGCCAGCGGATATCCTTAGGCATCGCCTCGTACTTATCGGCAAGCTCCTGAACCTTGTTCTCGCCGAACACCCGCACGCCGAGGCCGTAGGCTTCCATCAGATCGCTGACAGGCTTAGTCTTGCTGACCGCGATCAGCGTCACCTCGTCTCTTGCCCGGCCGGAACGCCGGCAAGCCTCCTGTATCTGGTTCTCAACAAACGCAAGATTTTCTTTTAGCATTATCTCTCACTCCTTTTAGAATACCACATCATTTTCTTTCACATTCTCCCCGTTCAGAGCGATATGGTCGTAATTCGACAGTCCGTAATCGCTACCAGACTCAACGATATAATAGTCGTCGCTTTCGCACAGGATATGAACCTGCTTGAAGACGGCATAACCTTTGTTGATATTGTACACGCCTTTTATACTTTTTGTCTTATTTAATACACATGTATCCTGAGAGTCAGGCTTCACCAGGATCGTATCCTCGTCAAACGCGTCCGTGTTCAGATATACCATACCGGATTCCTGATCTCTGTCGTAGACATTAACCTTCCTAAACTCCGGGTTCTCCTTCCCGCTCTCTACCAATACCCCGGTCTCTTTCGTATTCCCTCCCTGCGTAAGATAATCCTCCTGAATGATATAGAACTTCTTGTCTGTAACCGAAGATTTGGGAATCTTAAGCCCCGATTCATCCTCCAGGATCAATTCCAGATCCAGATACCGTTCTTCCGCATAGCGGATCATAGAACTGCTCAGCGTCAATACCCCCAGATGCATATCTCCTGCAGTATGTATGGAAAAACCTGCCACCGCAGTCTCATGATCCTTGGCAAATCTGATCCTTACGCTTTTCAGATCCGCCATCTCCTTGATGATCTCCTTATCCAGAGGGATGACAATGGACCAGCTGTCGTCCCGGATCAGCTTATAGACCGGATCGCCCGTCTGTACCTTCGCATTGTCCTTCAGTTCCTTTTTTGTGTAATTATTTCTCACGAAGATCTCTTCCGTGATATCATTGACCGTAAAATCTTCATATCCGTCCGTGGAATATACGATGATCCCGTCGGATGCGGCGGAATAGATCTGAAGACCGCTCCCTTCCTGCCCAGCCATCGCGTCTAACTGCGCCTGACGGTTCTGACTTGAACGGCTGTCTAAGACACTGGTCATATAGTCTTTCAGAGTATAGACATCCCCGAACTGCCCCTCCTGAAAATTCTTGCTGAACGCCTGGATCTTCACCATCAGCGCCGCCTGCTCTTCCGCCGTAAGCTTCTGGGCTTCTTCGGAAGAAGTATCTGTGAATACGAGCTCCCGGTCAGACAGCGTATATACCTTGGTCTTCGCTCCCGCCTTGCTGCTTCCCAGCGCATAATAATTCACATAACCGTCCGCTTCCGCCGGTATAACGACCTCATCCCTCAGAATGAACCCGGTATAGGCATTATCCCTCAGGATAGAACCTTCCCGCACCTCATATGCCGAGATATGGTTTTCCGTCAGATACATCAACACGGTAACTGCCAGATAGACAAAGATGATACCAAAGATCACCACGCCGATATTCATATGCCATTTTTTTTGATAAGCCTGTATACTTGTGGGATTATTATCTGCCAAATGAGTACCTCCTTGTCAACGATCCACCAATCCCGCCCGCCGAAGCGCCGATCCATTCAGATACCGGAATCTCTTCCCCTGATAACTTTGATTCCTATTCATAAGCTCCAACAGTTCATCCCGCAGCTTCCACCAACTGTATCCCCAATTGCAAAAGGCGGAGTCCTTTTTAGGAACACGGCTAAAAAGCCGTTCAACAGCAATGCCCGGATCCAGATATTCCAGAAATACCGACAGCCTCTCCAGATATTCTTCCTTAGAACAGATGCCAATCCGGCCCTCTTCATAAGCATCGCACAGAGGAGTGTCTTTCGCGATATACAGGGAATGAGCCTTCACCGTCTGTATCTTCAGAGAAGACAGCACCTTAGCGGTCTCGGCGGCATCGGCAATCTGATCTCCCGGAAGATTCAATATTACATGCGCGCACAATTCAAAGCCATACTTGTGTACGGCAAGAACCGCGTCAATGAATTCTGCCAGCGTATGTCCCCGGTTCATCCGTTCAAGCGTGCGGTAATTGACCGTCTGGAGTCCAAGCTCAACGGTGATATTCTTGCCGTACTGCCGGCTAAGACGTTCAAGAACATCCAGATATTCATCGGCGATGCAGTCTGGACGCGTTGATACCGCGATCTCCGCGATATAGGGAAGCTTAGCCGCTTCTTCCATATAAGAAGCGAATCTGTCTAAGGCAAGAAAAGTATTGGTATAATTCTGAAAATATGCGATAAATTTATAAGCATGATATTTCTGTTCAATACGCGGACGCGTCTGCTCTAACTGTTCTCTTACAGGAACAACGCTGTCTATCGCTTCAAAACCGGTTCCAAGCTCGGAACAGTAAGCGCATCCCCTTCCCAGCTCCCTGTTAGGGCAGCTTACAGGCAGATTCACCGGAAGCTTGTATACTTTCTCTCCATATTTATGTTTTAAATATTCTGAATACGGATAATACGGCAGTTCTGCACTCATCCCGCGGAATCTCTCCTTCTATATGCATAATCCATTCATGTAAAAGCCATACTAAATGCAGCACATTAAGAAGGGAGGAACTCACATGAAATGGTCTGACAATACAACTTTAACAATTGTGATCATAGGTGCAATCAACTGGCTTCTGGTAGGAATATTCCGATTTGACCTGGTCGCCTTTCTTTTTGGTAATCTATCATGGCTTTCCCGCATAATCTATACGCTTGTGGGGCTGTGCGGCCTTTATCTCATCAGTATGTACGGAAGAATCCGTTCTTCTTAAGACAGCTCTTAAGAACAAGAGGGGTATCTGGCTTAAGATACCCCTCTGATATATTATTCATTTGCCGGTATCCCATTGATCAGAGCGGTCATATTCTGATAAAGCAGTGATTTTGTATCCGCACCCATAATAACAGATATATATGGTCTTCCCTGTGCACTGTTCTCAAGCAAGATCAGACAGTTGCCGGCCGGTGTAGTCGTACCGGTCTTTCCGCCGATGATCACCGCATCCCGGGGCTGCTCAGCCATTCCTGCTGCATAAAAATTCGTCTGCTCCCAGTCTTCCTGACGAACGGCGCCGTCCGCCCCGGTAATCTGAGCGCTGTATTGGTTGGTACTGATAATATCTATAAATTCATCATATTTTATACATTCATTAAAAATCAAATACAGATCATATGCCGTCGTATAATGGTTGATATCATGCAGCCCATGAGGATTGACAAAATGCGTCCTCGTTGCCATCAGTCTTGCAGCCTCGTCATTCATCATCTGGGCAAATGCTTCCGTGCTTCCGGCTATATGCTCAGCGATAGCCACCGCCGCGTCATTCCCCGATACCATCATCAGACCGCGCAGCAGATCAAGCATAGATACCTGGTCTCCCGCCCGTATCCCGCAGGTCGTCTCATCCATTGCAAAGCTCCTGGAGTCCGCATTGGCGGATACCGTTACCATAGCGGATAAATCTGCATTCTTAATCGCAAGCAGCGCCGTCATAGTCTTCGTCGTGCTTGCAGGATACAACTGTTCAAAAATATTATGGGCAAAATCGACCTTCTGCCCCTCCAAATCAAAAAGCGCAGAGGCACGCATGACCGAAGTGTCCGGCGCCCCCATAAGTGCTACGTCGCCGGAGGAAACGCACAGGTTATCTGCGAACAATCCCCCTCTGTATATATCCTTGTTATAATTCTCCGTCTCATAAGCAGCCGTCACTTCCTCTTTCTCTTTGCATCCCGCTAAGGATATGCCGCAGAGAAAAACGATCATAATAACGGCCGTCAGCCGATTAAATCTATCTATACATCTCACGCCAGTCAAGATCTCCTCTGTCAATTGCTAAAACGATCAATTCCGCGGTGGCAAGATTGGTAGCCATCGGAATATTATACATATCACAAAGCCGGATCACGTCGTTCACATCCGGTTCGTGAGGCTTGGGATTCGTCGGTTCCCTCAAAAAGATCAGTGCGTCGATATCATTCTGTGCAATCTGGGCGCCAAGCTGCTGCTTTCCCCCCAACGGACCCGCAAGATACTTGTGCACATTCAGATTAGTAACCTCTTCGATCAGGCGTCCGGTAGTACCGGTCGCATATAAATTGTGTTTGCTCAGGATCCCCCTGTAAGCAATACAAAAATTCTGCATCAGGGTCTTCTTAGAATCATGAGCAATCAGCCCTATGTTCATGCTGCTCCCTCCTCTATTGATATTTTTTCGGTTGTAACCCGACGTTTAAGACCAGTCCGATCCCGATATACAGACTCACAAGCGAAGTCAGCCCATAACTGACAAACGGTAACGGAACTCCTGTGTTCGGAAGGATCTGAGTCGCCACTCCAATGTTGATAAAACTCTGGAAGCCGATCAGCCCTCCTACTCCGCAGCCTATGATCTTCCCCGTCAGGTTTTGCGATCGTGTACCTATTACTATACATTGTATCACAGTTAATAACAATAAAGCAATAACTATACAACTTCCTGTAAAACCAAGTTCCTCACCGATGATCGCAAAGATAAAGTCCGTCTGAGGTTCCAGGATAAAATTGCCGTTCTTTACAGAAGTAGTTGTATTGTTGTTCAGTCCCTTTCCTGTCAGCTGGCCGGAACCGATCGCCATAACAGAATTCTTCTGCTGATATCCCTCGTCACTCGCGTATTCCTCCGGATTCAGGAATGCAAGAATACGTTTCTGCTGATAATCCTTAAGAATGAATTGATTCGGCTGCACGACAATAGCAAGGAATATAACTACCACGGGGATTAGGATCACCAATACCGTTCCGATAAACCGATAGCTTAAGCCTCCTACATAGATCAGAAGGCATAAGACCAACGTTGTACATATCGTGGTTGAAAGATTCGGCTCGATAACGATCAGTACCAGCGGAATCCCCGACAGTATGGCATATTTGACAAGGGTTGCGGCATCATTGATATCATCCTCATGCTCCGTGATAAATTTGGCAAAAAATAATATCAACAGAATCTTTGCAAGCTCCGACGGCTGGAACGTGGTAAATCCAAGATCGATCCACCTAGTCGCCCCGTTTACATTATCCCCGATCACCAGCACGGCGCCGAGGATGACCACCGAAAAAAGATAGATCAGCCAGTAAAAATCCGTGATCCATACATAATCGATCAGGGATGTGATCGTCATAATAATGAGTCCTATCGCAACACCCATCATCTGCTTCGGCTGATTGACCGCTTTGGCGCTCCCTACAGCCAGCACACCGATCACAGACAGTGCAAATACGCTGAGCACCAGGTTGAACCGGTAATCTCTCAGATGATATGGCTTTGAAAATATTGGTAATGGTAATCTCACGCTTCTTCTCCTGCAAATGTAATAATGACCTGTGTCCGATTGATATCTACTCGAAAATAATCTTCAGTAAGCTCCATGTATTTGGAAAGAGAGCTGTATAATTCCCGGCATATGTTGTCATAAGCATCCGGTGCGCAGTGTACACGGTCCGATATGATCAGCGCCCTGATCCGGTCCTTGGCAATCGAAACCGATGATTTTCTTAACATGACAGCCCTCCTAATCCTTCTTAAAGAGGCCGGATAGTTTTGAAAAGAACCCTGTACTGCCCTGCAGCTCCATAAACGGGACATCCATGCCCATGATTCGTTTACAGATGTTCATATACGCCATGCCGGCTTTGGAATCAAGGCCGATCACAGGTTCTCCCTGATTGGTGCCGATCACGACCTGTTCGTCGTCCGGCAGCGCGCCGATTAGAGGGATGGACAGTATCTCCGTCACATCGTCAACCGTCATCATATCGCCCCTTTTTACCATATCCATGCGGATCCGGTTGATGATCAGCTCCATCTTCTTTAGCTGGTTGCTGTTGAGCAGCCCGATGATCCTATCGGCATCACGGATCGCAGATACCTCCGGCGTCGTCACGATGATGGCCCGGTCAGCCCCGGCAATGGCATTCATGAACCCCTGCTCTATCCCGGCAGGACAATCCAGAAGTATGTAATCGAAGTCTTCTTTAAGCTCCGCTGTAAGCTTCTTCATCTGTCCGGGTGAGATCGCCGTCTTGTCCTTGGTCTGCGCCGAAGGCAGAAGATACAGATTCTCATATCTCTTGTCCCGTATCAGGGCTTGCTTAAGACGGCAGGTGCCTTCGATCACATCTACCAGATTGTAGACGATCAGGTTCTCAAGTCCCATGACTACATCCAGATTACGAAGCCCCAGATCCGTATCTATAACGGCCACCTTCTTATCAAGCTTCGATAAACCGGCTCCAAGATTCGCTGTTGTCGTTGTCTTGCCGACACCGCCTTTTCCTGATGTAATTACAATAACTTCGCCCATGAATAACTTCCTCCTATAACTGGTTTCACTTCAATATCTCCGATACGGAGCCTTTTGGGCCGCATTCGGAGCGCTGCGATAATCGCATCGTAATTGCCGGAAGCGCCTGCGATCACGGTACCGTAGATGGTACCGGTCACCACGACATTCTGCTTGGACGCTACTATGGCGTCCTCCTCGATATCCCCGACGATCACGATGCTGGTCTCAGATTCAAGAATCTGTTTTCCTCTTAGCGTACCTCTATAGAACTGGCCGTCTCTTTCATGGAACGTTTCCAGGCTTTCATCCAGCATTCTCTTGTGGATCTCTTCCGTATATGTGTCCTTTTCGATAATACATAATATCTGTATTCTGGCCGCCTCCTGTATGACTTCCGCCATAAGGTGCGTCTCCTCATCTGTGAAAGTACGGCCTTCGAATTCTACCGCCATATCCGCATGGTCAAAAAAATGCGCGGAAGATTGAAATTTCCTCTGGACCTCTGCCAACAATTCCTCGTAAGGCATGTCCGGGTCAAAGTAGATCGTAATACCGTATCTGTTACTCTTAATGAGCACCGGATCTTTCACATACACTCATCCTTTCCCTTAATCTCCTCCTGACTGTGTTATCTTAATCTTAGCTGCTTTTCCGGTGATGATCTCCTCCTCCGGACGTATCTCATAATAGTATTCCAGTACCGCATTCCCCACCTCGGCGGCAAATGTAGAGCTGTATCCGTTCGCAATACGCGTTGCGAACGCCACCTCCGGGTTATCGCTTGGGGCAAACCCGACGAAAAGCCCGTGGTCGGGATGCGTCTTGCTCTGCTGTGCTGTTCCTGTCTTTCCAGACAGTTTTATATCACTCGCATTGAGATTCGGAAACAAATCCCCATGCTCGGAAACTACCATATTTCTCATTCCGTCATGTACAGCCGTCCACGTGGAATCTGCAACGCCCTCGACCGTGTTGCTGACCTCAGGTTCGTAATCCTTGATGGTCTTCCCTGTGACAGAAGTCACCTTATCAAGCAGGCTTAACTTGAATACCGTGCCCTTGTTGGCGATCGCGGTAATATATCTTGCAAGCTGGCTTGTGGTATAGTTGTTCGTTCCCTGTCCGATCGCAGACGGAACGGAAGAATCGTCAGAGATCTGGGGATCGGATTCCGGTATCTCCATTCCTGAAGTCTCTCCTAAGCCAAACTCCTCCGCATATTTTCTTAATTTCTCCAGACCCAATGCACTGGAATAACGCCTGGACGTATTCTGTCTCTGCGAATCGTCCGTATCATCCTGCGGCGCCACCGTCTCTTCAAGGCTTAGGCGGTATCCCACTTCGTAAAAGAAGCAGTTACAGGAATGCTGGATCGCGCCGGATGCGTTCAGTCCGCCATGGGCGCTTGGATATATCCAGCATCTCGGATTCGGGTCTACTTTTTCATAGAGTCCGCTGCATGGCAGGTAGGTATTTGTCTCAATGACACCCTCCGTAAGACCGGCAACTGTCGACAGAGGCTTGTAAGTGGAGCCTGGAGCAGTCTTCTCCTGAGTCGCATTATTATAGAAAGGCCGTGCCTGATCTGTCACCAGCTTGTTATAATAATTCGAGTCCATGGCATTGGCCAGACGGTTATTGTCATATCCGGGATAGGATACGCAGGCGAGAACCTCTCCTGTTCGGGTATCCGTCATGACCATGGAACCGGTGCATGGTTCCAGTGCCAACTGTCCCGGGGTGATCTCAAGCGTCTCGATCTTGCCGCGAATGAAATCGTAAGCGCCGAGCGAACCGCTGTTCAGGCGGTTGTACTGATCCTCATCCATGGCAAGTATTCCCTGCTCATAGAGCATCATGCATACCTGACGGCCAGACACCCCTCCCGACTTGATCATATATTTGTATACTAATTTGTCGAAACTGCTGTCTGAATCAATACGATCCAGGATATATGCGATCATTCCCTCATAAAGTTCGCTGGAATCGGAATAATCTCCGTCAGACGAGACATATGATTTAAGCAGGGAAGTATCCACCCAGTTCTTGGAGATCGCATAATTGAGATAAGAATACACATTAATACTCTCATCGTCTTTCCAGGCCTTATATGTGGCATCATTCTTGTCGATTGAGTCCGGCATGATAACCTTGTGGCTGGTAGTCAGCATATCTGTCACAATATAAGTCAGATATGCCTGGTTCTCCTTCGGAAGTTCCCGGTACGCCCCGGCGTTTGGATCCGACAGGATACCTGCCAGTTCGCTGAGGATCGCAGATTTTCTGGAGGAAAAGGCTGCGCTGACTTCTTTCTCCGCAAGGCCTGCCTCTTCTGCGCTGAAATGATTCATATCCAGAACGTCGTTGTTGATAAATGTGTGATAGACATCTCCGATCGGGATGATCACATCGCTTCCGTCTTCCACATGCGTTCTGTCGTAATCCAGAGCATTCTGAATCTTAGACAGCAGGATACCTGCCAGTTCTTGTTCAATAATATGATAAGCTGCTTTCTGCAGATTCGCGTCAATGGTAAGGTAGACGTCATTGCCGGCTTTGGGTTCCTTCTCATTGACGGTCTCGATCACCTTCCCCACGCTGTTTACATACAGCTTAATCTCACCCTTCTTCCCCTGCAGATAGGAGTCCATAGTCTTCTCCAAACCGGATTTGCCGATGATATCCGTCTTGGCACGTTCCTTCTTCTCCTCCTTGCTGAGATCGTCGTATTCCTCCTGGGAAATCTGTCCGATATAGCCGATGATATTGGCAAAGCAGTAGCTATCCGTATAGCGGCGCATGGATTCCTCTTCAATATTGACACCCTGAAGCTCGTCCAGGTTCTCCATGACATCGGCCACCGTCTCCTCGCTGACATCCTCGGCGATGGTGGTGGCAATGTACTTCTGATAACCGTTCAGGGCGATCGCATAGCGGATATTCACTAATTTTAATACGTCCTGCTTCTCCATCTTCTTCTGGTCAATGCCGTAACCGTTGATCTCATCGGTACATAAGTGGTTGATCAAACCCTCCGCAGATATGTTCTGCTGTTTTTCGGACAGCTCATCTATCGTACGTTTCCCGTAGACGTCCGCAATAAAACGGAGTCTCTGCGTAGTATTCTCTGACACATAGATATAATTGTTGTTGTGATCCAGAATGATACCGAAATTATTGATCACCGTGTCCCCATTCGATTCCACCATCTCGATCACACTGGAAACCACTCTGTTCAATTCCTGATTCTTATGGCTGATACTGTCATACTCCCCGGTATCCTCTATAGTGACCGCATAAGCCAGCTCGTTATAAGCCAGAAGATTACCGTTGCGGTCATAGATATGGCCGCGGGTTCCCTGCACTTCCTTTGTCTTCTGTATCTGCAGCTTGTAATCATCCAGATATTCCTGTCCTTTAACGATCTGAAGATAGAATATCCTCTGGACGAGAACCGCAGACAAAGCACAGAACACAATGATCAGGACAAATATCCGCGATTGAAGAATATTGGATACAGTAATTTTGATCCGTTCCCATAAACTATACAAATTTGCTTGCACTCCTTTGTTCTTCTGCTTCCAGTTTCTTGTTAATGTGTAATATGATCTGATACAATACCAGCGTTACCAATATCGTGTATACCAGCTCCGGTAAGATAATGCTGAACAGATATGAGAAAAATGCGAAATCACCCTGCAGCATATAAGCGAACGTATAGATGGACAGGCCATATACCAGTTCGCTCGCCCCGATCAGCACGATCGGAAGCTTGACATCGTCATCATAGAACATCCTTTTGAAGGACCCGTTCATATATCCGATCACGGCATACAGCAGCATGTGGAATCCTAATATACTCCCCCAGAACAGATCCGCCATCAATCCCGCCGAGAATCCCACGAACATCCCTTCTTTCTTACCGCGCATAAAACCGAAGGACGAGGTCACTACGATCAGCAGGTTCGGTTTGACCGAAGCGAAGGACAGGCTGTGAAAGACAGAACTCTCCAGCAAAAAACAGATAAGGATGACCAATAATGTAATAAGCTTTCTCTTCATGGGTTACTCTCCTTCAACTGCATCCCCGCCGCCTGTCATCTCCTGTTTCGTTGTGGTAATGACAAGCACCTCCTGAAGCTTGCTAAAATCGACCGCAGGCGTAATGTATCCTGAACGCGTCAGGTTATTGGCGTCCACATCGATATCGCTCACATATCCGATAAAAAGTCCCTGAAGGAATCTGGAGCTTACATGCGACGTCACGACCTGCTCTCCCGGTTCCACAACATTGTCGTTGTTGGGGAGCTTCTCGAATCGGAGCCTGCCGTCTGCCATCAGCTCTAAGTCTCCTCTGACCATACAGGTATCGGAGGTAGAGAGCATCATGGCGCTTACGTTGCTGGCATCGTCGATGATGGAACGTACCTGGGCATAATTCGGTCCCGCCTCCGTGACGATCCCGACAAGGCCGCTGCCGGCAAGGACATTGGAATCCACCTTGACGCCGTCCTTAGTCCCCTTGTCAATGGTGAAGGTTGAGAACCAGTTGCTTCCGTTATTAGCGATCACATGAGCGCCGATCTTCTCATAATCAGAATAGTTCTCATCTAACTTATATAATTCCCGTAATCTGTCAAGCTCATACTGTTCCTGCCGAAGCCGTGTATTGTCCGTGGTAAGCTCATCCACCTTAGACTGCAGCTTCTTATTCGCATCCTTCATCTCATCTAAGGTCTCGAAATTATCCGACAGATCGCTCATGAAGCGTCCCACATAACTGATACCCTCCTGCATGGGGATCACCGTATAACCGGCAATAAACCGCAAAGGCCCCCCGCCGTCAGTGAAACGCTCGATTCCCAGCAGTATCACACAGACAACAGAGATGATGATCAGCCAGTATTTACTTGAAAAGGACGATTGCTTCTTATTCTTCATATTACCTCATCCACCTATAATTCTCATCGATCATGGAAAATGCAAATTTCCTCAGCTCTTTCGACTGAATGATCTTCTTAAGCCCGGATACCGCGCAGACATCCGGTTCTACGGAAGCTCTGGTCGTGATCCCGACCATCTCCTCCACATACATCTCCAGTCCGGCTGTGTGCGCAACTCCGCCGGTAAGGAAGATCCCGTTCTCGTTGATCGCCTTGCGCACCTCAGGGGGCGTCCTGTCAAGCAATGACTGGATCGCGCCGACGCATTGGAGCAGGGGATCCTTCATGGCAAGCCTTACCAAGTTGATAGAGATACCCTTGCGCATAGGGACGCCCGTGATCAGATCCCGTCCCGCAGCCGTAAGCATGGACTCGATCTCACTTGTGAAGATCCCGAAGCTCTTGCGCAAAACCTCCGCCGTATGCCTTCCGATCAGGAAGTCGTGGCTGTGGCGCACCAGATTAATGATCGACTGGTCGAATGTCACGCCGCCGATCTTCAGAAGACGGTTCATGACCATACCGCCTCCGGCGATCACCGAAAGCTCCGTGGTCTCTCCGCCGAAATTGACGATAAATACGCCTTTGGTGTTCTGGACATCCAGATTCAGCCCAATGGCGTCTGCAATGGATCGTTCTACAATGTTCACCTCTTTTGCCTTGGCCGTCGAGTGAATAACCAGATCGAAGAACGCCTTCTTCTCCACCTCCGTCACGTCCGTCGGGACTGCAACCACATATTCCGAACCGCGGGCAAACTGCCGGTCCTTCTTCAGCAAATTCTGCAATAAGAACTGCATATCGTGGAATCTGGAGATCACGCCCTCTTTCATTGGGAAAACGACCTCAATAGCAGAGGGAGCTTTTTCGTACATCAAAAAGGCGTCGTCGCCTACCGCGAAAATATCGCGGCCGTTCTTTAACGCGATCACATCTTTTTCTTTCCATATGGTATCTTTCTTTTTATCGTAAACCTTGATCTCGTAGGAGCCAAGATCAAGACCATAAACATTCCTCGCCATCTGACTAGATCCTTTCTAATAGCATGCCCTCTTCCCGAAAACTCATATAACGATTATTCCCGATAATGATATGGTCTAACAGCTCAATTCCAATTAATTTGCCGGCATCGAAGATCCTCTTCGTGATCAGCAGATCCTCCCGGCTGGGAGTCGGGTCCCCGCTTGGATGGTTGTGTATGATAATAATATACACTGCGCTCTTCTGCAGTGCTTCTATAAAAAGTTCTCTCGGCGTGATCAGGGAAGCGTTCACCGTTCCCTTAGAAATGTTCGTCTCGCCGATTAATTTTGCCTTGGTATTCAGCATCAACAGCTTCATCTGTTCCTGCTTCCCATGCCTCATATCTTCCATATAATATCTGGCAATGGTGTCCGGTTCAGAGAAGCATAAGGCCTCCTGATAAGATGCCTTAGAGAGCCGCTTCGCAAGCTCCGAGATACATGAGATCTGAATTGCCTTCACCTTCCCGATACCCTTGATCGTCATCAGACGCTCCCGGTTGAACTGGTGGATACCCAGAATCCCGGTCTCGCCCGCGTGGTACAGGATCCTCCGCGCCAATGCAAGGGCGTTCTCCCCATGAGTGCCGGTTCGAAGCAGAACAGCCAGGAGTTCTTCATCGCTCAGAGAGGCGGCTCCTCTTCGTTCGCATTTCTCATAGGGACGTTCCAGTTCCGGTATCTCCTTGATCGTATTAGACTGATTCATCTTATCATTGGATATGTGCGATACTCTAACCGATCCATTAGTTTAATTTCTGACCGGATGGACCAGCCGAGCTATAAGAAACGGTAAATAATGATGGCAAGGACAACGCCGATAATGCTTGCGATCGTAATCTTGATCGACAGGCCGAATGTAAGCACCAGAATCCCCAGATTCAAAACGATGGGCTCCTCCAACCCGAAGGCCTGTCCATATCCCAGCCAACTAAGCGCAGGAACTCCTTCCGCCAACATGCCGATGAAGCCTCCAAGTACGATTCCTGTCAGCATAAACAGAAATAAAGCCCAGGCGTTCTTGCTTCCTGTTCCTTTCATTATGTACTCCTCCTCGTTTTCTCTATCTAAAAAACTCAATACATTTTAACACATTTCAGAAACGGTGTATAGAGTTATCACATTAAAAATTTCTTAAGCCATTCGCCAGAATGTCGAAAATGTAGATTTTGTGCGGCGCCTGTTTATCCGCCGTACATACGGCGCCGCTTAACCTTACCTGCCGCCGGATCCTTGAAACGGCGCGTATTCTCCGGCAATAGCCTGCGCGATCTTAAGGCCGTCTATCGCCGCAGACGTGATCCCCCCGGCGTATCCGGCGCCTTCCCCGCAGGGGTAGAGTCCGGCCGTACGGCTCTGCATGCTGTTATTATCCCTTAGAATACGCACCGGAGACGAGGTACGGCTCTCCACCCCAGAGACGATCGCATCCGGGCGGTCATAACCCTTAAGGCGTTCTCCGAAAGAGCGAATCCCCTCCTCCAGTGATTCTGCCAGTTCTTCCGGGAATATGGCTCTTACATTGCCCCAGGTATAGCTGCCCTTCGTCTGCGGCAGGATATCTCCGGGCGCTGCTGACGGGCGGCCGCTGCAGAAGTCTTCGAACAACTGGACCGGGATCCTGCCGCCGCCTGCCCGGTACGCGGCTTCTTCAAGCCTTCTCTGGAATTCAACTCCGGCCAGGGCGTGCTCCTTTACATACGCCGCACATACGGCCTCGCCTGCCTCGCCGCATCCTTTGCCGACTGCCGCATCGCCGCACCCTCTGCTAACTGCCGCCTCGCCGCATCCTTTGCCGACTGCCGTACCATCTTGTTCTGCAGCTTCCGTTTTATCTTCAAGTTTTACATAGTCCGCCGGAGTAACCGTCACTACCACAGCGCTGTTGGCATTGACTCCGTCTCTGGCATGGTAGCTCATACCGTTGACCGCCAGACGATTCTCCTCGGAAGACGCATTGACGACGTAGCCGCCCGGGCACATACAGAAGGTGTAGACTCCTCTCCCGCTTCTAAGGTTCGCCGTCAGCTTGTAAGCGGCCGGAGGGAGATCCGGGTCGTCCCAGACTCCGTACTGTGCCAGATCGATCATTCGCTGCGGGTGTTCCACACGAACGCCCACGGCAAAGGACTTGGCCTCCATAGGGATGCCCCGGTCCGAGAGCATGGCAAACGTATCTCTGGCGCTGTGGCCGATGGCAAGAACGGCGATCTCAGTCTCTAACCGTCCCTTCTCCGATATATGATCCCGGCTCCCCGGTCTGCGCACTTCCAGCGCGCACAGCTTATCATCATTCCCTTCCCTCTTCACAATAATATCCGTCACCTGGGAACGGAACCTTACCTCCCCGCCGCGGGAAATGATGTATTCCCGCATATTCTTAACTACATCCGCCAAAATATCCGTTCCGATATGCGGCTTGCTCTGATATAAGATCTCCTTTGGAGCGCCGTTCTCCACAAATATCTCAAAAACCCTTGCGCCTAAGCCCTGGGAATCATGAACCATAGTATTAAGCTTCCCGTCTGAAAATGTTCCTGCACCGCCCTCTCCGAACTGGACATTGGAATCAGAATCTAAGACGCCCGAAGCCCAGAATTCTTCCACATCCTTGATCCGTTCCTCAACAGACGCTCCCCGCTCCAGAAGAACCGGACGGTAACCGAGGCGCGCCAGCTCGTACCCGCAGAATAGCCCTGCCGGCCCGGTCCCGATCACAACAGGCCGGTGGTTGAGCGTCCGTGCCCCAAACGCCTGCACAGAATATATTTTTTCCTGCGGCTGGAACTGAATATTCGAAGGCTTCCGCTTCTTCATGCGCTTTGTGATCTCCTGTTCGTTCTTCACCGTCACATCAACCGTATAGACATACGATAACTGCGGTTTCTTCCGTGCGTCCAGGGATTGCTTTTTGATCGTACAGGAAATAAGCGCATCCTCCCGGATGCGCAATGTCTTGCAGACCTTTGTCTTCAAGTCGGCCTCTGTATGGCGGACGTCAAGTTTTAATTGATTGATTCGTATCATAGATCTTCTCCTCAATATTCAGATCGGCAGCATGCTTTTTGCACTGCCGGGATGCCGTTTTATGTTTCACAAATTTTAGTCGATCGTATCTGTTTTCTGTACTTTCTCGATCACACAGGTATGCGCCTTGGTCTTTCTGTCATAGCTGATCCCCGCAAGAATCAGATTGCCCTCATAATCCCTTAGCGCATCCACATAATTCTTATCCTTGATCTGCGCAATCGCTCCTGCAGCATCCTTATCCCACTTTAGTTCAATGACTGCAGCCGGCTTATCCATGTGGAGCTTACGCGGTATCAGGCAAATATCTGCGAATCCCTTTTTGCTTGGCAGTTCCCTGATGATCGTATAATATTCTCTTGCAAAATAGAACGCCAAATTGACGGTACAGCTAAGGGAATTCTCATCATTATATTCAAGAATCGATATCTCCCTGTGCGCACGGTCAATGCCCTCTGCTACAGCCTGACTATCCATCTCCCACAATGATGTCAGAAGCTTCCTTGAAGCCTCTACGGAATGGATCACCTCCTGCCAGTCCATAGTGCTGATCGCATTCACATATTCTTGTGAGACTTCCTTATTCGGGATGGCGACAGTTTCCCTGGTACCGTCAAAAGTCAGATATCCCAGATGCACCAACAATGTTAAGACATCGTCCTTCGTTGCAAATGTTGTCATATCATTCTCGAATGTCCCTGTATTAATTCGGATCTCTTCTCTCGCCAGCATCCGGACTACTGCATCCTTCAGTCCGTCCATATCCATCTGAATATAGATCTTAAGAGCCTCATAAGTCTCCGTCCGGTTCCAGTATGTGCCGAATTTGTGCCGCATCAGAGCTTCTACTACTGATTTAGGATTATACATATAATAACATATATCGCCGTCTTTTGTATGCGTTACAAGCCGGTAACCGTCATACCATGCCTTCATTTCCTCAAAACTCATCTCATACTTTGCACAGAGCGCCTTAACCTCTTCTTCCGTAAATCCGAAATATTCTGCCAGATTACCCGAATCTGTCATGGAATACTCGGTAAACATATTCAAAGCAGAATGTGAACCATATTTCTTGATCGGAAGGATTCCAGTCATATAGGCTAACGCCACGTATTCCTTGTCCTTCAGCCAGGCACGGAGAAAATCAAGATACTTCTTCTGAGCGTCCCCGTCTTGTTGATATTCACGGAAAAGACAGTCCCATTCGTCAATCAGGATGATAAAAGGCCTCTTTGTCCTGGCAAAAATATCCTTCATCACCTGGATCAAATTATTATTATCCCTGAAACGAATCTCCGTGAAATAATCTGTCAAATCAAAAATAAGATATTTGCAAAGCATGGACAGCATCTCATCCACATTACCGGCCATACTTAAAAAGTCCTGCATATTGATCTTGATGACATCATATTTATTTAAGTGTTTTCTATATGACTCTGACTGACTGATCTCCAAGTCCTCAAATAACTTTGCAGAATCTTCATCCTGATTATAATAAGCCGCCAGCATATTTGCCGCCACAGATTTCCCAAACCGTCTTGGGCGGCTGACACAGACAAACTTCTGCTGTGTGTCCAGAACAGCGTTCATCCTTGCAATAAACCCGGTTTTATCTACATAAATCGCAGAATTCAAGCTCTCCCGGAATCCCTTATTCCCGGAATTCAAATAACTGCCCATACTCCACCTCTCCTGTCAATTAAGCTTCTTCTATATATGATTACCCCGTCTTTTTCTATTTCTTTTAACAGTTCTTCCGAAACGCTCAAATTTAATTTATCTTTTAAAGAAATTTGTTTTATTCTACCACAAATTGCTCTTGATATCCATTATAATTCATCAGGATTGCGAACAGGATTACGAACTCGGGCTTCCAAACTTCTAATTTACTCACTCCAGATCATCTCTGATCTCTCGATCATATATTCGGTATCCCACTCTTTAGTCGGAGCGGAATAGCTGCAATAATCCAGATAAGCATCCAGATCGAATTCTGCGTAATAGATTCGGTCGATTTCTGACTTGTCGCCTAAGCCGCAGATTCCGCTTTCTTCCTGAGATTGATTAAATAAAGGTTCGACATATCTGGACCAGAGCGTTTCATAATAGCTGAAAATTACCGCGTCCTTCTCCTCTCCGTCTATCGTCACTTCAGTGTGTACAATCACTGTGCCGGCCAGATGATCTCCATCATAACTGACATAGAGTTCTCCGTTATCATCCTCTATCCGAATGTTTGCGCTGTCATACGGAATATAAGAGCTTGTCAAAGACATATAGGCATATATCCCTATCACGATTGCAACGGATACCACGACCGATATGACCGATACGACAACTTTTTTTCTGAATAACCGGTTTTTCAGCTTTTTTACTACTTTTGCGTCAGATAGCTTAATATTTCTATTTGTCGGCAAAGCAATATTCTGTCCCAGTATCTCGGCTTCCATCCTGCATGAATCACAGATATTCAGATGATCTTCCACCAATTCTTTTGTGTCGTCACAGACAACATCATCCAGATAGAGCGGAAGAATATCTCTAATTATGTTACAATTGATTTTTTTCATGTTCTATCGCCTCCATATACTCATATATCTTCTTTTTTGCCCGATAATACGTTACTCGTGCCCACCCGGGGCTCTTCCCAAAAAGCATGCCGATTTTTTCAAAGGGCAGTTCCCCAAATACCCGCAGGCTGAATACTTCTTTATAAGGTTCGTCCATGCTGTGAAGGAACTGATGGATACGAAAGGCACTCTCCTCATCTGAAAAACGTTCTGTAAAATCCGCCTGTATGATTGCTGTATTTTCTGATAACTCCTCATCTGCATAAATCTTTTGACGTTTGCAGTAAGTATAATATGTATTCTTTGCAATCGTAAAAAGCCATGCCCGGATATCTTTTGAACCGTCAAAGGAGTCGATAGCCTTAAGCGCCTTAACGAACGTCTCCTGTGCAGTTTCCTCAGCGATACTCTCATTCCCGGATAAACTGCATAAGTAGAAAAATACATCTCTAAAATAAGCTTGATAAATGTCTCCGAAATCCACTTTTTCACCTCCCTTCACCCAATTAACCGCTGAAAATGAAAAACGTTACAAAAATATTTATAAAAAACTCCATCAAACCAGAAAGCTGATGGAGTTCTGTATTATTTTCGGCATCACAAAAGCAATTTAGACAACCGCTTCAATTAATATCTTATTCCCAAGGATAATCTTTTTTACACCAATCTCTTTTTTCTTATTAAAATTGAAACTAAGCATATAACCCTTTCTCAATCCGAAATGATCAAGATATCCTGAAAGTTGTTTTTCTCCCCTCTCATTGTATGCGTTCCCCCGCCAGATCTTAAGTTCACAGATATGCTGCTCCCCATGATAGTCGATGATCAGATCCAATCTCTCCCTGTTTCTCGTCTCTGCTTCTACATAACAATGTCCCGTCCCATTGATGATCGGTTTCAAAAAAAGCATAAAATATCTTCTTCCCTCTTCTTCAAGGAAATTTTCTTCCTTGTCGCCGTATAGATCATCGAAAGTCTCTACGAACTTCTCAAGTACACGTCTGACGTTCAAATGTCCGTTCACAATAAACTGATTCTTATCCCTGGAAGCCTCCGTATATATATCACTGTTCTGATCTTTGTAATTTGATAAAAATCTGTTATACAGGCGGGTTTCAAAGATCCTGTTCGCAATCTGTACCATAGAATTATGAACTTCTACAAAACCAAACATTCTTGCATTTCTAACAACGGGATCATCTGCATCATACGCAATAGGCTGGCCCTGAAATAGATGACGCGAAATAACCGCATTCAATTCCGGAAATTGGTATAATTTATTCACAAGTGAATCAAACAACGGATTATTTTCTTCTAATAACATTTTAACCGCAGTCAGACAGCCTGCCTTCGTCCATACACTGCTTTTATCTTCAAATCCAGGCGTCCCGGCAATTCGTTCATCCATTAGCTTACAAAGACGCGACACCAAATAAGGATAACCGGATGTGTAATCATAGAGCAGGCCCGCAATCTCACCAATATTCATTCCAGTATGATAATCTGCTTCATATCTTTCAAGCATTCCGACGATATCCTTATTGCAAAAACTCAAATCCACAAGAAAATCAGCGGCAATATTCCACGGACTATTTTCTTTTTGGATTTCATCTGGATGTATCTTCCCCTTGATACTGCGTATATCATAGACCCCGGCAAGAATTACGGATTGAAATGTCCGTATCCTTCTACGTTTTAGATAACATGCTCTAAACTGTGCCAGAAAATCAATAAACACTTGATTATTTGCAGCAGTATCCACTTCGTCTATGATCAGAACAATTTTTTTTTCTGATTCTTTACACCAGGTTTTCATAACTTTAAAAAGCGCCTGAAGTGAATTGATCTGTGCTGACCGATCTGCAAATGCGGAAATCTTACCTTCCACATTATCCGGCAGTTCTTCGGCCAGATCCAATAGTTCTTCTGAAAAAGCCGCAACGAACGACTGCTCGTTTTCAAATGCTAAGGAACTCATAGTCTGAAAATCCAGGCTCACAACTTCATAGTAATCCTTCAGATAGTCTGCCAAGGCAGATAATATTGTTGTCTTACCGTATTGTCTGGCACGATTGATCGTAAAGTATTTCTCAGAATCGACCATACTTTTTATCTCTTTTAGACGGCTGGACAGATCAACCATATAGTGCAATCCCGGATCACAATACCCATCTGAGTTAAATGTTTTTTTCATCTTATCACAACCTCATTTTATATTCCGCTTCAAATCCGCTTTCATATATATAGACGTCTCCATAGGACTGTCATTATAACTGTCTATCTCATAAAAACCATATTCTCTATAGAGATGCACCGCACTCTCAAGAAAGGGCAGCGTATCCAGCAGCATATACGAATATCCGATCTTCCTTGCATCTTCTATGATCTGCCGGATCAAGCGGCTCCCAATATGCTTCCCTCGAAACTGGGATCTTACATACAGCCGTTTCATCTCACAGTTCTGCTCATCGATTTTCTTTAACCCGATACAGCCTGCCAACTCTCCATCATAGTACGCCAGATACAGCCTGCCAAATGGCTGTCCGTATTTATCCTCCAAATGTTCCAGTTCCTCGTCATAATTCTGAATATCAAGATATTCTCTGAACGAAGGATCCCCGTCAATCAGCATCTTTGTATATTCTGTAAACAACTGCCCAACTTCTGCCGCATGCCGGTAAGCAAGAATCAGTGTTAATCCCATAAGTTTCACCCCGCGTATTTTGCTGCAACCAATTATACAGCATCCCTACATCAAATGAAATACTTTTTTATGCACAGATATGCAAAACAACAATGCCATACCTTTTTAAGCACAGATATGCAAAACAGCAATGTCATATCTTTTTAAGCCCGGGTATGCAAAAACAGCAATGTCACACCCAGTGTCACGATCTCCGTCACTGGAGCTGCCATCCATATCCCCGTCATCCCGAACAGGTACGGAAGCGTGAAGATGCAGGCCAGCAAAACGATCAGCCCTCTTGAAGCGGAGATCACAGCCGATTCAAACGCTCTCCCTGTCGCAGTAAAATAAAACGATGAGATAGAATTGATTCCTGAGAAGAAAAATGAGATCATAAAGATAAGCATGCCTGACCGTATCATTTTTTCTACATTTTCACTCTGCACAAATACACGGCTGTACCACCCCATTCCTGCAGCCATTAGAAGATACACAGCGATGCCTGCGAAAAAGACATACCGGTTCGTCTGCTTTCGGATGCCGGCAGCAAGTTTTTTCTCTTTTGCACCATAAGCAAAACTAATCAACGGACTTGCACCCTGTCCAAATCCAACAATGGCCATACTGAACGCATAAGCTAAATATCCTGCAATCGTAAATGCAGTTACGCCGTCCGCCCCGGCCTTTCTCATAATCACAAAATTAAAAGCAAACATTGCAATTCCCGTAGACATCTCGCCGATAAATTCCGAACTTCCATTCAAGATCGCCCGCACACAGATCTCCCCGGAAAAACGAAACATCCCCAGACGGTAGATCCTTGCTTTCTCCGCGAAAAAATACAAGATACAGATCAGTGAAACCAACGCTGATATAAGCGAAGCCGCCGCGATTCCGGCAACTCCCATATGAAACCGTGCCGCAAACACATAATCCAACAGGACATTCAGAATCACACTGATAATACTGATCTTCATATAATACTTTGGCTCTCCTTCTCCCCGGATGAACATCCCAAAAGAAGAATTGACCACCATCACTGGCAATTCCAGAAGCATGATCCGATAGTAGTCCTTAAAATAACCACTCACCTGTCCGTTGGCATGCAGGATAGACAGCATAGGCTCAAAGCAGAATATCATAGCGCAGCTTATAAACAATGAGAACACAAAGGTAACCGCGATCGTCTGTCTGAATACCTGATTACAGACGAGCCGGTCACCGGAACCAAGCGCCATTCCTGCAATAGCAACTCCGCCTATGGAAACCATAAGGCCGACTCCAAGATACAGGTATATGATCGGAAGTCCGAGATTGACCGCCGCAATCCCCTCCTTTCCCACATAATTCCCGATAAAGAATCCATCCGCAATCGTGATCAATGAGGTGAGGATCATAGATATGATCGCCGGTATCGAGAATCCAAGGATCATCCCTGCCGTATTCTGTCTCATCTGTTCTAAGTCCATATTAATTCCTCCTTTTATAATGCGCTTTCGTTTCAGCTACTCATTTATTATAAGAAGGAATCTGATTATATACTTCTGAATTCTTGCCCTTTTATCCGCTCTTGATCAATCATTCAATTATCTGATTCATTTTAGCGGGATACAGATACTTAGCTCCATATACATCGTCGTGCTGTCCACCATATGATAAATATCAAATAAGCTCTTCGCTGCGTCCAGTTCATAGGACACCTTCGGCAGCCATACCAGAAATATGGTCTGATACGCCGCGTAAATATGTTTTGCATGCCCTTTAAAATGATATACGATACATCTTCCGCCCTGGAGCTTTGCTGTGTTTGTCAGGGGGCAGTCTTCTCCAACACTCATACAGATATCATACAGACAGTGTCCGGCAGAAGTCACGGCAGGATCGTCATACGTCCGCTCTAAAAGACGTGTCTCTTCCGTAATGAACTTCCGGTATTTTTCAATAAAGTTATCCCAATCTCTGCACAGATTCTCGTAACTTCCGAAGCGTCTCTCATATATCACAAAATAATCCGGGATATTTTCAATCGTAATCTTGCTGTCACACGCTTCAAAACTCTCCACCTGCCAGTTTTCATGATGAAAAAAAGGATGAGCCATCGAAGAAAAATAACTCTGCCTGCGAAAATCTATCGGAGCCATGCGGTAGTGCTGCCGAAATGCGGAACTGTAGTTTGACGAACTATAACCGTAATCAGCGCCAATCTCAGTGATCCGGCGTTCCTGCTCCGTCTTAAGACGGAACGCACTCTGCTCAAGCTTCACTCTCTTAATGAATCCGTAGACACTCTCTCCTGTCTGTTCTTTGAAAAGACGGCTGAAATAAAACTTCGAGAGATGGCAGTGCCCCGCCACATCTTCAAGTGTCAGTTCCTCTTCAATATGGCCTAAAATATAATCTATTGCCTGGTTGATAACTTCCTTTATAATCATATGCTTGCCCTGACTGCGGCATATCGAAAATGCGGCATATCCACACCGCGGTAATGTTTTGTCCAACTGTCTTTCCTGACCATACCGTTTCTGACTGCCACATTCTGGGAAGCCGTATTCGTATCCCGAATGATCGAACAGACCTCATCGGCGTCAAGTTCTTCAAACGCATATCTCTTACAGGCTTTGGCGGCTTCTGACGCATAGCCGTTGTGCCAGTATTTCCGGCAGAACAGATAACCAATCTCGAGCACTTCTTCGTCCTTCCATGGCTGCATGGTCAGTCCGCATTGCCCGATCATCTCATCTGTTTCTTTCAAGACGGCCGCCCATAATCCAAAGCCCCATTTCCGGTAACGGGAGATCTGTCTGTCAAGCCATTCCTGCACTTCCTCGTCGCTAAACGCCCCTTCATAAGCATACATTACCTCTGGGTCCTTTAGTATCTTACACAAAGCAGGAAAATCATCCTGCCCCATCTCACGTAAATATAATCGTTCTGTTTCCAATATCATATCTGTCACCTATTCCCCTGCTTCACAGCAGCCGACTTCCCCGCGATACACCCGGTCGCCCACGCCCATTGCAGATTATATCCCCCGCAGATGCCATCTACATCCAGCAATTCTCCGACAAGATACAGTCCCTTTACCAGCTCTGACTCCATAGTCCGCGGATCCACTTCATCCGTCCGCACACCGCCGGCGCACACCTGTGCATTCTCGAATCCGTTCGTATCCTGGATCGTAAGACATATCCGCTTACACTGATCCGCGATCCTATTATACCCGCGTTTATCTAATTCTGACATCTTTGTCTGAAGCCGTATCCCGACAAGCTCTGATATCCTCGGAACCAACTTCTGGTTAAATATTCCCGCAAGGCATTCCCCAACCGTCAGGTCTGTCCGGTTCTCTGCTAGCTTCATCAGCAATCCCAGGATCTCTTCTCTGGAATATTCCGGCAGAAGATCAAGCGCAGCCTCCACCCTCCTCTTCTGATACAATCCCAACGCAATATGACGGCTGATCTGGAATACCGGAATCCCGGATATCCCATATGCGGTGATCTGCAACTCCCCGGTATCCGACGCCGTCGGCACACCATCGATCAAAGCCGTCACCCGGGCTTCCGCGCGGACTCCCGACGCCTTTGCGAACGGATGATTCTTCACTTTAAGCTGCACCAGCGCCGGTACGACAGGCGTAACATGATGTCCCAACGTTTTTGCCAGATGATAACCGCTCCCGTCAGAACCAAACGCAGACGCCGCCTGCCCTCCGCAGGCAAGGATAAGCCCATCCGCCTTGAATATCTGCATATTTTGTTCTTTCTTACTCACTTTGGATTCTGCCGGACATTGCTTTGCCTTGATACTGAATTCCTTCTTCTTTTGTGTGATTGACTGAACCCGCATCCCGCAGTAGATTTCTACGCCAAGACGCTTCAATTCCAGCTTCAGAAGTTCAAGCACCGTCCCTGCCTGATCAGAACGGGGATAGACATAATCTCCCCGCATTTTAGTCACAAGGCCTATGGATTCAAAGAACTTTAATGTATCCTCATATCCGAACTGCCCAAGCACTTTCCCTGCAAACCGAACATCCTCTCCGTGATAACAGAGCTCTTCAACAGAACCGTCTATCCGCCGGTTCGTCAGATTACAGCGTCCGTTCCCCGTCGCAAGGATCTTCTTGCCGATCTTCTCCTTCTGTTCCAGAATAAATACCTTTGCCTGTCTGTCATTTCTCGCCGCGGCGACTGCCGCCGCAATACCGGCAGCCCCGCCTCCGATTATCCCAATCCTTTTCATGATCCCTGCCTAATTATTCTTTGTAATCTTTTTCTTAAACACAATATAGCAGCAATTTAACTCAAAATCACTGCAGGCCCTCTCATCCTCCTCTGGCAGGCATTTAAGCAGCCTTTATAGCACGACCACGCCTTCCCGCACCAGATATTCAAGAGACATCAAGATTCCAAGCCTTGCGTGGGGCCATGTAAGCCCTCCCTGGAAATACACCGCATAAGGCGGCTTGATCGGTCCGTCCGCACTAAGCTCGATCGACGAACCCTGCACGAAAGCCCCCGCCGCCATGATCACATCGCTGTCGTATCCCGGCATCGCCCACGGAATCGGCGTCACATAAGAATCCACCGGCGCCGCCGCCTGGATCCCCTTGCAAAATGCGATCACGCCTTCCGGCTTCCCGAATGTAACGGCCTGGATAATATCGTGCCTGCTCTCAGAACTGTCCGGCACCACCGGATATCCAAGCTTTTCATAAATATTTGCCGCAAAGACGGCACCTTTCAGCGCCCCGGCCGTCACCGTCGGCGCAAGGAACAATCCCTGATAGAAGGACTGCATCACGCCAAGGGAAGCCCCGACCTCTTTCCCAAGTCCCGGGGATGTCAGACGATATCCGCAGGCCTCGATCAGATCCTTCCTGCCTGCAATATATCCTCCGATCGGAGCCAAACCGCCTCCCGGATTCTTAATAAGGGAACCTACGACCAGATCTGCGCCCACGTCGCTTGGCTCTATGACTTCAACAAATTCTCCGTAACAATTATCCACCATACAGATGATATCCGGCCTGATATCCTTGACAAAACGAATCAGCTCCCCGATCTGCCCGACAGAGAAGCTTGGCCTTGTCTGGTATCCCTTCGACCGCTGGATGGTAACCATCTTCGTTTTCTTGCAGACCGCTTTTTTGATGTTCTCATAGTCGAAAGTTCCGTCCGGCAGAAGCTCAACCTGAGAATAGGATACCCCGTATTCAGCAAGAGATCCCTTGGATGGCCTGATACCGATAACCTCCTCCAGCGTGTCATAAGGCTTCCCCACGGGCGACAGCAGTTCGTCGCCCGGCCGCAGGTTGGCGCTCAAAGCAAGCGCAAGCGCATGGGTTCCGCAGGTGATCTGCGGGCGTACCAATGCGCTTTCCGTGTGGAATACGGAAGCATACACCTCTTCCAATGTGTCGCGTCCCGCATCATTATAACCGTATCCGCTTGCATAGTGAAAGCATCCCTCGCTGACCTGATTCTTCTGCATGGCGTGTATCACTTTGAGCTGGTTATACTCCGCAGTCTCATCAATGGCAAGGAAACGCTCCTTAAGCCCCGCTTCTATCTCCCGGCCGAATCTAAGGACTTCCCTTCGCACTCCCAATTCTTCATAGAGCGAAGCAACGCTGTTATCAGCCTTTATCTTATTTATCTCATCATTCATCATGTAATATCCCTTCTCTGTAAAACAAATCTCACGCTTCGGAATTCACAGTTACATATGCTTAATGCCAGGAATCCAGGATCTTCGTCCTGACAACCGCGCATTTGGCGTCGAATTCCGGGTTCAGCGGCCGGATCTGCATAATAATCTCCGCCGCCTCCTTGTATTGCTTCATATCATACAGAAGCGACGCACGGTTCAGCTCAAAGAGCGATTCCTCCCCTTTGCTCCGAATCAACGGCTCCAGCTTCAATAATTCCTTATAGGTCGCCTCCGCATTATGTGAATGAGAGTAGACCTTCAGCAGCGTATTCATTTTCTTGATAAATTTGCTCTTAAATAATCTTCTCATAGTGGTTCTCCCCTTATCTTCCATACGCTCCGCCAATCTAAGCCTCCCTATACAGGTGCGTCATTGCCCTGCATAAGCTTTGCACGGATATGTCCGAGCATATCTTCAAGAATCATCTCTTCATTGTATCCATACTCATCCTTATTGATCCAGATCACCTCTCTCTCCCTCTTAAACCAGGTGATCTGTCTCTTTGCAAAATGTCTGGTATCACGTTTCAGCAGATAGACTGCTTCATCAAGGCTTATCTCCCCGCTGAGATAAGACAGTATCTCTTTGTATCCAAGGCCCTGCATAGATACCATATCGCCGGTACAGCCCATTTCCCGCAATGACTGCACCTCGTCTGTCAGCCCCTCTGAAAGCATCTGGTCCACACGTCTGTCGATCCGCTCGTAGAGCTTCGTGCGTTCATCATTTAACACAAAGTAAACAAAACGATACGGCGATTCCTTCTTACGTTCCCGCTCATTATGCTCCGAGATACGCTGTCCTGTCTGACGGTAGAATTCCAACGCGCGGATCACACGCTTCACATTATTGGCGTGAATCTGATCGGCCGCCTCCGGGTCTACCTGTCTTAACCGGTCGTGAAGCGTCCTTCCTCCCCGTGTCCGCGCCTCCTCTTCAAGCTCTCTGCGGTAAGTATCATCCCCGTCGTTCTCAGTAAAATCAATATCATACAGAAGCGCCTGGATATAAAACCCTGTGCCTCCAACTACAATGGGAATGTGCTGATTGGCATAGATCTGATCTATTGCCGATTTCGCCATCTGCTGAAAACGTACCACATGGAATTCCTCCCAGGGCTCCAATTCATCCACCAGATAATGCTTGATCCCTTCCATCTCCCAGGGGCGGATCTTAGCCGAACCGATATCCATATGCTTATAGATCTGCATGGAATCCGCGGAAATGATCTCCCCGCCGATCGCTTTTGCAAGCCCGATGGAGGCCTTCGTCTTCCCGACAGCCGTAGGACCTGTCAGGACTACCAATGGTTTTTTCACGAAATGCTTCATGGTCACACTATCCTCTTAAATTTCTTTTCTAACTCCCGGCGGCTCATGGCAATGATGGTCGGCCTTCCATGCGGGCAGTGATAAGGATTCTCGAGCGTCAGAAGTTCACTGATGAGCGTATCAACTTCGGCGGCCGACAGCTTCATATTCCCCTTAACCGCTGCTTTGCAGGACATAGAAGCCACCTTCTCGTCGATCAGTTCCGGAGACAGATTCCGGCTTATCTCATCTGACAGGCCGTCTAGCATCTGAAGCAGCAGATCCTTCTTCGCAATACTGAACAGATTGTCAGGAACCGCCCTGACTGCGAATGATTCCTGCCCGAATTCTTCGAATTCAAAACCGATCCGGGTAAACCGGTCCATATGCCTTTTTAGAAGCTCCGCCTCCTGCATGCTCAGATCCAGGACAATCGGCGGGCTGATCATCTGAGAGGTGAATTCTCTCGCCTTCATGCTCTTTAAGGTCCGCTCATACAAGACCCTCTCATGAGCGGCATGCTGATCGATAATGTAGAGACTCTCACGGTATTCCGCCAGCCAGTAAGTCTCGAAGAGCTGTCCGATCAGGCGGTATTCATCCTTCGCCTCCCGTGTCAACAATTTCTCTTCGAACAGATTAAGCTGTCTCGGTTCTTCCGCCGCCTTCTCGGACGCAAGCTGACTCTCTGTATATTCCGCCGCCTTTTCAGATACAGGCTGCTTCCCTGTATATTCCAGTGCCTTCTCGGACACAGGCTGTTTCCCTGCATATTCCGCCGCTTTTTCAGATACAGGCTGACTCTCTGTATATTCCGCCGCTTTTTCAGATACAGGCTGCTTCCCTGCATATTCCGCCGCCTTCTCGGACACTGGCCGCCTCCTTGCATATTCCGCCGCCTCACGGATACGGTCGGTCTGGATCTCAGGCCTGAAGATTCCTCCCTTATCCGCAACTTCGGCGGCAGAGCGCTGGCCATGATATGCCTTGACCCGCTCCCGCATCTTCCCCATAAAATAATCCAGATTTTGTTCCGATGCCCCGGCGTCCGTCTGCCCCTCTGACGCCTTCACATCTGTCTGCCTGTCTGACGCCCCGGCATCTGCCCGCTTCTCTGACGCCTTCAGAACATGGCCAGAACTCCTTCCTCCGCCTGCCTTCGGAGACAGATTCTCGAAGGAAAGCGGTTCTGACGGCATCTTCCTGCTCTTTGGATCGCCGAATTCCACATGGGGGATCAGCTCCTCCTCATGCAGGCCCCGACTTACCGTCTCGTACACCCGGTTATAGACCTCCTGCTGATTATGGAAACGAAGCTCCATCTTGGCCGGGTGTACATTCACATCCACATTCTCACCGTCGATCTCCATATGCAGCACTACGAATGGATACTTGTGCTGCATGGAGAAGTCTTTGTACGCATCCTCAATAGCTTTTGAAACGATCTGATTCTTCACATAACGCCCATTGATAAAATAATTCTCGAAGTTACGGTTTCCTCTTGATATCACCGGCTTTCCTAAGAATCCGGTGATCTTCATTCCGGGTACTTCACATTCTGCCGCGAGGAGATTCGAAGCGATATCCCGCCCGTAGACGTGATAGATCACATCTTTCAGATTCCCGTTCCCAGAGCTGTGAAGCTTCGACTGCCCGTTATTGATAAACTGAAAAGATATCTCTGGATGAGACAGGGCAAGCCTCGTCATCAGATCTCCCACATGGCTTGCCTCCGTCATAGGAGTTTTCAAGAACTTCCGTCTGGCAGGTACATTGTAGAACAATTGCCGGATCAGGAACGTAGTCCCGTCCCGGGCGCCCGTATCCTCCAGCTCCACTTCCTTCCCGCCGTTGACCCGGTATCTCGTCCCGAAGGTCTGCTCCTTCGTCTTCGTGATCAGCTCCACCTGAGAAACCGCCGCGATACTCGATAATGCCTCCCCGCGGAATCCCAGCGAACCGATATGCACCAGATCATCCACCGACCGGATCTTACTGGTGGAATGGCGCAGGAACGCGTTCGGAACCTCTTCCTTCCCGATCCCGCATCCGTTGTCTGCGATCCGTATCAGCGACGTTCCGCCCTCACTGATCTCCACCACGATCGCCGTTGCCTTAGCGTCGATGGCATTCTCCACCAGTTCCTTGACCACGGACGCCGGGCGCTCGATCACCTCTCCGGCCGCGATCTTGTCAATCGTAACTGTATCTAAGACCTGTATCTTGTTCATCCCTTATCCTGTCCTTCCAATTTCCAGACCGCCCCATGCATAGGCAGCGCTTCCTACCATCGGTTCTTTAATTTATTCTGCAGCTGATATAGCGTATTCAGCGCGTCGATCGGCGTCAGATTACCCAGATCCAGACTCTTGATCTCATCGATCACATCGTCATCCTTCACCGTATCAAACAAAGACATCTGCGCCAGATCCACCTCGTCGTAATGCCGGGGCTTTGCCGATAGCTGTTCCTGTCCGTGAGACGCGATATCCTTGATCTTATCCGTGATGTCCGCCTGCACCAGCTCTTCTACGATCTCCTTCGCGCGCTCGATCACCGTCTCCGGTACTCCAGCAAGCCTCGCCACCTGGATTCCGTAGCTCTTGTCCGCGCCGCCTTTTACGATCTTTCTAAGGAAAATGATGTCGTCGCCCTTCTCCTTCACAGCGATGCAGTAGTTATTCACGTTATTGATCTTCCCTTCAAGCTCCGTCAGCTCATGATAATGGGTAGCAAACAGGGTCTTGGCACCTAAGAGCTTGCTGTTGCTGATATGCTCGATCACCGCCCAGGCGATGCTCAGTCCGTCGAAGGTGCTGGTTCCCCGGCCGATCTCGTCTAAGATCAGGAGGCTCTTGCTGGTCGCATTGCGCAGAATGTTCGCAACCTCCGTCATCTCCACCATGAATGTACTCTGACCGCTTGCCAGGTCATCTGACGCCCCCACTCTGGTAAATATCCGGTCCACCAGTCCGATATCCGCACCGGAAGCCGGAACGAAGGAGCCTATCTGCGCCATCAGGACGATCAGCGCGGTCTGCCGCATGTAGGTGGATTTGCCCGCCATATTGGGACCGGTTATAACCGAGATCCTGTTTTTCCTGTCATTCAGATAGGTATCGTTGGCGATAAACATATCATTAGGGATCATCTTCTCCACTACCGGATGCCGCCCGTCCTTGATATCAATGATTCCCTTCTCATTGATCCCCGGCCGGACATAGTTGTTTCTCTCCGCAACAAGAGCCAGGGATGAGAACGCGTCAAGCTGTGCCACAGCTCCCGCGCTTGCCTGGATCCTGAGGATCTCAGCTCCGATCTTATCCCGCACCTCGCAGTAGAGCTGATACTCCAATGCGTACAGCTTATCCTCCGCTCCAAGGATCGTATCCTCCAGTTCTTTTAATTCAGGGATGATATAACGCTCCGCGTTGGCAAGGGTCTGCTTGCGGGTATAATATTCCGGCACCATGCTCTTGAAGGAGTTCGTCACCTCCAGATAATAGCCGAACACCTTGTTGAACCGTACCTTAAGGTTCTTGATCCCGGTCTTCTCCCGCTCGTCGGCCTCCAGCTTCGCAAGCCATTCCTTCCCGTCCGATTTGGCGGATCTAAGCCTGTCCACCTCCTCATTGTAACCTTCCCTGATGATGCCGCCCTCCTTCATGGCGATGGGCGGGTCTTCCTTAACGGCGCTTTTTACCAGCTCGCAGAGATCCTCCAGAGTATCCAGGCTCTCATACAGCTTTCGAAGAAGCGGCGCTTTCATTTCCTTAAGAATGTATTTGATATGGGGCAGCATGGCAAGAGAATGCGCAAACGCGGTCAGATCCCTTGGATTCGCCGACTGATAGGTAATCCTGCACACCAGACGCTCCAGATCATAGATCGAGGAAAGATATTCCCGGATCTCTTCTCTGGAAATGGCGTTATCCTTCAGCTCCTCTACCGCGTCCAGACGGCGTTCGATCTCTGCCTTATCGATCAACGGCTGTTCGATGTGCTTACGGAGCGCCCGTGCCCCCATGGCCGTCTTCGTCTTGTCCAACACCCACAGAAGCGAACCCCTCTTCTGCTTCTCCCGAAGCGTCTCGCTAAGTTCCAGGTTCCGGCGGGTGGAACTGTCTAGCAGCATATATTTCCCCGCCGCATAGACAGAAAGCCTGGTAATATGGGACAGATCCCTCTTCTGCGTCTCCAGAAGATATTGGAGCAGTGCCCCCGCCGCGATCACTCCGCAGTCGTAATCCTTCAATCCAAGCCCGTCCAGGCCCTTCACATGAAAATGATCCGTAAGCGTCCGATGACAGATCTTATCGTCAAAATACCAGGAATCCAGGGAATACAGCGTTATCCCCAGCTTGTCCTTCAGAAGCTTAAGATCCATGCCGCTCATGTAGAAGGATTCATTGCAGATCAGCTCGGAGGGCATATATTTGTAGATCTCGTCAAATAACTTATTAGACCCGTTCAGTTCCGTGACCATGTACTCCCCGGTAGTCACATCCGCAATCGACAGCCCGTATCGGTCCGCGATATAGACCACGCACATGATATAGTTATTCTTCGTCTCATCCAGCGCTTGTACGTCAAGATTCGTCCCCGGCGTCACGATCCTGACTACATCGCGCTTGACCAATCCCCTGGCGCTTGACGCATCCTCCATCTGCTCGCAGATCGCAACCTTGTACCCCTTAGATACCAGACGGTTCAAATAATTGTCTACAGCGTGATAAGGAACGCCGCACATCGGTGCTCGTTCCTCTAGTCCGCAGTTCTTGCCGGTCAGTGTAATCTCCAGTTCCTTCGATGCGGTAAGCGCATCATCAAAGAACATCTCGTAAAAATCTCCCAATCTATAGAATAAGATACAGTCCTTGTACTCCTTCTTCGTCTCCATGTACTGCTGCATCATCGGTGTTAATTCCGCCACTGTTGTACCTCTCTTATCTTGTGTTTTTCCCGCTTACATATATATACAACCTATATCGATATACATACCTTATATCGCTGCGTTTCTTATTATAGCATTTCTTTATTGAATAAGGAAGATAGAATTTCCCACATTCCGCCTTTTCAAATAAATATATACGGCAGCACAGATCACTGCTGACAGCAATGACCCCAGAGGCGAGGCTATTCCCATGGGAAACAGGTTGTCCGGATACAGCTTGGACATCAGGTAGGCTCCCGGAATCCTGACCAGTACGATAGAAATAACATTGTGTGCAAAGGATATCATAGAATATCCGTAGGCAGTAAAATATCCGCTGAAACCGAACGCGACCGCCGCAAAAATACAATCTACAACGTAGGATCTCAGATATTGGCTTCCATACATAACCACGATCTCTTCTCCGGTAAACAGCGACAAAAGCGACCCTGAGATAAACTGACAGATCACAGTGAAGAATATGCCGAATCCTACTCCTATGAGACAGCCGTACCGCAAGGTCTCTGCCGCCCTTTCATGCTGTCTGGAACCAATACACTGCGAACAGATCGCGGAAATGGCGGACAGCATACTGGACGGAACCAGGAAGAAGAATCCGATGATCTTTTCCACGACCCCGACGGCCGCGGCAATGTTCACTCCTCTGGAATTTGCTATAACAGTAATGACGATGAAGGAGATCTGGATCAGGCCGTCTTGTATACAGATCGGAAATCCTATCTTAAAGATATTGGAAATAACAGGCCGGTCCAGATGAAGATTCTCCCTCGTTACCGTGATCAGCTTCTTCCTGACGATCGCCGCCAGAGCGATCAAGACGCTGGCCGCCTGTGATAATACCGTCCCGAACGCCGCACCGGCAGCGTGCATATCAAAATACCCGATAAACAGATAGTCTAACAGGATATTTAAGAAGCAGGCGACAACCACAAAATACATGGGGCTCTTCGAATCCCCCAATCCCCTGAAAATAGAACTGATCACATTATATGCCACGATAAAAGGGATTCCCATAAAGCAGATCCTTAAGTACAGTCTTGTCTCCGAGACCGCCTCTGCAGGCGTAAACATAACAGTTATGATAGGGTCTATGAATATCAGCAGTACAGCCGCAAGCAGTACGGAGATCATCAGAAAGATGATGACCGTATTGCCGATAACCGTCCGTTTTTCCCGTTCTTTTCTCTCTCCTACATATCGTCCCACAAGGACCGTCGTCCCCATCGCCAGACCTACGATCATAACCGTAAGCATATGCATGACCTGGCTTCCGACCGATACCCCCGTAAGGGAAGCCGCTCCGTTATACTGACCGACGATAAACAGGTCCGCCATACCATAAAAAGTCTGTAAAAAATTAGACAGCAAAAACGGCAGGGAAAACATAATAATATTTTTTAAAGCGCTTCCTTTTGTCAGATCTTTTTGCATTGTCATACCACCATCCTACCGAATCTGTTCCAATATGCTTGGATCCTTGATCTTCGTATCTTCCGCGAACAGCAGGATCTTCGACATGATCTCTGCCGTCTTGGGGTCGTCGTCGATAAACGGCAGGAAGATACGCCCTCTATGCTGGGAATGCACCGGCACCACAAACAGCATGGAATTGCCGATCTGGTGTACCACGCCGCTTCCCAGGTGCACGGAATACCGGCCAAGCTTACCGTCGATCATGGCATGGCTGCCTTCCAGACGGACATTCCTGATCTTGAACAGGTCAAGGTTACACTGGGCAATGGCTCTTCGCATCTCAACGGTAGAGTGGCTGGTCTCAGGATCTACGCCGCCTGCATGAGCCACGCTTACCGCAAGATCCACGTCCCGCATGACTTCGCTGTATATGACATCCGGTATTTCCTTAAGCTTCTTTGGCTGTCCCGTCTTCCGGTCATAAAACGCCACCCACTCCAGCGCCGGCGCTTCGATATCGCTGGGCGTAAACCAGTCCGCCATAGCGTAGATGCAGGCAACGATATTCTCCTTGTAATATACTTTCTGAAGGCCGTCCTCATAATCCGCTACCCAGCGCCGTCCCCGAAGCGTTCCGGCAGTCTTCTGCGGCTGGATCTGATTGCCCGCAAACAGCCGTGACTCTGTCTTTTCCAGTTCTTCTCCCAATTTAAGGTACAGCTCGCGGAATACCTGTTTGAAGGGCTGCCTGATCTTCCTTTCAAATAACAGCCTTTGATACTCATGCCAATGCCCGCTTGCGTACAGGTCAAACGGATGAGCGATCAGGATCTTGCCGTCCGGTTTTACAGGGGTTACATTACCTGAATCGTCTTCGATTCCGTCCTCTGTCAAAAAGCCCATCTTACCGTCTGCCGATATCGGTCCGTTCCCGTGATCAGACAGCTTCACCACCAGGAATTCCACGATCGGGCGCACCACCGGATTCTTCCTAAGCTCCAGGAACTCCCATACCTCGAAGTCCGTCCCGTCTTCCATGGCCTGCTCCATCATCTGCTTTGTCCGGCTGTACTGCTCCTTTAACTGCTTGTTCATCTCCTGGTATTTCTTAACGGTCTCGTTCTTTTTATATTTTGCCGGAACAGACTTAAGATTCTTGCCGTCCTTTCTGCAATTCAGAGAACTCTTCCCGTTCTCGTCCACAGATATCTTAAGCTCGATCTCTTCAACCGGCTGCCAGTCAAAATAACTCTGCGACTGCTCTACCAATTTGCCTTCCATACGGAGCACAAGACGGGTCACATCGGTAAAGCCCGCGTTGACGCTTAGATTCTGCAGCGCGATCTGTGATGCGCGCCCCTCGCTTGCCCGGCGCTGCGCCCCGAACTGCCTGCTCTCTTTCTTGTATTTCTGGATGAACTGATAGCGGTCTAACAGCTCTGCTTCCTTCTGCGATTTCGTGCCGTCAAGCGGAAGGAGCGGAAGGCTCATCAGCAGATCCTTGTTGCGCTTCGCGTTTATCTCTGATTTTAACGTGTCCTTTTCTACTTTTCCAAGCGCGGCGTCCGCATATTTCCGCGCCCGGCCGTGAGCCGCTCCGGTAGAGGAATACTTTGCCGCGTCATACAGAAGCTTGAAGTTCTTCTCACCCACATGCCCGTACGCTTCAAAGAACCAGTGAATGTCGAACGCCCCGTCCCCAAGCTCTTCCGGCGACAGCGGCGTATATTTTGCGATCACGGAAGTCACCTGTTCGTCAAAACGCTCGCTGGTATGCGCCATAAAATAATAACAGGTACTCGCAAATCCCGGAATATTAAGATACTCCTCTATCATCGGGATCCACTGCTGCGCATACATGGCAAGTTCCACAAGCCGTTTTTTGGTGATGTCCGTCCCCTTAAGAGCAGCTCTCAAATCTTCCGCACTCTCCTCTGGCTTAGGCATACATATTTTCAGCAGATGGCTTAATACCGTCCTTCGTTCACTGTTGGATGAATAGTAGCTGTAACCGCGCTGAAGCGGGTCCTTGCCAAGCGCCGTCAAGATCTGGATCATATAATCGATTCCATAGATCACCTGTATCTGATGGATATATCCCGAAAACAGAGTTGCCTTTTCTCCGCGTTTTAATTCAACGCTTAGGACAAGCGGAATCAGTTCGCTATATAATTCATGGGCAAACATCATCTTAGGCATCTCTTCACCCACAGTATCAAAATGATATTTTCCGTCCGCAGGCACGATCACATTATTGCCGAAAAAGGAATTGAGGCTGTGCACCCTTGCCTTTTTGGATGAGATCGCTCCCTTTTGCTCCACGGTGCTCACCGGCTCTAAGAGGCTTCCCAGATTGGAAAATGCAAACACGGCCTTATAGAACAGATCCTTATCCCAGACTCCGTGCACGTAACATTCCGTATAATCAGCAAGCCCCAGATAGAAGCGGCTGATATTCTGATAAGAATATTGCTTCTTTTCCCGGCTCTCCCCTCCAAGATAATGCTGCCCGAGACGGAATCTTAAGGTAAACGCACTTCCCCAGTCCTCCTCCCCGGCACAGGAAAGCCACCGGATCATATCCGCGAAGATCGGCAGCTCTGCCGCCCGTTTCGTATAGGTTATAATCTCACCGTTATAGCGCTTCTCGCTGACCATAAAGATATCATTAGAGTGATCCAGCACCTCAAGGAACCTGGCCGTCCCGCACAGGGCAAAACGCGCCTTTAACGCATCCGGCACATACTGTGTGAACAATACGGATATCAATGTGTTCACCTGTCTGCTGTAAACAAGAGACGGCATCAAGTTCTGGAAGATCGGCTTCTTCAGGATGCCGCTTCCAAACACCTGCTTATAGAGCTTCTTATTCTGTTCGTAGAAGCCTCTTTGCAGACAGCACTGACGGTAGAGCTCTGTCTCCAAAAGAAGCTCTGGCGTACAGATCTTCGTCTTGTAAAAATCATTCCAAAGTTCTGGAAACGGGTAAGCATCCAGCGGTTTTGCATCCGGGTCGCTGTGGATATAGCGGCTGGTCTTCAGATCATTTCCAAGCAGCTCCTCCTGATCCCACGCCGTCTTATAAGAACGGGCGGCATTCTCTTTGATCAGCTCATCTAATTCCTTACATACGCGGATACACTCCGCTTCCCCGTATGTGAACAGCCGAGAAGCCTGATCCCCGTCGATATTTGCAGGCGGCAGGATCCAGTCTTTCTTGACATCGTACAGACCGTAGCCCGGTGTATTTAAGATATCCTGCGCGGTACTCGACTCTCCTAAAAGCTCCGTTAAGAGTACCTGTTCCTTCCCGGTCGCATCTGACAGCGCCTTAAGATGCGGAATTACTTTTTCAAAATATACGGCGTCCTCCTTCTTCAACTCCAAAGCCAGATCAAGAGCGCCCATATGGCATTCCTCAGATTTCTCCTCTAAGAGTCTCGCGATCGAGGATACCAGACTGCTTTTGTCTTGTCTTCGCAGAAGCGACAGCGTGCCTTTCCGCCCTTTTTTGTACTTCAGATTCTTCTCGATCTGTATGTAATCCTCTTCGGTAAGCTCCATATCCTCTGTCAGAAGATGCGCTTCCTTGTTCGTATACTCCTCTGGATTATGCAGAAGTTCGAATAAGATACGTTTCCGCGCGGCGCTCTTCGGCCGGTAGAGCAGCAATCTGGCCGCGGCGGCCCGGGACGCGCCGTAGTAGGAGTACCCCGCCCCCTGCCCGATCAGAGGGATATATCCTGCAGCCTCGTCCAGTATCTCATCATCCTGCAGCATCCATGCGATCAGACAGAGGCGCTCGGCTAAGTCGGACTGGTTCATGGTCACCTGATGCCATGGGAATATGCAGGGAGAAAGCGTGATCCCTTTTTTGGGAACCTTTTTAAGTATCTCTTTTAAGATCTGATAGCATCTCAGAGCTTCATCTCTGTCGGTAAACAGTTCTTCCGGCGCCATCTTTCTAGGCTCTACCACCTTGCCGCCCCGGAAAGTATAAGAACTGCTGCTCTCATCCCTGACAAGCTCGCTGAAACGGCTGCTCGTCGATTCTATAAATCCCGGCAGAAAACATGCCGTAAGCTCCAGGTCGTCAGAGCAGTTCAGGATCACGTCCTTTGCTCCCTGCATCCTCAGCCGTTCATCCTGAATGGACCGGGTAAAATAAGAAGCCGTCATCTTCTGATGCCTTGTGCCGCTGACGATCAATTCCCGTACGGCCCCAACCGCCGCGTCCGCGTCATAGAAGCCCTTCGCCCAGAGCGCGCAGCTTATGGCAACTGAATCTTCCGTGGCAAGCTGTTCCCTGCAGAAATCCGGCTCTCTTAAGCACCGTCCCATCAGCCGCAGCAGCTTATCCGATATCCGGTCCACGCTCTTTTCGTTGAATATACCGATCCATACAGAGACCGCACGTTTTACAGAAGAATACCGGATCAGGTCATTCTCCTCGATAACGGCAAAAAGATGCAGGAAGGCTTCCGGCCGTCCGGCGTCCATCGTCTCGCAGACCGCCTGCCTTGCTCCTTCCTGAAGCCTTGCCGCCAGAAGGAATTTCCCAAGGATATCGTACAATTCCTCGCTTTTGCTCATCACAATACCTCTGATCAGCTCATGGCTCAACATCGCCGTATTTCCCTCGCCAAGGAGGATGTCCTTTACCGCCTGCACCGTCTTATCATTCCCCCGGTCGATCTGTGCCGCCAGTATCTCCGCATAGGAAAAATGCTCGTTCCTTGCATGATCGCAGAACTCCGGCTGCGCGCTCCCTTTCAAAAGGTCTGCAAGCTCGGCGCCGTAGAAGCCAAGCCTTGAATACCCCCGCAGAATCCTCACGCTCTGCTCGGCAAAAGGCGCATAGCTGCCCGAGCGCAGGCTCCGCCGATACCATCCCGCCGTCATCTGATACTGGTTCATCTGATCCAGCGCATAATAGAATTCTTCCTGGTATTCCTTCGGCACGCAGACTTCTACCAGATCTTCAAATCTGCTCTGATACAATCCGCTCAGCGTACATGAGCTTCGTTCTGTCAGAATCTTCCTCATCTCATTGCAGGCTTCCTGCGGGATCGTATAGCCGTAGACATCCGGCAGCATCTCTTTTTCCCGCTTGGAGAGACGTCTCCCTCTCTCCGCCGTACTGTTCACCCAAGTTTCCGTTAACTTTCTTCTCGTCTGATATGTAAATTCCACCATGATATTTCCCTTCCTACTATTCTTCTTAACCCATAAGCGACGGTCGTCTGATCACTGCAGCATGTGCAGGACTATCCTGACAGCATCGTCAGCCGTATAAAGGTAAATACCAGGCCATCCTTCCATGGAATCTCATCTTCAAGCCCTGCCAGTTCTTCTTCTCCGGCAAAAATGCGGTAGATTCCGTCTAAAAAGCATTGAACCGTATTCTCCGCCGCCTTATTAAGATCTGCTTTTTCTCCGCTATGCGCTCCAAAAGCGATCTTGCCGCGTACAGCCTGTCCGGCAATCTCTTCCCGTGTCAGAAAGGGAAGAAGCTGCCCTTCGTCCTTCCTAGCATTATAGTCCCTCACGCCAAGCTCTGTCAGGCCAAGCAGCAGTTCCCGCACAGTCTTCGGCCTCTCATCCAGAACAAAGGGGACGGGGGGCAGATCCTTACTCATACGTCTGCCCGGCTTCTTCATTCTCGCATAGATTGTAAATGACATCTCTTATCCTCCGAAACTAATATTATGATACATGGATCGCTCTGCAGGTATCATCTTATATTATAATATTAAGTATACTGAGAGATTCCTGAAATATCAACTGTGACAGTTCAAAAAAATACGAAGCTGTCAGAGGACATGATAATGCGGTTTTTCTTCTCCGTAAAGCCAGTAAGAAAGATAGCCTCCAAGAAAAATCCCCAGGGCGCACAGCCCGGAGAATATGACCATGAAGGGAAGGCAGATCTGCCCGAACAGCTGAAAAGGCTGATTACTGTAATCCCATACTGCCATATGGAGCCATTTATTGACAATGATTCCTGTGATGAATTCCATCGCCGTCACAAATATAATGCATCGGAGGATCTGCCTCCACAGCGCGTCCTCCCAATGGACCGCCTGCCCCTGAACCGTGAAGAATACCATGCAGATTCCGCCGAGTACAAACATGGACCAATGGGAGAACCCGCGGAAGAATATTTCAAAAAAGTAATAGATACATCCGCCAAGTGTCCACAAAAATAAATATTCGCTTAATTTCCTCATGAAAAAACGCCCTCACTTATGTTATTCATACATAGTGTGAGCGTTTTAGGTCAAGAATATAGGTGGTATTTATTTCTCCTTCCGTGCTTTACTGTCAGCGGCCTTAACATCCTTATTCTTTTTGAAAGATACTTGCCTGAAACACAGCCGTCTCATCTCCGTTCTTACAGGAAAACTGTACATGCGTCCCTTTCACCTGGCAGAAGCCCTGACGCTTCAGAGCATCTGTCAGACCGGCATACGCGCTGTCATCCTCATAACGCTCAACGCTGATCAGATACCCCTGCGGCCTTACAAACGCCGAAAGCTCTCTTGCATACCCTTCGTGTCTCTTTGCCTGCTCCTTTGCCGAAAGCGCGGCTCCTACCGCCTCCTCGCGAAGCGGCCTCCATGCGACATTTTCATGTACGGTACGGCAGGAGAACAGCGTGCCGCACTCTCTTTGCCGCGGCTTATCGGAACATTCAAAGCATATATTCTCTATCTGAAGGCTCTTTGCGAGCTCCTCTGCCACGGCGACAGCATTAGAAGACAGATCCAGGCCCGTAACATAAGAATCAGGATGGCTCTGCGCGAGAAAGCAAGACAGAATCCCGTTTCCGCAGCCGATATCAATAATATCCCCCTCCCAGAAAGGTTCATATCTAAGCAGATACTCCGTAACCCTCCTTAAGAACACACGATCGTAAAAAGAAGCCGCCAGAAGGCTCATCTGCAAACTCTGATTCAGATAGTCAACGAGCTCTTCCTGCCGATGGAGATACGGCGTAGCTTTCGATCCGTACACCAGACGTTCTTCCGAACGGTCGTATAATTCCGTCAGTCTCTCAATGTGCTTTTCGCCCTCCGCCTGTCCGAAAGCTTCGAGCAGCGCCGTATCCATCTCGAATATCTTGCGGATACCGATTCGGGTAAGATATTCTTTTATCCTTATATCTAACATACGTTACCTCTCATTATATCCGGCATTCCCGCTGCTTCCCCGATATAGTAGAAGCCCCGGCACTCCTTAAGCTCTACGTCCGCATATCTGCCGATCAATTCCTTCCCTCCGTAAAAATGCACCAGCAGATTATTGCTCAGCCGTCCGGTCACCATCTCAGGATCATGATCACACACATCCTCCACTAATACTTCCTGCACCGTTCCCTCGTGCACCTTGCAGGCCTTAGCAGCGATCTCCTGCACCTCCTTCAGCAGACGGTCGAACCGGTTCTTGATCACGGATTCCGGTATCTGATCTTCCATCACAGCGGCCGGCGTCCCCGTACGCTTCGAGTAGATGAACGTAAACGCACTGTCATAGCGCACCTTTCTCACCACATCCAGCGTCTCCTCAAAATCCTCTTCCGTCTCTCCCGGGAATCCCACGATAATATCTGTTGTAAGGGAGATATCCGGGACTGCCGCACGAATCTTCGATACCAGTTCAAGATACTGCTCCTTCGTATAACGCCGGTTCATCTTCGCAAGGATATCCGTACTTCCAGACTGCACCGGAAGATGCAGATGCTTACAGATCTTCTTCGAATTCTTCATCACTTCGATCAGCTCGTCGGACAGATCTTTGGGATGGGAGGTCATAAACCGGATACGCCTGATCCCCTCGACCTTCTCGATCTCCTTAAGCAACTCTGCAAATGTCATCGGAGTATCCAGTGTCTTCCCATAGGAATTCACATTCTGTCCTAGCAGCATCACTTCGCTGACGCCGTCCGCCGCTAACCGCTCGATCTCCCGGACGATCGCCTTAGGATCCCTGCTTCTCTCCCGTCCTCTCACATAAGGAACGATACAATAACTGCAGAAATTATTACAGCCGAACATGATATTAACCCCGGATTTGAAATCATATTTCCGCTTATTCGGAAGGTCTTCCACGATCCTGTCCGTATCCTTCCAGATATCGATCACCATCCGCTCCGACATAAGGCGCGTTGCGGTCAGCTCCGCGAATTTATAAATATTGTGGGTTCCGAATATGATATCTACAAACCGATAGCTCTTCTTCAGCTTCTCCACTACCTCCGGTTCCTGCATCATACATCCGCACAGGCCGATCATCATATGGGGATACTTCTTCTTGCGGGGCTTTAACTGTCCAAGCCTTCCGTATACCCGCGTGTTCGCATTCTCCCTGACGGTACAGGTATTATAGATAACAAAGTCCGCCCGCTCCTCCGAGGCCGCCTCATATCCCATCTCTCTTAAGATCCCTCTTAATTTCTCAGAATCCCTGGCATTCATCTGACACCCGAAGGTCGTTACGCAGGCAGTCGGGACACGCCCGTTCTCTTCTTCAAACTCCCGGACCCATTCCCGGCACTTTGCCATGAAGTAGAACTGTCTGGCAGGCTCCTCTGTGGGCGGCTCTGCATGAATATCTATTTTATCTAAATCAATTTCCTGATACATTTCTCTTGACTTTTCTCCCTTTCTGTCATATAATAAAAATCAAGAAATGAGTTTTTAACCGTACAGCCTTATGGCTCAAGCGGGGTACTCGTTTCTTTTTTTATGTTTATAATATCATATAGATACAATTTCCTATCCACTGCATGTCTTATAACAAGCTCCACATGAAAAACATTATAACGCAAAACTTCTCCATCGTCATCAAAAATCGGAAGGGCAAATCGGGAATCATATCGATACCATCCAAATCTGGCATTTTTATCATGCTTTTTCGCTAGATTTTCTCGGAATCTCTTATTTTCCGCAATTTCAATCATCTCAGGAATTCCCTGTGTAGCATTTGCTTTCGCCTTTGCAAGAGCACCTTTCAACTTTGCCGTATAATTGGAACCTGTGTATTCATCAGGAAGATCATTGCCAATATATATGATTTCTTTACTTTCAGCAATTTCTACAAATTCTCCGACATATTGCTTTAAATACTGTTCAACCTCATTCCAGTCAATATTCTGTCTGCCTTTAAAACATATGTCATTTATTACCACAATCTGTTTTCCATTCACATCCTTTATAACACTTATATTCCTTTCCATATTCCCTCCCTATCCGCCCTCCTCTCGTATTTTTTCAGAATCTTGTTAATTATATATTTTCCTTGACTTTCTCCCTATATAAATCGGTTGTGTCCTTCGTCATACTCATAACCGATCTCTCTTAGCTTAGCTATGATCGCATCCTTATCCGCACCCATATCCTCACACAATATATCCAGCGCCGGGTAATAATCCCGAAGCTTCATATTGACAACGCTCAGCAAAAGCACCGGATCCTTAGGCAGTCCTGTCGGCATATCCTGTTCCCCCTCTCCATCACAACAATTCCTTATCACTCTTTTCTCCGTGACCACGATCTCCGGCCGGATATCATGCTCCTCATAAGGCACCTCCGGCAAGATCTGGAATTCAAACGCCAGCGCCATCTTACGCAGTCCCGGATGCGCCGCCAGATACCTGTCATAATATCCGCCGCCGTAACCAACTCTACGGCATTGCCCGTCGAACGCCACTCCCGGCATCAGCATCAATCCTTCACAGGCTTCGTTCCAGGCGGCTCCATCCATCGGGCCGTCCCCCTTAGGCTCCATGATCCCGTACGCCCCCAATCGAAGCTCAGCCAGGCTCTCAATACGGTAAAAATGCATAGTATCTCCCGTTACCTTGGGAACCCACACCTTCTTGCCCGTCTCAAAAGCAGTCTTAATTATCCTGCGCGTCCCTGATTCTCTGTTACGATCCACATATGTATAGATATCCTCTGCCTTCGCAAACCAGGGATGGGCAATAACCGCGGCTTCTATATCGCTGCTGGCCCTGCGCCATTCGGATTCTTCCAGTTCGCGCCTTATCTGCCGGATCCGTCTTCTAATTTCCTTTTTTGTTTCCAAATTTTTCTCCCAGATTCGTAATGCTTCCGTCCGCCTCCTGAATGGAGATCTGATCCAGCTGGCTGCGCAGATTTTGTCTGAAAGAATCAATATATTCTCTTCTTAAGATCTGCTGCTCCTTTAACTCCGCCTCTGTCAGGCCTTCTGCTTTTGATTTATGATACAATTCATTGATCCTTGCAATCTTCTGTTCGTTCATTGCTCTCTTCCTTCCTTTAGCTATCCTCATACCTGAATTCTTATCTTACACTATCTTGGCCGAGAAGTCCACAGACAAAAAACTCTAATCCGCAAAAAAGTAAAACCCCGTAACCAGACAGTCTGTCCGAATCATTGCAAGCTTAAGACAAATACGCCTGCGAAGCAGGATATCTCCCCATTTCGCAGGCGCTCTGTCATAATGAACGCATTAGCTGGAATAATTTTCAAGGAACCCGTACAGCGCCTTTGCGTCCTCCATATACTTCCCGTTTTTGATCTCACTTTGCATCTCGGCGGGAAGCCCGTCGCACTTGATATCCGTGTATTCATAGGGCGTCTTCTTGTCGCTCAGATATACGACCACATATCCGTTGACTTCCATCAGATAATAGCAATCTTCCTTCAGCGCCTGGCCGTCCGCTGCGATCGTAACCGGCTCCTGCTCCGTAACCGTAGGCTCCCTGGGTTCAATCTTCCTTGCGATCTCCACATTCGCGGCGCGTTCCTGCGCCTTTTTAAAACTTAATTGATACGCGCCCGCCATCAGCGTAAGCGCCATGATCATAACTCCAAAAAAACCGATACCATACTTCATTCTCATAAGGACAACTCCTTTTTAAGTACAGTATCGGTCAATTTTTAGAATTTTATACACTGCGATCATTCTCTGAACAAATGAAGTCTTCTGCACAGAGACAAGATCGCCCTTCCCTTAGGCATGTTCCGTATCTCATCCTCCGTGATGCCGCCAAGCAGCACCAGCGTCGCGCCGTATACGAATACGGCAGAAAACAGCGCAGCCACCGTCGCGATCTTCTCTCCTGCGAATAATTCAAAGATCAGATGAACGACCACCGTCACAGCTCCCATGATCCCGGACGCAAGAATCGGGATGATAAAGGTCTGCTTGCGCTCCTGTACATACCCAATACGCTCGCGGAGCGCATGGGCATTCAGGATACAGATCGCACCGGAGAACACGATCTTACTGATCACCACCGCATAGATGTTCCATTTGAAGACTACCAGCATCAAAAACAGGGACAGCGTATGGATCAGCAGCGAGATCCCTGCATTCTTGACAGGCGTCATCATATCGTCCAATCCCTGAAGAACAGAGTTCGTCACCGTAGAAAGGCAGAAAAATATAACGGACACCGCCCCTAACTGCAGCATCAATGCCGCCATCCGGTTATCCCCTTCGTAGAACAGAAGATCCATGATCGGCTTGGCAAGGATCAGGAATCCTACTGCACAGGGGATCGCGATCATCATATTGAACCTGGTGACCATATTGATCTTGTTATGTACCTGTTTCCTGCTTCCGGTCTGCACGGTCGTCACAAGGCTTGGGATCAGAGACGCCGCCAAAGCGCTGGATACGGACAGCGGTACGTTGACCAGCGTATTGTACTGGCTGTTGAAGATACCCATAAAGCTTGCGTACTCTGTCTTCTTATACCCCTGAGCCGCCATGATATTGTTGAAGATCGCCGTATCCAGAAAGTCGCTGATATTATATACCGTTGCACTCAGTATGACCGGCGCAATGGTCAGAAATAAGATCTGGTAGATCCTCCGGTAGCTTTCCTTCTTGCGGCTTCTGTCCTTCCACATCTTCCGCTTGAACACTCTCTGGTAGACGATGAATACAAATACCGCCGTCACCAGCGCGAATGCGGCCCCGGCAACCGTTCCGACCGTTCCTCCTGCCGCGGCATACGCCGGACCGTAAGACGCATCTCCCCTGGTCTCGGCAAGCTCTTTGCCTGTTTTAAGCAGCAGGTATGCCCCGATGATGGACGCCGCCGCATTGACGATCTGTTCAAGGACCTGGGATAAGGCCGTTGGCATCATAGAGCCGTTGCCCTGAAAAAATCCCCTCAGCACGCCAAGGACCGCAACAACCAGGATACAGGGAGCAAGGACGCGCAGCGCATAGACGCTCATATCCATCTTCATCACCGAGACAGCAATAAAATCCGCCCCAAGGAAGATCGCCAGCGCGACCAGTCCGCCTGCTGTGAAGGCAAATATCATTGCGCAGCGGAACACCTTATATGCATTCTTATACTGGCCCACAGCCACCCTCGCGGATACTAATTTGGACACAGCAAGGGGAAGGCTGTATGAAGTAAGCATCAGCGCAATCGTATAGATCGAGAATGCCACACTGTAATAGCCCATCCCTTCTTTACCTACTATATTCGTAAGCGGGATCCTGTATACAACCCCGATAATCTTCGTAATCACTCCTGCGATCGCAAGAATAGAACCCTGTAGCAGGAAATTCTTATCTCTCTTTTTTCGTCGTTTCGCCATATATTACTCCATCTTATCGTAAAATATAATTCTGAAAATAGAATACGCCTATCTTAAAATATCCAAGCGCTGCATGATCTCCCTCTGCACCGACTCCATCTCCTGCCGCTGCGGATCTTCTATATGGTCATAACCTGTCAGGTGCAGCACGGAATGTACGATCAGGAAAGCATATTCTCTCAGCACAGAATGTCCGTACTCCTGAGCCTGCGCCGTTACCCTGTCCTTGGATATTACAATATCACCAAGAGACAGCTCTCCTGATTCCGGGTCAAAACAATCCTCCCTGTCTTCAAGGAATCCGAATTCTCCCGGGGCCGGATATTCGATCATCGGAAAAGACAGTACGTCTGTCGGCCTGTCGATCCCCCTGAATTCCATATTCATCTCCTGTATCTGGTCGTTTGTCGTAAGCAGAAGGCTAACCTCTGCTTCGTAGGGACATCCCACAGTGTCAAGAGCCTTCTCGATCACCTCTTCTGCTATCCGGCGGCATTCAAGAGGCAATGCAGCCGCCCCCTCCTCCTCGTAGTAAACTGTCATATCCTTCTCCTTTTATAGTCTACCGGTTCCTTCGCTTTTTATTCCGGTCGCGGCTTCTTGTCTTTTCACGGTTCTCATAATCCTCGTACGCCTTCACGATCTTCTGGACCAGCGGATGGCGCACCACATCCTTGCTCGTCAGATTACAGATCCCGATATCGTCGATATTCTTCAGAACGGACACAGCAATATCCAGACCGGACACCTGTCCCGGCGCCAGATCCTTCTGCGTGATATCTCCCGTAACAGCTACTTTAGAGCCAAAACCGATTCTTGTCAAGAACATCTTCATCTGTGCCGGGGTCGTATTCTGCGCCTCGTCCAATATGATAAATGCATTGTCAAGCGTCCGTCCTCTCATATACGCTAACGGCGCGACCTCGATCAGACCTTTCTCCGAATTCTTAAGGAAGCTTTCCGCCCCCATGATCTGATACAGCGCGTCATAAAGCGGACGGAGATAAGGATCGATCTTGCTCTGTAAGTCTCCCGGAAGAAAACCGAGCTTCTCCCCCGCTTCAATGGCCGGACGCGTCAATATGATACGCCCCACCTCGTTATTGCGGAAAGCCGTGATCGCCATGGCCATGGCAAGATACGTCTTGCCCGTCCCGGCAGGCCCAAGGCCGAATACGATCATCTTCCTGCGCATAGCATCCACATACTTCTTCTGTCCAAGGGTCTTAGGCTTGATCGGCTTACCCATGAGAGTATGGCAGATAATATCCGAATCGATCTCCAACACGCTCCCCTCGCTGTCCTCCATCACCAGCGCCAGCGTATAATCCACATTCTGCTCCTGGATCGTATTGCCTCTTCTGGAGAGTCCTACCAACTGCTCTAAGACCTTCTTAGCCTTCTCCACATTCGCCGCTTCCCCCATGATCTTCATGTTCTCGCCCCTAGCGATCAGCGTCACATGAAGCGTGCGCTCTATCTTCTTGGCATAAGCATCAAACTGGCCGAATACATTGCTCTCATGCTCTGCCGGTATATTCATCACTGATTCCATTAAACCCATCCGCTATTCTCCTGTCTCCTCTTGTTCTTCGGCTGCCGGAATATCCATCAACCGGGACTCGGCCTGCGTGCCGATCGGCATCAGGACCGTAAGCTGCCCCTTAGCCTCTGCTTTTTGAGACCCTGTGTATATTTTAACATCATTCTCAATAATTTCTACCCCTTTTTTCTCCAAATCTTTACAATAGCGCTGAAATTTTCTGCTCAATCTCTGCTGAAGCTCCTTTTTCGTATACTTTATCTCCTCAGACAGATATGGTTTGGCAGTTCTTTTTCCATAAGAGATTGGCAGATAGAAGTTCTCACCGATACGCAATTGAATCTCAGATCCGTACATCTCCCACAATTCATACTGGTTCCTGATGCTCCCTGCCCGGAATGTGTAATCTGCAATTTTAAGGAAATACTCCTCCTTTTTTACCTGCAGATTACCCTTCTTTTCATAAAAATATGACTTCTTCTCATATCCAAGGTTCATCTCATCCTGATATTCTATCACCGCCCTTCCCTGGATGTCTGCGTCGGATCTATGATATTGATAGGCGGTCACCGTCCCGGCGTCGTCCACTACCGGAACCTGGCCGGATACCAGCACGTCTCCCGCCTTAACCTCTGCGCCCTCCTGAACCATGGGTATCCCGTTGCGGGGAACGATCCTGGTGATCACACAGTCCCGATCCGCTATGATATCCGTCGCCTGCTCCCTGACTTCTGTTCCCGGACCGCCGATCCCGCTATCCTTCGGATCATCCGCATCCTGTTCTGCCCCTCCCGGACTCTGCGCGGCATTGCCTGGGATCACCTCCTCATCCGTATCCTTAATGGTATCCTCATTCTCCTTCACCTGTATGATCAGGCGCGTTCCCCGGATAGACGCCGAGACCCATATAATATCGTCATATTCCTTACGGATATCCTTAACGATCCTTGCGCAGTCGACCTCCGAGACCCGCATTCCGTTCTCTACCTCGCAGGACGCAAGGAATTTGAGCAAAGTCTCGTCCGTATATGTAAGATTGCCTCTGATATCAATATTCCAGATATACCTGGACATAAGAAAGATCAACACGGCAAATAACAATGCTCCGGCAAAAAACATTTTCCGTTTGCGGTATTTGTGTAAAAAAAAAGGAAGACCGAACCGCTCTACAATGCTCACTTTTGTTCCTGTCTTCCTGATGATCGGTTTTAATTTTCGGAAGCCCGGAATTGAGATATTCATCTCATAAGCCCGTCCTTCCGGCCTCAGTCCCCACAATATGATCCCTCTATGACTGCACGCATTTAAGAATCTCTCCGTAGAATATCCTGTGATCCGAATACGGATATATCCTTTGACATATCGGATGATCTTTAACAGCAATGTCGTACCTCCTTTTAATTCTGGTATTCGATAGATTTTATATGTCCGTTCACCTTCATCTCGTCATTGGTATAATATACGACCTGCAGCCGTTGTCCGGTAATGCGGATCTGCCCCGTCTTCGTCTGGATACGCACCAGAGAATCCGTATATTCCAGAATCCCCCTGTAATTCTCCAGGCACAGCTCCATCTGTCCCGTAACCGTCAGCACGGGCATACCAAGAGCTACGTCCTTGGGCATCTCCGACAATTCTGCAATTTTATTTCTGAAAGAATGACTTTCTTCATCCTGTCTCTGATTCTGTCTTTTTCCTCTCATAGAAACGCCATTCATGGATTTTATAGTAATCTATGCAATGCACCCGCAGAATATACCAGATACAGGTTCCCGATTTACTTCCGTCCAAGCAGGCGGACCAAAAGCACCTTAAACAGAGCGGAAGACAGCGCAGCGCCCCACAAAAGCCCCCGCGTCCCTCCTCTGCCGCCTTTGATCTTCTGAAGGCTCGTATAACTCTCCTTAAGCCTTGACCTTCCGTCCCTGAGATCCGCCAGAATCTTGATCCCCGCCCAGGATTGGAATACGGTAAGAAGGAATATCATACTGCTTCTTAGGAATCTCTGCCTTCCCGCCAGCAGATAATAGATTCCCTCTGTTATCCCCCAGAATGTTGCGATATGATGAATCCCTATACAGATAGATAATTCCTTTTCCCTCATTATTACCGTCCCCCTTTTCTCTCTGTAACCATTGTACAGGATTTCATTGCCGGAATGTAGTAAAAGAGTTCGCAAGTTTTTACATTTTTCGCATCAGGACATTATACAGCACAAGAAGGAGCATATCTGAACAATGCTCTTCTTGCTGTTCAGGTATGCTCCTTCGTCAGATGTACCATTATAGACTATACTAATATATCAATATTCTCTCCAAGTCCCGGTACAGCAGCTCCTCCTGAGATCTGCGCCGCCGCGTCCATCATCTCGGCCATCGCCTCAGTCGACATCTCCATCGTATCCATAGCCTTCGCCATCATGGCGTAGCTTACGTTCAAATGCAATTGTTGCATTGACATGGCAGTTGATAATGCAGCAATATCCATATCTCCTACTCCTTTCTTTTATCAGAATAACAAACCGATCATTCGTTGTTCATGAATTCTGTCTTTGTAATGTCTCTATTATAGCAATAAGTGGCTGAAGTGTAAAGCCTTAATCCTGCAAAACAGCACTGACGCTTAAATTTATATTTACTCTCCCAAGGCAAATGGAATTCTATTTTTTATACTTAGTTGACAATCTATCCTTATTTTAAACAATAAAATCCCTATGCCTTGCTTTTCTTCTTTTTGTTTTTCACCAGTTTCTTTACCACCACCTTTCCTTAACTGTTTCTATATAAACCGTATTTGTATCTTTCTCCCCATCTCTTCCTTATGTTCTTCCAGCAGCGTTTCCTTCATGGATTCCAGTAGTCTCCTGTGTTTCTGCTCTAGACTCTGCTTCACTTTCTTCCATATCTTTTCCCACGCCTCCATACACTGGCTTATCATATGCCCGATCTGGAGCAGATAATAATGGTTTTAAGAAAAGTTCACTCTTAACTTGTACTTTTTCTTGACATAGTACCATTGGGATCTACGATACATCTCTCCACTTCTACCGGAAGAGCGGCGATCATTTCCACCCGGACTCCCGGCTGCCGCGCTTTCCTTTTATGCTCTGTGATGACGATCTCTTCCTGTCCCTGTCTAAGGGAATGCAGCAGTTCTTCCTGTTCGAACAGGCTCATCTGTCCCTCTGTCTGTGTGACTTCCGTGGAAGGGCCGAACAGCTTCTTCCTTGCATGAAGGAGCGCCTGTGTCAGGTTCTAGATCTGGATTTGCTGCTGTCTGAGCTGATGGCTCTGGTGTTCGATTTTCTGTTCCTGCTCCTGTACAAGCCTGCGCAGTTCGAGCAGCTCCTGGTATTCAGGTCCGGTCAGCATGGGCGGATCCCTCCTTGATGGTCTCTGGTTTTATGATACCATTTTTTGTACGAAAAATCAGCATTTTTCTATCCTGAAAAGGCTTGAAAAATGCTGATTTTACAAGGGATCCACACGATTTTACCGGCATTTTCACGAACCTTAGAAGCACGTATCTTCCGGACGGATCCGTACTGTCTTATGGGCTTTCTTCTGTTCGATAGATAAGCCTTCCAGCAGCCATCTGGCTTGCTGGGGCGTGATGTCCCGGATCTCTTCTTTCGACTTTGGCCATTGAAAAACCATGTCCGGAAGCAGTTTTTTTGTTGCAAGAAGAAAACCATCTTTATCAAAACGCAGGGCTTTCAGACAGTTCTTTTTCCGATTGCAGAATAGGAACACACAGGCAGGGGAATAGGGATCCAACTGATATCTCAGACTGACCAGAGCAGCCAGTCCTTCGATCTGTTTACGGAAATCTGTAGGCCCGCAGGCAAGATAGATATGTTCCGCTCCCTGTGTGATCAGATTCAGCATGAAGCTTGCAGGATCTTAAGGATCCCTGCTAGCTGTGAGAGTTGTGCATGACTGGCGATCTTCAGATGCAATCCATGAAAGGATAGTTCAAAAGGATAGGATTGCTCTTGTTCAAGTGAAAGCGGAGGAAACAGTGCCTGCGGGAGTTCCACAAAATCCATAGGCGATACCGCTCTTTCCGGATCTGATCTGCGCAGCAGTTTCTTTTCCCAATATTTATACTTGTCATAACTGATCTGATTGCTGTCACACCATTTTCGGACAGACAGGCCGCTCTGCGTTCTCTGCTGAAAGATCAGCAGCCATTCATCATCGGTAAACTTTGTACTCATTTGAAATACCTCCCTTGTGATATAAGGAAAGTATATCAATTGACTGGGAAAGATTCACTACGGTATGTTTTGTGTCGCTTACCTATTATTTTCGAATAATAAGCTATTTCTCTTGTGTGATTGATTCACATATATTTACCTATCCTTTGCATGGCTTTTTCAATTTTCAATCATTTACGCTCTTGCGAAAACTGTGGTGACGGTGATGATGTCATTATTGATTTTCGCAAAAATCTCGCCATTCATCTTGCGCATGAGCTGTCTGCAAATGTAAAGCCCCAGTCCGTTGCCGCCAATGTTTCCCGCATTTGCTCCGCGCCAAAAGCTCTCGAAAATATGCGTCAAATCGTCCTTCACAAGCGTACAGCCGCCATTCATGATCGCAATTTGGACGCATTCGTCGTCTTCGGGGAAAATCAATTCCACACGTTTGCCATCGCCGTATTTGAGGGCATTTTCCATAATGTTCTGCATCACTTCAACGCTCCTGCTCAAATCCCCCGATAGCAGACAGTTTTTATATTTTCCGATAATAAAATCTGTTTTGATAAGTGCCAGTTTTTCCTTGTAATATCCCGCGATTTTTTCAACAAGTTCCGAAAGATAAAACTCGCCCATATTCACTTCAAAGCTGAAGAAATCTTCTCTTGAAGCCGTTATAATCTGTGAAACATAGCCCTCGATCTCCTCCGCTTTTTCGTTGATGTTTTCAGCAATTTTGTGCTGCTTTTCCGCGTCCGAATACAAATTTTTCGACAGTGCTGCCGAGTACAATTTTATAGCGGAAAGCGGCGTTTTAATATCGTGCGAGAGCGATAGCAGCAGTGTTTTCTTTTCTTTCTGCATTTCCAGTTCGCGCTGCTTTTGCTGTTCTATATTTTCACGGAGAATATTGATCCCCCAAAGAAATTTTCCGAAAAAACGGCTTTTCGTTTCCTTTATCGGCGCGGCGAGATTACCCTTTGAAAGCTCGTAAGGGATACCGCTCAGACGTTCAAAGGGCATAAGAATTGCGAATTTTATATAAAGCAAAACCGTTATGATTAAAATCGCCATAACGCCGAGAACAGCATTTACAATTCCTGTAAGCTGCGTTTTGTCGGAGTAGCCGTTAGTATTGTAATCAAAGCGATAAAGTTCTCCGTTTATTTCACGGATAACATAGTCGCTGTCCGTGATGTAAAATTTTTCTCCGTATCGTTCAATATTTGTAACGTACACACATTCGGAAATGTCGGCAGAACCATTCGTTTCTATTTCATGGACAAGACGGCTTATCTCCACTCGATATTGCCTGCTCCCATTGGTTCTGTCGGCGGCAAGAATTATATTCATTACAACAAACAACAGGATTACGGCAATCGCAACTACGGAGAAAATTTTGTTAAACGCTTTCATATTTATAACCCACCCCCCATACGGTAACTATTTTTTTAGGGTTTTTGGGGGCGTCCTCTATTTTCTGCCGCAGCCATTTTATGTGTACCGTCAGTGTCTGCTGTTCTGAAAAGCTGTCGCTGCCCCAGACCTGTTCAAAAATGTATTCCTTGCTTAAAGCCCTGCCCTTATTCTCCATTAAAAGCAGAAGCAGCTCAAATTCCTTCGTGGTCATTTCAAGTTTTTTTTCATTTTTGTAAACGGCACGGCTCGCCTTATTTATGCGTATATTGCCGTCAGTAATTTCGTCAAAAGCGTATCGTCGCTTAAAAATCCCGCTTATTTTTGCGAGCATAATATCAATATCATATGGCTTTTCTATATAATCGTCTGCGCCGAGATTCAGTCCGTTCAGCTTGTCATCCTTTTCCGTTTTCGCACTTACAATCAATACGGGCGTGTTGCTCGACCTGCGGATTTTTTCCAGAACATAAAATCCGTCCTTATCGGGCAGCATGATGTCAAGCACGACAAGCCTTGCGCCGTATCTTTTGTACAGCAGCAAGGCTTTTTCGGCTGTTTGAACCGCCGATACCGTATAATTTTCCGCGCGGAGAAAATCACACAGCAGTTCGGCAAGTTCCTTGTTGTCCTCAACAATGAGAATATCCATATTACCACCCTAATTCCAGAAGCCAGTTATTCAATGCGCGCTCCCGTTCTCTTATCTGTGTGGAACAGTCGCTTAAGTCGTACTCTCCCTTTATGTTCCCGTCAACAATGTACATGACCCTTGTACATTTTGCCGCGACCTTAACATCGTGGGTAACGAGCATGATTGTTGTTCCCTCAGAATTTAATTTTACAAGCTCTTCCATTACCTCGTCGGAGGAAGTGCGGTTCAATGCCCCTGTCGGCTCGTCGGCAAAAATCATTTTCGGGTTGTTTATCATACTGCGGCAAATGCACGCCCGCTGGAGCTGACCGCCCGAAACCTCATTGATGTCGTTGTCGGCAATGTCGATAATGCCGAGCTTGCGCATGAAATCTTGGCCGCGCCGCGCCGTTTCCCTGCGGGGTTCACGCTGCTTTTTGGATTGCGTTGCAGGAAGTATGATATTATCCAATATGGTGAGGTTTTTCAGCATATACATTTGCTGAAAGATAAAACCCATTTCGTCAAGGCGCAGGGCTGCAAGTTCTTTTTCTCCTATCCCTGCGATATTTTTCCCACAGAAACTCACTTCTCCTGCGGTAAAGTTATCCATGCCCGAAACTGCGTACAGCAGCGTGGATTTTCCAGAACCTGACGGACCCATAACGGCGACCATTTCTCCCTCGCCAATCGTGAAATTTACATTTTTCAATACGTTGTTCTGCCGCTTGTTTACGATATACGTTTTGCAGAGGTCTTTTACTTCGAGAATATTCATAATTGATTCTTCCTTTCATTATTCAATGCTTGCTGTATCGGAGGATTTGATTTTTCTTGTGTACAAAGAGGTCAAAAACGCGCTTACGGCTGTGGCGGTAAGGACGATAACGGGGAATACTGCGTATATCTCCACAGGGTTTTGCATATATTCTACGCCCATTTCAAGCCCCATCGTCCCGAAAATAGGGTCAAAGCAAAGCTTTGTAAGGGGCATACCCAAAAACTCCGCAAGAAGTACAGCCGCCGCCACCGCAATGAAAAATCTTAATGTGTACTGTCCATATATTTTGGCGTTCCTAATGCCGATGGCTTTCAAAAGGGCAATTTCCGCCTGCTCCTTTGCGATAAAGGAACGCGCCATAAGCACGGTTATAAGTGCGGCTAAAATTACCGTAAGGACGGCGGACATTTTTTTAACCGCGTCTATGGCATCGCCGACTCCGGTGGTGTCCTTTACGGTTTCGCCCGCTGTTTTAACGCTTGAAAACTTAGGATAAAGCTCCTCGATTTTTTCAATTCTGCTTAATACTTCCTTATCGTCGGGGTCGTCGGTAAATCTTATCTGCGTACCGGGGGAGCCGATTGCTGCGATATAGTTGATATCGCAGTCGGTATGAACCCTTACGGATATGCCCTGGTTGACCATTGCCTGATACAGAGCGGTTATGATGAACTCCGCCGTTTCGCCCGTCGGGTAGGACAAGGTAACGGTATCGCCTATTTCCGCACCCAGCTTTTTTGCCAAAAGGGTTGTCATCGCAATTTCGTCGCTGTTTTGGGGAGGAGTACCCTCTAAATATTCGTACATATCCATTGTTGTTCCCGTACCCTGAAGTATAGCTGTCTTGCTTTCATATTCGCCGTATCTTATCATCGTATAAATATAATATTCCGTCATACATTCCGCGGGCATACCGTTTTCCGCAAGGGTCTGCTCCATATCATCAAGATATTTTTTAACCTTTTCATGTCCGTCCACGGTCATAAATTTCACAGCTTCGTCGCCGATGTCCGCAACGGCGTGGCAGTCTGCATTCCCGAAATATTTCAGCAGCTTTCCGCTTTTAAGAGACGCCGTGACATTGGAAAGCATTATCAGCAGCGACATACACAGAAAAAACGTAAAAGCAATGACAGCGTAGCGTTTGGGACTGCTTACAATATCGTTTGCGGCAAGGAAAGCCGTCGTGCCAAGCCGCGATTTTCCAAGGCTCATAACGCCTTTTTTGCGGAAGCGTTCCCCTGTCTGCCCGTTCCTTACAGCGTCGATAGGGGACATTTTGCTCACCCTGCCCGTACAACTGAGACAGAACAGGAGAATCACAGCCGCTGTCAGAACCGCGCAGGCAATGTTTACAAATCCGTTATTGCTGCTGTCTATTATAATAGACTCCGAGGAATAATTTATAAGCATTTTCCCGAATGGGTAGCTGAGTATCAAGCCGAGTGCTGCGCCGACAACGGAAATGGCGAAGTATTTTGTAAGGTACAGCCCCCGAATTTTTATGTTCCGTATGCCTATTGCTTTCATAACGCCTATCTCGCGGAATTCTTCGGAGAGGGTAAAGGCTATGGTGAACCGCAGTACCGCAAAGGATATGATGATAAGAATAAGGCTCACCGCAAGGATAAGACCCAAGATTATCATGTTAAAAATATAGGCTTGACCCAGTGTATCCGTGCCACTCGCAAAGGTAAAGCTGTCGGATATATCCGCTATCTGGGACAGGGTCTTGTCAAGATTGGCGGTGTGTATGTATAAGAATTTCCCGCCGTACATATTTTTCATCGTTTCGTCGGACATATATTCGTCAAATTCCTCGCCGTTCATGATAAACCTTTTAATGCCCATCAATTCCGTGCCGCAGACAGCGTCCTTGAAACTGCCCGCAAAGGTAAATTCGTGGCTTACGCCCTCTATTTCGACAGTAATTTTGTCGCCTACCTTAAGTCCCATGCTTTTCTCTATGAAACGGGTAGCGTAAATTTCCCCTTTCGGTACGCTTTTAAGAATATTTTCGTCGTCCAGGAAATAATTCATCCCCATATCGCTGTCGCTCTGTAATACAAATATCTGATTGGCGTTGGAATCGTTAAGCGGTTCGCCGGCCCGCGTAATATTGGACTGGGACACACGGACGTACTCCTCGATACGGAACTCGTCTATCGCGGAGGCGTTTTCAAGTGTCCCACAAATGTCCTTGTCTGAGGATTTGTTTTCGCTCATCGCCCAGTAATCGGGTACGTCCGCCATTTCAAAATAGCTGTCCAGCGCAGTCGTCACGGTGATGATGTTGCTCACGCCTGAGGACATGAACATCGACGCGAGTATAATAAACACCAGCAATATCACGTTCATTGCCCTTTTGCGCTTTAGGTCTTTTTTTAGTATTCGTAAATACATTTTTTTATTGCTCCTTTCGCTTTGTGATTCGATTGTAGCATAGAAGTTATTAAATAATCCTTAAATCGGTTTGCGGCAATCAAATTATGGGTGATAATGAAAAACGTTTACCCATTCCCAATGTTCATTAGCCTAATTTCTCCTATGCCGACAAATAATTTTACATAAAGATGGAAAAGCAAATCTATTTTGTCCTCGTTGAAATCTGTAAATAGCAACTTCAAAAACTGTGAATGGCGTTCTCCTATTTCTTCGGCATATTGACCTGCTTTATCGGTTAGCTCAATACGGACAGAATTATTTCCCTCTAATAGCAAACGGACATATCCTTTCTTTTCAAGAGTTAAAGCTAATTTTTTTATATTCTGTCTGGAACAGCCCATAAGGTTTCCGATATTTGTTAATGTTCGTGGCTCTAGTACACCGAAAAATAAGTTCCTAGCCATATAACGCAGAATGATTTTTCATATGCAAGGCGGAGGAATGAGGCGTAGTGGGCGCTACGCCGATTGACAACAACGACGCAGATGGAAAATCAGGCAAGTTATATGGCTGGTTACTTATTATTCGGTGTACTAGACAGCAAGCTGTCATTGCAAGTAATAACCATTGCTTTAGGAATATTTCCGTTTAAAGTTTTTCACCCGCTGTCTGCATACGATTTTGTAGTATAAAGATACTTGAAAATATCGCTTGTACTCTGTGTTCGGTATCACAGTCATATTCTTCAAAGAGTTCATCCATTTTCATCTATTTTTCCTTTGTACTTAGTAGTAACAAGTTCCTGCCGAATAGCATAGTAACTCATTACTGCCATGTCAATATATTCAGAAAAAAATCACTATTAAATCAGATGCTTCCCAAAAAGAAAAGCGACAGAGCTTTTCCCCTCTGTCGCCTTGCTGTCTATGCGTAAATGATTTCATCATATACAATCTCCCTCGCACAAACTCTTATGTTATTCATTTCTCCTGTCCATTCTAAGGCATTTTCAGCCTTTAGCTGTTCTGTTGTCTTGTGTCTGTTTCATGCCCTCTATGAGCTTGTGGGAGCGTTCCTGTGCCTGCCTGTCTACATCAACAAGATAGGCGTTGAGCCTGCCGTTTGTAAGAAGATTAGTGTATGTAACCTTGTGGTACTGCTTCAGATAGTTCATATGCCGCTGTCCCCATATGCCTATGGGCTGTTCTTCTTCGGCGGGTACAGACAAACACGATATTAAATAATCGCCTTGCCTTTCGTATCTGCCGCCCAGTTCCTCAAATAATGATTTTGCCATTTTCTATTTCCTCCAAATAAGATATTCACTCCACATTATGGTGTCTGTTGTCTTAAACATAATTTTTAGTTTTCTCCTTATCTGGTTTCACTCATCTCGCATTTTCCCATAAAATGGGAGGTTTTTTTACGAAAAAATTTTTAAGCGTCAGAGCTGCCTGCAAAAATCCCTGGCAAACACATGAATGTTTCTACATTCTATCCCGTAAAACTTCTACTTTACAGGCATGTTTCTTTGTTCCTTTGTCATAACCGATTCCTACACCAATCACACGCCCCGTATACTTAGGCCTCTCTCCTAGTACACCGAATAATAAGTAACCAGCCATATAACTTGCCTGATTTTCCATCTGCGTCGTTGTTGTCAATCGGCGTAGCGCCCACTACGCCTCATTCCTCCGCCTTGCATATGAAAAATCATTCTGCGTTATATGGCTAGGAACTTATTTTTCGGTGTACTAGTTTCCCTTCAAATCTAAGCACATATTTCCTGTCCCTGATCTGCTGCAGCGCCTTCTTAGGCGTATCATTCACCTTCAATTCGAGAATTATCCCATCAGCCGTATGATCGGTCTCCGGATAAAAAATAAAATCCACATATCCTATCCCGCTCTTCCTTGTTCGGGATCTGTACGCATCCCTTCTCAAAACTCAGGAAACCATACACTACCATAGCTGATAAGATCTCGTCCCTTGTTGTAAGATTCATGGAGGATGCCGCGTATTCACACACATTTGCCTCGACCGGAATATCCGATATCATTTTAACCAAATCTTCACGTACCTGCGCTGTGTTCTGCTCTATATAATAGAATATCTCATCATAAGGTCCTGAACTGGTCCAGTAATTTCCCAAATTATTATTCGTAAGCGCCGCAACTACTGAACGAGGATTGTATACCCTCTCTCCCTGTTTGGTATGGTATCCGTCATACCAAAGCCTCAATCCGCCTCTGGTCACTCGCGGATCCTTCTGATTCGTAAGAAATCTTTCATACAGTTCATCGACTTCCGCCTCTGTAAATCCAAAATAATCCCCATACATTTCTTCCGATACCATCGTATATTCAAGAAACATATTCAATTCAGAGCCGCTGGAATACTTGGCGATCGGCAGGATACCCGTCATATACGCCAACGATACATAAGCCTTCCCCTTTAACAGATTACTCAGAAAATCGATATATTCTTCCCTGTCTTTTTGTGTCACAAAATCTCTGTGAAAAATAAAATCCCATTCATCTAAAATAAATACAAACCGTTTCGAATCATAGGAATTATACACAGCAGAAAATGCGTCCCATACGGCATCATCTTCCTGAATACCGGCCTTCGGATATGCTTCCTTCAAATCCTTGATCAGCCTGTTCTCGATCCGTTCGATATACTGCCCGTAACTTCTGCACTTCCTCGGCAATTCATTAAGGGATATGAATATTACATCATATTGTCCTATATGATCCTTATAAGAATCCGATTTTGCAATCTTTAACTGGTCAAAAAGATACTCTGCATTACACGCACAGGAGAAAAAGGAAGCGATCATATTCGCCATCACCGATTTCCCAAATCGCCGCGGCCTGGTAATACATATATAATTTGTACTCGTTTCGACCCTCGTTATTAACTGTTCCAACAACAAGGTCTTATCAACAAAATACGGACTGCGGCACTCTCTATTTAAGTATCACAGACAGCCGTTGTATTCAGATAATTTCCCACAGTCTCACCTCCGGCATTTTAAGTGTGATCATCGTTTCCGCTTCATTGGGAAATCCCCTATCTGGCTCTCCACAACTGAATCAAGAAAAATAACATCGGCCCAAATGTCAGCAGCATCGCCGCTGTAAAAAACCAGGATGGCATATAGTTTTCATGCCAGACGGTCATAAAAGAAAAGATCAGCACTAAAGACAATTTCATGCTGACGATCATGTGATACAGAACCCGATACACTCTTTCTCGATTCTGCGCAGTGATCTCTACGCCGGTATTCCACACCTGCGGGAAGTGCTCCAGTGCGGATATTCCCAGATACATCAGCCAATTCATGACAGGTATAAGGATCAAAGTCCCCTTTCCTGTCATAGAATCCGCCTCTCCCGCAAAGTTATAATGCCCCGGCACCTTTTCCGGTATCTGATTCCATCCGGCTGCTAAGAATAAAGTAGATGCTGTCAGACATAACACACTTAAAATCTGCATCGTCCTTCCGAACTTTGTTTTTATCATCCTTTCTTAAGCCTCCCCTTGGATTTTTCTTGTATTATTCTATCATACTCATGCATATTTTTCTATTCCTTTCGTTCGATTCGTAGGGTTGTTTCACAAAGGCTTCTGTTTTAATTGCAACTTGGTATCGGATCAATGATCCATCTTATCGCGATTGAAATATCATCTGCTATCTCATCAATCACATCAATAACCTGTTCCCTGTCTTTTGGATGTTCCATCTGCATGAACCGGATAATATTATATGCTAATACCTGTGTGATATAAGGAAAGTATAGCAATTGGCAGGGAAAGGTTTACTACGGTATGTTTTGTGTCGCTTACCGTGCAAGTCATAGAAATTCCCCCTTTCTCCCACATAATAAATTTAGTTAGTATTCTTTTTTGTGATAAATACCCACGGTCAACGGATAGGATAAAGCGAACATTAACAAAGAACTTAAAAGCAAAATAGCCGCACTTAATAGAATTGTAGTTACGCTAGGGGCTAAATAAAGATTAAGCACACTAATAATTCCTAACACAACGCCAATTCCACAAAGCAAGCTGATTACTAAAAATACATCACTTCTTTCTTCGCCGCCCAGATAAAGCAATGGAAAGAAAAATGCACCTGTAAAAATACTTACACTGATTCCCAATGCAAATATTGAAACTACGTCAATGCTATTATCATAAGGGCAACCATGCAATGCCCATGATAAACTTATAACGATTCCTGCATATAGTATTCCAACAAGCAGCCATATTAGTTGACTGATAAAATAGCTTTTAACAATAGCAGCTCTCTTTACAGGCAAAGTTAATTTGTATTTTCCCCATTTTGAAATAAACTCTTTTTTTATGCTTGTAATTGCATTTACAGAAAAGCCAACCATGCTTAACAGAACGTAACCAATAAGAAGCGGCTGGCTGATAACTGCAACAACAAAAAGTCCCAATATAAGCATAAAAATCGAAAAAACTTTCGCATTAGAATAAACGGTCAAAAAATTATTTTTAAGCAATCCTTTCATACTCGTTCCCCCTTTACCAATAACAACATGATTTCATCAACAGAAACATGGTCTACAACAGCGCCTTTATATTTTCGTTGTGCTTCTTTCCCATCTGCAACTAAAACATCAATCTGAAAATCCCGTTTTCGGTAAGCAATAATATCACTGGAGTCTAATGCAAGGAACTGGCTTTCCTTGCAACGCATAACAGCATAATTATATACCAAATCATTTTTTGATGCGGTCATAATCAATTTTCCATTATGAATAAATGTAATATAATCTGCAACCTTTTCTAAATCACTTGTGATATGAGAAGATAAAAGGATAGAATGGCTTTCTTCCTGCACAAACTCAAGAAAAACGTCCAGCATTTCGTCACGCATAATGGGATCTAAACCACTGGTTGCTTCGTCCAAAATCAATAATTGTGGGTGGTGCGACAAGGCAACTGCAATAGCCAGCTTCATTGTCATTCCTCTGGAATAATTTTTGATTTTCTGTTTAACAGGTAAATGAAAATCGTCTAAATATTTTTGAAATAAAGCATTATCCCATTGTGTATAAATTCCCTCCATAACTTGAGATAATTGTTTCGCTGTCCAAAAACCCGGAAAATTATCTCCGTCATAAACCACACCAATCTTCTCACGAATATCTGTGTCAATATCCCTCATTTCTTTTCCAAACAGCTTTACCATGCCGCTGTCTTTTCTGACAGTATTTAAAATACAGCCAATCGTAGTAGTTTTACCTGCGCCGTTTTCACCAACAAAGCCCAGAATAGCCCCATATGGCAACGAAAAAGAGAGTTTATCCAATATAAAATTTGACTTTGGAAAAGTTTTGCATATCTGTTGCAATTCTAAAATGTTTTCCATGTTATTCGTCCTCCTGATAAAATAAAGTTAATAATTCCGTCAATTTTTCAAGAGAAATATTGCTCATTCTCCCTATTTCAGCGGCAGCCTGTAAATGTTCTTCGGCTATACGCTGTTGTTCCTCTTGATAAAATTCTTTGTTCTGCACCGACACAAAACTTCCTCTGCCAACTGTAGTTTCGATAAATCCGTCCCTTTGTAAATCCTCATAGGCTTTTTGGACTGTAATGACGCTTACATGGATTGATTTTGCCAAAGCTCGCATGGAAGGGATTGCGTCACCTGCCTGTAATTCTCCGCTCATTATCATTGCCTTGATTTGTGATGTGATTTGTTCATAAATCGGTTTATTAGCATTGTTGCTGATAATGATTTCCACTATTCACCACCTCTACTTTCCAAGTGTACTTAATGTACAAGTACATTATATCACCTTTACTATTATAGTCAATCCACCAAATAAAAATAACAACAACTTAAATACAAAACACACCGTAATGAAAACCACCAAAAAACGCACATCCCTCTTAACACTCGGGATGTGCGTTTCTTATCATGATTAATTATTTACCAGCTTATCCTCGTCGCTCCAGCTATACAGCTTACGAAGCTCCTCGCCGATCTTCTCGCACTCATGCTCTGCAGCATTTCTTCTCATAGCGCGGAAATGAGGCGCGCCGACCTTGTTCTCTGTCAGCCATTCCTTCGCGAAGCTTCCGTCCTGGATATCGGAAAGGATCTTCTTCATCGCCTTCTTGGTATCCTCTGTGATGATCTTCGGTCCTGTGATGTAATCGCCGTACTCCGCTGTATTGGAGATGGAATATCTCATTCCTGCGAAACCGGACTGATAGATGAGGTCAACGATCAGCTTCATCTCATGGATACACTCGAAGTACGCGTTTCTCGGATCGTATCCGGCCTCAACCAACGTCTCGAAGCCTGCCTGCATCAATGCGCACACACCGCCGCACAGAACTGCCTGCTCGCCGAAGAGGTCTGTCTCCGTCTCTGTTCTGAAGTCCGTCTCAAGAACGCCCGCTCTTGCTCCGCCGATCGCCAGAGCATATGCAAGAGCCTTGTCAAGAGCCTTGCCGGAAGCGTCCTGCTCTACCGCTACCAGACAAGGAACGCCCTTGCCGGCCTGATACTCGCTTCTAACGGTATGTCCAGGTCCCTTAGGCGCGATCATCGTAACGTCCACGCCTGCCGGCGGAACGATCTGTCCGAAGTGGATCGCGAAGCCGTGAGCGAACATCAGCATATTGCCTTCCTCAAGGTTCGGAGCGATATCCTTCTGATACATAGCTGCCTGCAGCTCATCATTGATCAAGATCATGATGATGTCGGCCTTCTTAGCAGCCTCAGCAGCCGTATAAACCTCGAATCCCTGCGCCTCAGCCTTAGCCCAGGACTTGCTGCCCTCATACAGACCGATGATCACATGACATCCTGACTCCTTCGCATTCAGGGCATGAGCATGTCCCTGGCTTCCATATCCGATCACCGCGATCGTCTTTCCTTCCAGTAATGACAGATTACAATCTTCCTGGTAATAAATTTTTGCCATTTTAGCATTCCTCCTACATTTAAATAAATTAAAAATATGTGTAATTAATATTTGTGAAACAGAAAACGGTTACTGCACAAATCCGTTCTCCGTTTTACAGTCAGTCAATATATGTAACATCCTTGCTTCCGCGGGACAGTCCTGTGATTCCCGTTCTTGCAAGCTCTAAGATCTCATAGCCGTCCAACAGGTTCAGAAAAGCCTCCAGCTTCGACTGATTACCTGTAAGCTCGATCATCAGCGATCCCGTCTCCACGTCTACGATCTTGGCACGGAAAATATCCGCGACCGAGATGATCTCCGCCCTCTCCGCTGCGTTGGCGCGGACCTTGATCATGATCAGTTCACGGTAAACCGATTCCTCCGGCTTTAACACCTTGATCTGTATCACATCCTCCAGCTTCCTGACCTGCTTCTCGATCTGAGATAAGATCAGCTCGTCCCCTGACGCGACGATCGTGATCCTTGTGAATCTGGGATCGGCCGTCACACCTGCGGTAATGCTGTCAATACTGTATCCGCGCCGGCTGAACAGACCGGATATCCGGCTTAACACACCGGTGGTGTTATCAACGATCAATGAATAAACTCTTTGCATAATGCACCTCTTTCTTACCTAATAAAATAATATTATCCAAAAAACAGAGTGCGTTCTGTTTTTTAATCATAACAATATCTTTTGTCTTTGTCAAGTAAAATATCAGGAATACTTAAGAATTCCCTCCGCCGTCTCTTCTATGTAATCGGCCCCGGCTTCAAGAAGCTCCTCCCGGGATCCGAATCCATACAAGATCCCCAGACAGTCGATCCCCGCGGCTCTCGCCCCGATCACATCATGCTCCCGGTCTCCTACCATCAGCACCTTAGACTTATCCGCGATCCTGCAGGCATCAAGCGCATAGCGGATCACCGCTTCCTTCGTCCCGCGTCCGCCGTCCATCTCCATGCCCGCCACATAGTCAAAATACGAATTCAGTCCGAAATGTTCGATGATCTTCCTGGCAAACGGTTCCGGCTTGGAGGTCGCAACAACCAGCGTCCTTCCTCTTCTCTTCAATTCTTCAAGCACGGGCACAAGTCCGTCGTAGACCCGGTTCTCGAAGATTCCTTTCTCCCGGTAGTACTCCCTATAGTAACCAACAGCTTCTATAGACTGCTCCTTTGAAAACCCATAATATCTCTCAAAAGACACCGTAAGCGGCGGCCCGATAAAAGGATAGAGCTTCGTGCGGTCTGTCTCCTCGATACCGTATTTTTTCAGAGCGTAGATCACCGAATTCGTGATACCAAGAGATGAGTCCGTCAATGTCCCGTCCAGATCGAAGAAAAATGTATCATAGCTTCTCTTATCATTCATATTCTCTGTACCTGCCTTCACATACTATACTGCAATGCCTAACATGCATTCTATCACAGAGGACTCTCAATAACAAGAATCATGCGAAAAATATATGGAATATGTAGAAAACAGCCTGAATATAGTGTAGACTTATATACACACATAACGATACAAAAAGGAGAGAATCTGCATGAGCACAATGAAAGAAAGAATGCACACCGGCGAGCTGTATCTGCCGGGAGACGACGAGATTATGGAGGCGCAGACCAAACGTCTGGAACTTCTGTATGATTTTAACACATCGAGGCCTTCCGAAGGAGAGAAACGCCAGGCCCTTTTGAAGGAAATGTTTGCCGAGATAGGCGAGAACTGTTATATAGAGCCGCCTCTTCACGCTAACCAGAGCGGAGCCTTCGTCCACTTCGGCAAAGGCATATACGCCAATTTCAATCTGACGCTGGTGGACGACACGCATATCTATGTAGGCGATTGTACCAAGCCGCTAGCGCGGCGGCTAGCCCTAAGTATGTGAAATTACACTTTTTTCTTAAAATTTTCATTTTTCACAAAATAATAGTAGCAGTTTTTGTATATATGTTTTATTGTTGAATCACCACAAGACAACTTAAAA
>CAJTGB010000006.1 GCA_910575835.1 Lachnospiraceae bacterium | reverse complement strand
ATACGATCATTGAAGAGGCAGCTGAACGCTGTGTAAAGGCAAATGCATGCAAATATACCTATTTCAAGAAAGTACTCAATACAGTACGTAATGAAAGATATGGGAAATGCCAAACCGGACAGATGCCTGTACATGAAAACATCAGAGGGAGGGATTTTTACAAATGATGCCTCCAAAAGATGCGTTTACAAAAGAAGAGCTGCAAGTTACTTCAAGGCTCCGTCAGATGAAGCTTTCCGGTATGGCAGATGCATTAGAAAACCAACTCAGGGATCCGAATGCGGATCTCGCCTCATTTATGGACAGAATCATTGAGATCGTCAATACCGAATGGCAGAACCGTTACGACAAGAAATTTTCACGGTTCCTAAAGCAGGCCAAACTACGTTATCCAGCCGCAGATCTGGATGAATCCATCTATGATCCAGGACGTATGTTGGATACGGCATCCATAGAGAGGCTGAATACCTGCCATTGGGTGGAAGAAGGCCGAAACCTGTTGATTACCGGTCTGACCAGCAGTGGGAAAACATATCTGAGTAATGCTTTGTGTATTTCGGCAATCCGTCAGTTTAAAACTGTGCGGTACATCAGGGCCAGTATTCTTATGGGTGAGCTAGAACAATCGCGGATCAAAGGCTGCTATCTGGAATACATCCAGAAGCTGGCAAAGATAGATTTGCTGGCAGTGGATGACTTTGGGCTTATGCCGCTTGATCTGGATAAATGCCGGGATTTTTTCGAAGTAATAGATGCAAGGGATGGACGTAAATCTACAATCCTTATTTCACAGTTCCCGATCAAGTCCTGGTTTGATATGTTTTCAGACGGAACCTATGCAGATGCCTGCCTTGCCCGTATCACTGACAAAAAACATTCTTACCGTCTTGAAATGAATGGACGGAGTATGCGTGAGCCAGTGTAACAAAGTCGATAAATAGAGGGCGGCGCTGATGCGCCGTTGGGAACGGAACGGCTGCGCCGTTCACGCGGAACTGCCGTTCCGATTTAGCGTAATCTGCACTGATAGAAACAATTAATGCTAAAATACTTATAATAACAAATCCATAGGTAGAAAAATTCACATTTTTTTTATTATCTTCTTTCTTATAAGATAAAAATTCAATACCGGCAGATATAATAAAAAATAGGCCAAACATAATAATCGGTATATATGTTGATATTTGAAATTCTTCTGTACACAAATTATCTACAGATAAACCAAAATAAATATTTACTGCTATTGTTAGAACCGTAGGATAGAGTACGCTATAGCTTAAGCGTATAAAACTCTTTATACACAACTTTTCAAATAATATCGTATAAAAAAGTGTAGAAATAAAAAAATAGTTGCATATGGAACAAAAAATCTCCACAATTGTAATCTTAAGTTAGGAGAGTTCCACATAAAAAGAGATATAACTATTAACCCGATAGTATATCCGGCACCAATTCTTTTTACATTCGTTGACATATCCATCCATCTTTGAAGTGCTGATTTGACATAGTCCTGTTCTTTGGAATTCAGAATATCTTCTTTGTTTACTGATTCATCTGTTTTCTCTCTTTTACTCTTTTTTATATTTACATATCGATTTCTAAGTTCTGTCAATTCCTCTTCTTTATGTGTACATATGGTAATACCTTTTTCATAACGTTCGCGAGATATTTTCTCTATATTTTCTCGTATTTTAAAAAAACAAATATGTGAAATCAATGATACTAGACCCAATATAAGAAAATAGATAATCCATTCTCTTTCATATTTTAGTTTAACTCTATATGACATAGACCAAAAACAATATAAACCAATCGATATTGCATAAAACCTAGAGAATATAGTTGCCTGTATCCAATCAATCTTTCTTTCTTTTTTTCTCTGCAAAATATAGATAATCGGAAAGATTTCTAATAATATGTTGTATCCTACTATTACTAATAGAAGTGTTATGCTAATACGGTCTTGTAAAAGAAGCGTCGTCAAAAATACTAGAATACCTATTTTATCTATTATAGTATCCAAAATTCTAAATCTATACTGTTCTAATGGTAAACAAATTCTTCTTGATATCATGCCGTCCAAAGCATCGCTCAAAAAAATGACCAACACAAAAAACAATTGTAATGAAAATTTGATACTGACCAAAGTCCATAACATGGTAATCCATAATACAATAGTAATTGCTCGAATTTTCAGCAATAATATATCCCACCGTATTGTAGATATAACTTTTTTTCAATTAATTTTACCTCATATACGTTCATCTAATCCATACAAAGACAAAGTGTAACCCTTTAATTTTGAGAAACATAGTCAATAACACTTCATAATATTTTTATAAAATTTCCATTTCCTCGTCTTTCAGTTGACGACAAATCTCTTGGAAGGCATTCTTTTGCATGATATATTTTAATGTTCTATGGCATAATCCTCTTAAAGGAGACACAATGAGATGGAAATCAATATCAAGGAATTATGAAAAAAAACATCGATAATTCACTGGAAGAAATGATATCTAAGAACATTCGCAAGCTAAACAAAGCTTCATTTCTTTATATGGATTGTTTCTTAAATAATGAGATTTTGTTCAATAACAAGGATAGTTTTGAATGTTTTTATATCTTCCAATAGCGTCGTTCAGTTTTCATATCCACCTTAGTATGGGATATTTCAAGTGAAAATTTCGTGAAAATCAAACTCTCTTATAAAGTCGCCCCCACCCGTAAAACGGGTGGCTAGGGACGCGGGCTATAAGCCCGCCCTACTTGGCCGCGCCTCAAGACGCTGGCTTTCTCTTTATGCTATGGGAATCCTGCTCCGCAGTCTTCCCATAGCTCCGTTCAAGCCACATTGCTGTTGACTCGTTGCCGCCCCTGAAGGGGCATTGGTATTACTCCGACTTAACCCTTAAAAGGGTCCTCATACTCCTTTACGCTTAATTTATCCTGCATGATATCATGCTGCTCCTGTTCTTGGATATATTTTCTGATTGTCGCTTCATTTAATCCCACTGTGCTTACATAATATCCTTCTGACCAGAAATGTCTGTTCCCAAACTTATATTTGAGATTTGCATGCTTATCAAATATCATGAGTGCACTTTTACCTTTCAGATATCCCATAAATGAAGATATGCTGTATTTTGGCGGTATACTCACCAGCATAGGGATATGGTCCGGCATCAGATGTCCCTCCAGGATTTCCACTCCCTTGTATGAACATAACTGTTTTAGAATATCCCTTATGCTTTCTTTGTATTGATTATAAATTATTTTTCGTCTATACTTGGGTGTGAAGACGATGTGGTATTTACACATCCACTTTGTATGTTCTAATGAGTTGCTTTTGTTAGCCATTCTTAATCACCTTTCCTTTCTTTAATAGTGGCCTGAACACCTCTATTATACTGGAAAGGTGATTGTGCTATAAGCACTTGTTGCACCACCCGCATAGCAGGTGGATTTTTGTTTCGCACATCTCCATTTTTCGGAACACGAAAAACTCCGATGTGCTCAACTGGCTAAAGCCATATTAAAAAATCATTGGATACCCTACACAGGCATCCAATGATTGTATTCTTTTCCTTCAAGAATATCGGCTATTCTTTCACAAGCATGACCATCTCCGTAAGGATTACATGCCTTACTCATTTTATCATATTCTTCCTTATCTTCAATAAGAAGCTTAAAGGTTTTATAGATTGTCTCTTCGTCAGTTCCCACCAACTTTAATGTTCCGGCATCAATACCTTCCATTCGCTCTGTTGTATCTCTCATAACGAGCACCGGAACCCCATATGATGGACACTCCTCCTGAATTCCACCTGAATCAGTCAGGCAGAGAAATGATCTGGCTTCAAAATTATGACAATCAACCACCTCAATAGGCTCTATAATATGTATCTGATCACACCCTCTCAATTCCTGTTCTGCCGCTTCACGTACAACCGGATTCATATGTATTGGATATACAGCTTTACAATCTGAATGTTCGTCCAGCACCCTTCTGATGGCCCGGAACATATGATGCATAGGTTCGCCGAGATTTTCACGTCTATGAGCTGTTATGAATATCAACTTGTCTGCCCCAACCCATTCCAGTTCAGGATGTGTATAATTTTCTTTAACAGTATGCTGCATCGCATCAATTACTGTATTTCCGGTAACATAAATTGTTTCAGATTTCTTACCTTCTTTGAGGAGATTGGACTGCGACAATGGCGTCGGAGCGAAATTGTACTGACTGATAATAGCAACTGCTTCACGGTTAAATTCCTCTGGATATGGTGAATAAATATTATAAGTTCTCAAACCAGCCTCCACATGACCAACCAAAATCTGAAGATAAAAGCAAGCTAGAGCCGTTACAAAAGTTGTAGATGTATCACCATGTACTAGAACCACATCAGGCCAAACCTCTTCAAGCACACTCTTTATACTCTTTAGTATATTTGTTGTAATATCAAACAATGTCTGCTGATCTTTCATAATATTCAGATCATAATCGGGCGTAACGCCAAATGTGTTAAGCACCTGATCCAACATCTGGCGATGTTGGGCGGTAACACAGACAACAACCTCAAGTTCTTTGCGTTTCTTCATTTCCAAAACCAATGGACACATCTTGATTGCCTCAGGCCTTGTTCCGAATACGCACATCACTTTCTTTTTCATAGACTTTTTATTCTCCTTTGATTCTTCTTATGATAAATTTCTCTACAATATTTACCGCTCCTGTCATCAACATTATTCCTAAGAGTATTATCAAGATATTCAATGGCAATAATAGCATCAGTCCCATTAAACTAATTGGTCCAAGGATCAAGAACTGATGTACAAGATAAACTCCATAACTGTATTTATCCGTAATATCAAGAACTCTCTTTATTCCGTCTGTAAATTGAATCTTATCAAATACAGAGAGTAATAACAAAAAATGAATACCCCTAGCCAAACATGATTATAATTCTTAAAAAGTGAATATACTGCAAAAAACACCATCACGATGAATACACTTATTACAGAAAAAGCAAACCAAGATTATAAAGCTTTTATATACCTACCACGATAATCATTTAATAACGGAGTCAATACATCGCAAAGCAAAATGTATCCTACAAACCATAAATGTTCCTCACCGAATATAGTTGTTTTGAAAAACAATCCTTTAACAAAATTAAAATATTTAAAACTTTCTAAAAAAGAGAAACTCAACAACAGTAAACAATAAAAACACAATATAATATGGTACAAGAATCTTGATAAATCGAGTTTTGTAGAATTCTGTGGTCTCTTTCTTATCAGCTTTTCCATATAAAACCCGAAATACACAAAAAACTTGAACACCAACATTAAACCACCATGCCATTTCATAATTTAAATACTGTTGGATATGACAAGTAATAATAGAGCAAAGAGCTATAGCTCTTATTTAGAGAAATAGAATACTGTCTGCCTGCCAAATTATGTTTATCATTGTTGTATTTGTCAACTCTTTTTTCATATCTTTACATCCCTTTTGATAGTTTTATTTTCTGAGTAACAAATCTCCACCAATGAATAAATTCAGGTTTATTATGAAACAGTAGAACAAATGTCAAATTAGGAATAATTAAACAAACTACTACATCAATAAAAAATAGGACTACGCTTCCACAGTAGTCAGCGATTGTCCTACATATTATCTTGGTAAGAACTGTTGAAGCAACAAAGGTTACCAAGTATGGTACATAATCTAAAACATATTGTTTTACTGGTTTCTTAAGTATTATTCCATATACATATTTAGGGAAATCATATAACCAGTGAATCATACTACTTATGATTGTTCCAAGTATTATCCCCTTTAATCCAATCAAATAAACAAGTACAATAGAAGCGATAAGATTAATTATTGCTTCCACAAATGGAACAAAACGATCCTCATAAAATATTCCTGCTGCATTCTTAAAAATACCGCAAGTTCTTTTCATGCTTTGCACGTAAAAATTAATTACAATAATCGCCACCACAATAGTTGGTAAAACGTATTCTTCTCCGACCCAAATACTAACTAATGAATCAATACATGCGAATAGCGAAACACAAATAAAGTTACAAATAGCAGCATTAAGAAAAAGTATATTCTTATATACCATATAAATATCGCCATTATCCTTTTCTACAATCAAATTACCTATGGAAGCTGTCACCGATGTAAACACTTGCCCCATCATGGCATTTAGATTGTTTATTACCATGATATAATTTGAATATTTTCCAACTACAATTATACCCAATGACTTTGTCATTGACATTATAATATTATCAGTTCCAAGTACTATTGAAGAACCAATCTGATGAAAAAATAGCCCCTTTACTCTTTGAATAATATCATTTTTAGTCATTAAATCCAATGGTGCAACATCTTTATTTCTAAGATAAGAATATTTCTTATCTGCCATTACAGAAATCACTATATTTTCAAGCAAATGTAATGTAATTTGTAACACCAAAAACAAAACATAATTCGACAAAAAAATAAGTATGGCTATTTGAATCACATTGATAAATACATACATGGTTGCATGTATAAGATTGACAACGTAATTTCTTTGATCAGCATAAAATATAGAACGTTTATAAGTTAATAAATATGATGTTGAAGAATCGATAACAAATAGTAAAAAAATAAAATATAGATTATCTCTAATTGTTATCTCTCCAACAATAATTGGGATTAATGGCATTAATACAATCCCCATAAAAGCAACAACTATAGCAATAATACTATATACTTTTTTATAATATCTTATTAATGACTTTATCTGTTCACAATTATTCTCACTTAATGGTCGATAGAGATTATAAATAATTGCAGAACCAAATCCAAGTTCAACAACAGACATTACAGAAATGATGTTAGCGAACAAACCACTAATTCCTAAATACTCAGCTCCGAGAATCTTAGCAAACACCCCTCTGCTAATAAACCCAAGTATCAATGTAACACAATATGACATCAACGCTACGATAATATTTTTAATCGATTGCTCTGTTCTCATCTTAACTATTTTTCCTTCTTGATTTTTATCTTCATTAAGACGCGTTTTAATAAAAATCTTATTCTCGCAATATGTCCGCAAATAGTAATTCGCGAAACTCTATCTCCATAATTTGACTTATCATAATAACAAGCATACCAATACTCGTACCAAGTCATTATTTTTTTTCTATATGATAGCCGTCCTTCATAATTTGTAAATACTCTCTCGATTCTACAAACAAGCCCATAACTATATCCTACACAATTGCTTTTAAAAAATGTAGTATAATTATTTGTTATCCCATCTTTCAAATATTCTTTATGCTGGGTGACTTGATTTACACACTTTAATAAATATTTTAATCCAATTTGATCAAACACATAATACTCTGGTACAAATTTAGTACCGCTTGGTTCCGGGTACTCATATTGTTTGATAATAGATGTTCTTAAACATTCATTACAATCTCGATAGACCTTTCCACCAAAATGAAACATAACATAATCTGTAACATATGGACTTACAGGGAATACTTCTCCAATGAATCTATTATTCTGATCTGCACACCTGGCCATAATACCACAATACTGTGGCCGAGCATCTAAACTAATCCCTTCCCACAATTTTTTGAATGTTTCAAGCGCATCGTCACACAGCCAATCATCGGAATCCAGTATCATAAACAATTCTGTATCATCCGCATTCTTAATTCCAACATTTAGAGCTGTGTGTTTTCCTCCATTTTGTTTTTTTATATATTTTAGGTTTAGCACCCTCTTATAATCACTTACAACTTCTTCCGTATTGTCGGTTGATCCATCATCAACCAGAACCACTTCAAAGCTCTGATATGTTTGAGATATCAAACTATCCAAACATCTTTTTATTTTGTATGCTCTATTATATGCCGGAATACAAATTGTAAAATAAGGTTTGCTAATATTAATCATCAATCTGTTACCTCCAAATCTTTTTTTATTACGCTAATAGCCTATTTCTCCCTATGCGTTAGATTCTTCGGAAAACTTCTTAAGATGGATCTGAATCTATGATAACTCCAATAACTCTCTAGCCACTCCATAACGCTGGTATGGCGAAATGTACATATCAATATTTCTTTACATAATTGATCATCTGTCTCTATTTTTTTTGCATCTTCAAATACCCTGCATACAACTTTTGTCTTGGCTTTTATATCATAATGATCTACTGCAAACTGTCTGGCTTTTTCTTTCATTTTTTGCAGTTTTTCCTTTCGATCGATAAACCACCGCATTTGTTCTGCTAAACTATCTTTATCACATATGCACATCGGAAAATAGTACGCATCTCCCCTGCAGTAAAAATCCTTCACCTTAATATGTCTAACGATTTCCTTGTCGCCGACCTCATTCATTGGTGGAAAATCAGTTGTTATAAGCGGCATTCCACATGCCAATGCCTCATACATTGTTAGGCCAAGACCATCCAGTCTAGTTGGATATACATAAACATCTCCAAGATGATATAAACCAGGTGCACTTACTGTTTTTTCAATAATTGTAATGCAAAATTCTGTTAACTCGGATTTATTATACCCACATAATTTTTCAATCGGAATTTGCGTGTGTATAATAAGTCTTGCACTTTTATATAATTTATGTTCGATAAATGATTCTACTAATATATCTGTACCTTTTCTGACAGACATACCTGCTGAATGAAAAAAAACTAACTCATCATCCGTTCTTTCGACTAAATTGTAAAGGTCAATATCTGTTCCCCATTCAATATAATACTTTTGTTTATGAAAATTCATAGCTTGAATATGACGCTTAGTATTGCACACCAAAAAATCATACATTCGGTAATATTTCAATGTATCTTCTGTATAATAATCTACATATGCACCAAGCTTTAAATTCGGAAAATCTCTCCGCATCCAAACTAATACTTTATAATCATGTTGTTCATTAAAAAACAAACATTCCAGCTTATTACTCTTAATCCATTTATAAAACTTTTTCTTTTCTATCCTAGTATTACAGAATTTATCACTACGAGTAACACAGGCCTCATTCCATTCTGGAGCACCTTTTGATTTGTGATTTTCGCCGCCTCTAGCAAAAATATAAACACTATGTCCGCCTTCTTCTAACAATTGCTTATATATTCTACTTACATATGCCGCACCTCGCTCAAACCAAGTAGTTACAATTCCAATATTCATAGTCTCCACCATTTCATCCCTGAAGCCTCCAGATCAGAAATATTATAAAGCCCCTTTACATCAATAAATACTTTATCTTCATCCGGACAAACTCTATAGAGTTTTTTTAAATCATCCAAACACATTGATCTAAATTCATCATGGGCAACAGCTACAATTATACAATCAGCGTCTTTTACCTCGTCTATATCTGTTAGTTCTACTCTATATTCGTACTTTACATCTATTTTGCTTACCCACGGATCTACCACAGTTGGTTCTATACCGTACTTATTTAATTGTTTGATAATATCATCAACCTTACTATTCCTCGTGTCAGGACAATTTTCCTTAAAAGTCAACCCCAAAATAACAACCCTGCTCTTTTTTGGAGCCTGACCAGCCTCAATCATCTTCTTTATGGCAGCATTTGCAACATACGCACCCATAGAATCATTTACAATGCGTCCGTTGAGTATTATTTGACTATGATATCCAAGTTTTTCTGCTTCATATGTAAAATAATAAGGATCAACGCCGATGCAGTGGCCACCTACAAGCCCTGGACGAAATCCAAGTGCATTCCATTTTGTGTTCATACCGTCAACCACCTCGTTGGTATCAATATTCATCTTATCAAACACCATAGCAAGTTCATTCATAAATGCTATATTAATATCTCTTTGACTGTTTTCCACAACTTTTACTGCCTCGGCTGTCCGAAGATTAGAAACAGAATGAGTTCCAACTTCAATAACAAGATCATATACCGATTTTATTTCTTCTAAAGACTCCAAATCTATAGCAGATACAATTTTATGGATATTTTCAAGTCTGTGAATTTTGTCACCTGGATTAATACGCTCCGGAGAATATCCAACTTTGAAATCTACACCACATTTCATCCCACTGTTCTTTTCCAAAATCGGAATGCAAACATCCTCTGTACACCCTGGATAAACTGTAGATTCATAAACAATAATTGATCCAGGAACAAGATTTCTACCAACAATTTCAGACGCTCCAATTACTGGTGTCAAATCAGGGGTATGGTCTGTATTAACTGGTGTAGGAACGGCTATAATATGAAATTTAGCTCTTTTCAAATCTGATTCATCAGATGTAAATTGAATTTTTGTCTTTTTAATCTCTTCATCTCCAATTTCGTTAGTAGGATCAACTCCTGATTTGTATAATTCTATTTTTTCATTATTCAAATCAAAGCCGATTACATGTAACCCCTTCTTCGCGAAAGCATGCGCAATAGGCATCCCTACATATCCAAGCCCAATAAGAGATAATTTTTCCTTGCCATTCTTTAAATCTTTATACAGCATTACCATTTTCTCCTCGTTCTTCGAGATATTGTCGTACACGTATTGATAGCTTACTTTAATCTATTAATACCGTATTTCAATTTTTTACTTTATTTTTTCATCTTCCTTTTCAAAAGCATAAGATCTATTCTAGGATCAAAAAAAATCATGCAATAAAATTTTATTAATCTAACTCTATCATTCGCATTTCGTGCTCGTATAATTCCATCACCAAGAAAATAATATTTTCTTTCTGTTTTCTCTTTTTGAGAAAGCCTGTCAAAAAGTTCATGATGCTTATTAGTGATTATTTTTAAAGTTCTTTCCCATCCACCAACATTATTTGTAAGTCTCTTTTTATCAGCTTTATTTATATGAACAACATATAACGGTTTATCAATATATACTGCCTTAGTTTTTTGAAATAATCGTATTGATAATTCATATTCCTGCAAATATTTAAGTTTCTCATCAAAACCACCTACATCAAGCAACAGGGCTTTTTCAACCATCATAGCAACATTCATCGTCCTTATCCCTGTTAGAATTTCTCTTTTAAAATCTTGTACAATATATTGACCAGAACTATTTCCTACAGTTTCAGTTCTCCCATTTTCACTATCATAAACCTTATATCCACCTACATGAACGAATTGAATACCTGGATTTTGAATTAGACAATTAACTTGTTCTTCTATTTTCATTGGCAACCATTCATCGTCATCATCTAAGAAAGCTATATATTTTCCCCGTGCCATTGAGATTCCAACATTTCTTGCATGATTCCCACCTGTGGATTCATCCTCAGAAATACGATGATAGATTATTCTATTCTCCGTTATGTATTCTGAAATATAATCCGTTGTTCCGTCGTTCGAAGCATCATCAATAACTATACATTCGATATCTTTATATATCTGAGACAGAACACTCTCTATTGCCCTTTTAAGTAGTGCTTTTCTATTATGAGTCGTTATAATTGCTGATACCATCACTTTTGCATTACCTCGTAATTTTATAGATTTAATTCATCTACACTCTCTAAAGTCATCTTGACAACCTAATCCATGTCACAATATTATATTCTCCAAGTGCGCACTATACTTGTGAACATTAATAGCTCCAATACTCTTCATGTATATATTACCTGCAATACGTGGCCTTCTTTCAACCACAATAACCAACTTCCCCACTGCCTTGATCTACTGAGATATTATAGTTCTATCTAATCCTGCACCTACTATTAAACATCTCCAACCTCAATTCATATAATGTTTTCAGACTTTTCAGATGATCTATTTTAATAAGACTTTTTCAAGTTTATTAGCTGAATTTATGACATTAAACAAACTATCATATAACATTTTTGAGGGGTAAGGCCTTCTATCTCTTCGATGTTTTTCAATTTTACTAACCCAGTCCTTAACACTCTGAACACTTGCAAAACTTACATTTGGTGTAAATTTTGCTTCTTCAGTGATATCGTCCGAGAGAACACAAGACAAAGAGGTCATTTGTGCTTCAACTGCAGTAACCGGTAACCCCTCAAATCTTGATGGCATCACCAAAATATCCATGGCATTCAATAATTCATTTACATCATTTCGTCTTCCTAAAATGATGACTTTGCTCTCTATTTTATATTGTTTGATTCTATTCTTTATTTGAAACTCTAATTCGCCTTCCCCTATTAGTAAAAGAACAGCCTTTGAATTCACTTGTAGATATTTAAAAAAGATATCAATTAAAGCCTCATGATTCTTTTGATAAGAAAAACGTCCAATATTTCCTAATACATATTTATTAGAAATACCCAATTCTTTACGCTTTTTCTCTCTGACTGCTTCTTTGAACAGATATTTTTCTACCTCCACACCATTTTCAATAAACAGATATTTTCTACTATTTAAGGCTTTTTTCCCAAACATCCACTCACATGCAGTTTTTGAACATGCTAAATACCGTTTGGAATTCCTTATGACATACGGCCTACAAATATAATGAAAAATAGTCTTCAAATTCCTTACAAAAGTACTATTATCATCTATACGCGTACAATGAGAATGAACATATATGTTCTTTGTTCCCCCCCATTTACTGGCATAAATATATGCAGCAGCAACATAAGCTGAATCAGTGTTGATATGAATTGTCTCATACCCATATTTTTTAACTATATTTTTCACCCAAAAAATAATACTCAGCATAGAATGTGAACGATTATCCATCGTGAATATCCTTGAGCCTTTATTTCTTATATTGTCAACATAAATCTGATCTGGAAGTCCTCGCTGCATTAAGTAATCATATACAACTTCACCAGAAAAAGATGTTCCCCATTTATACACAATTGACGCAACACCTGCTTTTCCAATTTGGGATCCTCCAGTAACTAAAACCCTTTTCATGTTATGCTCCTACATTGTTTCTCACTATAATAAGCGGTATAGTACTACTCTCTTTAGCCCTGTGAGAACTCTTGTTTTAAAATCACGTTGTACCTCTACAGGAATAATCCCCACTTCCCCTACTTTTAGTTGATTATGCCTAATCCAAACATTTATCAGCCTTTCTGATAAGAATCCATATATTCTTTTTTGGTAATCCGTACAATTCGTTAGATCTATTGTTTCTTCAAGTTCAAATAATATCGAAAAAAGCCATTCACAATACTTATAAAACAGCTCTTTTTTTATAATCATCATATTGTATAATGAGCACTTTTTTCCATTAAAGACTGATAAATAAGCTTCGTAATACTCCGGATATCTTTTTTTCAGTATCCTTTCCATTTCTTCTAAATGGTCAATTCTTACAGATTCTATACACAAATCCTCCTTAACCGTCATCTTATATCTGGTATGAAACGGAAGAATCACGTCATATTTTTTTAATAGTTTTTTTATTTCATTCTTTGTTAACGCCTTATCAGCTTTGAACGAATGTGTAAAAAATCTGCGATAATGAACTATACCTATATAATCATCATCACAATTCTTCCACAACCAGTACAAACCAGTCAGTTCACAATAATTAGAATTTGATTTGCTAATATTTGTCCCGGTGTCATCAAAAAAATCTCCGCAAACATGCCCTTTGTAAGCTCCAACTAACAGCATCCTGTAGTCATCATCGTACATAATTTTTGAATCAAATTTTTTATGTGTAATTACATAAACACTCATAACTAATACGAAAAACCTTTCTCAAAAATCATTTCATATATATAGAAACAAACGGGAATATTTCATCCACACCTCTTACATAATTATTCAAAAAGAAAAAGGCAGCGTAGTAGAACACGACTCCAATTCTGACTATTTGCTTATCTCTTAATGGTACACATTGCGGAAACTGCGATACAAGCACAATCTCTCCTGGGATACAATAATACATCAATCTATAAAGCCATTTATTATAAGATGTCAGCATTAACGAAACAAATTCCATCAAAAATAGTAACTCAAAGAAATAATTAACTTCATTCCTTGCTTCTAATTTTTTTCTGAATACTATTATCACTATTGCAATTGGCAACCTAAAAACAATATCTGTTACATGCAGAAACCCAAAATCCGTACTATAGAAAAAACCATAGTATGTTCTGAACAGAGAAAGCGAAGTGAAAAGTTCAAAAATGCTGCCAAAAAAAATAGGAAATGACAGGCAGACAATAATCATACCAATCTGCCTAATTTTTACATTCTTATCATTTTTAATTCTTAAAAAGTAAAATAAGACCCCAAAAATAGCTGTTGTATGAAATAACGTAGCAACTAATATTGTAATCAGGTATTTTATTAACTTTTTGTTGGTGATATATCTCAAACCATAAAAAACCACCGATACTGCCATCATTTGCCGTATGATATTCAACGAAGGCGCGTAGCATAAACAAAAATAGCTAAACGTTGCAACAAAAAAACTAATCTCATTACTGTAATAATGCATTGCGACAAATGCAACCCATATAGTTATTAAGGATGTAATGAATAAATATCCTTGAAAGTCTCCAAAAAGAATATATGCAATTTTATATATAACATTTGAAATAACTTCTGTTGGCTGTAAAGCCACAGATGATAAATCACTCAAGTTTATGGCGCTATTTCTATAAAAAAACACCTTATACTGCGTGTAATCGGTTCCTATACCATATCTAATAGTGGCAATATATACCGGAAAAAACATCATTGCAAACCACAATAACATTTTTTTCGAATATATTTTCATTATTCCATTCCTGAAGTAACATATACTTTTTGTTCCCGATAATCTGTCTTTTTTCTCAATCACATGCGCAAATAATGCTGAGATAAAAAAAACACTATAATATAGCATCAAAGACATCTGATTGCTCATATCATTCTTCCTCACATATGATTTGCTCGACAACTATTCTAATCATCATAAACTATCCTTTTTATAACAATACAACATTTCTTGGAAAACCCACAATTTTATGCTCTGTATTTTGGAAAATACCCACTATCTACAGGTCCTCTTCTGCCAACTAACTCATCGTATTTATCCTGATTATATATCTTTTTTCCTATATAAAAATGATTCAATTTACCTTTGTAGAATGCCCTCTTAAACTTAAACAGGCTATCTTCGCCGGATCCAACACCGCCGCCAAGATAAAAGGTCTTATATCCATTAGCACATCCCCAAAGAGCAGCTTTATAAAGAAGCAGATTAGTAGGTGCTAAGGAACCAAACTCTCTTAGACTTCCAGATAAATGGTAATTCATTCGACCATTAGCACAAATTATGATAGAAGCTGCTATCACCTGCCCGTTCTTCTCTGCCCAAAACACCTGCGAATTTTGCTGAAGATCCTCGAGAACTGAATTGTAAAAAACAGGTTCAAAGTAGTAATACTCTTCTGCATTATCTTTATCCATAGTACGGTTGTAGATTACTCGGAATTTTTCATATATTTCTGGAAACCTTCCGTTATAGATTTTAATATCATTTTTTATAGCCTTGCGTATCACATTTCGATTTTTACTGGCGATATTACTCCAAATATCCTCTGGTGAAGACAGATTCATATGTACAACTTCTCCGAGCCGAATGACTTCATAGAAAGAACCGCATATCCCATTGTTCTTTACCATTGGATGGAAGCGAATAAATTCACATATTATCTCATTCTTTTCTATCCAGGACTCATATGCCTTAAACAAGTTATCAGCATTATCTCCTTCAATAATCCATCCCCCATATCCATAGGGCGATGTAAAATCAAAAAATTGACCTGCTTCTATCTTTCCCTTAAAATGCTCATTATCGGCCACATCTCGCTTCATAACCACATTTATCCCACGAACAGAATCTTCTTCGTAATAAAACAAATGCGGTGTACCATCTCCATGAATCTGAAATGCTCTTACATAACCGCTTAACCAATAGATATCATAATCCCCAAAGGAACGTACTATGGCATCCCACTGTTCAGATTCTTCAAGCGTATAGACTGTGAGTGCCATCTCTATCCCTCCATAAAATCTCTTATCACATCAATTATTCGCCACATATCTTCTCGATTATATCTCTGATCACAGACGAGACTAAGTTCATTCTGATATATAAACATTTCCTTTTTATCTAAATGATGATGATTACTTACCGGCCAATGAATAGGACAATATATTTCCTTTTCCATCAAATGCCTTCTAAGTTCATCTCTTTTACCATTCGGCACGATAATCGGCACAAACATCGGACAATCTGTATGTTTCATTTCCCGAAAGACGATCCACTTGGGAAATGCGTCGCGCAAAATCTCAGCATTTTTCCTTCTTTTATTCTTTATATATTCAACATTCAATTTATGAGCCAGTTGAATATCTCTCTCCGCTGCCGAAACAACTCTAACATTGTTAAGCATTTCTTCTGCTTCATCAAACACTTCCAAATATCCTTTATCACTGTTTTTCAAACTATTGATATAGTTATATTTTAACTCCATTGCTTTCATACGAAGATCCGCATATCCTTGATCATCGTAATCATCTGCGACAAGTTTTCTGCCATCTGTCATCCATGCATAACCACCAGACCAGACACCACACCACTTACGAAGTGATCCGAAATAATAGTCAGCATCCGAATACGTCGCCGAAAAGATGGAATGCGTAACATCTCTGACTACAATCCCCTTATATGACGAAAGATCAGGTATCCTTCCTGTATAACCAAAATAATCCATTACCAGCAATACATCAGCTTCAAGACTAACTCTTTGAACAATCTCTTCCTGAAAATATACTGGATAAAACTTAATATCTAATCCAGCATTCCAAAAAGGCTCGAGCATAGAATGACAACACCACGATGGCATAGCTACTGTATGAACTTCAGCGTTTTTTGTTATGTCTTTTATAATAGCTCTGAGCGAAATCCTTCCTGATAAAAACCAACTAACACTCTCATTGAAAAGCTTATATTTATCATTAGTGACCGGAACATCCCAGAACTCACTTCCGATTTCCATTTTTTCCTCAATCATCAGCCCAGTCTATAAGGCAATTAAAATTCGAAACATCAAATGTCGGCATATTTGTATATGCTTTTATGGCTGCACGTTCTGCATACGCATTGTCTATAAAGATTGAAGGCTTGTCTTCATTTACATATTCATATTTCATCTTATCCAAAGGAACTTCTATAATCTCCGAGAACAGTTCCTCATTCAGATGGATCTTTTTCATTGTTTCATAGATGTCATACTCATGTTTTGTAAGCAGTACAATCTCAATCCCCTTGTTCAGACATTGAAACACGAAACGCATAGCTTCAGTGTTATATTTCTCCCTGCGAAAAACCAGGGTATCATCAAAATCAAGATATACTCTTTCGTATTTGTAATCGATCTTATATCTATCGATATATGTTTTATCCGACTGTATCTTGTACTTATTAGGTGTAATTCCTATCTCCATCTCAGAGAAATCACACAATGCCAAAAGCGGTAGATTAATATCAAGGCTTTTACTCAAATCAAATGTCCCGGCAAATCTAGTGCATATCTCCATAAGCTTATACCTGCCATCTGAATCTTTCTTACATTGTGCAAACCAATACCCTCTAAACTCTATACATTCCGAAAGAACATTGACAATATGTTTTATTTCTTCGGTAAACTCTATGGTCTCAGAACGGGCAGATATCCCGTTTAACAGTCTTGATCGCGTTCTCGGTTGAATAAATCTCAATTTTCCATGCCTGTCCGTAAAACAATCTATAGTTATCTCATCACCTGGAAGATACTCGCAGAGCACGTAATCAATTCCATCCGATTTAAGTTCTTCAAGTTCTTCAGCGTTATTTATCAGACGAGCATTCCTACCGCCCTGTCCCCTATCATCCTTGGCAAACAAAGGAAATTGCGGATCTGCATACGTGTAGGTCCTAGGTACTATATCCGTGCCATCTAGCACCTTATATGTAAGAGATTTATACCTGCATATTTTTGTTGTCTCTAATGGTGAACACACAACTATTGCATGAATCTGTTTTTTTTCCTCCATCAATGTTACTGTTGCCGAATCGTGAGTTGGGATGATGAACTTAATATCCTGTTCATCTAAGACTTTATTCAGTTTCTCAACAAATGAAGGTTCATTCGTATATGGCAAATCAATGATAGCATCGTTACTTATGAATGTTGAATGATTATCATAACTACATCCCATTATCGGATGAAAAAGCAGGCTATTCTTCAGAGCAAAATACACCGCAATCTGATTATATCCTCCTCCTCCAAAGATCATGACATTAGTTCTCATTTTACTCACCTCGTTCTACATCTAACGGTCTGTATATTACACCGTCTTTTTCTATGAAACTACCGGTTTCAATGTTTTCATGTTTAAAGACAACACCAACGGTCTTTAATACCAGCTTCACATCATCTAAAAACGTAATATGCGACACATACTCCTGATCCATCTTAAATTTGTCTTCCCATGAAACATAATTTCTTCCGTTCACCTGTGCAAGACCTGACAGTCCCGGCCTGACATCGTGTCTATGGATTTCTTCTTCTGTGTAATACGGAATGTACCTGACTGGCAACGCTCTAGGGCCTATGATGCTCATATCACCCAGAACAATGTTTATGAGCGAAACCAACTCATCGCAGCTTGTACTCCGAATGAATTTTCCAAAACTCGTCAGTCTGTCTTCATCCGGAAGAAGGTTGCCTTCTGCATCAACCGCATCTGTCATAGTACGGAACTTCATTATCTTAAATTTTTTACCGCCAATTCCTGAACGATCCTGTGTAAATATTACAGGGCTACCTAGTTTCACCCGTACAGCAATAGCAACCAATAATAACATTGGCCATAAAACAATTAATGCAAAAAGGGATAAACCAAAATCCAATGGACGCTTAATATGTTTCTCATATATTCCAAAGGGGATATGTCCTTCCACCCAACCCTTTTTCTTTTCAAACTTACCTACTAATGTTCCTATCCCAATACATGCACCTAACAGCAGAATCAGGTTTTCGATTATTTTTTTCATATGAATAACTCCATCGGAAATTTTTGTCTTTATATTTCATGTTACTCAAAACATGCCTTAATAACATCAATGATTACCTCCTGCTGTTCAGCCGTCATCTTATTATCGCTTGGCAGGCACAATCCCCTGTTAAAGATATCCATTCCGACATCAACAACAGTCCCTTCTATGTAAGCATTCGTCATGGCTCTTCCACTGCCAGTTTTTGTAATGAAAGGATTCATTCTATAGATGGGCTGCATATGCATCGGCTTCCAAATTGGTCTACCTTCCGCATTAATAGAAGCTATTGCATCCAATATTTCCGTATGGCAACTCTTACCCTTTTCCGGAATATATAATGGCTTTGTCTCAGACCGAACCTGCTCACACATTGCATCCGAATCTATAATCAGACAACTGAGCCAGAAGTTTGGCTCACTGTTCTTCGCATCATATGGATTCATGGATACCGGAAGATTTTTTAACCCTTCTCTGTACCTCTCGTAGATAGCTTTCTTCCGGGCAATATGCTCTTCCAGATAAAGATACTGACCTCTTATAACACCAGCAATCACATTCGACATACGATAATTAAAACCAATCTCTTCATGTTGGTACCATGGCGCGTTTTCTCTGGCCTGTGTAGACCATTTCCTTACCTTATCGGCGGCTTCCTTGCTGTCTGTCAGGAGCATACCCCCTGCACTGCCTGTAATGATTTTATTCCCGTTAAAACTGATACAATTATATTTTCCAAATGTCCCCGTTTGAACGCCCTTATACAAAGCTCCCAAAGACTCTGCAGCATCTTCTACAATGATTGCGCCATGCTTATTGCAGACTGTCTTTAACTCATCTATCTTACCCGGTGTACCATAGAGATGTGCCATTACCACTAACTTCACATTCGGGTAGATTTCAAATGCCTTATCCAGAGCAACCGGATCCATGTTCCAAGTATCAGGCTCCGTATCGATAAATACCGGAATCCCCCCCTCATAACAGATTGGATTCACCGTAGCGTCAAAAGTCATGTCACTGGCGAACACATGTCTTCCCTCCAGGGCTCCCTTATTAGCCTCGGATTGTCCATACAATTCTTGTCCGGCAAGTTTCATTGCCAAATGCAACGCTGCCGTTCCTGCGGACAACGCCACTGCATACTTGCAACCAATCTTCTCACACGTGATTTTTTCTACTTCATTAATGTTCTGACCAACCGTAGACATCCAATTAGTTCTGTATGCTTCTTCAACATATTCAATCTCTTCCCCATGCATTGTTGGAGAAGAGAGCCATAACTTCTTCTCAAAAGGTTTAAACCCATTACCCGTAAAATCAAATGCCATTATTCATACCCTCATTGTTATTAAAAAAACATAACTTTTCCTTCACCACCTCATTAACGGTGAACGAAAGCTCTTTCAGCAAAACGATAACCTTTATTCTCTTAACTGGTTATCCGCCAGAAGACCATTCACACTGGAGCTACAAAGAAGATAAGGAACCGACTTAATCCGATAAATTAAATATTATACACACAGCTGATCTGTGATTTGTTCTCTAATAAAAGTACCAGTATTGCTATCATTTCCTTGTATTTCTTGTTATCTATGATTAACAGAAGTATCAATTCGTTCATCTTTAAGGTTCTTAGTGTCTGTCACCTCAACGCAAGAAATCAAGTTCCGCTTTTCAACTCCCCCATTGTTTTTACATTAAATAAACTAACATATAATAACACCTAAAATATTCACATTTCTATCAACAGCCAATTCTTTTCCCTTTTCTATAAGCTTCTCATAAGATTCCCCCACCTTCTCCACAAACAAAACCCCTTCATAATACTCCAACTTCTTAAGCGCCGCCGCATGAAACACAATCTGTCTATACGGAGAAAATGTAACGTCCTCTATCTCTTCTGCAAGCCATTCACATATTTCCATCACATCATCACTTGCAACAGTTCCAGCAATCATGACCCGTTTTATCTTTTCTTCGGAATTCCTATGAATCGCGCTCTGCACATTAACCGCAGCAATTTTTATCTGCTCATTCCTTGGAATCTTCGCATAAGGTCCCTCTTCTAACCGGCAGATCCACCGGTCTACAAACCCAAATATCTTCCTCTTCGTTTCTTTTTTCCGAATTACCCCCAACAACGGCATATCAAACTTTTTCTGGAAATTCCGCTCACTATGCAATTTCCCACTCATGACATAGTTCATACAAAATAGCAAACATATTAAACATATCCCGCCAACCATACCAACGATCGCAAACTTGACGGCCGAAGAAACCGGATCCTCAAATACGACTGGTTCACTCTCAACCGCTGTCTCCCCTTCCACCGGTTTTGCCATATCTTGCTTAATTTGTTCCTCTTTCTTCACCTGATTATCTTCAATCGTAGCCTGATATTTATATACTCCCGCAAGAATAGCGAAAAGCACCATACCTACAACGATCCATCTCCATCTCTTCAGGCAATAAAACATCAGATCAATCAGATCAATCTCATTAACTTCCTGATATTCCTCCATCGGCAAATTCTCCTCTCCCAATTTAAAAGCGAAGATATAACCTTCTATATCTTCGCTACAATCTCCAATCCTACCTGTATCTTCTGCACCCTGCCGAACATTGGCATCTCTAAAAATGCTCGACGCTTATGGCGATCGATCTTCTTTATATATCCTTCTTTACCCAACAAAGGCCCAGACATCACTACTACTCTTGAATTTTCAATAATCCCTTCTGATACAGCAACAACTTGCTCCTCTCCTCCAAATGATTTAAGAAAATGTACTTCTTCCTTCGTAAGAGGAACTACCTGATCACCTGTTTTCAGGAGTTTTGTAAGTCCTGTAACTTGCCGCAGATTCGAATACAGTCTCACGACCTCCTGAGAATCTAAAAATACATATCCAGGGAATAAAATCTTCCTCTGCGTCGTCCATTCTCCTTTTATATTCCGTTTTTCTTCATAATAAGGGATAAAACAATCCTCCAGCACTTCCGAAGATATATCTTTCTGACACTGCAGCTGAATATTCTCTTCTGAACCGGTGCGCACCTGCATCACGTACCACATAGCCTTCTCCTTATCTTTACTCCTACCAATATCAAAATTAGAAGGACATCCCACACATCCATACATACGGTTAAAACATCTGTTAAAACATCTGACTTCTTCCTGTCTGCTGCAGATTGTGCAATGTCCGATTTATCGAATCACTTTACAAATCCTAAAATGTACACATCTATATATAATTTAAAAAATAAGCCTCTAACAAAATATAGACTTAATAAAATAACACTCCACAACCTCAAATTCCTTCAAGGTTATGGAGTGCTGTTTTAGTAAATCTACATTCAAGCAATCAAATACCCTCCCCATTCAAAATGGGTAAGCTTCGCCATTCCGTCTCTAAATCAGGCGGATTACTAATTCTCTCATGACAACTTAAATTTCCAAACGCGGCGAAGCGACGATTTGGAAACCCAAGAATTTTTCATATAATTTTAACCTATACTCTAATACTAATAATCTAAATCAAATAACCAATCTGTTCAATCAGTTACTTCTATAATAAAATAGCCTATTTACATCAATTTGTCAAGCTATTTCATCCATCCTGCCGCTGGCAATAACTCTCACCTTTGCCTGAATCTTACTGCTGTTACTACTCTCTGTATTGTAACGATATATCTGTTACGCTGCACATTATATCGTGCAATTACACCTGCTTCTTCCACTGATAAGTCGGCACGATCTCAGCCACGATCTCTTTAATCTTCTCCGACTCCATCTCACTGGCCTCATCCAGCACCTTAAGCTTCTCCTCGAACCAATCGTCATCCATCTCGATCGGATGTCCGATATGGATCAGCTCATTCGCCGTATCCTGCAAGCCTTCCTCGCTCATCAGAAGCTCCTCAAAGAGCTTCTCGCCAGGTCTAAGCCCCGTATATACGATCGGAATATCAATATCTGGCGTATAGCCCGACAGGCGGATCAGATTGCGCGCCATATCGTCGATTCGGACAGGCTCGCCCATATCCAGGATGAAGATCTCTCCGCCCTTGGCATAATAAGAAGCCTGAAGCACCAGAGACACAGCCTCCGGGATCGTCATGAAGTACCGGATAATATCCTTATCCGTGACAGTAACAGGACCGCCCTCTGCGATCTGTTTCTTGAACAGCGGTATCACGCTTCCGTTGCTGCCCAGAACATTGCCGAACCGGACTGCCACAAAATCCGTCTCACTCTTGCGGTCCATCATCTGGATCACCATCTCGCAGAGACGCTTGGAAGCTCCCATGATATTCGTCGGGTTCACCGCCTTATCCGTAGAGATGAATACGAACTTCCTGACACCGACTCTTGCTGCCGCTTTGGCCGTCTTATAAGTACCGATAACATTATTCTTGATCGCCTCGTTAGGACTCTCTTCCATCAACGGTACATGCTTATGAGCCGCTGCATGATATATGATATCCGGCTCATATGTATCCATTACCCAATTGATCCGCTTTGTATTGCGCACAGAACCGATCAAGGCAACTACGTCAAGATTTCTATGAGTACGCTTAAGCTCCTGCTGAATCTCATAAGCATTATTTTCATATATGTCGAATATGATCAGCCGCTTGGGTCTTGCCTTCGCGATCTGCCGGCAGAGCTCGCTTCCGATAGAACCGCCGCCCCCGGTAACCATAACAACCTGGTTCCTGATCGCCGCTAGGATCTCGTCGTTATTGACCTTCACCTGCGCCCGGCCAAGCAAGTCTGTAATCTCAACATCACGGACTCTGCTGACGCTTACCTCTCCGTTAATAAGCTGAGCCACGCTTGGAACCGTCTGAAGCTTACAATTCGTCTCCTTACAGATATTCAGGATGTCTTTACGGTTCTTCCCGGTCGTAGCCGGAATTGCGTAAATGATATGATTGATCCTGTATTTCTTGACCATCTCCAGAATATCATACCGATTACCTACGATCGGGATTCCCTCAAGGACTCTGCCCAGCTTATTAGGGTTATCATCGATCACACAGCAAACCTTGGTATGAACCCTCTTACCGTTGGTCAGTTCTTTGATCAATACCTGTCCCGCTGCGCCGCCGCCGACCATCATGATCCGATCCGTCTCATCCGCATCTCCATCGCTCTTTATCAGATAGAACCGGAATATCCGGTAAGAGAAGCGAAGCACCGTCGTAAGACCGAAGCTTAACATATATCCCACAAAATAATAGGCCTTCGGCATCCTAAGATGCATAAATAACGCTCCGGCGACATATACAAGCGCCAATATCATATACGCCATCACACTCATCTGGATCTCTGCAATACTCGCCAGGCTCCAAACACTGTGATACAGCTTGCATACATAGAAGATTACTATCGTGGACGCGATCCAGAACGGCATCGACCACAGATATCCCTCAATATACATGCTCGGGACCTTAGTGTACTTGAAATCAAACCGGGCTATCAGCGCTATCGCATAAGAAAACAGGATAATCAGAGCGTCGATGAATGCAACCATCACGGCCTTATGAACCCAGGTCAATTCAAACTCGCGTTTACTCATACTTCTTTACCAACCTACTCTTCCATGTTTTCTTATTCCTGTATACGAAAATAAATAAACCGATTGCGATCACTACGGCCGCCGCAATCACTGCTCGCTGTGGATCTACTATTAACATATTTTCTCCCGCTCTCTTTCCTCGACTAATTTACTGTAAGCACTTGGCGAAGTCCCTTAAGCCCAGCGCAAACGTGTATCATTTTTCCTCTAAAACCAACCTCATCTTCTCCGACAACTCCGTGACCACCGCTTCATCCGGCCACATTACATATAATGGTTGTGATCCCGATGAAAAACACGTCTGCGTATCTCCTTTGCCGCTGGCCGCCTGAGACTCAACATCCCAGTCTCCCCCGCCGGATAATTGCATATTAATAAGCTGCGCCATCTCATCCTGCGTCATATTCGTCTCTACCGACTTACTGATATTTCTCAATATCTGATTCGCACTGGCTAAGACGGTCGGTGACGATGCCTTCTTAATGATCGCCGCCAGAACTGCTTCCTGGTTCTTCCCGCGCTGATTATCTCCGTCAGAGAAGCTGTAACGCTCTCTTGAAAATGCAAGAGCAGCATCACCGTCCAGATGATTGGTCCCCTGTGAGAAGCTGTATCCGCCTGCACTGAACGCATAGTCAGACTCTACATCCACGCCGCCAAGCGCGTCTACGATCTTGATCAGAGATGTAAAATTCACCTTCGCATAATAAGAAAGGTCCACCCCATAGAGGTTCTCTAAAGCAGCCATAGAACGGTCTACCCCGTATATACCTGCATGGGTAAGCTTGTCTCTCTGATCTCCTGAGACTTCAGGGATCGTCACATAATAATCTCTGGGCGTTGTCGTCAGAAGGATCTTTTTTGTATCTGGATTCACATTCATAATGATATTGACATCGCTGCGGCTGGTCGTCGTGATCGGGCCGGATACGTCGATCCCGCTGATATATACATTGAAAGGCTCATTAACGCCCCTGCCTGCCGTACCCACCTCTGTCCTGATCTCAAAATGATCCAGAACTCTTACCTGCTCCGAATATGACTCTATTGCTTCTTCCAAAACCCCTGTAAACGCTTCATTATATACAGCCGCTTCAATCTCGCCTCCAAGGAGAGCCGCTGCCTCACTCTGGACCGTATCATACTGAAGGACAGATATCTCCTGTCCTACCCGCGACCTGATCTCATTAAGCATCTTCTCCGTATTCTCCTGGTCCGCAGAAGTCTGTCTGCCGAAAATATAATCCTTCGCATCTATAAGGCTTCCTGCCGGGTCATCCTTACGGACGACTACCACCATATTGTCAATCTTATAGGTTGCGCCGCCCACATTGGCTAACATCGAATTCGCAGACATGAAGATCGTCGCACCCTTGGCTGCTACAGCCATAAACAAGACACTTAAGATCATTCCTAACAAATTCGTTCCGACACTTTCCGTGTACTGCATTGCTAATGTAGCCATTACCATAACAAATGCAATCCCTGCGATAACGGCAAGAAACCTCATCGGTATCATACCGCCGCTCCACAGACTGAATACAAGCCACGCAGACATCAAAAACTGCAGTAATATAATGAACTTACCTATTATATTTATAAGTCTCAAACAAACGTATCTCCTTCTATATCAGTATGTACATCACTATGTACTCCCTGCGCTCATATACGTCATGAATTGCTTATTTGTCTCTACTATAAAATACCCTTATTACACACTTTTGTCAAGGTATTTCGACAATCCCATACCTGTAAAAAGAGCTTATTTTCTGGCAAATCTGCCTGCATTTTCTATTATTAGTCAAATCAGGCAGAAAAAGCGCACCCCAACTCACAGAGTGCGCCATAATCTTTCAACATTTACCTATATTCAAAGGGTAGTAATATACCCTGCAGGCAAGTGGACTTCGTCTAATAAAGTATATTATACAAGTTCGATCAAAACTTCCATCGCAGCGTCGCCTTTGCGCTGTCCGATCTTAACGATTCTTGTATAACCGCCGTGACGGTTCTCGTACTTCGGTGCAATCTCATCGAAAAGCTTAGCAACAAGGTCTACATCCTTTGTATTCTTCTTTCTTCCTGCCTGAGCTGTCGGCACTTCCTTAACCGGATACAGAACCTTCAACATCTGACGGCGGGCATGCAGCCTGCTTGGCTGATCCTTCTTGATCTTCTTCTCCACTTCATCGTATACGGTAACCTTCTTGCCGTCCACAACCTCTTTGACTCTCTTGCCGTCCTTGTCCTTGCGGGCAACCTTAGCCTTTACAGTCACTTCGTCGTAGTTATCTCTTTCCTTCACAGCCAGAGCGATCAGATGCTCTGCAATCTTACGGATCTCTTTTGCCTTCGTTTCTGTGGTAACGATCTTACCGCGGTAGATCAACGCTGTTACCTGGTTTCTCAACAATGCTTTTCTCTGGCTGGATGTCCTGCCGAGTTTTCTATATTTTGCCATTATTCTAATCCTCCATCTATAACACTTGGTTATGCTTCTTCGGGCTTACTAGCCAAATGCTCCGCCATGCTCTTCGGACTTACTGACGGAAATTGCTAAGGAAGTTCTTCGGTTCATGAACCGAAGAACAGAGTTCGAACTAGATTCGTGAGACACCTCATCAAGTTCTCACTCTTCCCCTCTGCTTAATCCTAAGCCTAATTCATCTAACTTCGCAAGCACTTCTTCTAAGGACTTCCGTCCGAGATTACGCACCTTCATCATATCTTCCGGCGTCCGGTTCGTAAGCTCCTCCACCGTGTTGATCCCCGCTCTCTTCAAGCAATTGTAAGAACGAACGGATAACTCTAATTCGTCAATGCTCATCTCAAGGACTTTTTCCTTCTCGTCATCCTCTTTCTCGATCATGACCTCTGCAGCCTGAGCCACCTCTGACAGGTCGATAAAGAGTTTCAGATGCTCGCTTAATACCTTCGCGGCAAGGCTGACCGCCTCATCCGGAAGCAAAGTACCATTGGTATATACATCTAATGTTAATTTGTCAAAGTCTGTAATCTGCCCAACACGTGTATTCTCAACCATAAGGTTAACGCGTTCCACCGGGGTGTAAATAGAATCGATCGGAATCACAGCGATCGGCAATTCGTCATTCTTATTCTTATCAGAGCTTACATAACCTCTGCCCTTTGTGATGGTCAGTTCCATATATAACTTGCTGTCAGCCCCGCCGTTCAATGTCGCGATGACTGTCTCCGGATTCATGATCTCAATATCCTGGTCCACCTGGATATCCGCAGCCGTGACAACGCCTTCTCCTTCAAATTCGATATAAGCTGTCTTCGGCTCGTCGGTCTCAGATGTATTCTTAATCGCCAGGGATTTCAAATTCATGATAATCTCCGTAACATCCTCTTTAACACCCGGAATAGAACTGAACTCATGAAGAACACCGTCAATCTTCACCTGACTGATCGCAGCACCCGGCAAAGAAGAGAGCATGATCCTTCTCAGAGAATTTCCTAATGTCGTACCATAACCTCTTTCAAGGGGTTCTACAACAAATCTTCCATACTTCTTATCTTCCGAAATCTCAGTTATCTCAATATTGGGTTTATTAAAATCAAACACTAAGTCCACCTCCTGTGGTGTTAAGGGTTATTATTTAGAATACAACTCGACGATTAACATCTCATCTACAGGAACATCGATCACTTCGCGTCTTGGAAGCTCTTTTACTGTCCCCCTAAGATTTTCAAGGTCCGCCTCTAACCACTCAGGAACAAGACGTCCTCCTGTAACCTCTGCGATCTCTTTGTATCTTGGAGAGCTTTTGTGTTTTTCCTTAATTTCGATAACGTCGCCTGCCTTGATCAGGTAAGACGGAATGTTGATCTGCTTGCCGTTTACCAGAACGTGCTTGTGGTCAACGATCTGTCTTGCCTCGCGTCTTGTTCTTGCAAGTCCAAGACGGAACACTACGTTATCTAATCTTGATTCAAGCAGTCTCATCAGGTTCTCACCTGTCATACCGCTCATACGCTGAGCCTTCTCGAAATAATTTCTGAAAGGCTTCTCTAATACTCCATAGATAAATTTTGCTTTCTGCTTCTCACGCAACTGGAGACCATACTCGCTCATTTTTCTGTTGGATCTCTTTAACTGTCTGTTAGACTTCTTGTCAATTCCCAAATATACCGGGTCCATGCCGAGAGATCTGCATCTTTTAAGGACCGGAACTCTATTAACTGCCATGTTATGCTTTCCTCCTAAATTTTTCAAATTACCTTGCGGATGTTCTTCTCACTCTGTTCGAAGAACGGCTAAAAAGTTAAGCTCGATAATACCTCGCTAACCTTTTTATGCCTATACTCTCCTCCGCTTCGGTGGACGGCAACCATTGTGCGGTACCGGAGTAACATCCTTGATACTTGTCACATCAATTCCACATGCCTGAAGTGCACGGATCGCTGCTTCTCTACCTGAACCTGGTCCTTTAACCATAACATCTACGGATTTCAAACCATGTACTAATGCTGCCTTAGCCGCTGTCTCTGCCGCCATCTGTGCTGCATAAGGGGTAGATTTCCTTGAACCTCTAAATCCCAGACCGCCTGCACTTGCCCATGAAAGAGCATTACCCTGTGCATCTGTCAATGTAACGATCGTGTTATTAAAAGATGACTGGATATGTGCTTGTCCGCGTTCAACGTTTTTCTTGACACGCTTTTTTGTCACTTTCTTTGTAACTTTCTTTGCCATAATAAAACTAACCTACTCTTTCCTTTTGTTTTTTGACTTTCCAAAATTACTATTAACCTTATAGATGTTCTTCTCACTTTGCTCGAAGAACGACTTAAGAACTAAACTCGAAAATACCTCGTTAAGTTCTTAATGTCTCGCCAAGCTATTTCTTTTTATTAGCCACTGTTCTCTTCGGACCTTTTCTGGTTCTTGCGTTGGTCTTGGTCTTCTGACCGCGAACCGGAAGTCCTTTTCTGTGACGGATACCTCTGTAGCATCCGATCTCCTGCAACCTCTTGATATTCAGCGCGATCTCTCTTCTAAGATCACCTTCTACCGTCTGGGTCTCATCGATTACTGCACTGATCTTCTTAACATCATCGTCTGTAAGATCTCTGCAGCGAATGTCAGGACTTACTCCTGCCTCTGCTAAGATACGGTTAGAACTCGCTCTTCCGATTCCATAGATATAAGTTAATCCGATCTCAACACGTTTGTCTCTTGGTAAATCTACACCTGCAATACGAGCCATGTGAATTTTCCTCCATTTTCTTTTCATTATCGTCTTTAATAGGGACTTACGTCCAGGCATGTTTCGGTATCCATGCCCTTTCCGGCCACCGATGCTGTGAGCACCTGGTGAGGTTCTTAACGAACCTGGTGCGAACGCACATCTCAACACTTAATGAGATGTTTCACTCATCGGTAAATGACAAGCCGGCATTAGAAGCAATATACGAAGGACATACACCGGCTACAGGTGCTCCTTGTATATTAAATAGTCTACACACTTCCTGGTGTGTCGGCTATCAGCCGCCTAAATTACTCTGCATTTACTTTGTCAGGATAAAAATATTCCTAGCCCTGACGCTGCTTATGCTTCGGGTTCTCGCAGATTATGCGAACGCTTCCTTTTCTCTTAATTACTTTGCATTTTTCGCAAATTGGTTTTACTGATGATCTAACCTTCACGTCAAATCCTCCTTTCATCCATTGCTCTGCCTACATGTCCGACGCATACCGAGCACCTGATGCCATTCACATATACCTGTTGACAGGTATATTTTTACAAATGCCCAGAAACGCGCTTATATATTATAGCACCGCCTGTCAAACAAAGTCAATAGACAATTTCATATTTCTCAGTTTATCTGTCAGGTAAAGGTAACAGTCCAAACTTGTACCCGCCAGATTCTACTTATCTCTCCAGATAATCCTTCCCTTAGACAGATCATACGGTGATAATTCCAATGTCACCTTATCTCCCGGCAGAATCTTGATGAAGTTCATTCTTAACTTGCCGCTGATATGCGCGAGCACCTGATGCCCGTTCTCCAACTCTACCTGAAACATTGCGTTTGGCAACTTCTCTACTACGGTTCCTTCAATTTCGATTACGTCAGCTTTTGACATCTTCATTCCTCCATCTTTACTATAAGCACTCAGCGGGTCCTTCACGCCCCCTGTGCGAATGTACATCCCGGCACTGTGCGGGTTCCCCCTTACGTTCAGTGCCGGTGATATAACCTTAGAATTCTCTTGATCCCTACATCATCTGCCCCGGCAATATCATATTCTCTGCAGATAACCTGTACATGCTTCCTCTTTTTCTTCTTCAAATGTCCAAGCGTTCTAATATTGCCGTCCGCTAAATATACATACGTGTCATCAACCTCTATTATGACATAAACTTTTCCTGTGTCATGGCCTGCCTTCGACTTTGCAAGCATCCCGGCTTTGTATCTCTGTGTACTGCATCCATCCATAACTGATCCTTACATCCTCTCACATATCCCCCGCTGCTGTCACAACTATATGCAAATGCTATTGCCAAGTGTCAGCAGCACCGGCTCATCCTCTGTGACGAGGACCGTATTCTCATAATGCGCGGAAAGGCTGTGATCCCGGCTTACGACCGTCCATTCATCGCCAAGCCATTCAACTTCCCAGGTCCCCGCGTTGATCATTGGCTCAATTGCAAGAGTCATCCCGGCTTTCAGCTTGACACCTCTTCTGTTCATCTTATAATTCGGTATCTCCGGCGCCTCGTGCAGCGCAGTTCCTATCCCGTGCCCGCACAGATCCCGGACCACGCCGTAGCCGTGGCTTACGGCATGACTGTCAATCGCTGCTGAAATATCAAATAGATGATTGCCTTCTTTTGCATATTTTATACCTTCAAAGAAACATTCTCTTGTAACCCGTATCAGGTCCTCTGCTTCTTTGCTGATCGTTCCGACGCCATGGGTTCTCGCGGCATCGGAATGATATCCCTTATAGATCACACCTGCATCCAGGCTTACAATATCTCCGTCCTGAAGAATCCTGTTCTTATCCGGGATCCCGTGGACGACCTCTTCATTTACAGACACACAGATCGACGCCGGGTATCCCCTGTAGTCAAGGAAAGAAGGAATACACTCGTAGCTCCGAATGATCTCTTCGCCCAGCCTGTCAATATCCAATGTGCTCATTCCCGGATGCAGGGCTTTTCCCAGTTCATTGTGGACAATCTCCAATATACGCCCGGCTTCCTTCATAATTTCGATCTCTCTCGCCGATTTGATAGTGATTGCCATGCCGTTTACTCTCCTAAGATATCCACGATCGCCTGGAATACATCATTAATATCGATCGTACCGTCAACCGTCTTAAGAATACCCGCATTCGTATAATAATCGATCAACGGCTGAGTCTGCTCATGATATACTCCAAGACGCTTCTTCACCGTCTCCGGCTTGTCGTCGTCTCTGAGAATCAGCTCCTTGCCGCATGCATCACAGATCCCTTCTGTTTTGGTCGGCGCATACTCCAGATGGTATGTAGCGCCGCAGCCTACGCATGCACGGCGGCCTGACATACGGTGTACAATATTCTCATCAGGGACATTTACATCGATCGCATAATCCATCTTCTCGCCGATTGCCGCAAGAGCCTTATCAAGCGCCTCTGCCTGCGGGATCGTTCTCGGGAATCCGTCCAGAACATAGCCGTTCTTACAGTCATCCTGCTTCACTCTGTCTACGACCAGATCTACAACCAGCTCGTCCGGGACCAGAAGGCCCTGATCCATATATGTCTTCGCCTTATTGCCAAGCTCCGTCCCGTTCTTGATATTTGCTCTGAAAATGTCGCCGGTAGAAATGTGAGGAATACTGTATTTAGCAGCAATCTTCTTCGCCTGAGTTCCTTTGCCCGCTCCGGGGGCGCCTAACATAATAATCTTCATATGGCAATTCCTCCTTTATATAGCAGTTTAACCCGCGAAAATATTCCCGCGAGTTGAAACTGTTAACTATTCAAAAATCCTTTATAATTACGCACAAGCATCTGTGATTCAACCTGTTTCATCGTCTCTAATACAACGCTGACAATAATGATCAGGGAAGTTCCTCCAAAGGATACCCTCGCCCCAAGCCAGCCGTTAAACACGATCGGAACGATCTGTATCACGATCAGCCCGCATGCACCGATAAAGATCACATAATTCAATATCTTAGTCAGATATTCAACCGTTGGTTTCCCAGGACGGATACCCGGAACGAATCCTCCGCTCTTCTTCATATTATTCGCAATCTCCAATGGATTGAACGTAATAGAAGTATAGAAATACGCGAAGAATACGGTCAGGACAATATATACGATCAACCCCCAGGTATACTTGATCTGTTCAGGATTACACCAATTGCTCTGATTCAATCCTCTTAAGATCTCTCCGCCGATACCGCCCCCCTCATCCTTTCCAAGGAATGAAGCGATAATAACCGGGAACTGCATCAGGGATGATGAGAAGATGATCGGAATTACGCCCGCAGTATTAACCTTAAGCGGAATATTGGAAGTCCGTCCGCCGTGCATCCTTCTTCCAGCCATTTTCTGTGAATAGGATACCGCGATCCTTCTCTCGCCTCCCTGGAGGATTACTACGAATACAACCAGAAGAATAATGATCGCCAGTATAACAACGATTGCCAGTCCGGCAGACGCGATCGGTTTATCCTTCACGAACTGCTCGAACAATGATGTCATATCGCTTGGTATTCTGGATATGATGTTGATCACCAGAACGATAGAGATACCATTGCCGACACCTTTGCTTGTGATCTGCTCACCGATCCACATCAGGAATGCGGAGCCGGCAGTGAGTGTCAGAACTACGATTGCCGCATTTACGAAATTAAAATCTACCAGAAGGCCCTGACGCCCGAAGCTTACAGCCATGGCCGTTGATTCAAACAATGCCAGACCTACGGTAAGATAACGTGTGATCGCTACGATCTTCTTCCTTCCATCTTCTCCTTCTTTCTGCATCTCCTCTAACTTGGGAATTGCGATCGTAAGAAGCTGCATGATAATGGAAGACGTAATATACGGTGTAATGCTGAGTGCAAAGACTGACATCTGCTCAAAAGAGCCACCAGTGAAAGCGTTAAACAAATTAAACGCCTCACCAGTGTTCTGTGCAAAGAAATCTTTGATAAAATTAGAATTTACGCCAGGCGTTGGAAGCTGTGACCCAATTCTAATTACAATCAACATTAAGAATGTGTAGCCGATCTTTTTTCGGATGTCTTTGATTTGAAATGCCTTCCGAAATGTTTCTAACATTAGATCACCTCTGCTTTTCCACCTACAGCCTCAATCTTTTCTACAGCGCTTTTGCTGAACGCATTGGCCTGTACAGTGAGTTTCTTCGTCAATTCACCGTTTCCAAGGATCTTAACACCATCTTTCGGATTCTTGACGATTCCCTGCTCCAGCAGCGTCTCTACAGATACAACTGCCTCATTATCAAACACTTCGAGAGCACTGATATTAATTCCAACGATTGTCTTAGAATTCCTGTTCGTGAAACCTCTCTTAGGAATTCTTCTGTATAACGGCATCTGACCGCCTTCGAAACCTGGCCTTGTTGCTCCGGAACGAGCCTTCTGACCCTTATGTCCCTTACCGGCAGTCTTTCCGTTACCAGAACCGTGTCCACGTCCTCTTCTGAAATTATCACTCTGTTTTGCTCCGTCAGCAGGTCTTAAGTTTGATAAATCCATTGTGACACCTCCTTATCCGATTATTTGAATTAAACTTCTTCTACTTTTACCAGGTGCTGAACCTGTTTTACCATACCCCTGGTTGCTGCATTGTCCGGCAGTTCAACTGTCTTATTCAGCTTCCTTAAGCCTAATGCTTCTACAGTCTTCTTATGCTTCGGTACAGCACCGATCGTGGATTTTACTAACGTAATTCTTAAATTTGCCATCTGAATCCGCCTCCTTAGCCTAAGATCTCTTCAACAGATTTACCGCGAAGCCGTGCTACTTCCTCCGGTGTCTTGATCTCGCGCAATCCTGCAATCGTAGCAAGAACAACGTTCTGCTTGTTGTTAGAACCAAGTGATTTTGTACGGATGTTCTTGATTCCCGCCATCTCGATCACAGCACGCGCCGGACCACCGGCGATCACACCAGTACCTTCCGGAGCCTTCTTAAGAAGTACGGAAGCGCCTCCGAATTTACCGGTAAAATCATGTGTAATACTATCGTTATCATCCAATGCAACAGTGATCATGTTCTTTGCCGCATCTTCTTTTCCTTTGCGGATTGCTTCCGGGATCTCCGTAGCCTTCCCTAAACCTGCACCAACATGGCCATTTCCATCGCCAACAACTACTAAAGCTGTGAATCTCATATTACGGCCACCTTTAACAACTTTGGTTACACGCTTAATTGACACTACTTTTTCGTTTAACTCTAATGAACCAGCATCAATACGTTCTTGTTTCATGTGTGCTCCTCCTCCTAGAAATTCAACCCAGCTTCTCTAGCTGCGTCTGCTAATGCCTGAATCTTTCCGTGGTATAAAAAGCCGCCTCTGTCAAAGACAACATCCTTAATACCTTTCTCAATTGCCTTCTCGGCAATTACTTTTCCTAAATATGCTGCTGCATCAACGTTGTTAGTTTTTTCTAAGTTTGCTTTCACATCTTTCTGAAGAGTAGAAGCGGAAACCAGAGTATTTCCAACTGTATCGTCAATAATTTGAGCATACATATGATTATTGCTTCTAAACACAGCCAAACGCGGGCACTCTGTTGTACCGCTCAAACGATTGCGTATTCTTCTGTGCTTTTTAACGCGAACTTCGCTTCTTGATTTTTTGCTAACCATTTTCACACTCTCCTTACTTATTTCTTACCAGTCTTACCAACTTTACGTCTGATTACTTCATCAGCATACTTAATTCCCTTGCCCTTATATGGCTCAGGTCTTCTCTTATCTCTGATCTCAGCTGCGTATTGGCCTACTTTTTCTTTATTGATACCTTTAACGACGATCTTGTTCTGTCCTTCTACGACAGTCTCAACACCTTCTGGATCTGTCATTTCAACTGGGTGAGAGTAACCAAGATTCAATGTAAGCTTGTTTCCTGATTTTGCCGCTCTGTAACCTACACCGTTAACCTCCAGTACCTTCTGGTAACCTTCTGTGACACCGACAACCATGTTGTTCACCAGTGTTCTTGTCAGGCCGTGAAGAGATTTCATCTTCTTCAAGTCGTTCGGTCTTGTTACAACTACCGCATCTCCCTCAACTTTTACTTCCATCTCTGTTGGAAGCTCTCTTTCAAGCGTTCCTTTTGGACCTTTTACGGTTATTTTATTATTCTCTGCAATCTCAACGGTAACCCCTGCTGGAATTGCAACCGGCAGTCTTCCTATACGTGACATACCTGTATCCTCCTTAACTTAGATTCTCGGAGCAGATGCTAATGTCTGCTCTGTTTTCAGTATTAAATGAAGTTCTCTTCGCATTCGCTCAGAGAACGGCTTATTTTCTAAGTTCATTCAGCGCACCCTACGCTTGAATTCACTAAGAAAATAATGCCTACCAAATATAACACAGCACCTCTCCGCCAATACCGCGCTTTCTTGCTTCTTTGTCTGTGATCACGCCTGCATTGGTAGAAATGATCGCTGTGCCGAGTCCGCCGAATACCTTCGGTACATCAGCGCTTCCTGCGTATACACGAAGTCCTGGCTTGGATATTCTCTTAAGACCTGTGATAACTTTTTCATTCTTGTCCGCACCGTATTTTAATACGATGTGGATCGTCTTGAATACTCCGTCTTCTACGATTTCATAATTCTCAATGTAACCTTCGTCCAGTAAGATATTTGCTATTGCAAGCTTCATCTTGGAAGACGGTACATCTACTGTATCATGTTTAGCAGTATTTGCATTACGGATTCTTGTAAGCATATCTGCGATTGGATCACTCATAGTCATGATTAATAATTCCTCCTCTTCTTAATGAAGTTCTCTTCGCCTTTCACGCTCAGAGAACGGCTTATTTTCTAAGACATTGTAACATCCCGTCACTTTGTTCCGTGATGGACATTCTCACTAAGCTCGGCATTCGCCTTGCTAAGTGTTCAATGCCAGAAAACAATGCCTACCAACTTGCTTTCTTTACTCCTGGAATCTGTCCTTTATATGCCAATTCGCGGAAGCAAACACGGCAGATTCCATATTTTCTCAAATATGCATGTGGACGTCCGCAAATCCTGCAGCGGTTATATTCTCTGGTGGAGAATTTCTGCTTACGCTGCTGCTTGATCTTCATTGCTGTTTTAGCCATAATTTACCTCCTCCTTACTTTGCAAACGGCATATTGAACTGCCGAAGCAATTCACGCGCCTCTTCGTCTGTCTTAGCAGTTGTGACAAATATGATATCCATACCTCTTACCTTATCGATCTTGTCATATTCGATCTCAGGGAAGATCAACTGTTCTTTGATACCAAGAGCATAATTGCCCCTTCCGTCAAATGCGTTAGGATTCACACCTCTAAAGTCACGTACACGCGGTAAGGAAAGGTTGATCAGACGGTCAACGAATTCATACATCTTCTCGCCTCTTAAGGTAACCTTACATCCGATTGACATTCCTTCTCTTAATTTGAAGTTAGCAACTGACTTCTTAGCTTTACAGATAACAGCCTTCTGTCCTGTGATCCTTTCAAGGTCAGCAACCGCTGAATCCAACAGCTTTGCATTATCCTTTGCCTCGCCGACGCCCATGTTGATCACAACCTTGTCAAGCTTCGGCACTTCCATGATATTTTTATAACCGAACTTTTTATTCATCGCGTCAACGATTTCGTTCTGGTATTGTTCTTTCAGTCTACTCAAAGCACTGGCCCTCCTTCCTCAGATTAATCAATCACTTCGCCTGTTGATTTTGCATAACGAACCTTCTTATCTCCGTCCATCTTGAATCCCACTCTGGTCGCTTTTCCCTTATGCACATACATTACATTAGAGGCGTCGATCGGGCCTTCCTGATGGATGATTCCGCCATTCTGATTCGCAGCGCTTGGCTTTGTGTGCTTTGTCAGCATATTAACGCCTTCCACAACGACCTTGCCGGCCTTCTGGTTTACGGCGATAACCTTCCCCTCTTTATCTACATCCTTGCCGGCGATAACCTTAACGGTATCACCCTTCTTGATCTTTAACATTGACATCTCGTGCACCTCCTTATAGTACTTCCGGAGCCAGAGAAACGATCCTCATGAACTGCTTGTCACGGAGTTCTCTCGCTACTGGTCCAAAGATACGGGTTCCTCTTGGTGTCTTGTCTTCTTTTATAATAACAGCAGCATTCTCGTCAAAACGGATGTATGAACCATCTTTACGGCGTGTGCTCTTCACGGTACGGACAACAACAGCCTTCACTACATCGCCTTTTTTAACAACGCCGCCTGGTGTTGCATCTTTAACGGTCGCAATAATTACATCGCCAATACTTGCATACCTTCTTGTTGAACCGCCAAGTACGCGGATACACAGTAATTCTTTCGCACCTGTGTTGTCTGCTACTCTCAGTCTGCTTTCTTGCTGTATCATGCAGGTTTCCCTCCTTATACTATTTCACTTTTTCCATAACCTCGACAAGTCTCCATCTCTTATCCTTAGAGAGCGGTCTTGTCTCCATAACTTTTACCTTGTCGCCGATGTTGCATTCGTTTGCTTCATCGTGAGCTTTTAATTTATAAGTTCTTTTAACGATCTTCTTATAAAGCGGATGTTTTACATGATCTTCAACCGCAACAACAATGGTCTTATCCATTTTATTGCTGACAACCTTACCCACACGGGTTTTTCTAAGATTTCTTTCCACGGTCTATCTCCTTTCTACGTCTAAGGATGTTCTCTTCACTCTGTTCAGAGAACGGCTAAAAAACTAAGTTCGACAATACCTCACTAAGTTTTTTATGCCTAACCTTTTTGTGCCTGCGTGATCACAGTCTGGATCCTGGCTATATTTCTTCTTACTTCCTTGATTCTGCTTGTATTATCTAACTGATTCGTTGCGTTCTGGAATCTCAGATTAAAGAGTTCCTTTTTAGCAGCTACTAATTCTTCGTTCAGCTCTGCAGCTGATTTTGTTCTTAAATCTTCTACAAATGCATTAATTTTCACTGTTATCACCGCCTTCTAAGTCTGCGCGAGAAACTACTTTACATTTACATGGCAGCTTGTGTGTAGCCAGACGAAGAGCTTCTCTCGCAACTTCCTCTGATACGCCGGCAATCTCGAACATTACGCGGCCCGGTTTCACAACTGCTACCCAGTATTCTAAGGTTCCTTTACCAGAACCCATACGTGTCTCAGCTGGTTTCGTAGTTACAGGTTTATCCGGGAATATCTTGATCCATACTTTACCGCCACGCTTGATATAACGAGTCATAGCAATACGTGCAGCCTCGATCTGATTGGATTTGATCCAGCATGGTTCCATTGCAACGATACCATATTCACCGTTAGTAATCTTGTTTCCGCGAAGAGCTTTTCCCTTCATTGAACCACGGAATTGTTTACGACGTTTTACTCTCTTTGGCATTAACATGATTTATCTCTCTCCTTCCTTTGCTGCTTTTTCCGGAAGAACTTCGCCTTTATAGATCCATACCTTGACGCCAACTTTTCCATAAGTTGTGTCTGCTTCAGCGAATCCGTAGTCAATGTCTGCTCTCAGTGTCTGAAGAGGAATCGTTCCCTCGCTGTAGAACTCTGTACGAGCCATATCAGCTCCGCCAAGACGTCCTGATACGGATGTCTTAACTCCAAGCGCACCTGACTTCATGGTTCTTGACATGCAAGACTTCATTGCACGTCTGAAAGAGATACGGTTTTCAAGCTGTAACGCGATATTCTCTGCTACAAGCTGGGCATCTTTGTCCGGTCTCTTGATCTCCTTGATATCAACAACTAACTTCTTATTGGTAAACTGTGTAAGTTCGCCTTTTACTTTCTCGATCTCAGCGCCGCCCTTACCGATTACTACGCCCGGCTTCGCTGTATAAATGATGATCTTAACACGGTCGGATGCTCTCTCGATCTCAATCCTAGAAACACCGGCGCTGTATAATCTCTTCTTAAGATACGTTCTGATTTCATGGTCTTCTACTAAGTAATCTGCGAAATCTTTCTCTGCATACCACTTAGAATCCCAGTCTTTGATAATACCGACTCTCAAGCCATGAGGATTAACTTTCTGTCCCATGATTGCCCCTCCTTATCTTTCATCAAGCACCAGCGTAATGTGGCTCATTCTCTTCTCGATCCTGTAAGCCCTTCCCTGTGCCCTCGGTCTGATTCTCTTCATTGTTGGTCCTTTGTTTGCGTAAGCCTCTGCAATATAAAGATTCTCAGCATTCATACCGTTGTTGTTCTCAGCATTTGCAATTGCTGATTCCAGTAATTTCTTTATCAAACTAGAAGCATATCTTGGATTGTAAGTTAAAATACCAAGCGCTGTTGTTACATCCTTACCTCTGATGGCATCCAATACATAACATGCTTTCTGAACGGAAACTCTCGCATAAGATAACTTAGCAGAAGGTCTCGTATCTTTGTTAGCATTTCTTTCTCTCTTGATTTGGGATCTGTGTCCTTTTGCCATGGATGAACCCTCCTTTCACAATATGATTATCTAACTCTTGATTTCTTTTCGTCTTTTCCATGTCCTCTGTATGTTCTGGTAGCAACAAACTCGCCGAGCTTGTGTCCAACCATATCTTCTGTCACATATACAGGTACATGTTTTCTTCCGTCATGTACGGCAATTGTATGTCCAACCATGCTTGGGAAGATCGTAGAACGGCGGGACCAGGTCTTGATCACAGACTTGTCACCGGAAGCGTTCATTGCATCAATCTTCTTAAGCAGACTTGCATCTGCGAATGGTCCTTTTTTAACTGAACGTGCCATAGGTTATAACCTCCTCCATGAAAATTATTTGATTGCTCTGCCATCTCTTCTTCTTACGATCAGCTTGTTAGATGACTTGTTCTTCTTCCTTGTCTTAAGGCCAAGTGCTGGCTTGCCCCAAGGTGTACATGGACCCGGGCGGCCGATTCCTGTCTTACCTTCACCACCGCCGTGCGGATGGTCATTCGGGTTCATAACAGAACCGCGGACTGTCGGTCTGAATCCCATGTGGCGTTTACGTCCTGCTTTACCGATATTGATCAGGTTGTGATCTCCGTTGCCTACAACACCGATAGATGCGCGGCAATTGATCGGAACCATTCTCATCTCCCCTGACGGGAGTCTCAAAGTTGCATACTTGCCTTCCTTAGCCATCAACTGTGCGCTGTTACCAGCGGAACGAACCAGCTGACCGCCTTTTCCAGGATAGAGCTCGATATTGTGAATCTGAGTACCTACCGGAATCTCAGAAAGAGGGAGACAATTGCCGACTCTTACCTCGGCCTCCGGTCCGTTCATGACCTTCATTCCATCCTTCAGTCCTTCCGGAGCAATGATATATGCCTTCTCGCCGTCTTCATAGCAGATCAGAGCGATATTGGCAGATCTGTTCGGATCATACTCGATACCAAGAACAGTTGCGTGGATACCGTCTTTTCTCCTCTTGAAGTCGATGATTCTATATTTTCTCTTAGCGCCGCCTCCGCGGTGTCTAACTGTAATCTTACCTTGATTGTTACGTCCTGCCTGTCTGCTCTTAGGAGCTAACAAAGACTTCTCCGGTGTCTTCTTGGTGATCTCTGCGAAATCAGAACCAGTCATCTGTCTTCTGGAAGGCGTATATGGGCGGTATGTTTTAATTCCCATGATTGCTTCTCCTTTCGAATCCTAATTATTATTGTCACGGAATTGCACCGTATATTGAACACTTAGCGAGGTCCCTCACGAGCTTAGTGTGAAAATACACCTGGATACTTAGCGAGGTCCTTCACGAGCTTAGTAGCCATGGTGTTTCCTTGCGAGGTCTTTCACGAGCTTAGTGCGAAAGCGCACCTGGATACTTAGCGAGGTCCTTCACGAGCTTAGTAGCCATGGTGTCTCCTTGCCAGTCCCCTCACGAGCTTAGTGCTCCATCATTTTCTCGGTTATATTCACTTCTGCGCGGTGAATGTTCGCTTCGCTAAGCTCGGAAGAACCTCGCTAAGCTCACCGAACGGGCCCCGACTACGGCTCAGCCTGCGCTGCGCTTGTCTTCGCCAAGTCTTACAGGCCCTCAAAAATCTCGATCTCTGCGCTGTCAGCTGTAAGCTTCACAATCGCTTTCTTCGTCTTAGCTGTCTTTCCAAACTGCATGGTTCCGCGCACTCTTCTCTTCTTGCCCGGGCAGTTCATTGTGTTCACGCTCTCCACCTTGGTTCCGTTGAACATCTTCTCAACAGCTTCTTTTACCTGAGACTTGGTTGCTTCCGGGTGAACTAAGAACGTATACTTCTTCTCTCCCATCAGCTCCATACTCTTCTCTGTTACAACCGGTTTAAGGATCACATCATAATATTGAATATTAGCCATTATGCGTACACCTCCTCGATGCTGGCAACAGCAGCTTTCGTTGCGATCACTGTGTTGTACTTCAGGATATCATACACATTGATGGTATTAGTTCTTGCAGTCTTCACATCCGCGATATTTCTTGCAGACAGCTCTGCATTCTTATTACCGTCCTCTAATACTACCAATGCCTTGGATACATCTAAATTCTTCAGGATATTAGCGAATTTCTTCGTCTTGATCTCATCAAAGCTGATCTCGTCGATCACGATGAACTTCTTCTCCTCTACTCTGGATGTAAGAGCGGACTTAAGCGCTGCTCTCTTCTCCTTCTTATTCATCTTGAATGAATAATCTCTCGGTACAGGCGCGAATACTACGCCGCCGCCCGTCCACTGCGGAGCTCTCGTTGAACCCTGTCTTGCATGACCGGTCCCCTTCTGTCTCCATGGTTTTCTGCCGCCTCCGGAAACTTCAGAACGCGTCTTGGCCTTCTGCGTTCCCTGGCGTTTATTTGCAAGCTGGCTGACAACTGCCATGTGTACAAGATGCTCATTCACTTCCACACCAAATACAGCATCGTTTAAGTCGATCGTACCAACCTCTTTGCCTTCGATGTTATAAACGGATACGTTTGCCATCTCTAGTGTCCTCCTTCCTTCGCCAAAGCTTAAATAGCTTTTACTGCTTCTTTAATAGTTACTAAAGACTTCTTCGGTCCCGGTACAGAACCCTTGATCAGAAGCAGGTTGTTCTCCGCGTCTACGCGTACAACTTCAAGATTCTGGATCGTGATTCTCTTGTTACCCATCTGACCAGGCATCTTCTTACCCTTGAATACCTTGCTCGGATCAGATGCCGCACCGTTAGAACCGGCATGACGGTGGAACTTGGAACCATGTGTCATAGGTCCTCTGTGCTGATTATGTCTCTTGATCGCACCCTGGAATCCCTTACCTTTGGAGATAGCCGTCGCATCGATCTTATCGCCTGCCGCGAAGATATCCGCCTTGATCTCCTGTCCCAGTTCATACTCGCCTGCATTGTCAAACTTGAATTCTCTCACAAATCTCTTGCCGGTAACACCTGCTTTTGCGAAATGTCCCTGTTCTGCCTTAGTAACACCATGGCGATGAACGATTTCCTTCTTACCACTCTTATCCTTGTTGACAATCCTGTCCTTCTTGTCAACGAATCCGACCTGAACAGCTTCATAACCGTCATTCTCAACCGTCTTGATCTGTGTTACCACACAAGGTCCGGCCTGAAGAACAGTAACCGGTGTCAGCGTGCCGTCTTCGTTGAAGATCTGAGTCATTCCGACTTTTGTAGCTAAGATAGCTTTCTTCATTATAATTACCTCCTGTTATTTACAGCGGAGCGCATATCACGCTCATCCTAAATGATAGGAACTACTGTTTGCTTTTCATTTTGATATCAATATACACACCTGCAGGCATCTCAAGCCTTGATAACGCGTCAACCGTCTTCTGGGTCGGTGCGATGATATCGATCAGTCTCTTATGAGTCCTCTGCTCGAACTGCTCTCTGGAATCCTTATACTTGTGAACAGCCCTTAAGATCGTAACAACTTCCTTCTTAGTCGGAAGCGGTACAGGTCCGCTCACCTTAGATCCGTTCTTCTTAACAGTTTCGATGATTTTCCTGGCGGATGCATCTACCATCTGATGGTCATACGCCTTCAAAGTGATTCTCATTACTTGACTTGCCATAAAAAAAGTCGCCTCCTTATTCGTACTTTTCAACAGTACGACAAGCGGTGACTGTACACTCTCCCGTGTGTGTCGTGAGAACCTCACACGTCGTATATAGCACTTTCCAGCCGTCAAAGGCTGTCTTACGTGCGGTACATGCAGTCCTTAATCTGCGGCGCAGTACCAACGATTACAGTGTTACAGTGACTTGTCGCCAGTTTCCTAACTTGACATTCGCTCCACGGAAAACCTGCTATATATAAGCAGCAACCTCTCGCTTCAACGCTATCAATGTCACAGCTTTTTCAGTATATCTGAGGAAAGCTTATTTTTCAAGCCCTTTTTTGCAATTTTTGTATTTTTTTTCGTACAAGCCGTCCTCAGGAAACACCTCAAAAATGCGCATTCATCGGCATTATTGCATTTTGCCCAAACAAACACAAGAAATCATTGACTTTTTCGTGCGATAATGATAAATTGATTATATCAGAGATGATAAATCGGGGTATCGTCTTTGAAGAAGCTATACTAATCTATTCTAAAAGATCTGGAGGGAGAAATTATGTTACTAGCACTACAAATTTTATTCGGCGTACTGGCAGCCGGCACCGGACTCGGACTTATCGTCGACATCTTTAAAAATCGTATGGACGGTCTTAAGAATGCCACCGGCAAGCAGTGGGCATCTGGTTTTGCAGTAGGTATCGTTGCTAACTTCTTAGACACACTTGGCTGCGGCTCTTTCGCCCCATCGACGTTCATGTACAAACTTTTCAACCAAATCGATGATATCGATATTCCTGGTACTCTGAACGTTGGAGATACATTCCCTGTTATTTTTGAGGCATTTATCTTCACGGCTTCCGTAGACTGTGATCCTAAGTTCTTGTGGATCATGTATATCTGTGCCGCTGTAGGCTCTTTCGGATTCGCGACTATCGTAACGAAGTGGCCTCGCAACAAGATCAGATACGCTCTTGGCTTTATTATGATTCCTCTTGCAATTATCATGCTGTGTAAGAACACTGGTGTGGGACCATTCGGAATCGTCGGAACGGCTACCGGATTAACCGGTTGGAAATTGATCGTGGCTGCCGCTCTTAACATTTTGTGGGGCGCTCTCATGGATATCGGCTTCGGTCTGTATGCACCATGTATGGCTACCTGTCTTCTGCTCGGCGTTGATGCCGGAGCTTGTTTCCCAGTATTCATGGGATCATGTGCCTGCCTGATGCCGGCATGTTCTATCGAGTTCATCAGGACTCACAGATACGATGTACCGCATACGGTTGGTAACGCTCTCGGCGGATGTATCGGTGTATTTATCGCATGGAAGCTCATCACTAACCTGCCGATGTTCTGGTTGATCAATCTGATCTGTGTAGTTCTTCTTTGGACATCATACTCACTGCTTAGCGCAGCTAACAAGGATAGGAAGGCTGGAATAGCTTAAGCAATTTAATTATAAGAATACATACATAAATGGCCGCTCCGACCGGGCAGCCATTTATGTTTTTTACTACAAAATATTTATTTCAGAAATCGGAGAAAATAAGATGTTCATAAATGAATACATAATGAATCGAAGACGTTATGATAAGTGGGCAACTCCTAAGTTTTGGAAGTTACCTATTTTTTATGTGTACCTTGTCATATTTGTAGCGGGGATTTTTGGCTGGATCTATTTCGAGAGGGTGAATGCCCCTGCAAGATGGCAGACGATCGGCGCTTTCCTTACTTTTGTCGCAGTATACAGAGGAGTTTTTTTCAGATGGATGCACGCCGACAAAACCTTCCGCCTTACCCGCGCGAACTACTTCGACGGCAAGGATTGGACCTGTAAGGTGATTGTAGGCGATAAAAATATCTCTCTGTATATCAATGGGAAGATCAATAACAAGGTCGAATGGGACCAAATCCTCAGATTCGAAGAAGCCAAATCCTACTTCCGATTATCAACAGACGAATACAACGAAGGCGTCATGATCGACAAAGCATCCTTTACCGAGGGTGATACCGACAGCTTCAGACAATGGATGCTTGATAACCATCCTGAGATCAAATACGGGCCTGTAACCCCGTCACTCGATAAATAACAGCCTCAGACGTTCTCTCCCGCCAGGAGACCTCCTACAGCGTCAGAAGGCCAACATCAAATTGCATAAAACTATTGTGCACTTATAATAAATAATTGTTATTTTGCATGAAATTTATTTTTACTCTGCAATAGTATTGACATAAAAATACAAAAATGATATATTAAACACATCTTAAATGTATAAACTTTTTCGAATCTTACATAGTGTTTGTTTCATGAAAAGTTTATACATTAAGTGACCGTTGCGGTTGTATTTGCAGTTACGCAGCTTGCCGATCGTTTCCCCCAAGAACGTTCTTGCAGCAGCGTACTCAATTAATATATACGCCTCTTTTAGAGGAGCATTCCCCAGCTTTGTATATACAAAACTGCAATGCAACGAGGAAAACCTCTCAATGACATACCAAAAAGAAAGGGCACGACATACAGGTCGTGCCTTTTCTTTTCGTATTTATATCCCGATCACTTATCTATCACCTGTCTATCATCGGTCTGTCGTCTCTCCATCACCCGTCTGTCCCTGTCGTTATCCCGATCTCCAAAAAGAAAGAGACCCGCACCGTCAATCCTCGATGCGGAATCTCTTCCAACCTCTCTGAAATTACTTCATCAAACTGCAAAAGAACACCTATCTGTTCTCCTGGTCTTTCTGGCGCATCTTCAGCTTCAGAAGCGCCATCGCCTTCCTGCAGTCGAGCGCGACCATGTTGTTTTCCCCCACTACATTGGTCTCCGTTCCATCTGCGCTCTTATTGATGTCTACAATACCGTCCAGATATTCATTCACCACCACGAACTGCGCTACCGTACCGCTGAAATTGAGCCCTGTCACCGGAATTCCCCTTATTCCTAACTGCTCACATGTATTCGTGAAGTCTACGTCACTGTTCCCCCAACCGTCAGACGAGATAATCACACCGTCAGCCCGCATTGCTTCCGCCCAGACGGCTGAACGTGTTCCTACCAGCATCTTATCCTTGTTGTCATCCGGCGTTCCTACCAGAAGGATCCCCATCAGATCAAGATCCGTGTCATTAGACACTACATCAAGGAGCGGATCCCTGAAATGATGCAGTGAAGTCTCCTTGGTTGATGGTCCTATTCCCATGTGCTCACCTCCTTATTGCATTGAGCGGATGATCCCGTCCCGGTACTCATTCGGAGTCACCAGAATCGGCATATTCCCCATATCAATGATCGATCGTCCGCCTTCTACCCCAGATGGTTCCTCTGCAAAAAAGTGTGTATCATACATAGCTCCCTGTCCTGCGACCTGCTTGATAATCAACACCCTCTTCTTCCCCGGTCTTACAATGTCGTGATACTCGTGCCTCTCCGTACATTTTTCTCCACGGAATTTCTTCAGCTTCTCACGGTAGGTCTGAATGAACTTATCACAGGCGCGGTGCGCTGCCGTCGGCCCTGGCCGTTCCTGTCCCATACCGGCAGTGAGAGTTACGTCAAAGGAAATAATATAGTCGTCATCTCCAGGAGTACCTGCCCGATTCAAGTATAACTGATCCTTCAGATTCCCTTCCGATGACCCGAATTCATGGCACTGTTTACCATTCACATCCACACCCGTAAGCATTACATAGACGCCGGTGATCGTGTGCGTAATCCCATCCCCAATCTTGCCAAGAACTTTTGTAGAGATCGGTATAATATCCATGATGGTGTTCGTCCACCTGTCATGGTCGCCCGGCTTAATAAGCTGAATATCGATCTTCTCGATATATTCCTCCTCTGCCGCCAGTCCGTCAAGCATCTCCTTACTGACTGTCATGTTACCGTCTACTTTAATGTCGTTATGCTCGCCCCATTCTACACTATTCATATGGAATGATTTGATCACTAATTTCCTAAGGTCTTTTACTTCATCAGCCACTTTCATCACCTCCGTTAACACAGTCTGCCATGCAGACCCTCTCATATATGTATTATACAATATATCGAATGATATTCCAATATATCGTCATGATATTTTTCAAAAAAAGGCAGATGTATCATACATCTGCCTCCTGATACTATGAGTTAATTATACCTTAGCAATATACTCGAACGGCAATGGAACGATCTTTCCCGGCGTCTGGATCTCAACCAACTGTTCCAGAGTAGCCTTTACGATCTGTGTCTGCTGTTCCGGGTTATTCGGAGCTCCCGCATTCGCACCCATAGGTACCAACGGAGCTACCGCACGGGGAGTACCGGTCTGACGAACAACCGGCGGAAGAGCTGCAATAATAATAGTAGGAATTCCAGCCTCTTCAATCGCTCTCTGCACCAATACTGCAGAGCGGTGACAGGTACCTCATCCAGCAGTGAGGACTACCGCGTCAACTTCCTCTTCCTTAAACATCTGTGCAATCGCCGGTCCGGTTTCACCCTTGAATTTCTCTTGGTTTCCGCCGCCGCCCATGAATCCTGCGTGTACAGGAGCACATGCTTTGATAAAACCTTCTTTTGCAAGCTCATGAATTCTGTCGATCGGGAACATACAGTTGATGTCCTTGTTAACATCACTGTTGTCATATCCGCCGTGTGATACCATCAATTCATTAGACGGCATATCATCCGTAACTTTTCTCCATGTAAAGTCGCCTGCCAGGTTGAATCTTTCCTGTTCCTTGTGATGAACACCTGCTGCTGTAGCAAGAGCAATCGTCATATCTTTCAACTCTTTTGTAACAGGAGCCCATACAGACGGCGGAGTAATAGGAACAAATATCTCTGATTGCATTCCTTTAACTAACGTTAAACTCATTGTTATACCTCCTTATTGTTCTGGTTCTTTTCGCGCATCTCTTTCTGACGCCGCGTATAAGTGTCCAGGTTACTTACATACTTTTCATTGATCTCGGGTCCAAGCTGTTCCACAAAACTCATATTCCATGCAACCTCCTGCCCTACCTTAATGGGATAATCACTGATGAACATGCGCATCGGTACCTTCAGATAACCCAGGCGGCCTTTCAGGTCGATCGCCACCGATCCGTCGTGCACCTCCACGATCACGCCTTCCATCCGTATGATCTTATCGCCATATTTCAAATCTGTCATGCTTTTCACCTGACTTTAGTCATATTTTTCCTTACGCTTCTGGCTCATCGGCAGAGATTGCTCATTCTCAACCAGATTCAGTCCTTTTCCTGTTACACTTTCAATTGCTTCCACATTAGAAGACTTCACATTCGGATTCCATTTCTTCTCCGCTGCCTTCACATCTTCTCCGCCCATAGCGTTCTTAAGCATCTGCACTGCACGGACAGCATCCTCAGGACAAAGTGTATTACAAGCAAGAACTTCGTTCTCAATACCTGACTCAGACTTATTATTATCGACCATATGTGTCATATACTTGTTACCAACAACCAGAGCGCCCTGTACCGCACAGAAGGACATCCCCACTACCGGGATTCCCCTCATACCGATCTGCTCATGGTGGCTTGCAAAATCAATGTGATTATTGCCGAAGCCTTCAGTTGTAACGAATGCACCGTCTACATCCAGCATCTCACAGATCTGGCCTACACGCTTAGATACATAGAACTTCTCAGCGTTGATCTGCGGGCTTCCTACGAAGATAACGCCGCACAGGTCGATCTCTTCATCATGCAGAGCTTCAAGAACCAACGGCTCTCTCCAGTAATGCCTGGACATCTCCTTAGATGCAGGTCCGATACATGTAAGAGCATGAATACATCCGTCAAGAACTTCCAACGGAGATACAGCTACCGGAACGTTACCAAGGTCAACATTCGGCTTACCGCCAAGGATACCAACCGGCTCAACCGGAAGGATCAGGTTGTCATGCATAGCGCCCTGTCCCATGATCTCTTTAACGATAACAACTTTCTTCTTGCCAGGTCTTCTGTACTGGTCGAAAGTCTCTGTATCCGTTACAAGGGACTCATCCAGCTTCTTCAGGCACTCACGGATCTCCTGTGTGATGATATCGCTTGCAGTATGAGCTGCCAGCGGGCCAGGTCTCTCCATGTTCGTTCCTTCTTTGACCGTAACCTGTGTCTTGATGAAGATCTCACCCTTCTCAGGTGCTCCCGGACGTCCCCACATGATATTCTCATCCAGGAATCCTTCCGAAGAACCAAACTCACCGATCTGCACTCCATTCGCGTCCGTACCCGTTACCATCATAACAACGCCGTCAAGAACTCTGGTAACGCCTGATCCAAGTTCATCCTCGCTCTCTTTTGTAGCGATCGGCTGAACATCCATGATCGTCTCTGAATATGTGTGATAATCTGCCGGTGTGATAATATCAATCTTAAGGTCGTAAACTAACTTCTGAGAATCAATACACTCTTTCTCGATACCTTCACGGATATAAAGCGTAGTTCCTTCGATCTTCGTCTCCGGTCCTCTCTTAACTTCCGTGATATTAAAATGCTTTCTCGTCAGGCTTCTGATCAGCTTAGCCTCCTGCTCTGCTGCCGGCGCCGCCGCAACCGCTGCTGCTGCGCCTGCCGGAACCTCTGCCGCTGCTGCGCTGCCTCCGCCAAGTGCTCCAACCGGAATCTCAAGATCGATGTCCTTGCCTTCTCCGATATGGATCTTCAGCACTCCGCCTGCTGCCGGTGCCGCTGCAACTGGCGCCGCTGCCGGTGCCGGCGCTGCTTCCTCTTCCGCTGCCTCCGGTGCTGCCGGTTTGCTTGGTGCTTTTGCCCCTTCCACAACGTCTGCAGTAAGCGGGCAAAGTGAATCACAAGTCTTTGTGAGTTTTGCTCCTAAAACCTCCTCGATGGTCAATGCCCCATCCAGGTTCAGTAATCCAGAATCTACCAGATCGTCAAAGATCGCCGGATCTTCCAGATTAGCAGCTTCGATTGTAATGCCAGCTTCTGCTCTACAACATAATACCGCAGGATCATGAGCGTGCGCTTTCGCTGTTTCAGCTGTGATTGACATATTGTTTTCCCTCCTTAATTTGGTTCGAGCGTCCCTTACAGTCCGCATAAATTATGTTACCCGTTCCGGCACATTGTTATGTATGCCTCGCAGGCGGCCGCGTTCTGCACAGCCTTGATGTATATATACAGCCGCATGCAGCGCGGAGAGTCCTCTCTTTCTCCATCCAAAGGAATCGGGGGTCCTTCGGATTCTTTGCGTGCAGCAGTAATACCTGGTATTTATTTGCCGTTCGGAAGCTGATCTACCTGCTTGGAAACAGTCAATCTTCTGTACAGCGAATGTCCGATCGTCCTCATCACATGGTCTGTCTGATGGAACGTCTTAAGCTTCATCTTCGGAGCGGATCCCATAACCGTATTCGAACAGTCAGAGCAGTTGCCGATTATGATATATTCTGCGCCGTCCTTCTTAAACTGCAGACACTTCTGCGCCTGTCCCGGACAGTTGCCCGGATTCTCGCACTTCAGCGCCGCGCCCGGCTTCGGCTCAACAGCCTGCTTGCATCTTGCAACGGAAACAACCTTGCCGTTCATCTTCTCGCAGATCTCACGCATACGGTCTTCGCTTCCGCCGCACGCGCAGACAAGAAGCCCAACCGGAGCTCCGTGCAGATCAGGGAATTCGATCGTTACGATGATACCGCCTGTCGTCTTCGTAACCGGTGCGTCTAACGCAGTTGACTTCCCTGTAAACGGTCCGCCCATAATGATCTCTCCGTAAGGCTCCTCTATGCCGCCGGCCCTCTCGATCATATCGCCGACGCTGGTCCCTACCGGAATATCCATATATACATGCGGCTCGTTGCCGCCGTTCAGCTTGCCTATCACCGTCATATTCTTGCTGTAGCAAGGCTTCTTCTCCTCGATCGCCTCCGCAATACGAAGCAGCGTCTCGCAGTTGATCACCACTGCATCCGCCGCTGAAGGAAGCTGGGTCGGATCAAGCAGCTTATCCAAACACTCTCTTACGACTGCACGTTCCTCTCCCATCGGGTAAATGTCTGGAAGAAGGTGAATGGTAAGGCTGTCGTCACCCTTGATCGCATCTCTTAAGATCTGGACTGCCTTCTCGTTCTTCTTCTTGATCGCGATGATTCCCTTCGACGCATTGGAGATCTCCATACAATACTTAAGTCCGCGTATGGTAATATCCGTCTTCTCCTCCAACTGCATAATATTGTGACGCAGTCCCGGTTCGCACTCTGCAGCATTGACAAGGACATATCCGCCCTTCAGATCCGTTCCGATCTTAACGCCCGTAGGGAATCCGGCGCCGCCCATACCTACGATACCCGCCTCTTTTACCAAGGCAAGCTTATCATTCTCATCTTCCACTTCGATCGGTACAAACTCTTCCTTCTGCTCTTCGTCGGGTCTGATAACGATCCTGTCTTCCAGGACTTCTTCAACTACACCGTACACACTGGAAAAAATATTCGCTCCAAGACCAGTCGGCGTTGCGATCTTCGTACCTTTTTTCACTTCGTCCCCTGCCTGTACAATCGCTGCACAGGGTGCACCGACATGCTGACGCAATAAAATCTGTACATTTCCCATTGACATCCTTCTCCTTTACATTAATATATAAGCAACAAAACTTCTCAGTTCGTCTACTTACTTCTGCAGTTGCTTTCCCGCCCATCTATAAATAAATTCTATAAATGATTTCTTTTGGCGAGGGCATGTGGGAATCGAACCCACCCAGGACGCTCTTAACGCCCCACACTGGTTTTGAAGACCAGGAGGCACACCAGTCACCCATCTACCCCCATAATATTAATCTCATGTGCTTTAACAATAGCATAATTCGCGTATGATTTCAACACTTTTTTTGTATTTTTATAATACCAAAAAACCATTGACTTTTCAAGGTTTTTCGTACATAATGTAGTTAAGAAATTGAACAGCATACTAGAACGTAGTCTAATTGTTATTTTTTTGCTGTTCCCACCGGATTTTCTCCTTATTATATTTGAAAAAGACACGGAGAGAGTAAGGGGCCTTTCAAAGTGCTTTTATAAAAAATTTATAGAATATCTCTATAAATCAAAATCAAACTATCTTTTATTAGGAGGTACAAGAACTATGGAATTAAAAGCAAATGTTAATTTCGAACGTTTCGAAGGCGCATTGCAGGTGGTTGACTCCCATACCGTCGGAGAGTTCTGCCGCATCGTGATCGGCGGTTTCCCTGAGCCGGAAGGAACCACCATGATCGAGAAAAAGAAATGGATGGAAGAGAACTATGATCATGTTCGTACCGCTCTCATGTTCGAGCCTCGCGGACATCATGATATGTTCGGCGCATTCCTGTGCGAACCAGTGAACAAGGAAGCTGACTTCGGCGTTATGTTCATGGACACAGGCGGATACCTGAACATGTGCGGACACTGTACGATCGGCGCTGTTACCGTTGCTGTTGAAGCCGGACTTGTAGAGTCCAAGGAAGGCGAGAATGAAGTTATTCTGGACGCTCCTGCAGGACTGATCCGCACCAAGGCTGTCGTTAAGAACGGCAAGGTAGAGAACGTTACTCTGACCAACGTTCCATCCTTCGTTTACAAGGAGAATCAGAAGGTTACCATCGACGGCAAAGAGATCGAATTCACCATCTCCTTCGGCGGAAGCTTCTTCGCTCTGGTAGACACTACCAAGCTGGATATCGGCGAGATCAATCCCAAGACCGTTCCGGAATACACGAAGCTTGGTATGAAGATGTTAGATGTCATCAACAAGGAGATCCCGATTCAGCATCCGCTCCTTGACATCACAAGCGTTGACTTAGTTGAATTCTACGGACCGACCCCGAATCCAGAGAAGGCAACCATGAGGAACGTCGTAATCTTCGGCGATGCTATGGCAGACCGCTCACCGTGCGGAACCGGAACAAGCGCGAAGCTTGCTACGCTTCATCACTGGGGCGAGATCAAGGTTGGAGAAGAATTCATTTACGAGAGCTTTATCGGTTCCTTATTCAAGGGCGTGATCAAAGAGACCACGAAGGTCGGCGATTTTGACGCGGTCGTTCCGATGATCACCGGAAGCTGCTACCTGACAGGCGTAGCTACGTATCTTATCGATCCGGAAGATCCGTTGAAGTACGGTTTCCAGGTTGGCTAATAATCATATAAAAGAAGAACAAAAGAACAAAAGAAGCGTTATATTAATCTTTGCATTTTATGCAGAGATATGATATACTAATCAATAAAGCAAAGAAGCGGGTTACTGTTAGAATAATCCGCTTCTCTTCATATTCATTTACAATCGGAAAGGAGTGATGTCAATGCCACGTAAGAGGCGGTCAACGAAGAGCCGTATTGTAAAAGCTGCGTGGAATTTATTTTACAAGAACGGATATGATAACACAACTGTGGAGGACATTATTACAGCGTCCAAGACCTCCAAAGGTACTTTTTACCACTATTTCAAGGGAAAGGAAGCGCTTTTGAACTCCCTCTCCTACCTATTCGATCAGAAGTATGAGGAACTGGCTGCTGTGATCGATCCCGATATGCCGGCTTATGACAAGCTGCTTTTTCTGAATCACGAACTGTTCCATATGATCGAGACAAGCGTCGATATCAACCTTCTTGCTTACCTCTATTCTTCACAGCTCACTACGAAGGATAAGAAGTCGCTTGCTGACAAGAAACGCTTCTATTACAAATGGGTTTCAGAGATTATCGGCGAAGCCCTGGAATCCGGGAAATTCAGCAATACCAGCACAACTGAAGACCTGATGAACATCTATGCTATGTACGAGCGGGCATTGCTCTATGACTGGGCACTATTCAAAGGAAAATTTTCACTCACCGAACAGAGCGACAGATTGCTGCCGCATGTGTTAGATATGTTTGTGAAAGGAGTATAGTTAGTTATGGATGTTACACCCTGAAAGACAGGTATGTTGACCGCAGAATGTACCTGTCTTTTTTCTATTCTTTTTTACGGCAATCGCGCACGGAAGATTTTCTCTTCTCCCTGCCTGCTGTGCCGAAGCGTACCGCTCCGTGTACGCAAAAAGGGATGCCGAAGCATCCCCCCTTCTGGCCGCTGCTCCCCGCACACGGCTAAACCATACATTCGTGCATCGCTTCCTCTTCAATGCCCGCTCTGCGCATCATGGAGACGATCTGTTCTCTGTCGTCCAGCGCGGCGCACCAGGACAATCCGCATCCTGCCGAGATTGCTCTCGGCACCGGGATGATACGCCCCGGAACCTGATATTCCTTGCAGGCCTTCTCCATCGCCATCGCATCTGCAGTAGTATGGAAGGTTACAACCAGTTTTAATTCTTTTTTTCTCATGTTTACTCAATCACCACTTCGAAATATCCGTCCTTCTCGCTGGCCGTTGACTTCCTGCCGTGATCTTTGGCGTATTTCTCAACATTCATCCTCTGATGAGGCTCCGTAACCAGTATCTTCACCGGCCCTGAAGCGCCTTTTAACGCTTCCGCAGTAAGCATTAACGGTTCCGGACAAGAAAGACCTCTTGCATCTACTTCCTTCATATTATTACCTTCTTTCCTAGAATACTATGTATCGTTTATGATTTCAATCCTTTTTTACAGTTTACCGTCAAACCTATTTCGCTTCGTCTCTCTTGTTGGTAAATGCAATAACAAAGCATACGATTATGCAGACGATACAAGCCACTTTTCCATGCGGCGGCACCGCGCCCGCAACGATCTCCTGCGTCTCTGCATTCATTGCCGTTCCGCTTGCCGCAATTCCAAGCGTATGGCACAGCGCAGCGCCCACGAACATCCCCATCACCGTCACCGCGGAATCAGAAGAGCCCTGTCCCGCGAGGATCAATTGACGCAGCGGGCATCCGCCGGCAAGCGTTGCCGCAAACCCTACGGTATACATACCAAGTATATTCCACAGATGGTTGGAATGCGCGATGATTCCAGGCGTATCGAATCCAACCACGAAACGTCCCGTTGCCAGATTGAATACCAGCATCACCACGAATAAACCTGCAATCACGCTGAACAGATCAAAATTCTTCATCAGGATCACGTCGCGGATACTTCCCGCGAAGCACATCCTGGACTTCTGGGCAACTGCTCCGAAGACCAGTCCGCCGACCAGGGACGCGATCAATGGTGCATGCATGCTTCCCGGTCCCGTCTCACTTGCCTTCAATACAGACGAACACAATGCAAGGATCAGGATTCCAACCATGATCACCGGAAGCATGGTTCCTCCCACCCTGTTCACCGCATGCGCCCGTCCAAGGCTGAAGCCCTTCTTAAGTGCAAATACACCCGTCGCCACGCCAAGAATAAAACCTATCAAAGCAACCCATGCATTCAAATCTCCCGCAGACATACGGATAATCATACGAAGCGGGCAACCTAAGAATACAAGGGATCCAATCACAATGATCATTCCCAGAACAAAACGGATCATCGGAGACGAACCTCCCGTAGAACGGTATTCCTTCGTCCCTACAGAGATAATAAACGCCCCAAGCACCAGACCGATGATCTCCGGTCTCGCATACTGAACCACCTCTGCCTGATGCATCCCAAGCGCTCCCGCAGTATCACGGATAAAGCACGCGATACAGAACGCCATATTCGCCGGATTGCCAAGAAATGCAAGACATGCCGCTACAAGTCCGCAGATGACACCGGCAAGTGCCAGTTTTTTCTTTGAATCTGATAAATTCATGTTACTTCCTCCAATCTTTCCTGTGAGTACTCTCCTCCCGGCAGCCAGAGCGGCCGCCATCCCCTTATCTTAAGGCCCGGATATCCGATCACTCTTCATCCGCGGCAAGTTCCCGGACAGCCTTGACGGCAGCGTCCACTTCTTCATCCGTATTATAATGTGAGAAGCTGAACCTTACAGCCCCCTGCTCCACCGTCCCAAGAGCCTTATGCATAAGCGGTGCACAATGTCCTCCTGATCTTGTAGAAATACCATATCCTGTAAGAAGCTCGTCACTAACTTCTGAAGAATCATAATCACCGATATTCAGAGTCACGATCGCACAACGGTCCATCGTATCAAAATCCCCGTATACCGTCACATTCTCAATGTCTTTTACCCCTTCATAGAACCGCCGCATTAATTCCTGCTCTCTTTTACGGATCGCACCGATCCCATGCTCCTCAATATATCCAAGAGCCGCATGCAGTCCGGCAATTCCGTGCCCGTTCAGCGTACCGGCCTCCAGGGCCGTAGGCATCTGCACCGGCTGAGACTTGCTGTATGTCTGAACTCCTGTACCGCCGGCCTTCAGCGGACGGATGTTCACGCCTTCCCGCACATACATACCTCCGGTCCCCTGCGGTCCCAGAAGGCCCTTGTGCCCGGTAAAGCACAGCACATCTATCTTCATCTCTTCTACATTAATCGGAAATACTCCTGCCGTCTGAGATGCATCCACCACAAACAGGATCCTGCGTTCCCGGGCGAATTCACCGATGGGCTTAAGCTCCACATAGTTCCCCGTCAGGTTCGATCCGTTCGTACAGACGATCATCTTCGTCTCCGGCCTGACCGCCCTCTTCATATCTTCTATATCGAAGTTCCCGCTCCTGTCGCTCTCTATGATCGTAAGGCTTGTCCCCTTCGCTTCCAGGTCATAGAGCGGCCTTAACACAGAATTATGCTCCAGCATCGTCGTGATCACATGATCTCCCGGATTCAGCAATCCTCTGATCGCTATATTAAGACTCTCCGTGGAATTGCAGGTGAATACGACCTGTCTGGGATCCGATCCGCCGAACATCCGGCAGAGTCTTTCCCTTGTGTCGTAGATCAGTCTGGATGCGCTTAAGGACGCATCGTTCACTCCCCTTCCCGCATTTCCCATGGAACCCATGGCAAGCATCACCGCATCGATCACTTCCTGCGGTTTACGCATGGTTGTCGCCGCATTATCCAAATATATCATATTTCCTTCCTCTCCGCCCCCAAAGGCCATCATATCCTGCGTAAAAATACGGTTCCGAAACAAGTTATTTCGGGACCGTTCCTGTAATTAAGTATATTCCAATTTCTCCGCCAAGTCTAATCGAATTAACTGATAAGACGGTATATTTATAGATGCTATCTATATCTTTTTAACCTGATATACCTCCTTCACCACTTTGATAAAACGCTCTGCCGACCCGGAGAGCTGATAATTCTTATTATATACCAGATTAATGTCTCGTCCTTCATCTGCACGCGGAATCGGGAATGCGAGCAGATATCCGTCTCTTGTCTCGTCCTTTGTGGCAAGCCGGGACAGCACCGAGACGCCCATTCCCTGACGCACCGACTTCTTGATCGTCTCCTGATTCTCAATACTGGCAATGATATCCAGATCAGAAGGATTGATACCCGCCTTCTTAAGCTGCTTCCTTGCCTCCTTGCGCGTACCGGAGCCTTCCTCCCGCATGATCACATGCTCGCTTAAGAGCCATCCGATATCCTCCGGCGACTCCTCCTGTAATCTGCGGTATTTCTCCGAGTTCGGCGTGATGATCACAAGCTCATCCTTATAAAAAGGCATGTATTTGCAATGCTTTTTTTCAAGCACCGTCCCGGTAAAGCCTACGTCCGCCATGTGGTCTATGATCTGCGTCACGACCTTCGCACTGTCCGTCTCTATGATCTTGATCTGTTCGTTCGGATACTTCTCATTGAACCGGATCAGCACCTTCGGCAGAAGATACTGCGCCGGTATCGTAGACGCCGCAATCGTGATACAATGCTTCTCTTTGTCCTCCTTCGAACCGAACCTCTCTTCTATCTTCTTCTCCAGGTCCACGATCTGTCTGGCGTATTTGTACATATCCTTTCCGTCATCAGACAGGCCTACTTCCTTCGTATTCCTGACGAACAGCCTGACTCCCAGTTCCTTCTCCAGAGAAGCAATGTGGGCGCTGATGGTCGGCTGCGTCAGATACAATTCTTTGGCTGCTTTCGAGAAGCTGCCGCCTTCTGCCACCTGGACAAAAGCCTCTAATTGTTTCAAATTCATCAGTATGCAATCCTTTCGCTTTCTGCCCCTGTCTTCTTGGTCACCTTGATACTGTCCATATATTCCAGTATCGGTTTCGCGCTCTTTCTGCTGGTCTCAAACAAATCCCTGACCTGAGCGATCGTGATCACCGGATCCTCCGCCAGCTTCTTTTCGATCACTTCCTTCGCACGCTCCATATAGTCCGCAAGCGTATACATATCCTCCGTCACCTTCACGGCCTGCTTCTCTTCCAGAAGGATATTCAGGATATCATCCGCCGCCGCCCGATCCGCGCCTCCAAGGCCGATCTCCGAGTACCGCGCAAAGTCATATTTCGCTTTTGCAAATGTGTCCAGAAGAAGCTTCGATACCTTATCATAGGTCTTATCCTTCCTCACTTCATATTCCGGCGTACACAGGAATTCATCAACACGCTTCAGACATCCTGCTCCGATCAAAAGCTCCAGGATCTTGTCGAATACGTTCGGCTTGATCTTCTGGAAATGTGTTGCCTGCACCTCCGCCTTCTTCATCCCATACCGATATGGATATTTTTCTTCATAAGCTCTCAGAGTCGTGCCGATGATCTGCTCGGCTGCCCGCCTGCTGTCTGCATGCCATACATAGGTATCCTTGCGCATAGGAAATACGTACACGATTCCCTGGCTTTCAAGCTGAGTTACATCGTCCTGCACTTCCTCAACCGAAAGCGCCGTCAGCTTCGCTAACTCCGCAAGCGTGATCAGCGTATCTCCATGTCCTTTCACATGCAGTTCGATCACGTCCGCTGTCGAACCGGATTCTTTGCGCTCCAGTTCTTCTATTACATTCTGCTGGAAACGGCGCTTTACGCCCGGATTCGGCTCCAATACCACGCCGCCTCCGATCGTCTCCATCGGTGAATAAAAACGCACCACAAACTTATCGCCGCGCCTTACCGCCGCTTCCTCCTCCAGCCTAAGCTGTACATAACCGCTCTCTCCCGGCCCGATCTCCTCACGGTCCAGAAGAACCGCACGGCACAGGATCTCGCTGGTCCCTGTGTAGAAATGCAGCCGCATATGATTGGTGAGGACACGCATAGACGAATCCAGCACCCGGAGCTTCACATCCAGAAGATCCGTGTTCTTCATACTGTTCTTCGGCGCAAGCACACATCCCCGCTTAATCTCTCTCTTTTTCACATTGGACAGGTTGATGGCCACGCGCTGTCCCGCATAACACTTATCCTTATCCTGTCCGTGTACCTGGATGCTGCGGATCTTACACTCCTTGCCCACTGGATACATCTCCAGCGTATCTTCCTTAGAAATGGTGCCGGATACCAGTGTCCCGGTAATGATGGTTCCGAATCCCGACAGGGAAAACGCCCGGTCCACCGGAAGCCTTGGTATGGTCTGGATATCCTTCGCCACCACCTCGTCACTGGTCATCTTCTCGATCGTACTGATCAGACCGTCAAGCCCCTCGCCTGTCGCCGCCGATACCTTCACCACCGGCGCGTGTTCAAGGAATGTCCCTTCCAGTTCCTCCCTGACCTCTTCTTCTACCAGTTCAAGCCACTCCCCGTCTACCAGGTCACATTTGTTCAGAACAATAATACTCTTCTCGATTCCAAGCAGGCTTAATATATCCACATGCTCCTTCGTCTGAGGCATGATACCTTCATCCGCGGAGATCACCAGCAGCACCAGATCCATACCCACTACTCCGGCAACCATATTGTTGATGAATCTCTCATGCCCCGGTACATCAATAATTCCCACACGGTCTCCGCCCGGAAGGTCAAAATAAGTGAATCCCAGGTCAATAGTGATCCCCCTTCTCTGCTCTTCCTCCCAGCGGTCCGTATTCCTTCCCGTCAGCGCCTTGATCAGCGTCGTCTTCCCGTGATCGATATGGCCTGCCGTACCAACAATTATATTCTTCATATCTTACCCCAATCCAGCTCCTTCAATTGACGCGCAGCCACGTCAAAATACCGGCGCTCTATCGTTCTCACATCCAGAATAACCGTATCGTTGACCGTCCTTGGTATGATCGGCACCTCAAGACGGCGCATACGCTCTTCCAACTCTGCCACGCTGATCTCTTCCGGGTGGATCGCAACCGCCATGCTCGGTATCCGCTCAAGCGGAAGCGAGCCTCCTCCGATCTGCGACTCGCAGGCTTCCAGCTCTATCCTTGCCGGCAGCCCCGCCTCCTTTAAGATCCCGCGCAAGACCCTGGCCTCCTCTGTCACCTCGTCCAATGTTCTGGTGATCATACGAAGCACAGGTATATTCTGGATCGCCTTCTCTTCCGACAGATACTCCTGAAGCACCAGTTCAAGCGCCGTTGCCGTGAATTTGTCGATCCTCAGGGCACGGGTAAGCTGATTCTTCTTCATCATATCGATATACTTCTTACGCCCGATAATGATTCCCGCCTGCGGCCCGCCAAGCAGCTTATCACCGCTGAAGCACACCACATCTGCTCCCTTCCTGATGGAATCCTGAACCGTCGGCTCATATGTAATGCCATATCTGCTCAGATCAATGAGCACACCGCTCCCAAGATCCTCGATCACCGGGATCCCATGCTCCTTCGCGATCGGGATCAGCTCATCGATCGCCACGCTCTCCGTGAATCCCACGATCCTGTAATTACTGGTATGCACCTTAAGAAGCGCCTTCGTCTCCTCCGTGATCGCACTCTCATAATCGTCATAGTGCGTCTTATTGGTAGTACCCACTTCCACCAGCTTCGCACCGCTCTGCTCCATTACATCAGGAATGCGGAACTTGCCTCCGATCTCCACAAGCTCGCCCCGGGAGACCACGACCTCCCCTCCCCTGGCAAGAGAGCTTAAGATCAGCATGACCGCCGCCGCGTTATTATTGACCGCCATCGCGGCCTCCGCCCCTGTGATCTTGCACAGAAGCTCTTCAAAATGAGAATAACGCTCCCCCCTTCTTCCTGCATCCAGATTATATTCCAGGTTGGAATATCCGGTTGCAATGGCAGCCAATCTCTTCATATGCTCCTGTCCGATCGGCGCACGGCCGAGATTCGTGTGGAGGATCGTCCCTGTGCCGTTGATGACCATGCGCATGTTCGGCGTATGCATGGCGGCAACTGCCGCCTCAATATTCATCGGAAGCAGTTCGATCTGCTTCTTCGCCGCTTCCTCATCCTCGCATTCACCGATAAACTTGCGCAGCTTATCCAGCTCGGTGTGAATGGACTCCATCACCGTATCTCTGCTGTAACGCCCGATCAATTCCTGAACGGCAGCATTCTCCAACAGTATATCCACCTTCGGAATACTGCGGTACAACATATTCTTATTCATCATTCCTTATCCTTTTCTCAATATTCTTGCGCAGTGATCGGCCGTCTTGACCGCACCCGTCTCCGGGTACATAAGGATCAAGACAGCCTTATCAGCTTATCGCTCTTTTCTGCCACTCTTCCTATGACAGAAACCGTTGTATCCATCCCTGCTCTGTCAAAATCACCCAGCAATTCAGCAAGATGCTCCGGGGCAACGCTGAGCAGCAGTCCGCCCGAAGTCTGGGGATCATAGAGAAGATCCAGGTAATGCTCTTCAATGCCCTCTGCCTCCACCTTGCCGATCGAGTATCCCCGGTTCCTATAAGCGCCTGCCGGAACGAGCCCCATCTTCGCATAACCGATCGCATCTTCAAAATACGCAATATCCTTCACCCGTATCTCGAAGGTCACTTCACTCGCCGACGCCATCTCCACACAGTGACCGAGAAGACCAAATCCTGTAATATCGGTACATGCCGACACATCGTACTTCTCCACTGCCTGTTTCCCCTTCTTGTTCAGAGACGCCATCACCGTCTGCGCCTCCCTGACCGCTGAAGCGGAAGCCATCTCGGCCTTGATCGCAGTATTCACGATACCGCTCCCGATCTGTTTCGTCAGTACCAGGATATCTCCCGGCCTGCAGCCATAATTCTTAAATATCTTATCAGGGTGTACGAATCCTGACACACATAGTCCGTACTTCGGCTCGTCGTCCTGTACGGAATGTCCGCCAACCAGTACCGCCCCTGCTTCTTTCACCTTATCCGCGCCACCCGCCAGGATGTCGCCCAATATCGCCGGATCCAGACAATTCGGGAATCCGACTATGTTAAGTGCCACTGCCGGCTCTCCTCCCATCGCCCATACGTCGCTTAAGGAGTTCGCCGCTGCTATCTGTCCAAACATATAAGGATCATCTACGATCGGAGTGAAGAAATCTACCGTCTGGATCATCGCAATCTCGTCAGTGACTTTATAGATGGCTGCATCGTCGGACGTCTCAATCCCTACTATTAAATTATCATCATGAAACTTAGGAAGCTTACTCAAAACCTGAGCAAGGGTCTCTGGACCGATCTTGGCCGCTCAGCCAGCCGTCTTACTTAATTGCGTCAATCTGACATCTGATTTCATTTACACATCCTCCTTGAGATCATATATTTTGAGCGCTCCCGCAGGAGAGCATGCCCATTCATCTTAATTGAGCGCCCCCTTGCTCCCGCAGGAGAGCATGCCCATTCATCTTAAAAAGCCGGACTCCTGAAATCACAGGAATCCGGCTGATATCTGTCTTGCTTATACCATTACGGTCTGATAATCTTTCCTGCCTTCGCCATTGTCTCAACAATGCTGTACATATTCGTCACAGACCCTACCGCCAGCTTGTCCTTCAATCCATAATAATCCAGACAGGTTCCGCATGTCAGGATCTCTACGCCCTGCGCCTCTAAGGACTTAAGATCCTCCAGAGACTCTGAACCCTCCGCTGTCAAGGTCGCGCCGCCGTTATAGAACAGCATAGTCTTCGGCAGAGTATCTAACTGGGTAACCGCAAAAATAAATCCCTTGATCAATACTTTGCCCAATTCATCATTTCCTATACCCATTCTGTCAGAGGAAACTACTACCACCGTATTGCTTCTTGCATCCGGCGCACATACCGCTTCCTCAGAAGCCTCTTCCTTCACCGCGCCTTCCATCTGGATCGTGATCTTGAATTCAGCGTCGTTCACCTTCTCGGAAGAAACCTGCCCGCCTGCCTGTGACGCCATCTTCGTTACATTCTGGACTGCGATCTCGTTGTCCACCAGCACTTCGATGGTCTCCGGGCCGGTAAGCACCTGCATTGCCTTTTTGGTCTTAATGACCGGGATCGGGCAATTATCTCCCATTGCATTGACTGTAACCATGATTCTTTCCACCTTTCTTCGCCGGTACCCTGAAAATTCTCATCTTCAACACTTATAGACATATTCTATCACTGTTTGTCGAAAAGGTAAACCGGTAATTAATATATTATAAAATAGTCTGAAAGAAAATCTCAGACTTTTTTATATCCATTCTCTGTTTAGATTTCCTGCACTGGCTTCACAGCCATGCCGCCCGTAAGTTCATACTGCTCTTAATATCTATGATATGATACTTATGGTCTGAATAATAAGCAGGCTTCATCTGCCCTTTCTTAAAAACAGCCAGAAATTCCTGCATAGTATGTACCTCTTCCGGGAAATATGTCGCGCAGACGCCTACCTTCTTCGGCACATGGCAATCGCTGGAGCCCAATGTAAACAGATTAAGTTCCATAGCATATTCCGCCGCTTTCATGCAAGCCTCTGCCGATGTACTTCCGTTGAGCACTTCCAGTCCGTCCAGCCCATGTACCGCGCGAAGGTTCTCCTCCAGTCCCCGGTTATTGTTGCGGAACGGATGGGCCGCGAAGCATACTCCGCCCTGAGCCTTTACCAGATCGATGAATTCCTGCGCCGGGACGCGCTCCCTGGGATAATCCTCAATTCCAAATGCCACGATATCTCCCTGCCAGGAGAAGAACTCAATCCCCACGAAGACCGGAAAACCTGTCCGCTCCGTATATTCCGCCGCGTAGTCCTTAAGTCCCATGCTGTCATGGTCGGTGATACAGATCCCTCCCAACCCCTTTTGTCTGGCTATGCTTACCATCTCATCCAGCCTTAAGAAGCTGTCTTTTGAATATGTCATCTCGTGCATGTGAGTGTCTATAAACATATCTTCTCTCCTATTCCCGTTTACTTCTATTATATAAATCATTGACCCGGGTATCAAATAGAGTTTCATAATATATCATCTTATATATTTGTTATATCTATAAACAAAACGTACAAAGCCTTCTATATCCAAAAAACCACCGCGTATTTCCTGTACGCGGTGGTTATAAACAATATACGTCATACTTTTTTCTCCGATATCTCTGCAAATTCCCTCTCCGCCAGATCCGCCGTGATCTGCGGGAATTCCTTATCCAGTTTATAGACCAGCAGAATCGCTGCCGCAGCTTCCATTTTCATAGCTTAACGCCTCCTTTACCGGGCAAAACGCAATGCGCAGCACGGCCCGCCCAAGATCCCGCATACGGATTAACAATGCTCCATAATCGCCTGCACCGCCTGCTTCGTACCCGCCGACGGGAACAGCTCATACCCGACCAGTCCGCGGTATCCGCATTCTTCCAGATGGCGGATGACCTTCTTATAGTTAATCTCCCCGGTTCCCGGCTCATGACGTCCCGGTGCGTCTGCAACATGGATATGCCCGAACTGATCCCCATAGCTGCTGATCGTGTCACAGATACACCCCTCATTGATCTGCATGTGATATACATCATATAATAATTTCAGGCGGGGCGAACCGATCAGGCGGCAGATCTCGGCTCCTGTCTGTGTATATTTCAGGAAATTCCCTACATGGTCCGTCGTGACATTCAGCGCTTCTAAGTTCAGGTTGATTCCTTCCTGTTCTGCCAGCCTTGCACATGCCAACAGAGTATCATACATGGAGCAAAGCTTCACGGTATCAGAGAGCTCATTGTATGCATTCACTACCACGCCGCCTTCTCCCAGTGCATTGGAATGAATCGTAACACTTCCGGCATTAACCGCCTTCGCCGCTTCGATGGATCTCTTAAGCTCTTCCAGATACTTCGCCTTGTGCCCGGGATCTACCAGAGAATAATCCGCGTCTCCGTTAAATCCGCTGATCTTAATCCCCGCATCCTCGGCCGCCTCCCGTGTCTCTTTCAGGTCACGGATCCTCCAGTCCCAGAATTCCACTGCAGCAAATCCATCATTTTTCGCCGCCCGGAATCTCTCTCTCCACTCCAATTCCGTATATAATGTATCGATACATGCACATTTTCCCAGACTCATCTTATTCTACCTCCGCAATCTTCACTGGTCTTCCTTCTCTGGCTGATCTGGTTGCCGCAGCCGCCATAAGTACCGGATATAACCCGTCCATGCCTGTTACCGGCGTCTCCTTGTTATTCACTACCGCGTCTGCAAACGCCTGTATCTCAGATACAAACGCACCCGTATACCGGTCCCACATTACCGAATACGTATTTGCATAGCTTGTATTCTCGGCATCAGAGACAATTACCGTATTCGGGATGTCATTCTCATTGCGGACACAGCCCTTAGATCCGAATACCTCTACCCTCTGATCATATCCATAGACTGCCTTACGGCTGTTATCGATCATTCCGATCGCCCCGCCTGCGAATTTCAGAGTAACGACCGCCGTATCTACATCACCGGCATTGCCAATCTCCGGATCTACAAGGACAGAACCTACGGCATTTACTTCCACAACCTCGTCGCCGGCGAGGAAACGCGCCATATCAAAATCATGTATCATCATATCATAGAAAATTCCGCCGGATACCTTCACATAATCGATGCACGGCGGTTCCGGATCCCTGGAGCTGATTTTTATCATGTGCACGTCGCCGATCTTACCGGAACGGACTACATCATACACTCCTCTGTGGTTATGGTCAAACCGCCTGCAGAATCCGATCTGAAGCTTGACATTCGCCTCTTTCGCGGTATCAATGGCCTCATGAACCTTTTTAAGGTCATAATCTACAGGCTTCTCGCAGAATATGTGTTTTCCTGCCTTCGCCGCTTCAATGATATACTTCGAATGCGTGTCTGTGGATGAGCAGATGATCACCGCCTCGATCTCCTTATCCTGGAGAATTTCCTCAGCATCTTTTGTTACTTTTGTAACACCGCATTTCCTGACAAATTCTTCCGTCTCCGCATTCATAAATGGATCTGCTACGGTCTTGATCTCAACCTCCGGTACATACATAGATATATTTTTAATATGTACTTTCCCAATTCTCCCTGCTCCGATCACTCCTGCTTTCATGTTGATTTCCTCACTTTCTTTTTGTTGTTTTTGCAACACGTCTGTGCTTTTGTAACATTATTGTACCCCTGCAAATGCTCATTGTCAACTCTTCTCTTCATCTTTGTTGTAATTGCACAGTTTGGAGATTATTAATTTATGCACTATTACTTTCACACACATATGTTTCAATTGCACATGGAGTTATCCTATGATAAACTATTGTATAGATTTAAGATTAAGGAATCGAGGAAAAGATAATGAAGAAACGTCCAACAATACAGGCTGTTGCCGACAGGGCGGGCGTATCCCGCGGCACTGTAGACCGTGTGCTGAACAATCGTGCGAACGTCAGCGCCGAAGTATATGAGAAGGTTATCAACGCGCTGGAAGAGACCGGATATCTCTCCCACAAGGAAATACATCTGCAGAACCTGCAAAAAAAAGCGGCCGAGCCTGACACACGGCTTGGTATGCTCCTGCCCAACTGGACAGGACATTTCAAGACTGAGATCCTGCGCGGTATTGAGGCCGCGCGCCGGGAGTTAGAAGACCTCAATGTCGAAATCTTTGTTGAAGAATGCCAGACAGACGTCCCTCAAGAAGCTCTTATACTGCTTGAACGTATGCTTGATAAGGGCGCCCAGGGCATCGCGCTGTGCGCTCCCGACGTTCCCGCCGTCACAGATCGTATACTTGAATTGAACCGCCGGAAATTCCCTGTCATTACCTTTAACTCGGACCTTCCCAAATGCCAGAAGCTCTGTTTCGTCGGTCAGGATTACCGTCAAAGCGGAAGGATCGCTGCAGAATTGATCTGCAAGTGCATCCCCAGGGACGGCCATGTGCTGGCTGTAATCGGCAATCATGAATTCGAGGGGCACCGCACCCGGCTGAATGGTTTTCAGGAACGTTTTGCTGAATTGAATTTTTCCGAATCACAGCTGGACGTCATCGAATCTTATAATGACTACCAGATTACCTACCGCAAGGTTCTGGATTATCTCAGGGAGCATCCAAAGCTTCATGCCGTATATATGGCAAACCGAAGCGTATCCGGATGTACGGAAGCCATAAAAGAGGCGGACCGCAAAGGCAGCGTGCGCGTGATCTGCCATGATTTTTCCCAGAGCACGAAGCTCCTGCTTAAGGATGGGAGCATTGATTTTACAATCACGCATGATCTCTTCCGCCAAGGCTACCTGCCGCTTATATTACTCCGCGGCTACCTCATGAAGAACCAGCTCCCAGATCCCAGAGAGAGTCAGCCGCAGATCTCCATCATCTGTTCGCAGAATATCTGACTATGGCGATCACACGCAGTATGCTTCTTCCTGCGGGAACACTCAGGCTGTCTTAAGGTCTTGTGATACAGGGAACCATGTTTCCTGTATCACAAAAAGGACCTGAGATCAACTCAGGCCCGACATCGCCACCCTGTTCAGATGGCTTACATCTTTTCTCTTCGTACTTAGTCTTAACTCTTCTTGTTCTCGCAGGCAATCTAAGATCGCCTCATTCAGCGACAGCATCTTCTCATCTAACGACGACACCATCTCTGCACATTCTCTTAATTCCCGGCTGATATACTCGGGAGCATTTCCTTCGAATTTATAATAGATCTTATGTTCAAGGCTTGCCCAGAAATCCATGGCAATGGTCCGTATCTGTATCTCTACCTTCGTATCTACCACGCTGTCCGACAAAAAGATCGGCACGGATACCAGCATATGATAGCTCTTATAGCCGCTTACCTTCGGGTTCCTGATATAGTCCTTGATCGATAAGACCTTCAAGTCGCTCTGGTTCCCGATCATCTCTCCCAATCGATATATGTCGGATGTGAAGGAGCAGATCAGCCTCACGCCGGCAATATCATTGACATATCTGACCATATTCTCAATGGATATCTCATAACCGTTCTTTCTTAACTTCTTTACAATACTTTCTGGCGTCTTTACTCTTGTCTTGATATGCTCGATCGGATTATACTTATGTACATGTTGGAATTCATCGTTCAATATCTCCAGCTTCGTTCCCACTTCCTTCAATGCTGAATTATACAGAAACATGATAGTCTTCCAACTGTCTACATCCTCATAATTCTTAATCGCATTCTCCATATAGTCTCTCTCCTCTCGTACCGAAGAGTTAATTCGTACTATATATCAGTATATCATATGATTCAGAGGATGTCATGAAATTCACATTTATTTAAGAAATCAGAATTCAATTCCTTTTCTCGCAGACCTTCCCAGATCAAACTGATGTTTTACCTTCCGCACCTCCGTGACATAGTCCGCCATCTCCAACAGATTATCCGGAAGACGCGGGCCTGTCATCACGATCTCAAGGCCTCTCGGCTTATGCTGGATGAAGCTTATCAGCTTCTCCTCGCTTAAGACTTCCAGGTTCAGCGCGCACAGCGCTTCATCCAGAATCAGCATATCAAAAGGCCCGCAGAACTTAATAATCTCGTCCAGCGCCTTGTTGTTGTAATGCCGGAATTCGATCCGTTCATCCCCGTTCATCTTGCTGACAAACTTCACAGGCTCTCTCCCCGGAAGGCAGGTCACACCCGGCAAAGCCTCCAGGATCTTCCGTTCATTCGAAGAATTATCCTTTAAGAACTGGAAGAAGAGCACCTTAAGCCCGCTTCCTGCCGCTCTTACCGCAAGCCCCACCGCAGCGGTCGTCTTCCCCTTACCGTCACCGTAATATATATGTATCCTTCCCGTGCCGGTCATATTCTTTCCCCCTTTTTATCAAAACATTTCTACATATCCAGCTTCATATCTCCGAACTTGATCAGGCCCTTCCTGCGCATGAATTCTGATATCAGAAGCGTTACCGCCGCCGGAAGTATGATCTGGATCATCAGTATCTTAATAAGGACCGTCATTGCCGCCTCCGTCTGTACCATCGTCTGCCAGGTCATGATCTGCCCTACCAGTCCGGCAGTCCCCATTCCAGAACCGGTCGCATTGCTCGTCATATGCAGCGCCATCGTCCCGACCGGTCCCAGGATCGCACTGGACAGAATAGCCGGGAGCCAGATGATCGGCTTCCTTACAATATTCGGCACCTGGAGCATAGAGGTTCCGATCCCCTGAGCCAGTAAGCCTCCGATCTTATTCTCCCGGTAACTTGCCACCGCAAACCCAACCATATTACAGCAGCAGCCAACCGTCGCCGCACCGGCCGCAAGACCGGACAGGTTCAGTATGATCCCAAGCGCAGCCGAACTGATCGGAAGAGTCAGAATCATTCCCATCAGCACAGATACTACAACACCCATGAGAAACGGCTGCTGCTCCGTCCCCCAGTTGATAAGCGCGCCGAGCCATGCCATGAAGCCAGAGATCGGCGGCCCAAGCAGAAGGCCTACAGCCGAGCCGGTCCCGATCGTAACGATGGGCGTCACCAGGATATCCACCTTCGTCTTCCCAGATACCAGATGTCCGAAGAATATCCCTACATATGCCGCGATAAATGCCCCTAACGGTTCTCCTGGTCCTGCATATATCACCGCTCCCTCCGACAGCAGCGCGCCCGCAAGCAGCTTGCTCGCAAACGCCCCGACCATACCTGACGTTGCCGCCGACACTGTCACCAGCGGCGATTCCTTGAATCTATAAGCCACCGCAGTTCCGATTCCCGCTCCCGTCAGCGAAGCCGCCGCCTTGCCGATCACATAGATCATATCCCCGAACGTACCGCCGAGCAGCGTACCGATCTGCTGAATGATCGTCCCGATGATCAGCGTAGCAAAAAGCCCCTGCGCCATAGCGCTTAAGCCGTCAATAAATATCCTGTCCAATACCTTTCTTAACCTGTCCATTCTTCTCTCCTTTTCCATTTTACAACCATCGCAGACATCCTGCAATACTCTGAAAACATTTCATTGTAAACTTACAGGTGTCTTGTCACACGAGTTTACCATAACATGTATTCAAAGTCAAATTAAACTCAATTGAACTCAATTACCGACAAAACTCTTTACATCTTACAAAAAAACAGATATACTTTTAAACTACAGTTTATGGAAATGAGGTGCGATCATGTTTCGATTATGGGGAAAAGAATTCAAGGACAATAGATTAGTCCGGGATACCGTCATCTGTGATGATTCAGACGATACCCGGACTCATAAGGTCTTCCATGCGCTTGACGCCATATGCTATGAATTCGACCTGAGCAAACCGATCTGGCTGGATGCAACGATCGATGAATTCAAACGCCACGACAAGGCGCGTTTTACACAGGATAACTTCGTAGACTCCATTGATTTTGATTATCTGGAGATCCACGTTATTGAAGAATGAGCATATCCTCCTCCGCTCATCTATTCGTTGCGGATAGCCGCGAGCGGACTTAGCTTCATGGCACGCAGCGCCGGAAAATATCCGGCGACCACCCCCACAAGCATGGCGAATCCCATAGACAGCAATACCAGCCATATGGGAATATACGAGATCTCACTGCTAAGCCCCATAGAAGAGGCCCCGTTTTTGGTCAGGAAATTAATAGCCGCCGACATCAGGAAGCTTAGCACGTTGCCCACCATACCTCCGATCAGGCCGATGAATGCCGCCTCCAGAAGAAACATCTGCTTGATGTTCTTCAGGCTGCATCCAAGCACCTTGATCACGCCGATCTCTTTTGTCCGTTCATAGATGGACATCATCATCGTATTCGCGATTCCGATCGCCGCAACGAACAGAGACACCGCGCCGATGCCGCCAAGCACTGCCTGGATAATAGCGAACTGGCTCTTCATACTGTTCAGATATTCCGCGTTAGTTTCAACGTTATAGCCCATCTCCCGAATTCTTGCCGAGACCGCTTCTACATTGTCTATATCGTCTACATTCACCTGAGCATATGAATAGCAGAATTCCTTATACGGCTTGCCTGATTTTGTGCTGGGCTGTCCCGGAATAACTCTCCCGGCGAACTCCTTCTTAAGAATCTGCCGCAGAGTATCCAGATCACAATAGATATAGTAATAATTCGCCGTATACTCATCCGGGCTTCCCTCTACGACGCCGCTGGCTCTCACCACATGCTTCTGCACGGTTCCTGATTTAGCCTGCTGTCCGCCGCCTTCATCCATGCCGCCCATATCCAATCCGCCGCCCATATTGTTATAGTAACCGTCCTGGTCAAGTATCAGGAATATTGAATCATTGGCAAAATCAATATCCGGCAGTTCGCCGGTCTCATAATATCCCTTTCCGGTTCCCTTTTCATAGAAGCTCGTCGCAATCCCGTTGCCGTATACCAATTCCAGGCTTCCGCTGTTCGGCGCCGGAAGCGTCCCGGTTGCCAACGGGATATTCTTGGCAGCAAGACCCTCCGGCGTCATCGCCACCAACTGCCCGGAGCCCTCGTACCTGCCTTTTAGCATGTTGACCCACATCTCATATACAGGCGACGCGACGGTCACATGTTCAAGCTGGGCCAGCTCGCTGACTGCCTGATCATTAATATATTTCTTCGATTCCTCCTCTTCCCCCGACATAGAAGAAAAAGCGTACATGGAATCACCCGCGCCCGCGCCTGACACCTTGATACTGGTAAGCCCCCCGGACTGCTCTACCTCCTGGTAAAGCGACTCCTGAAGTCCAAGCCCCAGCGAGATCATAACGACGATGGATGCTGTTCCGATAATAACCCCAAGGACAGTCAAAAAGGTTCGAAGCTTCCGCCTCTTTAAATTGCTACCGCTCATCCTCAGAAGGTCTATCCAGCTCATCCAGCAACTCCTCCTCTTCATTCAATCTCTTTCTTCTCTTTCTCTTCTTCATGACAACTACGATAATAATGATCACAATAACCGCAGCGGCGGCGATCGCAGCCGGTATCACCGGGAATCCCTGCGGCTCCTCCATCATCTCCATATCCGCCGGCATCATCATATCGCTCTCCATTGCTTCCATGACCTCTAACTGCAATTCCTTCTCAGCTACAGAGATCTTCCCGGACTCATCCTCATAACTCAGCGTCATCTTCACATTCGCCGGACCTCCGGTCGCCTGGGCTCCTTCCAGCATAGCGTCAATGGAAGCCGTCGCACCCGACTCAACATTCCCTATGAATACCTCTTCCTTCTCAATGCATGCTCCTTCAAATGTCGCCTTGACATTATAGAGCTTGATCCTCCCCATGTTATACAGATTACACATGACATTGGCTTCATCTCCCACCGAAATGCTGACCGGGCTGATCTCAAAATCACTGAATTCAAATCTTGCGTCCTGCTTGATCGGTATGGAGATACTCGATGAAGCTTCCACCGGCGAACCGTCTGAGCTTTCGTACTTCATACTCAGGTCAACGCTGTACGGCTTCTGCAGAAGATCCGCCTTGGCATTGAGCTGGATAGATATATCCGCGGTTCCGTTCGCCTTGATTCCTTCCATATATATGGAACTGGAACCTGAGACCGGGAGAAATGCAGGAGCTACCGTCTGCGCATCACTCCCCTCCGTCGGCGCCGTAAGATCGAACAGCATGTTGCTGACCTTCGTTGCCTTAGAGGTATTCTTCAGATGGATGATCAGCGTGAAATTGCTTCCCGCATGTACCTCTGCCGGATCCGTATTAAACCCGGTAACGATCACCCTCGGGACAGAAGTGGAATCCGAGCCGCCTCCGCCTCCTGATACTCCTCCGTTGCTGAAGCCGCCGGCATCCGGCGTGATCATATCTCCGCCGATATCTCCTAAGGACAGGTCTCCGCCGATAATCTTATCCGGGTCAACCAACTGATCTCCCGGGTTATCCGCAGACTTGGCAGTCGTATTGACATAGAACTTCTGGGAAGCCGCCGGCTCCTCTCCGTTCTCTGTAAACACATCAAACTGCAGCGTATGTCTTGCCGTCGCCACATCCTCCCGCTGTTCAAATACAAAGGTAACCGGCACAGCCTCTCCCGCCGGGATCTCTTCTATCCTCTGTGCATAATTCTGGTACTCCGTCTTAAACGGCCATTCATCATTGGTATCGCCGAGCCTTGGCGCGATCACCGCATTGCTCAGAACTGTATCAGAATTATTATGTACAAGCAGCGTCCATTCCTGCGCCCCTTCCGCCGTAAATGTAGGCGCCTTATTCCCGTCAGACGTAACAGTGACCGATCCGGCCGGCGCAGCCTTGATATCAGCCGGCCCCGTCATCCCCGCCAGCAGTGCGGCCATGCATACTCCCATCAGCAGTTTTTTCAGTAGTTTCATCTTCGATTGCCCTCCTCAATTGCTATCTTCCGGTTATCTTCAATCTTAAGAATCTTTCCGTCCCGGATATGAAAGACTCTGTCGGCATAAGTTGCCAGATGCGCATCGTGGGTTACCATCACAAGCGTCTTCCTCTGCTCTCTCACCACCTGCTGCATTAGTCTCATCACCTCTTCCGATGTATGAGAGTCCAGATTACCTGTCGGCTCGTCTGCAAATATGATCTTCGGATCCACCACCAGGGCTCTTGCAACACCTACTCTCTGCTGCTGTCCTCCTGACATCTGATTCGGCAGATGCTTCTTATGCTTCTTAAGCTTCACCAGCTCCAGCATCTTATCCGCCCTGCGCATCCGTATATCCCTTGGAACTCCCCGGAAACTTAAGGGCAGCGCCACATTCTCCAGAGCATTCATAGTTCCCAGCAGATGAAAGGACTGAAAGATAAAGCCCACATTCTCCCGCCTGAACCGCACCAACTGTTCCTCTGTCAGATTCTCAATATGCTGCCCCGCGATCACGACACTGCCTTTGGTCGGCTTCTCAAGGCCCGCAAGCATGTTCAGCAGAGTTGACTTACCGGAGCCTGACGTCCCGACGATCGCACAGAACTCCCCTTCATATATCGCGAATCCGACTCCGTTCAGTGCCCGCACGACTTCATCGCCCACACGGTATAGCTTATACAGATCCTTTACTTCTATTACTTTGTCCATCCGCACTCCTCCCATTTTCTATTCTACCATTATAGAACAATAATCCAAACTTTTTCGATAGAAATTATGAATTTTTTCTTAACTTTACAAAATGATTGCATTTCTTCGTAAAATGTATTATAATACTTCATATGCAGATATAGTTCATCGGTAGAATGCTAGCTTCCCAAGCTGGAGAGGCGGGTTCGATTCCCGTTATCTGCTTACCAAAGACCGGAAATGTTGCAGGATCAACGTTTTCGGTTTTTTTGATACTGATATGGTACTATTTTCTTCAAACATCACCCCCGGCGCTCTGCAGGCGGCCGGATCATGATCCCCTTCCCGATTCATTATTACTTGTATTGTTTGCGGCTCTGTCTTACATAGACAATCATAAAAAGAAATAAGCATCCCTACCGCCCAAGTTTGGATGCTTATTTCTTATCATCATTTTTACTTTCTTGTTATTACGATACGCAGCAATAGAAGATAAGCGCCCCTACTCTGGTAAAGTAAGGCGCTTATTTTTATAACACTTATTTTGCCGGCGGTCAGGCTTCATCTGACTAACGGCTCCCTTGTTAAGTATATTATAGCCATTCTCTTCAAAATATGTCAAATATTAGAACACCTACAATGTTATATCCTCAACATTCACCCCCAGAGAAGATAGCTTTGCCGTAGTCACTTTAATGAGATATTCAAGAACTTCATTCTTATGTCCTTCATTAGCCTTTTTAATTTGCTGCAAATCAGTATATCTGTCAATAGTTGTTGTAATTAACTCCTTATCAGTCATTTCTAATACCTCCATGTTTTCACCGCCTTTTAATTGTTAACCATCATATGTTGTATTAATTATATCGGATTATATAGATATTTTCAATGTCTTTCTACGACTTGTCAGATTATAAAATGTGTCGTATAATAATTTTAAGAAACGAAACATTTTTCTACAAAAACAGACATTTAGGAGCTGCAGAAAAATAGACGATCAGATCCTTATGTCCAGGCAGGAGGAGATGTATTGAAAAAATTATTGAAACTGATCGCTGTCAATCTATGTATTGCAGTTACCGCCGTAGTCCTGTATTCGCCGGGTCTTGTAGCATTGCGGCTGTCGGACTACAGTATATTCCGGGCAGGAATGTCCATCATAGCAGCTCTTGTATTGACCGCGCTCTTCTTCCTGTCTAATATCGCCCTGTTAAAAGGCCCGAATCAAAAACCAGTTATGCTGGAAGATGTTCCCGACCTGGAAAAAGCGAAGAACATCCTGAAGGATCACTGCGGCGGCAGATATTTCGGCAGCATGGCTAAGACTGCTTCCGATCAGCTTGACCGCATTATAAAATGCCGGCGCCGGCTATCCGGCATTCTGGAGCAGAAGTTCACCAGGGGTTCTATGAGCTTTGACAAGTTCGACAGCGTGGCAGCCGCGGCGGAAGTCTCCGCCATCAAGAATGTGGTTGCAATGGCGAACCGCATGCGTCTCTTTGACGAGAAGGAATACGCAAGGCTTAAGCACTACCGGGAAGACGATATTCCCGACGATATCCAGGAAGAACAGCTTCGGCTGTACCAGAAGAATTTTGACAATGTCAGATCAACGATCGCCCTCAACGAGAAGATCCTTCTCAAACTGGACGCACTGGCAATGGAGATCTCTTCTCTGACTTCCGGGGATGACGCAAGCCTGAACCATGAACTGATCCATGAGATCGAGAAACTGATCGATGAAACCAAATATTATCAATGAGATCAAGAAATTGATCGATGAAACAAAGTATTATTACTAAGAGGTGAGACACTCACCGACCGTAACGGAGGAACAGCCTATGAATAAGAAAATTGCTGGAATTATGGTTGTCGTAGTCATTCTTGTATGCGCCGCAGTCTTCGGCGGTATCTACGTGACGCGCAACATCGGCAAATCCGAGAAAGTGATTTCCAAAGAAAGCGCCGAAAAACGTCTGACCAGGATGGTAGATAAGATCAACCCCTCAAACGGCACCCCGATCAAGTCGCCGATCGAATACGACTCGGCAGAGGACGAAGCTTCGGAGCTGCCGGATATCGATACCTGCCCGGTTCAGGTCAAAGCCGATACCGGTCTGTACGCCGAGATCTATTCTTCCCCGGAGAAGGCCGGCACCGGGACAGACGGATGGCTCTGCGAGATGGCGGAAGAATTCAACCAGGAGGGATACCAGGTAGGCGGACAGAAGATCTCCGTTCAGATCCGCAATGTCAACAGCGGACAGGCCCTTGACTACATTGCCACCGGCAAAGCCGTTCCCGAGGGATTCGCACCTTCCAGCATGCTCTGGGTAGATATGCTGAACTCCAAAGGCACCGCCACGGAGACTGTCGCCGACAGTCTGGTGGGTAATGTTGCCGGAATCCTTCTCTCCGACAAAACCTACGATCAGATCGTAGAAAAATACGGAAGCGTAGATCTAAAAGCAATTACAGAAGCAACCGAAGCCGGAGAGTTCGCGATGGGCTACACCAACCCCTTTGCCAGCAGTGCCGGGCTTAACTTCCTGATCTGCACCCTGGAGCGATACGATCTTGACAACCCGCTGTCCGAGACGGCAACAGCCGGTTTCCAGAAGTTCCAGAAGAACGTGCCGTTCGTTGCTCTGACAACCATGCAGATGCGAGACGCCGCCGAGAACGGTTCCCTGGATGGATTCATCATGGAATATCAATCGTATATGAATGATACCATGCTGTCTAAGAACTACAAATTCACCCCTTACGGCTACCGGCATGATAATCCGTTGGTAAGTATCGACTCTGCCAGCCCGGAACAAAAAGAGATCCTGAAGCTTTTTGCAGAATACTGCGCTGACAGCAAGGCTGTAAAACGTGCTGAAGAATACGGTTTCAACGGAATGTCTGATTATAAGTGTGAATATGAACCTGTTTCCGGCGATATCCTGACAGCCGCACAGAAATTATATAAGACGAACAAGGACACCGGACGTCCGGTGATCGGCGTATTCGTAACGGATGTTTCCGGCAGTATGGACGGCGAACCGCTGATCGCTCTTCAGACTTCTCTGATCAACAGTATGAAATATATCAATCCTGATAATTACATCGGACTTGTAAGCTATTCAGACGACGTGACGATCGAAGTACCGATCGGCCAGTTTAACTTAGAACAGCAGACGTATTTCAAAGGAAGCGTAGAAAATCTATTCGCCTCCGGCGGAACCGCCACCTTCGACGCGATCTGCGTTGCACTGGATATGATCCGGGGGATGACGGACGAATATCCCGATGCCAAACCGATGCTGTTCGTCCTAAGCGACGGGGAAACCAATGTCGGTTATAACCTGAACGATGTCCGGGACATCCTAAGCGGACTAAAGATACCGGTATATACCATCGGTTACAACGCCGACCTGTCGGCGCTTCAGAGCATCAGCTCCGTGAATGAGGCCGCAAGCATCGACGCATCCACCGACGACGTCGTATACCAGCTTAAGACACTATTTAACGCAAGCATGTAACTCCAGTGTACTGTCTGCATTATATTCAGGCAGCACACTAGTACAGCTTGTCCGAACTGTCACAATTCATGAATATAAGGAGTAAGATATATGAGCGGATTTACACTGGATTTACCGAATACCGAAGAAATCAAAAAAGAAGTAGCAGCAGAACTTGCGCCGACCAGCGAAGTGAAGACTGTAATTGCCGGCGCCGTCAAAGACAAAGCCGACCAGATCATGGGCGTGGACCTCGACTCTCTCGCCGAGCGCAGAGAATTCGTCCAGGTAGTAGAGACATTCGGCTCTGATATCGTCAGACAATCTCAGGCCAAAAACAGTATCCTCCAAAAACGTATGGGAGAATTCGGCAAAGCCGGCGGAGAATCCGGCGAAGTGGCAAAAGGGCTGGAAGAGCTGTCTGTCAAGATGAGGGATCTTGACCCGTCTGGCCTTGATTTTACCAAGACAGGCGTGCTTGGCAAGGTCTTCAATCCGATTCGCCGGTATTTTGAACGGTTTAAGACCGCTGACGCCGAGATTGCCGGCATTGTAAAAACATTAGAAAAGGGGCGGAACACGCTTAAGAACGACAACACCACTCTGGAGATCGAACAGGCCGCCATGCGTGACCTGACAAAGCAGTTGACACAGAAGATCGAACTCGGAACACAGCTTGACAGCTATCTTGCCAACGCTGTTGAGAACGCCAAGGTCTCCGGCGAATCAGAAGAACGTATCAAGTTCGTAGAAGAAGAGATCATCTTCCCGCTCAGACAGCGGCTAATGGATTTCCAGCAATTACTGGTGGTAAACCAACAGGGAATCATCGCTATGGAAGTAATCCGCAAGAATAATCTGGAACTGATCCGCGCGGTCGACCGCGCACAGACCGTAACAGTTGCCGCACTCCGTGTTGCCGTCACGGTAGCCGGCGCGCTGTATAATCAGAAAATCGTCCTTGAGAAGGTGCAGATACTCAACGAGACGACGAACAATATGATCAGCGCGACTTCAAGAATGTTAAAAGAACAGGGCACTGCAATCCAGAGAGAAGCCGTAGAAGCAAGCATTTCCCCAGACACCTTAAAACAGGCGTTTGCAGATACCCTGTCTGCCCTTGACGATATCAGCACATATAAGGCAAAGGCGCTGCCGCAGATGGCCCAGACGATCCAAGACTTCCGCATGATCGCAGACGAAGGCGAACGCCAGCTTACGAATATGGAGAAGGGACGGAATCTAGGATTCTAGTCAGAGATTTTAGTCAAATGGGGACGCAGTAAAATTGCATTTTACTGCGTCCCCATTGAATCATTTATTATTCTAAAACCAGGGCAGCGCCCCCATCACCACCGCCGTAATGACGGTGCAGACCGTCATCGACGTAACATTCGCCACCGTTCCGTGCACTCCCTCCGGCAGCTTCTCCGAGAAATACTGCGCTACCGGACCGCCCATGATGCCTCCAAGCACTCCCGCGAACAGGGCAGCCGGAACGGTCGCTCCAAAGAACAGCACACACGCCGGTCCTACGCTTACTACCGGCACATAGGTCGCATACCATCCTCCGTCTGCAAACTTATCTACATAGAGAAATACTCCGACCGCCGCACCCACGAACTGAGACAGCAGGATCGCCGGAACAGCGCCCGAGCCGTATGCTCCGTGTGTCCCGCAGATGATCGTGCTGATCGTCACACCCGCCAGTAAGAAGATCGACGCGACTTCATTTCCATAAAAGGGCGCTTCTGAGAAATCCGCCAGAACTCTTCTGATGAACCAGGACGTACTGTACACATCTTCATTGACGCTCCCGCTTCTGTGCGGCTTTATCTCGGCCTTCTTCACAAACGGAAGAACCTTGCATACCATACAGACTATGATCCCGGTAACCGCCATTGCCGACACATTCGCCACAACTCCGGGAAGGTTCAGCGGCGTAACGATGGAATTCCCGATCCAGACCGCCGTCGGCGCACAGATCAAGCCTCCAAGGACCGAAGCCGTAAGCAGCGCAGATACGCTTGGCCCGTACAGCAGCATGACTGCCGGGGGCGCGCCTACTACCGTGATAAACGTATTCAGCCATGTCACCTGCGGATCCGCGAATCCTTCGATGTACCGGAACACGAAGAGCGCCAGCGCAAGAGAAAGCACCTGGGACGCCAGCACCCACGGGAACATGGTGCTGCTCCCATAGCAGATGTCGAATCCCGCGTATTTAGAATTCTTAAGCGCCAGTATCCACGCCGCAAAGCCTCCAAGGATCAGACCGATCCCGGCAAATACGCTTGCATAGAACTGCGCCTCCGTAAAATTCATAAAAAACCATGCCGTCTGCTTCGGGAACGAATCCAATATCCCGTCAATCAAATTGTTATAGTCCAACGCCTGAGCCGTCCCGCTAAGAGCCGTCAAACCAAAATAAAACACAAAACCAATTACAATACACACCGCAAGTCCGGCAGCAGATCCCGCCGACCGTCCCCTGCTATGTGTTTTTCCCGTCTCATTCATCTCTATCCTCCTCGTATTAACCATTAGTAATAATGCTCCATGATGTATCTGCTGTACAACTCGGTATACCTCGCAACGCTTGAAAGAGAAATATGCTCATTTACACAATGCGCCAGCGCGTCATCTCCCGGTCCCGCTATGACAAACGGAACCGTTCTGCCAAACATCATCTGCGACGCGTCTGTATAAAAATACAACCCCTTTGGTTCTCCTGATATCCCCGTCCTTTTTGCCGTCTCCATCACACGCCTGACAAACGGGCTGTCTTGCGGAGTTTCTAATGCCGGCCTGTTATTCAGGATCTCAATCTCCATATGTACCGCCGGATGCATACTCATGATCTCCTTACAGATATCATCTGCTGTACGGATGATATCGTCATGGGATGTACCCGGAACCGTGCGTATATCCAGTTCCATCTGTGCACTGGCCGGAATGATGTTCGTCATGACCCCGCCGTCAAATCTCGTGACCGACACGGTGTCCTGCCCCAGAATGGGGTGGCTCTTGTTCCCTTCCACCGCCGCCTTAAGCCTGTTGGCAAAATGAATCCCGTACTCTACCGCATTGACCCCCAGTTCCGGTCTTGACGCATGAGAAGCCTTCCCCCGTACCGCGGTCCGAAGCCACAGCGCTCCCTTCTCGCAGATACCGATCTTCTCATCGGACGGTTCACAGATGATAACCTCCTCCACCTGATCCAGACACTTCTCCTCTACGATAGAGCAGATCCCCATTCCCTTACTCTCTTCGTCTGCAGTAAAACAAAAATAAATCGATCTCCCCGGCTTCTTACCGCTGCGGGCGATCTGCTGCAAAGTCAATATCATCGCCGCGTCGCCGCCTTTCATATCGGCAGCTCCGCGACCGTATAGGATATCTCCCTTCACCTCTGCCTGATGCGGCGGATAGGCCCAGCCGTCCTGCTCACTGCATGCCACCGTATCCAGATGCCCGATCAGAGCCAGTCCCCCCTCTTCGGCCTCCCCTTCCACCTTAACGACCAGGGACGCCCTCTGGGATGAATGAACAAGCTTCCTGCACTTAAGACCCTCCGGAAGCATCTGCCTGATCAGATCGGCAAGCTTCCCCTCGTTGCCTTCCGGCTGGCAGGTATCCACTCTCACCAGACTCTCTAAGACTTTCCTACATTCTTCTATCGTTGGTTTACATCCTGCTTCCTCTCTCAATTTCCTTCTCCTTTAGCCGCCTATTCTATCCGATTATTTCTGATAGGAAAACATCACAAGCTCGCCCACTCCTGTCTTCCTGACCATACCGAATTTGCTGACCCAGCCTCCGGCCCCTGCGTTTCTTCTGACCGCCCGGTTCTCGAACGACACGATCTCCCCGTTTACGATCGTGTATGTAGCCAGCTTGTCCGCTTCGTCAACAATTGTTACATTAGCCAGGGCCCCCGCTCCAAGATGCCCGGTTTTCTCCGTCCACCAGTCATTCGCCGTTCTCTTTGCGATCAGTTCCGCCGGATTGCAGGTCATTGCCGCGACGGACTGACTAAGCGTCAGCACTCCCATATCCGCCAGTTCAAGGATCGCAGGAATATTATCCCTTGTATCGCCGAATCCTTTCATAGTCGCCTGATTCTGCCCGTCGGAGATCAGTATCCGAACCTTACCGGAATTCAGCGCGTCATAGGCAAGCTTCTGCGATTCGGCAGGAAGCTTAAGACCTTCCCTGCTTCCGTGTCCCGCACGCAGCATAGTGGTTACAAATTCCGCCGTAATATTCTCGCCGTCAACCAGATCAATGACTCTTCTCATTCCCTCTGCCGCCCCCATGTGCGTGCCGCATCCAGCCGCCGTAGCATGGGCCAGGTGAAGCGGGCGCCCTTTAGACAGGCCTGCCAGTCTCTCGGCATGCTCTGGATCCTGGGTGTGCGACATATAGATCAGATTCGCCCTGGATGTGATCTCGAAGATCTTCTCTATGTTCTCATCCGGCATGATAAAGTGTCCCATATGATCCTTGATCCCGACCGTCAGAGCTGCCGTCGTATTCGTGATCCCGTTCCGGCTCATTTTCTCAGACAGCGTATCCGCGTCCATCTCGCCTCTGAACATTTTAATCAATTCTTCTTCTGACATCCGTGTGCCAAGAACATTGACCGCTCCCAGATATACTCCCAGATTGATCGGTACGCCATGATCCACCTCTGCCCCCAGCAAAGACGGCGCCATAAATGTATTGCCCGCTCCCGGTGACAGTCCCAGCGTCACGCCGTCTTCCGCTGCGCAGAATATAGGGTTCGTGCTCACCTCAAACAGATCCCCCAGATGAAGATGCATATCGATCAGTCCCGGCAGCACCAGCAGCCCTTCGCAGTCGATGACCCTGTCGCCGCTCTCTGCATGGATATCTTCCCCAACCTGACAGATCGTCCCGCTGTCGATCAGGATATCCTTCACCGCATCGATCTGATTCTTCGGATCGATCACGCGGCCTCCTCTAAGGAGAAGCCGTCCGCTTGCCCCTATATCCCCAATGGTATCCTTCATCTCGTTTCCTCTTACCGTCGCCAGCACATTGTCCATCAGTCCGACCTTATTCTTGTACATGTCCATACCTCCTACTTGTTGTTTCGCCACTACCGTTGCTATTCTCTGATTATATCAATCCGCATCCGATATATCATCGTCTATCAGAGACTAGACTCTTGCCCTTTTATTGTCTTTATGATACAACATGTCTATCGGTAAGCGTGAATCTGATATAGCTTTAACGCCAGTTCCAGATTCAGCCTTTGTTCCTGGTCCTGAAGGTTCATTTCCAAGATCTGGCAGATCTTCCTGTAACGGTATTTCATAGAATTATAGTGGATATACAGTCTTTCCGACGCTTCCTTTAAATTCCATCCGCAGGCAGCAAGGACCAGCGCCGTCTTCAACATCTCCGTATGATGCTTGATATCATACTCTCTGATTCTCTGCACATACAAGCGCTGGAACTCCTTCGCCTCCTCACTCGTACTGACCAAAGACAACAGCTTGTACGCTCCCAGTTCATCATAGACCGATACGACGTCTTCCCGCAGCATATTTCTGGAAATCACGACCGACCTTCTGGCCTCCTCATAGCTCTCTTTTATGTGCGCAATGTCCTTCTTGTAATTGCCCACGCCAATTGTAGCCGTGAACGCGACTGACCTGTGAATCTCCTCTTTTATCTCCCCGAAGACAAGTTTGATCCGTTCCATGAACCGGCTCCTCTTATTGTATGTTTCAGAGATCACGAATACGATCTGGTCGCTCATCCTGCTGTACACATAATTCTGGAATTCTCTGCCGGCAATCCGCCTGCTGATATTCAGGATCCGCCGGATCATTCCGTCAAGCCTGCGGTTCCTCTCCATATCCAGTTCTTGCAGATATTGATCCTTGAACCGGTCAATGTCAACAATAACCGCAATACCGCCAAAGTAAAAGTTCCAGTTATAGATTCGGGCGCGGTTGATGATCTCCTCCTTAGACCGTATATTGCCTGTCAGAATATCCTGGACAAACTGTTCCCTATATTCTGTCTCTATCTGCACCGTCGCCATCTGCTTCTGTATCTTAAGCGTCAGGATGATTCCCGCCTGCTCGATCGCAATCTGGTAATAATCCCTGAAAAATTCATCAAACCCGTCAAGCTGCGTTCCAAGGATGATATATCCGTACTCTTCTTCATTAATATGCATCCTGTAGAACCCGTAATTCTCCGACTGTCCGGGCACCGTCCCCGCATCCACATCCCATCCGTTCCAATCCTCATATATCACACTCGCTTCTTCTGTCCCCGCCGCAAAGTATATCTTGGAAAAGCGGGTGTCTATAAATGCCGTCTCCCGGTGGATATGCTGCCTTAAGAAGGCCAGGATCGCCGGGATCTCCTCATCCTTAAGCACCATCCTGGTAAATGCTTCATGAATGCGCTCTGAGTAGAGCAGCCTTCTCGACTGCCTGTCTACCACCTCCCACAGCACCGGATCGATCACATCCGTAAACGCAAATTCATAGGGAATCGACACGATCGGGAAATTCAGTTCATCCGCTGCCTTAAGGGCGTCTTCCGGGAATTCATGGATAAAACGGTCAAACTTGACCCCCAGGGCAGCGGCTCCTCCTTTATCCAGATTGATAATGAGGGACCGGATATACTCCGGGCAATCCTTCACCACATACCCCGAAGTGATGAGGAATTCCCCGCCTTTCATCCACTTGTAGATATCCGGCGCGTCCATCACGCTGACCGTTCCTACCTCTCTGTCGATTCCTCCCTCACCGGCAACCAGCCTGAATCCCTGGAATACCGGCATAGACATAATCTCTCTTAATCTTAACACTGCTCTTCTCACCGCTTTCTTATAATAACTCTCTTTCCTTTATTATATATTAAAATATCTCATTCCTGTTTATCAAATTTATCCAACCTGCCGATATATGTATAAAGTTTCGTTTTAATGTCACATACATAAGAAGCTACGAAATTGAAAGGAGACATTTGACATGATAAAGCGAATTCGAAATCTTAAGATCAGTTTCAAGCTCTACATTCTCGTAGGCGTTGCGCTGATCGGTATGCTCATCATCGGAGGCATGTCTTTTAATCTGATGGGAAGACTAAACGAGAAGACCAGCGATATCTCAACAAGCTGGCTTCCAAGCGTAGATACGGGAAGGGCTATGACCGCTACGCTCTCCAATATCAGACTCAATGAACTAGGCTATCTCACAGCCATTTCAAAAAACACCGAAAAATCAAGCCTCCAATACCTTGAAAAAGAAAAAAGCGAGATGGAGACGCTTCTTGCCAAATACGAAGGCCTGATCGATCAGGAAGAAAAACCGTATTACGAGAATGCCTTGAACCTCTGGACGCAGTACAGCCAGGCGGACGACAGACTGATAGCGCTGGCAAAGCAGGGCAATACAGATGAAGCCCGTTCTATCTTAGAAGGAGAATGTGTAGAACTATATAATTCTCTGAACACCGCTTTTAGCGACATCGTTACATACAACCAGAACGGCAGCGAGGAAGAAACAGCCTCCAGTGAAAGACTTTACCGGAACGCCCTCATCTTCCAGGCCGGCATTATCATAATTATTATTATAATCGGAGTCTTTTTCTCATTCGTGATCATCCGGGGAATCAAGTTCCCGATCTTCGAGATCGAAAAAGCAGCTTCCCGAATGGCTCAGGGCGATCTGGATATAGATATCTCCTACACTTCCAAGGATGAACTTGGTGTTCTGTCCGACCAGGTACGTGAACTGATCCGCAAGCTCCAGATGATCATCGACGACGAGAACAAGTTCCTGGCCCAGATGGCTTCCGGTGATTTTACGGTAGACTCTACCTGCGAGACAGAATACACCGGCGGTTTTAAGCCTCTTTTGATCTCATTCCGGGCGATTGCAGAGAAGCTCAACCACACGATCCTGCAGATCAGCGAGAGTTCGGCTCAGGTTGCAAGCGGTTCCGATCAGGTATCCAGCGGAGCCCAGGCTCTTTCCCAGGGAGCCACCGAGCAGGCCAGCTCCGTTGAAGAGCTTGCCGCTACTATCAATGAGATATCCGAGAAGGTAAAGCAGAACGCAGAAAATGCGCGGCAAGCTAATCACATGGCAGGCGTTGTCGGAAGCGAGATGCAGACGAGCAATCAGAAGATGCAGGAAATGATGCAGGCTATGAACAATATCAGCAATTGTTCCGATGAGATCGGAAAGATCATCAAAACTATCGAGGATATCGCATTCCAGACCAATATCCTTGCGCTGAATGCCGCAGTAGAGGCGGCGCGTGCCGGAACTGCCGGCAAGGGCTTCGCAGTAGTAGCCGATGAAGTGCGCAATCTGGCAGGCAAGAGTGCGGAAGCCTCCAAGAATACTTCTGTTCTGATCGAGAATTCCTTAAGAGCAGTAGAGAACGGAACCCTGATCGCCGATGAGACCGCGCAATCCTTACTCCAGACCGTAAAAGGCGTGGAAGAGGTTGCCAATATCATCAGCCAGATCTCCGAGGCCAGCAACAACCAGGCAGAGGCTATTTCCCAGATCACCATGGGAATCGACCAGATCTCCAGCGTAGTGCAGACCAATTCCGCAACCGCACAGGAGAGCGCGGCAGCCAGTGAAGAGCTGTCAAGCCAGTCCCAGCTTATGAAGGATCTGGTGGGAAGATTCCGGCTGAGGGGATAAGCTATACTTCGCCTTATCAAATATATACAAAAGAAGAATCCCGCAGGAATCAGGCGGCTTAATGCAATGATGCGCCAGATTCCCAGACGGGATTCTCTGTTCTAAAGGGACGCCGTCTTAATATAATCCACGAGCCCTTTCCTCTCGATATCGCGGTAGGCCGCCGCCGGCACGCTGAGACAGATCAGAAGCGAGATCAATACCGCCGACAATAGCGGCAGCACAGGAATGACAAAATCTGCCCCTGCATAATTCATCGACTGGTAGAGCCTGTAAGTGACTGCCATTCCGAAAGCTCCCGTGATCACCCAGGCCCCGCCGGCATACATGAGCCCTTCAAGGATCAGCATCCGCTTCACCTGTCTTCCCGTCATCCCGATACTCGCAAGCACGGCTATCTCCACACGCCTGTTCTGAATATTGCCGATAAATGTATTGATATAATTCATAATTCCGATTACGGCAAGGATCAACGCGATTCCGATTCCTACCTCCATCATATTGCCCTGGGCCTTTTCTACCTCTTTCTTCATCTCGATTCTGGATTCATAAGAATAATCCTTTCCGTAGGGACTGTCATCCAATACGGAAATTATCTCCGCTTCCGTCCCTTCATCATATTCTTCCTGATACCGGATGCCTATTTTAAATATTACCGGTTCTTCTGCAAATTCCTTCACTGCCTGTTCGCTGACGATGATCGTAGGCGGATAACCGAGCAGAGCCGTATAATCATTGGCATCGGCCAGACCGGCGATCTCGAAAGTCAATGTATTCTCTCTGTCTTCATAATCAGCGCAGGTAACTGATTGGCCTGCTACATCACTGTTCTGGAGATCCAGATCGTTCCGGTACAGCAGACAGGTCTTGCCCGCAAGGAAGTCCTCTTCATCTATCGGCTGCTCTGACAGCTCGTTCAGCGCTTCCAGATCCGCCCTGCCGATCCCCACCAGAGAAGATCCAAAATTCTCCGGGAATTCCTTATACTCATCGATCTCATCCTCATAAGGAATGTCCATCCAGGTCTCATAGAACTCCCGCATCCACATATCGACAAATTCCGATTCCCAGGGCACGGTTATCTCCGTATAGATCAGCGGCTCCGTCCCGGCCACACCATTGATATCATTCAATTTGTCAAGTACCTGCCAATCAAAGATCTGGATACGGTCTTCCTGCTCTTCTTTCTTCATGGTATCATTCCTTACGACCATATCAAAATCCCTGAAATTATAATTATACTCTCTTTCCGCCTGCGAAGTCAGAATCGTCGACATACACAGGAACACCGACATACCTGCTGCCAGAGACAGCATAACAATACCTGCCTTTTTCTTGTCCTTCGTGATCTGCTCCTTCGCCATGCGCCATATCCTCGCTTGCTCGCTTACATCACGGCCAAAATACCCGCGGCCGTTCCTCTCCTTAACTCTTGCGGCATTATGGCTTCTGCCTTCCCGGCGTCTGCCGATAATGAACCCTTCTTTGCGTTTTACATCAGCCGCCGGCCGGTAGCCAAGGGCCTCCATCGGCGAACATGCGGCCGCGATCTTCATCGGTTTTCTTCCTGCAGCATAGACGGTAATCCCGGTAAGAAGCATAGTCAGAAGCAGAATTGCCGGATGGAACGATACCGTAATCTCCCCGCCCTTACCCATACGGATTCCCAAGGACTTTATGACGGACGGAACTACAAAGAATGACACACCGCCTCCCAAGAGTATTCCGCCGGCCGTCCCAATTCCGCCAACCAGAAGCATCTGCCGATGAATCAGGCAATAGATCTGTCTCCCAGTCGTCCCGATCGTCTGCAGCAATCCATAGTAACGGATGCTGCCCGCCACAGACAGATACATGATATTATAGATCAGAAGATATGCGCACAGGCAGGTCACCAGCGCAAGCCCCGCGATCCCGGACAATATCTGAATGGAATACGCGAAATCCGCCACAAAAAACAATCTCTGCTTCTTACCCAGCTTCATCGATTCTATAAATGTATCCTGCTCCTCCTGCGAGATCAACTTCTGCCGAAAATCTATCAAAAACCTGCCGGAAGAGACGTCTGCCGGGTCAAAATCCGTCTGCTCATAGAATTTCTCCGACACATAGAATGCGCTTTTCTCTCCGAAGCCCTCCCAGATCCCCGAGATACGGAAGGTCTTTTCACACTTTTTCTCCCTTGCTCCATAGACGGCGGTAAACTCATCACCAACCTTAAGTCCCTGGAATCCGCATTTCTCCAGAGCATATTCCGTCACCATGACTTCATCCTCTTCCACCGGATAATGCCCTTCTACTCTCTCCCGCGCCGGAGCCAGAATCTCATTCCAACAGGTCTCATCTGCCCACATAAGCACCACTTCCGGTGTATTGTCATACTCTGTCTCCTCAATATACCCTGATACAGCGTGTACTCCGAACCTTAGGATATCCTCGTTCTCCCGGCAGGTCTTAAGCTGCTCCTTCGTCACACCGTACATGATCGCATCAAATTCCCCGCCGCTCATACGGATATTCTGTAACCTCTGCATCTCAAAATATGTCACACCGACCGTAAATACACTGAACAGCATGAACACAGACAGCCAAACTGCCAGAATCATAGTAACACTCCGGCGCCTGTTGCTTCTAAGAGCTCTGCATGCCATCCGGGTTAAAACTTGCGTATTATTGTTCCTAAGCATACAGACCGCGCTCCTTCCTGATCTTCCCGTCCTCAATGCACACGATCCGGTCTGCCATCTGGGCGATATCCTGATCATGGGTGATCAGAACGATCGTCTGCTGAAACTGCTTCGCCGCCGCCTTCAATAATCCCAATACATCATGGCCGGACGCTGTATCCAGGTTCCCGGTAGGCTCATCCGCAAGGATAATGGCGGGCTTCGACGCAAGCGCTCTTGCAATGGCCGCTCTCTGCTGCTGGCCGCCGGACAGATTGCCCGGAAATGCTTCCCCCTTCTCCGTAAGCTTCAGCACATCCAGAATCTCTTCCACGAATTCCCAGTCCACCCTCTTTCCGTCCAACTCTATAGGAAGAACCACATTTTCATAGATATTCAGATCCGGCACCAGATTATAATTCTGGAATATGAATCCCACCTTCCTCCTCCTGAACACCGCAAGCTCCTCCTTCGTCATGCCGGACAAATTTCTCCCCGCCACATATACGTCGCCTTCCGTAGGCGTATCCAGACCGCCCACCATATGAAGAAGCGTACTCTTGCCGCTTCCCGACCTTCCGATGATCGCAACGAATTCCTGTTCTCTGACCGTAAAATCCACACCGTCCAATGCCTTGACCACATTGTCGCCCAGCCTGTAATATTTTTTTAACCCTCTTGTCTCTACCATATTTGACTCCATGTTTTTGCTCCTTTCTACAAAAAAAATAGTACCATATCCAGCCTGTCACCTGCTATCTGCTGAACATAGTACCATCTTATCAGACAAAAATCACAAAGCTGTCACAATGCAGGATTATCACGAAACTGTGATTTTTATAATATCCGGTGTTTTTTCAAATACATCAGCCCTTTGCATATCTCTCGATAATACATTCATGATTCTTTGTCTTAACATGATAATTAATTCCTACTAAAAGAATATCACCTGTATATTCCTCAATCCATGACGCGTATTGCTTTTTCTTAATCTGATCAATCGCACCCTGTGCTGACTTATTCCATTTTAATTCTACGATCAATGCCGGCTTGTCAGCATCCCGCCTCGGAAGATAGACAACATCAGCCAGCCCTTTACCCGTTGGCAATTCCATTATAGGATCCATATAATATAATTTGGAACTGTAATATGCGATCAGAACTGTACATACAAGAGAATTTTCATTATTATATTTCAAAAGCGATGCCGTCTTATTATGAATCATAGCCACTCCGTCTGCCACCGCTCTCCCATCCAATTCCCATGTACTTTGAATAAGTCTCTCCGAAGAGTCTATTGCATCCATAAGCCCATCCCAACCTCCAACCTTGACCGCCCTCATAAATTCCTGACTAATCTCCAGATTGGGAATAAAAGCCTCCTCTTTTGTCTCATCAAATGCCAGATAGCCAAGATGAACCAAAAGTGTCAGTATATCATCCTTTGTTTTAAATGTAACCATATCGTTCCTTGACGTAGACGGATCGATTTTACAATGCGCATTGCCAAGCATTTCGATGATTGCCTGCTTCAAACCATCAAAATCCCGATCAATGTATGTTTTCAATGCTTCATAGGTCTCTGTTCCAGTCCAATAGCTGCCGAACTGCCTGCTCTCTATCAATTCCATTACCGCCTGCGGATTATATATATGCAGCTTCCCAAGCCTGTAGCCATCGTACCATTTTTTCGTCTCATTATAATCTACATGATATTGGTCACAGAGCGTCTTTACTTCCTCTTCTGTAAAACCAAAATATCGTGCAAGTCCCTTAGGGCTAAGCATGGAAAATTCCCTGAATATATTGATCGCAGAGTGATCCCCATACTTCTTGATTGGCAGAATTCCCGTCATATATGCCAGTTCCACATAGTCGGAACCTTTAAAAAGCCCTCTTAGGAAGTCCAAATATTCCTTCTGTATATCCTTTCTCTCTTTTGCAATACGGAACACGCAATCCCACTCATCAATAATAAAGATAAACCCGCTTCCGGTCTGATTAAATATCTGATCAAGCACTACTTTTAATCTGCCGTCCGAAGGTATTCCCTTACAATCTGAAAATCCTTCTATCAGTTCTGCTATTACCCTGTTCTCAATCTCTTTGATAAAACCATCCAAATCTCTCTCTGATTCTAAAAAACGCTGAATATCCAGCCGTATTACATTATGCCGGTTTAAATGCATGCAATAAGACTCTTCTTTTTCTGCCTTTTTCCCGGAAAACAAACCTGCCGAATCACAGCCCTTACTATAATAGGCAGCAAGCATATCTGCCGCCATGGATTTTCCAAAACGGCGAGGACGGCTGACACACATATAACAATTTGTTTTATTGATCCTGCTGTTGGCAACAGCGATCAAATCCGTTTTATCAACATATATATCTGAATTCAAGGCTCTTCTAAAGGCTGCGTTTCCAGGATTCACATAAATATTCATAACACTTCACACTCCCTATCTCTTCTCCATTATATCCAACCTTTTCAGCAGTTGCAAGGAAACTCCTTTTTGATTAATTCAATTAGGCAAATACAGATTGAACTCCGAACCTTCGCCCTCCTGTGACCGCACCTCGATATACCCATTCTGCAATTCCAGGATCTTCCTTGCCAGATATAACCCAATACCGATACCGCTCTCATCATGGATCTCTGGCTCCCTGTAAAAACGTGTGAAGATCTCCGCCTGACGTTCGGGCGCGATCCCCTTTCCCGTATCGCGCACACTGATCTTCGCAAATACCTCCTGACACTTCACCGCAACATGGATACTCCCGCCGGATTCCGTATATTTTACCGCATTATCCAACACATTGAAGACTGCTTCTTCCGTCCACTTACTGTCATGCCTTACCATAAGATCTTCGTCGCAGTCTACGGACAGCTCTATCCCCTTCTTCGCCGCAGACGGCACGATCTCTCCCACTGCTCCTGCTATCGTCTCGTACAGCTTCGTCTCCTGCTGCCGGATATGGATCATTCCCGTCTCCAGCCTTGACATCTTAACCATACTCTGCAAGAGAAAATCCAGCTTCTCCGTCTGTCCTTCCAGATGGTCAAGGAATTCCCGCCCCTTCCCTGAGAGTTCTTCTTCCTGCAAGAATTCCAGATACAGCTTCATATTGGCAATGGGTGTCTTAGTCTGATGAGAAATATCAGAGATCAGCTCCTTCATCAGTTCCTTCTTGCGTCTTCCCGCCTCTTCCTTCTTCGTCCAGATACGATTCACCCGCCAGAGCTTTTCCCCGCATTTGCCCCAGAGAGAATCTGTGATATCTTCCCCTCCATCTGATATACCCTTCCCAGATATGATATCGTCAAGCGCATTCTCAACCTTCTCTTCAAACCTATAAACAGCCCTATTAAGCCGGTACATCCTCCACACGGCAGCAACCGCCGCTCCTGCGGCTGACACCGCAATGATCACTGACCAATCCATTGATATCCCATCCCATATACATTTGAAATATACTTGTGCTGCTCATCTTCGATCTTCCCCCTGAGACGGTTGACATTCACCGCCAGCGCGTGCTTGTCCATCAACTGACCTCCGTTCTCCCACAATCGGTCCAGGAGAATGCTGTAGGTGAGAAGCCGTTCCTTATTCAGTACGAACTCCCTCAGAAGACGCAGCTCGGTGGGCGTGACGCTGCACTCCTCTCCGAGAATATATACCTTCGCCCGATTTAAGTCAATCTTCAGATTCCCGTCGTCAAAAATGCTGTCATCATCATTTTTCACACGTTTCAAGATCACATCTATTTTCCTGAGAAGTATTTTCATGGAAAATGGCTTTATCACGTAGTCCTCTGCGCCCAAATCATATCCTTCCAATACGTCCTCCTCCATATCCCGTGCTGTCAGGAATAATACGGGAGTATTCTTCTGTTCCTTCACCCATTTGCAGAAGCCGAAGCCGTCTCCGTCCGGGAGGTTGACATCCAGTATGATCAGCCGCACTTCTTCTTTTCTGTATATTTCCCTGGCTTCTCTGACGGAAGATGCTTGGACTGCCGTGTATTTATTCTTCTCTATTGCATAACAGAGAGCCATGTTAAGCTCTCTGTCGTCTTCTACGATCAATATTTTCTGCATGGAATCTACCTTCTGCATTATTTACAATGTGGTAACTGACTCAAGGCATAAGACATGATACCCTGTCAATCTGACGGCGCCGCATATTTTCTCTCCTGAAAACATGTCTTTCATCTCCTGCTTTACCCGAATCTCTTGCTCCTCCGGTGAATAATTCAATATGAAAATATACTGTTTCCCATTCTTCTCTCTGACGCACAATTCACATTCTTCCGGAAGTTCGAGCTGTGCTCTGTATGGCTCCAAAATCCCCAGATAGCTAAGCAATGCCTGCACGGTATCTCTGGTAAACGTTCCTCCAAAATGAATCACCCTTCCCGCTCCGACCGCACGTTCCGTCAGCGCAGGCTTTCCTTCATAATAGTTGGACGCAAAACAAGCCAACACCTTCACATCCTCCTTTTCCGTCTCCAGGATATCATTGAAGATGCCTGTATCAAGCTTCTTGCCGTTCCACTCCATACATACCTGCCCGTCCATAGCTCCGACAAAGGTAAATTCTTCCACGGACGTACCGCTAAGCTGTGCAAGTTCCCCCGGCATCGGCATCATCACACATCTTCCGTGCTCCTCCTTCTGCCCTGTGCGGGCGCCGATAATAAGACATCCGCCCTTCTCTGCATAATCTCTTAGAAGCTTCGCTCTTCGCTCCGTCAGAATCAGTCCGTGAGGATAGAACAGCACCGGATAATCCTTCAAATCCCCATACTCCGTGCCGTCTGTCAGCAGCACATAATCCATTGGTGTATGACTCAATTGAGACGCTGCGAAAATCTCTTTCTTGCTTGCCTTCTCTACCCGCCTGTGCCATACGTCCACATCCGCATCCCATAGATTGTCATAATCCTCCAACACACCAAAGCTCGCCCGATATGCGGCGCCTGCCAGCTCACGGATCGAACGCAGACGCTCATGGAGCTCCCTGATCTCCCGAAGCTTCCTGTTATCCCTGTTATCATAATCCAGGATACCGTGCCAGTAGATCTCTGTTCCCACTGTACAGGTACGCCATCTAAAGAAACTCACATAGTCTGCTCCGTGGGCGATACTCTGCATTGCCCAGAGCGTCATCTGCCCAGGCTTCGGCGCAGGCGCTTCCATCCGGGTATTCCAACCGTTCGCCCCCGACTGCTGCTCCATAATGCCGAAATGCGGACAGACAGAACGCACCCTGGATAAATGGTTACTCCACTTCCTGTCATTCAGGCCGCGGTTATGCACCGGATCTTCTGAAAGACAATATGCAAAATTCGGATAAGAATCATAAGTATATACATCCAGCGCTTCATCCATCAGTCTGTGGTTATCAAGATGATCAAACATACCGTTTGTCGTGATAAAATCTCCCGGCTTCTTATATTTCCTGATAATATCGCTCTGCATCCTGCAGAATGCAATCGCACTCTCCGACACAAACCTATAGTATTCCAGAGTCAGATGCGGATTAGAAGAATCATGGATGGTCGTACGCGGCACATAGACCTCATCCCAACTCGTGTACTCCTGATTCCAGAATATCATTCCCAACTCTCGGTTCAGATTCTCCAGTGTACCGTATTTTCCTTCCAGATATTTACGGAACGCAGCCGTATCGCTCTCCGAATAGAATACATCCACCTCGCAGTTGATCTCATTATCGATCTGCCAGCCGATCACATTGGGATGTGCTGCATAATGTCCTGCAAATTTCTCTACGATACGGGCGCTCAATTCCTGATAAACCGGTGAATTATAATTATAATGCCTGCGCATGCCGTGCCGGAACTTCACCCCGTCCATCCGGCAGTTGAGCACCTCTGGATACTTCTCCGTCAGCCACGCAGGAGGCGTTGCCGTCGGCGTACCAAATATCACCTTCATATCTGCTTCTCTGACTACATTAAGGAACTCATCAAAGAACTCATAGGTGAATTCCCCTTCCCGCGGCTCCACCTTGCTCCAGGCAAATTCCCCGATACGGATCGTCTCGATCCCGGCCGCCTTCATCCGCATCAAGTCCGCTTCCCATAGAGATCTGTCCCAATGCTCCGGGTAATAACAAGTACCTAATGATATGGTTTCCCATTGAAAATTCTGCTGTTTTCTCATTGATTCACTCTCCTGATCTGGATTGTTATGTATTGACATATTCATGTAATCCCCTTTTTCTCGTTCTCACTCCTTCACTCAGATTAAATTATACTCCTATTTCAAGAATACTCAACCCTTCTTTCCCAATAATGTCTCTACAAAAATATTTCCAATATCCGGAGCTTCAATGCCCCGGCGCAGTACAGAACCCTGTCTAATATATAGGCATCCATTCCTTCTTCCCCATTTTCTATCTTCTTTTTAATGTCCGGCAGGAACAGATAACTTCCTTTTTGAAATTTATCCAGATCACCTATATCCGTCAGTTCAAAGGGCAGGATTCCCCAATTGATCAGATTCGCCCTGTATCTTCTGGCTGCATAAGATATTGTCAGATCGGCCATACCGCCTAAGACTTTCTGGCAGGAAGCTGCCTGCTCTCTGGCAGATCCGTCTCCGGGTTTTCTGGCATAGATGCTGCTCCCGATTCCGATCCTGTCCTTCCTAATCTGTGCCGCAGTCATGGGAATTCCCATAGTCTGGGCACTGAACAGAAGCACCACTTTGCAGAGGATTGCAACGCCGTCTTTGTTCACCGTCGCACCAAGAGGAATTCCATGAGAAGCTACCGTTTCATCACATTCAAAGTTCTTCGTCGCTACATCCATACTTGCCGGAATTGTCGCACCGCTGCTGCACGAACTGAATACTGTTGCAAAAATCGGGAATGCTTTCTTGTAAGAAAGTAACCGGATTGATTCCCGTAAATATCCAGCACAATACACAGTCAAAGTCCCCGCTGCAAGCAACGGAGCATCAAATTTGTAGCGCTGCAGAGCAGCGGGGTATTTGACCCTCACGGCAGTCGCCAAATGTGCATGCAAGCATGCCCGCTTGGCTCGTTGCTCGCGGGAATAAACCCATAATGAATCACTTCCCCTCCGTAGTCTCCAGAACCCCCTGCTTCTCCCACACGTGGTAAGAAGATTACATTACCTCTTCAGACCGCCGCAAATCTCGTCCTTATGGTATACTCCTTTCAAAGGAGGCGGTACATATGAATCCAAACATAGAGAAATATGCTCAGCAAACATATGTTTTTCTTTGTATCTCAATAAGTCGGTTACATCGTAAGCATTGGCCCGGCCTGCTCCGGCGCTTCCTGAGCCACCATTTCATAAGCGGGCCGAAGGATCAGATCAAGCCTTGCTGCGATATAGCTCTTATAAAACTGCCTCTGCAGGTCCGTCAGATACAGAACTTCGTCAATAAACGATCCAATCCGTTCCATGTCCACTCTCTCATAGATGCGTTTAACGGCCTGACCGCAATCCTCGTCCTCTGCCCGGAGCAAGAAATCATAGTAATTGATTTTCCGTCCCCTCTGTTTGAGTGCGGAGGTGGGAAAACGAAAGATTCTCATATCCCTCTCTACCGGATCGTTCAATACCTTACGCATCACTTCCTCATCTGCCTGGGGCAACAGACAGCTTCCACAGTCAAAGACCGGCGCGATACTGCTCTTTTTCTCCGCCGGGTCATAGAGAAATCCCCAATTTCCATTGTGGCGATCAAAATTTCCAAGCAGCGCATCTGCCACGAACATATCCCAAAAATAAGCCTTTAGCCGGACAGGATCAACAAATTGCTGCTTATCGATGGTTTCCAAAACATCCTCCAACTCTGTTCCGCTCCCATTGGAGTCAGAATCCAGAATGGTGTTCTTAATCGAGCAGAAATCCAAAAGTTGCTTTCCCTCCGCCGTAAAATCCAGGCAGGCGCACACTGCCTTCGTCTTTCCGGCGATGGTAAACGTACCCAGCATCGTTTTCTGGGCCTCTACGCCGAGAAGATTAAAAATGCCGCTGGCAATGTGTTCGCTGAAGCAACTGTTGGTATAGGACAGCTCAGTGGGCTTTCCCTCTCCGGAAGGAGGGAATTTCAGCATATACTGATTCCCCTCAAATTCCACTGCGATCTTTTTTCCGTTTGCCCCGTTATAAGCCCGCCCAGGCATCCGTCTGCAGTTTGTGAAATCAATGGTTCTATTCATATCCTCGTTCCCTCCACAAATATTTCTGCCGCAGATACTCTGCGTGTTCCGGCGTGATTGCACCGTCATTGATCTGTGCAATATTGATGCTGCCATACAGTTCTCCCCACAGGCAGTCCAAATAGGACACGCCTTTTTTCAAACCGTCCTTATACGCATCCAGATCATGCTGCAGGTATTCCGGCAATCCCTTCTCATAGATGTGTTCTCTTTCTGTTGCCCGGATTCCGTCCTCCGTCAGAATCTCCATGGAAACGCCAAGAGCCCTTGCGATTTTATAAATGGTTTCAGCCGAGCATTTTTCCAGCCGAGTCTTACCACTGCAGATATCACTCAGAGTTGCATGGGGAATGCCTGCCTCCACTGCAAGACGATATTTTGTCATATTTTGCTTTTTCAACAGTGTGTCCAGGATCATCGTCCTCACTCCCTTCGATACTATTGTATCGGCATACCGAAATAATAGCAAGGGAAACCGGACGAGTTACAGAAAAAACATCCGTTCTTCCACAAAAATAGGAGTACTCCCGTTCTCAGCAGAAATACTCCCTTCACTCCAAATTGTCACCCGGCTTCGCAAATCTAAATCTATACAGTCTGTTTCCCATACTGTTCCAAATAGGCGGCTGCCTGTTCTAATGACACGCCAATCCGTTCCTGAATCCTCTTCAGGAGCATCGCATCATCAAGACCTTCTTCCTGCCCAAGTTCAATTAGCAGCTGCGCTTTTCCCTGACTTATACCTTGACTTATACCTTGACTTATACCTTGACTTATACCTTGACTTATACCTTGACTTATACCTTGACTTATACCTTGACTTATACCTTGACGAATCAATCTCTCCGACTCTGTCTCAATTACTTTTCCGCCCATAATACTCACCAGCCTTTCCTCATTTTTATTTCCATTTGTAATATGTGTAATAATGGTATTTATAAATCCCTTTAAGTCGATCAGTTCATAATCGGTCAATTCCTCCGCTTCATACAAGCGAACCAGTTCATTCCTGAAATATTCCAAATCCCGTTCTGCGTTCTCTATACTTCCTTCAGATATCATATCCTTTTCATACCTTGCAATATAGAACGGAATATAAGGGAACAGCTTCTTTTCAACAATATATTCCTTTGTAAATTCTTCCAAGATTACGTTTGTGGATTCGTAATTTACTTCCTGCCCGTCTGGAAATGTAAAAGTAATTTTCGTAGTCTTCGGAGTTCTTTCCGTCCGTTTGACATAGATTACGGAAAATCTCGGCATAGGAATCGTCGCATGTCCGATATCCCATGTTGCGAACTGCCTCGCAACAATGAACGCATATTCTGCAATCCTGATTGCCATAGAGCCGTCATCATAGCTCTGACACTCCAACACGTAAACCTCACTCCCGATCTTAATCAGGAAATCAGAAATCTGCTCTTCTATTTCCTTGCTCCCATCTACTGTCTCGCTTTCAGTCAAGTATCCTTCTGACGGTAAAATTTCTACTTTTGTATCTAACGGATACTCTTTCTCGAAAACATCATTAATTACGGATATAAACAATCTCTTGTGCTTACTCTTCATAGTCTTAAACACATTATCGTAATCCGGTGTCTTTTTCTGCATATTTTTATCCCTTCACAATATTTTCCTCATCTCTAAAGCAAAATATCTTATTTTTATTATATCGTGATTTTCCCATTCTGACAACAGAGAAATCAAGCACGACAATCCATCCCAGCCAACGGAATCTCACTCACTCCAGTTTAATCCCTTTCAATAACTCTCCGAAAGACGTTCCAATAGATTTCTCCTGGTATTTTCTTTTCTTCTTTTTATCATAAGACTTTTGGGAATCACTTCTTTTTTTCTTATAATGCCGTTCGGTATCTCCCCTCACGGCTTCTCTCACCTCAGGAACCGAAATCCTATTACCTACACGCCCCTTATAATCACTCATTTGCACATTCCGCTTCTTTCTCCCACCAGGATTTATAATTCTTTTCCGCCTTTTCTCCTACTCTTTATTATACTCTTCTAATCAGAATACTCAACCCTTTCACCTATAATAAGCAGTAACCGGATGCTTTCAGGCTCTGCTCTATGGCACGGTCAGCGCAGTGAATGCGCAGACCTGTCTGAACTATCACGAAACCTTTCAGCTATCTCTTTCACAAAAATAGGAGTACTCCCGTTCTCAACAGAAATACTCCCTTCACTTCAATTGTCACCCATCTTCGCAAATCTAAATCTATACAGTCTGTTTTCCATACTGTTCCAAATAGGCGGCTGCCTGTTCTAATGACGCGCCAATCGATCAGATTCCCACTTTTCCTAATAACCGATAGAGATCTGCTGTTTTCTCATTGATTCACTCTCCTAATCACGAATTGTTACTTTTATACAACTACTTCCACTATTGTTCGGTCTCCTACGGCGATTTTCTTCATCTCGACTTTTTTATTCTTATTAAAATTAAAACTCAATAAATATCCATAATTCAGATGATAATACTCCAAATACTCTAGCAGCTGTTTCTCCCCTCTTCTATTATACGCATCTCCTCGCCATATCTTTGTTTCAATCACAAATTGTTTTCCCAGATAATCTACAATAATATCTGTCCTTGTCTGATCTCTTGTCTGAGCTTCAATATGATAGTTCCATATCCAGCATTCCATTTTTTATAAACTGATTCTTTTCCAGTTCTCCCGTCTGATATGTGATGCTTTTTGTCACCTCTTCTGACAGGAAAAGATTATACAGCCTTGTTTCAAAGATACGGTTAGCAACCACTGCCTGCCCATCTCTTTCAGTTATAAACCCAAACATTGCCCCTATGTCAATCGCGAAATTGTCTGGGTTATATGGATAACTCTCTCCTCTAAAAAGAATTGCATAAATTATCTTCCTTAATTCTGGATAATCGGCCATTTTCTTCCGCATATCATCAAACAACGTACTTGGTTCTTTTAAAAGTACCTTCACCGCTTCGGCAACGCACTCTTGGGACCAACCATCCGATACACCCTGATCACCTCTGTTTTCATCGATCAGCTTGCATATTCTTGATATCATATACTCCGGCAAGTATGATAGATTAGAAAACCGGACGGGTCGTTCTTTTTAAATACTTACTCCTAATCATGCCCAAAAAATCCAGAAACACCTTATGGCCACTTGCCTGATCAACTTCATCAATCATCAGGACTACGGGACGCTTTGCCGCGCCGCATAACTCAGATATCATAGCAGAAAGGCTAAATAAATCTTCTATACTGTTATTTTGAACCACTTCATATACGATATTTTTTACAGGAGTTTCTATTGACGGAACTTCATCATAACGTATAGCATCATATAAAAGCTTACATATTATTCTGATGCTATTGCTCTGACACATTTTCTCCATACCCTCTCACTTCATATTATACACTTCCTAACTCAAATCACAACCTTCTCTTCTCTCCATTTCACTAAAAACCTTTATTTTCTCTTTCAATCCTTCCATTCAATTTCACCATATCTTCCCGTCATTCTTCCTCTTCCTCCGCCGGCCTCCACGCCTGCCCGAACTTCACATCCTTGAACAGCGCCGCAAGCCCCGTAATCTGCTTAAGCCTTAAGATCTCATCCCTGTCCATACCCAGATGCTTGGAGATCCACGCGTCTGACCGCCCCAGCTCATGCAATTCCTTCACAATATTCCCCATCAGGTCCACATCATGACTTCCCCTCGCACGGTTATGTCTGATCGTACTCGCGATCCGCTGATCCATAGGCTTATTGATCACAGAGACCGGAAGCATCCCCTTCTCCCTGTCGTAGATATCCTGATGCTCCAGCATGATCCGATACCGATGGAAACCGTCCACGATCACATATTGATCCTCTGCTTTATTATGATAACAGACGATCGGCATGGTATAACCGTCATTCTTAATACTCTCATAGAGCAGTTTCATCTCCGGCGGAGCAACGCTGTTAGGATTATAGGTATTCGGCACGACCTTCTCAACCGGAACAGAGATCACATTATAAACCGGGCTCTTATATTCCATAATTCATTTCCTCCACACTCTTGTATTTGCGCCTGATCGCATCGATCCGTTTCTGCTGCTCCCTGGTCATGCCAAATCCCATGGAACGGCAGATATGATCGTTTTTCAGGATACAGCAGCACATCCTCTTCCAGCTCGGGATATCCTTGGTCAGCTTGATATCGTCGGTATCGTCCGGGATCTTACCGATGAATACGATCCTGGATTTCTTGCTCAACGTATAGTTCGATACCCCGTTGCGTTTAATCTGATAGCCGTGCTCCGTAAGCTCCTGTATCACGTCTTCATCCAGCCCGCCTCCCGTTTCATGCCAGAACTTGATAGACGTATTGAATTTCTTAACGTAATTATTCCTCAGGCGGATCGGCAGCGTATCCAGAAGAAACATGGTATAAGACTTCCAGGTATGCCCCTGGGGCAGCGTTACATTCCGATACCCCATTGCCTTCGTGCGCCCATAGATCGCGCCGAAATTCGCCCCCTTCACTCTTCCGACCAGCTTCACCCAGATCTCCGGGTCGATCACCCTGTACAGATTAAGAGAATCCTTCGAGTAATCATTAAACGGAGAGGCCACCCTCATCTGTGAGATTTTTAAACCTGCCATATAATACAGGTCGTACAGATGATTATAGTCATAATTAAATATATAATTCGCATGCCATACATCGCCTGCAGACCAGTCATACAGCGGAGACGCACACCAGACATCCTTGAACTGCTTCGTGATCCAGCATCTTCCCTTATAACCGAACTTCTTATTTAAAAATCCGCTGTATCTCTGCAGCGATTCGTCTGCCCTTATCCCAAGAAGACAGACGGTCTTCCCGTTACCGTGAGCCATCCTGTACCAACGTCCGAACTGCTTCGCAAGATCTTCCTGGTGCATACGATAGCGGTACGTCGTGATAGGATTGGCATTCAGACTGACGACGTATTTCTTCCTGGGCATCTTTCTGACCCATAATTCCTCCTTCTTATCATCCCACGGATACCAGTACATCTCATAACTGCTGAGAGCCGTCCTGGTTGCCATCGGAAGGCACACCCAGTACGGCTCTACTTTATCCTTAATCCGCTCAAACGTACGTTCCACATATTCTGTCGTTACCGTGTACTGTGCCTCAAAGTCCTGATGGAAGACGCCTACCCTCTTATGCGGCGCATACTTCTGATGATAATCCATCACCAGGTTCAGCAACAGGCCGCTGTCCTTTCCTCCTGAAAAAGAAATATATATATTGTCAAATTCCTCAAAAATAAACCGCAATCGTTCCTGAAAGGCTTCATAAACATTCTGTCCTAAATATTCCCGTATCATATCCATCCCCCAAGTTAAATTACCATTTTTTGGAAACTATATGATTGTTAATTTAGCACAGAATATGATTAAATTCAATAAAATTAACCAAAATACGACAATTTTTGAGTAAATAACTTACTGTACAAATTCAAAAATTTCAGTTATATTAAAGACAATGATATAAAGCAAGGAGGCTGCATCCCTATGATCTCAACTCTTGGATTGTCTATTAAAGCACTTAAAAAAGAGCCTTTTTCAGGCTCTCACTGCGGAATGCGCTATTATCTGACCCTGGCCGACGAACGGCTAACGGTATACCTGTATCCAGAACCCTGGTGCTTCGAGGCAACACCCGAAGACCAGAAGGAGAGGAATGATTTCCCGTTTACCCAGGAAGGACTTGACGAAGCTGTTGTGTGGATGAACGAACGGTTTGAGGCAGAACGCGAGCGCTTTAGTCCGTGATTATCTGCCGATCCTCGCTACATCTATCTTAACGCCCTGGTTACGAAGTTGTTCGAGGATCTCCACGTCCGCATATTCGTCCGTGATAAATACATCCAGATCGGATATGTCCGCAAATTTGGCAAAAGAAACATTCTCCAGCTTCGAGCTGTCTGTAAGGAGGATGCGCTGCTTTGAATTCTCGATGATACGTTCCTTCAAAAGGGCCGTATCCAATTGGGGAGTCGTCGCGCCCTTCTTCATGCTGACCCCATTCGCCCCCATGAAGAATATATCTACGTTCAATTTTGCGATGGCTTCCATCGAGGTATTGCCTACCATATAATGATGTCCTTTTCTCACTTCTCCCCCCGCTATAAATAAGGAAACCTCCGTATTGCTGTCCAGGAAACCTGCAATATTCAGGTCATATGTAACCACCATCAGCTTCTTAAACCCTTTCAGCAGCTTCGCAAGCTCATATACCGTTGTTCCTGCATCCATCGCAATACAGTCGCCTTCGTTGATGTACTTTAAGGCTTCTCTTGCTATACACTGCTTTTCTTTTTGGAATTTATCGTTTTTCTCATTTGTTACCGGTTCAAAATTCGTCTGAGTGTTCGCAAGCGCACCTCCGTGTGTCCTCTTAATCAACCCTTTCTCATGTAATTCATTCAGATCGTTCCGAATGGTAGCCGGTGATACGGAAAACTCTTCGCACAGATCTCCTACCGTCACACGCATATTCTTATTCACATAGGTAAGTATCTGACGCTTACGCTCTTCCGCAAACATTCCGGCTTCACTTTGACTGTTCACTGCTTGTCCTCCTCTCCATTTCCATGGCAATTTCGCCCTCACAGTTCTGATTATACATCACACGCTCTCCACTTGCAAATATCTAAGCTTTTAATGCCTTGCAATAAGGCGATAATTCTTTTGCATAGCGGTTATACTGTTCCTTCAGTTCTGCATAGCGTCCGGCAAGCTCTCTGTTGGGCCTGTATACTTCTTTTACATGCACATGCTCCTCTGCCGCCTTCCTCACGTCCCCAAAAAGCCCGATACCGTCCGCCGCAAGCAGGCAGGCTCCCCAAAGCGCGATATCCTCTCTGTCCAGCCTTTCAAAGGTCTTCTGGCTTACATCCGCCAACATCTGGGTCCATACCCTCGATCTTGCTCTCCCGCCTATGATCTTCACGGTATCCTGACCGCAATCAGGATACTTGGCATTGATCCGGTCAATCGCCGTTGATACCGCGTAAGAGAAGCTCTCCTGCAATGCCCGGTAGAAGTGTTCTTCCCTGTGCACCCAGTTAAATCCCATCCATACACCTTTTAGAGCGCCGTCAAAAGGCATGGCCGTGCCGCCCATCATCCCGATTGCCATCAGGCCTTCACTTCCTGGCGGAATCTGACCGACCTTCGCGTCCATCCGGGCAAATGCCTCCCCTAAGGATTCCTCTCCCTTTCTGGCAAAATGATCCATGAACCAGTTCAGCGTAATCCCGGAACCCGGTATATAATAATGCGCATACAGATCATCAGGAAACGCACCGTCAAGTATATCAAAATATCTCTGCTCATAATCCGGCCGGAAATCATCAACCAGGCAGCTAAGCCCGGCATAGGATGCCGCTTCGAAGATCATATCACCCTTTTTCAGCACGTTAGCCCCTACGCATCCGGCAATCTTGTCCCCGGCGCCGGAGATCAGCGCAATTCCGCTCCTAAGCCCCGTCGTCTCCGCCGCCTTCTTCGACAGGTGACCCACGATCTCATTCGACTGGGATATCCTTGGCAGAAATCGTTCCGGTATCTTAAATTTCCCCCTTCTAATCGAATCTAATCGCTGTCTTCAGTCCTTTTCCTGCCATAGCATGCCGGAATGCTTCCTGAATATCGTCGATCCCAAACATATCCGTGATCAATCCGGCTATATCCGTCTGATCGGTCGCAATAATATTCATTGCGTCTTTATACTGCTTCAGACTGGAGCCGGTAGTCGCCACAACCGTCAACTCCTTGTAATGGATCAGATTGGTATGAAGACCCACCTCATCCCGGCCGCTTGGAAGCCCGCCGAAGAAACTGATCCGTCCCAGGGGAGCCGCCAGTTCCAACGCCTGTGCCTGAACTGCCGGTACAGAACATGCCGTGATCACCACATCTGCTCCATGCCCTTTTGTCTCTCTCTTTAATGCCGCTTCCAGCTCTTCTTTCGAAGTATCTATCAATGTAAATTCACCGAACATCCTCATCTGTTCCAGACGGGATGCAGACAGATCGGCCATGATCACCTTCGCCGCCCCCGCTCTCTGATGAAGAATTGCGTGCATAGCCCCGATAGGGCCTGCACCGATGATCAGAACATAATCCGTCGTCTTCGTCTGCAGCATTTGGAAAGAATTAAAGCAACAGGAGAACGGCTCCGCGAGCACTGCCTCCTCGTAACTCATCCCTTCCGGAATCTGAATAACATTCCCATGGATCACAGCTTCATAAGGAATCTTCATATATTCCTCGAAACCGCCGTCATAGCTGATTCCAAAAGCCTCATACTCCGGGCACATATGATTATATCCCCGGATACACATATCGCAGACTCCGCACCCTACATTGGGCGCGACCGCAACCCTCTGCCCGGTTTTAAAGCCTCTGACCTCAGCGCCGACCTTCACAAGCTCTCCCACCAGCTCGTGTCCGAGTACACGCTTGGCGCCTTCAGGAATCTTAAAATGTCCGAACCGGAATATGCGCTGATCTGTCCCGCAGATGCAGGCAAGCTTGATCTTCAATAACATTTCCCTGTCCGTAATATCAGGAATCGGCACTTCTTCTACCCGGATCTCTTCTTTGTCGCAGTAATACGCAGCTTTCATTTTGAAAACCTCCATTTTTATAATCGTTTATTGTTCTTTTGTTTCTTATTTTGTATTATAATATTACTTTTTTGTTATTTTGTCAATTATTTTATATTGTTTTTTATTGTTTTCTAGCTTTTATTATTTTTATTTATTGACAACTATTATTTTTTGGTCTATATTTTTAATTGAACAGACAACAGAAAGGAGATGGAGTATCTATGAACAATTATATTCCCGCAACCCAGCCCACCATCTATTTTATAGGAGTGACAACCGGAAGCTCTTCCATCATGAAGGTATTTCCCAAATGGGCAAAAGCGCTCCATTTGGATGACGCCGTTATCAAAGGAATGGATTTTCAGCCTCATTCAGACCCGGAGAGTTACCGCGAGGCAGTAACTTTCATAAAAGATAATCCCTTATCCTTAGGGGCTCTGGTAACCACGCATAAGATCGACTTATTTAATTCCTGCAAAGACTTATTTGACTATATTGATCCTTTTGCTAAGCAGCTAGGCGAAGTATCCTCTATTTCCAAAAAGGACGGCAAGCTCTGCGCACACGCAAAGGATCCGATCTCCAGCGGGCTGGCCCTGGAAAACTTTGTGCCTGAGAATTTCTGGAATGACTATAACGGCGACGTTCTGCTGATCGGCGCCGGAGGAAGCTCTCTTGCTATGTCCGTATATTTTACCCAGGAAAAATTCGGCACAAATGTCCCCAAACGCATTATCATTGCCAACCGCAGCCAGCCGAGACTGGATTCTGCAAAGGAGATCTTAAAGGGCCTGAATCCCCAGACTAGCTTCGAATTCATACTGAATCCGACACCGGCAGACAACGACAAGACTCTCGCGTCATTGAAGCCGCATTCTGTCATTGTCAACGCTACCGGACTTGGGAAAGACGCCCCCGGTTCGCCGCTGACCGACGGCTGCCAGTTCCCTGCCGACAGTTTTGTATGGGAGATCAACTACCGGGGCGACCTGATCTTCAAGAATCAGGCCGAATCTCAGGCAGGCAGCAAAAACCTGCACGTAGAAGACGGATGGACTTATTTTATCCACGGCTGGACACAGGTAATCTCCGAAGTATTTCATATTGAGATCAAAGGCGCATTATTAGAAGAGTTAAGCAGCATAGCAAAGAATTGAAAGGAGTAATTCTATGAATCATTTTAATTGGGACAAGAGCTTTTTAGTTGACTTTGACACTGTAACAGGCATCTCCAAGACCGCAGAAACAACAAAACGTTACTTATCGCAGATGAAAGCTATGTTTACTGACCCGGCGGCCGCAGAAGAGATCTTAAAAACCGAAGATCCTCTGGTCTATGAATTCTATGAGCTCGGCTGTCCTGAACGGGCGGGAGACCTGTTATTCGGCACGACCATCTTATACCCCGGAAAAGTCGGCAGCGAATACTTCATGACCAAGGGACACTTCCACACCCGTTTAGAAACCGCGGAAGTATATTATACCCTGGACGGAGAAGGCTATATGGTCATGGAGAATCCCGAAGGAGATACCATAGAGCTGCCCTTATCAAAAGGCCAGGCAGTCTATGTTCCCCGCCGGTATGCTCACCGCACAGTCAACACGGGCAGCAAGCCATTGATCCTCTTCTTTACATTTGCAGCCGACGCCGGACACGATTACGGAACCATCGAAACCAAGGGGTATCATAAGATACTGGTTGAACGGGACGGAAAACCTGCCGTCACCGACAATCCGAAATGGAAGTAACAGAAGCAATGCAGAAAACAAAAACAAAGCGGGAATTAATCTCCGTATGCGGTCCCATCTCCCCCAAAGAACTGGGTTTCTGCCAAAGTCATGAACATCTGGCTCTGAGCAAAGGAAGATCCTGAGAGATCAACCCGGACCTCTGTATCGACGATACAGATAAAAGCATTCTGGAAGCATGCCTGTACCGTGAAGCCGGAGGTTCTGCCATTCTGGAAGCACAGCCCGGCGGCTGCAACCGCATGACAGAAGAACTGGTGCGAATCTCCGAAAAAAGCAAAGTACATATACTCGCTTCCACAGGCTTCCACAAGCTATGCTTTTACTATGGAGATCACTGGATATTCTCCCGCTCCCAAGACGAATTAGCAGATTTTTTCATCCGCGAACTGACGGAAGGTATGTTTACAGATGCAGATACCATTTTCGCCGGGAAGCAGATCCGTGCCAAGGCCGGATTTGTCAAAACCGCCCTGGATTCCTGCAATCTTACGCCAGATTACCAGCGTCTGTTCCTGGCGGCCGCCGACGCGGCAATTTTTGCCGGGCGTTCCGTTATGATCCATGTAGAAAAGGACAGCGATCCATTAAAGCTGCTTGATCTTCTGACCCGAATCGGGATCGCTCCAACACGCCTGATCTTCTGCCATACGGACCGCGCCTGCCCCAACCTCGATATTCCTCTTGAACTCCTAAGGGCCGGGGCGTTTCTGGAGCTTGATACCATAGGGCGTTTCAAGTATCACGATGATCTGACCGAAGCTTCGATCTTCCAAGACCTTGTTGAAAAAGGCTATGAAGATCAGCTTCTGTTCTCATTAGATACGACCCGGGCAAGACTGAGATCTTATACGCCAAACGCTGTCGGACTCGATTATCTGCTGCTTGTTTTCCTGGAACAATTACGGGGATTCGGGATCACTTCCGAACAGATCAGTAAATTTTCACATGAAAATGTCCTGCGGGCATTATTATAAGAAAAGAAAGGAATATATCTATGAACCAGACCGCACTATTACCTCAATTAGAAGCATACAAATTAGTTCCTGTTATCAAATTAGACTCCCCGGACGACGCTTTGCCGTTGGCGGAAGCATTGATCGCAGGCGGACTTCCCGTTGCAGAGATCACCTTCCGCACAGACGCCGCCAGAGAATCTATCCGTAAGATCAGATCCGCATATCCCGATATGCTGACAGGCGCCGGAACCGTTCTCAGCCTCGAACAGGCAAAAGCCGCCGCAGACGCAGGCGCTTCCTTCATCGTGTCTCCGGGTATGAACCGGGATGTTGTGGAATTCTCGATCGAGAATCATATTCCTGTTTTTCCCGGAGCCTGCACTCCTACCGAAATCATGGCCGCTATGGAGTATGGGCTTGAGGTCGTCAAATTCTTCCCGGCTAAACAGTACGGCGGTCTGGATACGATCAAAGCCTTATCCGCGCCGTTTCCTTCCGTTCGTTTCATGCCTACGGGCGGCATATCGGAAGCCAACATTAAAGATTTCCTTGCCTTTCCTAAGATCATCGCGTGCGGAGGAAGCTTTATGGCTTCCGGCAGTCTGATCTCACAGAAGAAATTCGATGACATCCGGGAACTTACCGCCAATGCCGCCGCACTGATCAAGTCATAACCGGATAAAGGAGGATAATATTCATGAAAATACTTGTCACGCCGACCTCACTGCAGCCGGACAAAAATCCGGCGGCGCTTAAGTCTTTGCAGGATTTCTCCTGCGACCTGGTATTCAATCCCACAGGGCGGCCTCTCACCGAAGACGAGCTGATCCCTCTGTTAAAAGATTGCGACGGTTACATCGCCGGGTTGGACTTCATCACCAGGAAAGTGATCGATTCCTGCCCCGATCTCAAAGTCATCTCCCGTTACGGTACAGGATATGACCGCGTAGATATCAATGCAGCCAGGGAAAAGGGCATTATCGTCACAAACACTCCCGGAGTCAATGCGGAAGCGGTAGGTGAACTTGCTTTCGGATTGATCCTCTCTGCCGCAAGGAAGATTCCGCACCTTGACCGCAGCACAAGAGACGGTGGATGGATCCGCTCCACAGGAATGGAACTGAAAGGAAAAACTCTTGGAATCATGGGGCTTGGCGCAATCGGAAAAGTTGTAGCCAGATGCGCACGGGGATTCGATATGGATGTGATCGCCTACGATCCGTATATAGATCTGAACTACTGCCAGGATCACGGTATTACAAGCCTTCCGGCCGACGAAGTTCTCTCCCGGTCTGATGTCTTAAGCCTGCATCTCCCCTTGACCGATGAGACGCACCATCTGATCAACCGGGAGACAATTGACAAGATGCCTAAGAGCGCCATCATCATCAACGCCTCGCGGGGAGGGATCATTGACGAAGCCGCCGTGTACGAAGCTCTGCAGTCCGGCCGGCTTGGCGGACTTGGTTTAGATGCCTTTGAGCAGGAGCCTCCTAAGGGCTCCCCGCTCTTAACACTGCCGAATGTCATTGCAACCCCTCATACCGGGGCTCATACGAAAGAAGCTACCGACCACATGGCAGCGCTTGCCATCTCTAACCTGACAGACGTTCTGTCCGGGCAGGAATGCGCCTATGTAGTAAACCGGTAAAATATCCCTCAAAAAGAGGAGGAGGCTGTCGGTTAATAGATAGCCTCCTTATTCGTATACCCACTACAACGTTGGTTCGGAGAGGCACAACTGACACGAATATCAAGCACTATTATTTCAAGATTAATGAAATGATGTACCGAAAACCGTGCGGACCAGAATCACAGATATATTATCTTTCTCCCCTCTGTCTATAACCAGCCTGGTAACCTCTCTCCCTTGTTCCGCCATAATCTCTTCATCCGTCAGCTTCTCTGGATCAAATGCCCGATGCAACTCCTGTTCATTGACCTTATGACGAAAACCATCCGTACACAGCAGATAAACCGCATCTTCTTTCACTGTCCCGCTGTAATATGCCGGTCTGACATTCTTAGACGCTCCAATTCCCTGAAGCAGGACATGTTCACCTGTTTCAGCAGTAAGCTTCGTCTGGATCTGATCTTTTGTTAACTGTGATACTCCTTCTTTGATCTCATAGATCCGGCAGTCTCCCACATGTGCAATATAGTAATCTTTCTGCCATAAAAGCATTGCCGTAACCGTCGTACCTATCCGAATCCGGTGAAGCTCCCCATATTCTGTTATTTCCTGATGTACATTCTGTAAAAGCTCTTCCCATGAATCATACAACTCGTCTTCAAATTCTTCCATTTCCGCTAACTTCGGGAAATCCTTGTCAAACCAGCCGCCAAATAAATGTATTACCTTGGCGCTTGCCACCTCGCCGCGTTTTAAACCGCCCATGCCATCACAGATAACCGCAAGGACAATCTCCTCTCCCCGGTATTCCATCCGTCTGACTAACAGTGAATCCTGATTAACCGCCTTTCTCTTCCCTTTATCCGTACAGCACGCCAACAAATATTCCATTATTTTCTTCCTTCCCGACAGCTACTTTTCATGACAGATCATTGCCCTGCTTGTATATGGATCTCCAATTCTTCATCCCCCAGACGGATTCTTGAACCATTCTCGATCCTTCTCGGTGACTGCCCTGGTTCTAATTGTACTCCATCCACATATGTTTTATTTTTAGAATTATTATCTTCGATAAATAATTGACCGCCCCGAGAATAGAGAATCGCATGAACCCTTCCGATTCCTTTATTTCCCGATATACAGATCTCCGTAACAGCCGGACTTCTTCCTATTCTCATAATCTCTTCACAGATTCGAAAGCTTTCCTGCGTACTGCGGCGGTACAGAATGTATTCCGACCCTGCAGCGCTCTGTTCCGCTCCTATTATGAATGTTTCATCATCATCCTCTTCCGCTCTGATAAATTCTGTTTTCCCAAAATCCTGTCTCTCAACAGCTCGTTTCTCTAACGCAATCCTTTGAGCCGGAATCGCAATCTCCTGTTCCCGATATGCCACATTTGAAGAATAATTCCCTTTATCACATTCATCTCCGCATGTCTTAACCTGCCCCGGCAGATCCATTCCAGGTATCGCAAATCCTCCAAGGCCAGCATCCATATCAGACACCTTCTCTGACGACTTCTTTTTACCTAACTTCTCCCAAAAACTTTTTTTCTCCGCCTTTTTTTCTTTTTCCGGTTTTTCACTCTTTTCTGATTTATCTTTCTTAAAAAAGAATCCCTTTTTCTCCTTCTTAGGAGCCTCACCCTCGCCCGAAAACAGAATATCAATATCATGCTCTCTTTTCAGGTCATGAACGATCTTCTTTCTATCCTCGTCGGAGATCATAATTGGACTGCCTCCCGCCGCCCCATCCGATCTAAGCGGCTGCGATTGCGGCAGGTATGACCGCGACTGCGATGGTATCTGGCTTGGCTGTGACTGCGGCGGTGCCTGATATGGCTGCAATTGCAGCGATGCCTGATTTAGCTGTGATTGCAGCGGTGCCTGATATGACTGCGGCTGCGGCGGACAACGTAATTGCGGCTCCCTTTCTGGCATTGAGGAATGATTGCTTTCTTCCGTCTTTGCTTCTGCCGTTCCCGATCCCAATCCCGGCGTTTGTTTCCCTGGTACCTTAAACTGTTCTATCTGCGTTTTAAATGACAACAGAGAAAGGGATTCAAAGCCGCCAAATAAATTAATCAACGCTACAACATAGCTGCAGTCCTCCGTCTGGTCATATTGAATACTCATCAGCAGTTTTTTCAAAAACACATCTATGCTCATCTCTTCACGCTTAACAGGAAGCACGATCATAGAAACTTTCCGTACAGACGGATCAATGTACATATAATCTGCATCCAGCACATAAGACGACAGGCTTAACATATAATCCTCAGCCGCCATAGCTGCATCCACGATCGATTCCATAACGGCCATAATCTTCTCTCTGTTCACTACACCTTTAAGAAATTCACGAAGACTTTTAAGGTTCGTAATATCGTACTTCATATAAAACCTGTCATCGATCCTGATATGATTAGACGGAACAACACCGTCGATCCTGTTATTCGACATCATCTCCAGAGTCAGCGTATCAAGTTCATCCTCCGCCTCCTTTTCATATACCAGATATTTCCTGCCTTCCTGCTCCTCATATGCAAATCCAACCATTTCCGCAAATTCCTCCCGTTTTTTGTATCGTAAACAGTTTCCACAAACATTCTGCGAAGGATCTATGAAAAAGTATTCAACTGAATCAGTTTCCACTCTTCTTCTCCGTCTTCTTCTATCTTGACCGCCGCCGTACCCGCTTCCGAAAAATGTGTTGTTTCAATAAATCGGGGTGTTATGATCAATTTACCATCTGTATCGATATATCCCCACAAACCGTCTGCATACACCGCCGCTAATCCATTTCGAAATGACTCGGCGTCCTCATATGTATAATCAATGACAAGTTCTCCCTCGTCATCTACAAATCCCCATTTACCGTCACGGCATACGGCCGCATAACCGTCTTCCGTAAATGCTTTTGCATCGTCAAATACTTGTTTTCCAATCATTTTTCCCTTGGAATCGATCAGACGGTATCCTTTCTTATCCTTTACAAAGATGCACTTCTGATTCGAGCAAAAACCACCGTCATCCATGATCACATCGTCATACTCCCGCTCGCCTTTTGCTTCTCCCTTTTTATCCACCAGGACCCATTTCTTATCTTTCTTTCCCGCTCCTGTGCTGCCTTTGATTCCGGTCAATTCGTTCCAGGTAAATTCTCCGGCTGGTTCCATATTTTCATCAAGATATCCGTATTTCCCATCTTTGCATGCCGCCGCCCGTTCTGAACTGATCATACCAAGGTCACTGTATTTCTCATCCGGTACTTTCCGTGTCTGTCCGTCCCGGTCTATATACATATATGTGCCGTTTTCTTTCCGTGCCAGCGCAAAACCATCCTCCGAAAAAGGATATATTTCTTCGTATTTGATTTCTATGATCTCCTGCCCTTTTTCATCTGTGATCCCATAAAGACCGTCTCTTTTCACCACCATGGAATCATTCACGATCTCGCTCATCTCGTCATACCTGCAGTATAACTCCGTGTAACTTCCCTTCAGCTTGGCAAACCATTCCCGGGCATTCTCGTTATCTGGATAATTCTCTGTAAAATCCTCCAGATATTTTACAGCTCTATCCTCATAATCATTGTCCAGATAATATTCCATAAGCATGTCCAACGCTTCTGCATGATCCTGATAGTTTTCTGCTGTATTTTCGCAAACAGAAGTAAACTTACTCGTGTTTCCGCTGTTCAGATATGCCTTGGCCATTTTTATATGAGCAGACACGTTGTCCGGAGTATATTCTAATACCTGCTCATATTCCGTTACCGCGTCCACATAGATCTCTTTTTCTTCTAATTCAGCGGCTTTTTGCATGTGCTCTCTTGCACGCTTTGGTCGATTTACCATATCCGATACCGCTGTATACCATGACAGCCCCAATAAAACTGCAAACATCAATATAATATATTTTTTCATCTGCATCTCACACACCAAGTGCCATCGTAAGTACCGTTCCTATGAATATAAACGGGGCAAAAGGTATCTCCTCCTTCAGTTTTATCTTCTTAAGCAGCAGCATCACAATACTGTAAAATGCACTGGCCGCAACCGACAAAAATGCAGCAGCCATGATACTTCCGCTGCCCATATATGCTCCGATCACCGCAAGGAGCTTGACGTCTCCCAGCCCCACGCCGCCCTTGGTCAGGAAATGTGCAAGCAAAAACATACCGCCGCCAAGCAGCATCCCTGACAAGGCAGAAATCAATACTGCCAGTCCAAGTTTCGGGAACACCAGCCATTCCAGAATAATCAGGATTCCTCTTATTCCCAGCAACACCTTCAGTATTTTGTTGGGAATACGCTTATTTCCCTGATCGATCCAGGCTGTCAGAAAGAGCGCCGCATATAAGATCAGATAGCGGAGTATCTTTAGAATATTATAAGAAAAGACAGAAAATATTGCGGTCAGACCTATGCCTGATGCCAAAACAACAACCATACAAATTCTGAACTTCTTATCTGTCCATTGTTCCTTAAACCAAGATATATTCTTCTCCATCTGCCCTCCTGTCAGTATATTGCTCTCCTACCAAATTAAAGTATATGCGCACTGGCGGAACTCATATTGTCCAAAATCGAAATCCGGGAACAGGATATTTTCCATCGTATAAGTAACTACGATCTTGACAGTCCCTTTCCCTTCTGTATTATCAAGGCATCTTGTCATATCAAAATGAAGTCCTGACAATCCATCTTTGATTCCGATAGTTTCCAGATATTCATCTGGATCATCCGATACAAGCATAAGTTCACTCTTAATATTGTTTTTTGTTATTTCACCGGCTACTGCGGTAATAGCTTTCTGTTCTGCGCCGCTTTTTAACATACTGAATACGCCTTCTGCCAGGCCGTCCATATCACTGACCGCATTAATAAAGCCTTCGACAGAACTTGTTGCATCATCGATCGTTACTTTTAATTCTTCACTTTTTCTGTTCGTCTCCACTATCCTGCTGCTGATCTTTGTCTTCGTCAGCACATAACTATATGTGGAAATCTGCTTTGCTGTCTGAGTAACCGCGTGATGGATCAGCATCTCTGCCTGAACATACCTCGCCGCATTGATCAATGTACAAAACGCCATAATAAATGGTATCAGGAACAGAAGCGCTTCCACCGTCAGCGAACCTTCATTATAATCTTTTGTCTCCATCTCTTTTCCTCATTTTATCCTCTGTTTTCGCAGGAATCATTAATATCCCAGGATACTCTGATAAGATATCGTATATGTATCATCCGGGAATCCCCACGCTTTACTTCCGCTCCAATCTGATATCTTACGCATAAAAGTTGTCCTTGAGCTGACCTCCGCCTGTACGGACAGCATCGTATATCCCTCCAACAGGTTCATATTCGGTTGATTCGCCTGAATACAATCTGCGATTCTCCCCAATATACCTGTTCCGTTCCCCGTCAGCATAGACAGATTCAAAAAAATTCTCATATACTCAGAGTAATCCAATGTTAAATACTTTTTCTTTGTATTATCTCCCATATAAGGTGCAGTAGCCCACGAATCGGTCTTTTTGATAAGTACCACGCCATATCCCTGCTTGATCTTTGTGATATCGCTTGCCGTCTCAACACCGGCAAAACCAAGCTTGATCACAACCTTTATTATAGGCACCAGATAAGGCGCCCATCCCCCTGCAATCGTTGTTGCCATTGCGAATGCTATCCCGTCGATCTCATGATCAGTAAAAGCGAAAAATGAATTAAACAATAACCGTATTCCAAAGATCATCATAACCGTATTCAATACATTTATCTTCGATTCATCCTTCCCCCACAGGATATATTCACATTCTGCCTGATATGCGGCATGCTCCGACAGTTTATAGCCGCTGATACCGATAATCTCTCCTTCCGGCCTGTCTTGCCCGTCCTTCTTGTTCACTGTATAATAAGAAAACATTTGCATAGCATATTCAGAAATATATAGGTTTTCTAACCCCTTTGAAACAATCTCATCTACTTTATCCAGGAAAGATACGGCAGCATCCATCGATTCTTGAAATTTCTTTGTCGTCTCTTTTCTGGCTGATGAATTATTCACATCCCCGGAAGCATTCAGATCCGTCAACTGGTCTTCTGCTTTTGACGCATCTTTCCCAACCTTCGAAGACGGGAGTTCTCCTATGGACGACCATTTAAAGTCAGGATAATCATCCGCTTTGTTCGCCTCTTCTCCGGCCTTTTTACTCTCTTCCAGCCTGCCATTCGCTTCATTCTGTTCCTGTTGAGAGTCCTCTTTATTCGATTCTCTGCAATATTCCTGAAGCCTTTTATAAAACGGATGACCGCTGATTGACTTCGAAGCTCCCGCTTCGGATATATCCTTATGTTTGTAATGGTCAGGGAAATACTCTCTAGCTCTTATCCGTTTGATATCATTGACGTATTCTGCCTTCGTTCCTTTCATACACGAATCCGCTGCTTTTTTATACTCTTCATACTGGTCAGATGCAGGTACCGCTGCGATAGACTGTTCCCAGAATTTTTCACCTTTCAGTACATCTTTTAATTTGTGAAAATATTCCTGGTTCTGCTCCGTATCAGATATCAAGCTATCCAATTCCTCAAAATCCGCTTTTCCATTTCCATTCGAGGAATAGAAAAAGTCTCTGTACAACTTCACATCTGCATCCATACTCCCGGTATCATTTCCTGCGCCTTTCAATTCGCCGTTCGCTTTTTCCCATCCATCAAATGCCTCTTTTGCCTTTTTCAATTCTTTCCTTACAGCCGCTAATCTGTCGCATGCTGTCTTTGCCGCATCTTCGGCTGCATTTGCGCTGTCCAGATATTCTTTCAATTTGCCCGAATGCTCATCTATGCACATCTGGGCATATTGACGAAGCAGCTCGGGATATTTTGTAATCTCATTTACTCTTCTTTCATACTTCTCTTTTAACTCTTCAAGATCGACAGACGTCTCTTCCTGAGCATTATTTTCTGTGAGCCTCCCTATCCCGCCCATATCATTGATCGTATTTATATAATACAAACCGCTCAAATAACCGTTAAAGGTATGGTCCGCATACGGCTTTGACAAATCAATATCCTTTGTAGCTATAAAAAACTGATCTACCGTATCTTCCATTTTGCCCCAATCGTGTTCCTTCAACCGATCATCATATTCCTGAATGGCTGCCCGCATCAGCAAAGCATTCGATACAATATTCTCATATTCTTCCTTTGTCTGTGACAGTTCTTGTCCTACTGCCTGTGATTGCATATGATTGATGACGCCATTCAGTGTATCCAGCGCTTCTTTTGCTTTTTGGAATTCATTATGACAATCTTCCATGGCTTCGCTGAATTCCATCTGCTTTTTCATGGCTTCCGCCATCTTTTTACTGTTTTTTAATTCCTTTATTTTTTCAACTACCAGTTCTGTTAAGCATACCGGCGCCCGATACTTCATGTATTCCAATATCTGCTGCTTCTCTACCTCGGTCTGGTATATTTCAGACCCCTGTACATTGATTGCATCAAATTTTTTCGTCAGCAGATCCAGTATCTTTTTATAATCCTCTTCTCCCGGCATCCCTGTCCCGTTTAATGAACCATTGAAGAATTTCTCCAAATCACTTTCCATAGCTTCCGGCGATCTGTCCATAACCAGTAATCCATATTCGTCGTGGAGTTCCTCATTATACTGGGCAAGGCCTGCATTCATCGCCATCTCCCCCGCATCCGAGATTACCGCCTTAGACATGCAGATCCGCGCGGCATCCGTCGTCAAACCTCCCAATAACAATACAGGCACAAGTATAATGGTTAAAAATACTGATATGGTTCCTTTATTCTTACAAAAAAACTTCAATGCCTTTCCTCCTGTCAGAGTATCATATCCAGAACTTTATTCGTCTTCTCTAAAAATGTATTATAGCTGTCCGCAAATCCAAATTTCTTCATAATATAAGAAATAAAATCCGTCGCCAAGTCTACGCTTCTGACAAATTCACTTGGGTTTACAGAATAACGATAAGCCGCAACCCGAATCGTTGCCCCGCCTTCATATTTAAGATATTTCAAAACTCCCGGTATCGGAAGCGTATGCCTGATCGTTACCTTGATATCTGTTCCCAGGAATCCTCTGTCAACCTGTATCTCTGGGTTACTGATATTTCCGAGCACGATCAGTGTCGATTCTCTTGCCGCGTCCGCGAATCTGGAATCATAATCTAACCTGGCACCTTTTGAGAATGCTCTGCCGATTCCTCTGTACAGATCTTCCAGCCTGTTATGATAAGCCTTGTAGTAAGAAGTTACCTCGCCCGCTGACGGAACATTCCCTTCTCCCCAGGAGAAATCGATCTCATTGTCACTTCCCATGCCGAACTCTTCATAACCCAAATATGCCTCTTCGCGGGATACGACCGCCGCCACACGCTGCGCCTGGTACATCAGCAGGTATTCCTGCATATTGAATAATGCCAGATATAATAAGGCCATCACGGTACAGAGTACGAGAGGCATGTAGATAGTCGCTTCTACCATGATGGCGCCGTTTTCACTTTTAATACATTTCATTTTCATACTTTTCTATCTACTTAATTTTCTTATAACAATATATCCTCTACAACTAGATGCAAATACACATTATTTCTTTATAAGATCTGTAAATCTTTGCATTACATCGGTGACTGCCGTTTCTAATTCCCGTTTAAAAACAGTACCTACCGCAATTACAATCACAATAAGCACAATCACCGCCACCATATTGGAATCGCCCTCTTCGTCTTTCACGAACTTTTCCATAAAGTCATACTTCCACTTACAGTACATCCCCTCTAACCTGTCTGCCACATTCATTTCCCACGCCCAATACAAATTGTCTAATTTTTCTCTCATCGTACTTTCTCCTTTTACATTCTTAATTTAAGTCAACTGGTTTCCCATTTGCTTACAAATTCATATTCAAAAACGCCGGAACCATGACCATAATCAGAATCCCAATAAAGATCATTGCCATAGGTATCAGCAGCTTCGAATTCGCCGCCTCTCCTTTCCGCTTCACCAGATGCTTCTTCTCTTCCCACATCTCATCTGACATCTCCTTTAAAAAATACGAGATCTCCGCATTTCCCTTCTGCATATTCTGAATCATCGTTGATGCAAACCTGCGTATCTGCTTCACCGAACATCGATCGGCAAAGTTCCGGTATGCATCCAATTCAGAGATTCCGTTCTTCATCTCCTGCACCGTCACCTTCATTTCCTTATAGAGAACCCGCTCGCCCCCATACGCCACCTTTTTCCATGCCTCTCGCAGCACCATACCGGAATTCACCAGTAAGGTCAGTTTGGACAACATCTGCGGCATATCCGCCAGAAGCTCATCCCTTCTCTCTTCCAGTTTGTCATTCATCAACTCTTCCATATACCACATCAGCAAGCCGGCAAGAACCGGCCCCATGAATACAGCCATCAAAGAATTACCCAAGGCGCCAAGCAGTATAAGCAGCACTAATATCGTGAATCCATAGGTCCATTTTGCCCCGTTGATTACATAGAAATAATATTCCGCATACCGCTTCCCCTGTACTTCGGCAATCTCTTTAATTCTTTTTCTCGCGCTCTTGCTCTTGCTGTCAATTTTTAAAATCTTCATCAGAGCCAGCCCGACACAGAACAATTCGGGATACTTATATTCCTTTGGATCAATGGACTGCACCATTGCCGCGTAGGTACTCTCATATTTGGTTGCCAGCATGATCCATGCAAGAACTAATACCGTTGCAAGGATCAATACGATCAATCTGCTAATCTCCATCCCTCACTCCACCTTATGAACCGTATACGAATCACTTTCTTATATCTTGATGTCTATAATTTTTCTTCCCATCACATATGCCAGTGCAAATATCCCTATGCAGACCATCTTCACAAGAACCGCTGCAAGACTATTGGATCCTGCCATTCCGCTTCCTAAGCCTTTCATCATCACCACAACGATAACCGGCATAATCATCATAATATTCAACTCATTCTTGGAACCTGCGATCATAGTCTCAATCTCCATCTCGACCTCAATCTTGTCATTAATAATCTCTCTGGTATCCGACACAATCCTCTTAAGATCACTTCCCTGCCTGTTACAGATCTCAAATACATTGGCAAAGCTCATCACATCATCCAGGCTGCTCCGTGCAGCGAAATCCTTCAAAAGCTCTTCTATATTAACATTGTGTTTTAACCCGGTGCTTATAATCCTGACTTCCTGTACGATGTCCGCTTCTTCTCCGTATATGGACATCATATCGCTTACTGCGTCGCCAAATGCTTCCACCGTATTCTGCCCGGCAGAATACGATGAAGTTAAAGACTCCAGCAAGTCCTTGAACTGTGCACGCAATTCATTTAACTGCTTTTTCTTCTTAAATTCCCGGTAATACTTCGGCAGTATCTTCGCACATAGGATTCCTCCGACCACCGATAACACGGGGCTGTTAAAAAATGCAAACAATACGATCGACGCAGCCGCGAATCCCAGCGCCCATGCTGTCATAACATCCGGCTTAGTCATATGATAGACATGGTAATCCTTCCCATTGCCCATTATTCCTCGGTTTTCCACATATTCTTCTGTTTTTTTCTTCTTTTTCAACGCCATATTCAGATAACCTCGTTAATTCCTGACATTTTCAGCTTAGAATCATTTTTAAACGGATTGTCGGTGCGCATAAGCTTCCCGGATACTTTTTCCATAGTAGAATTCTCATCCTCCGCAAACCGGTAGATCGGATTCACCTTGATCTTACCGTCTTCATATCCCAGGATCTCGCTGATCTCTATAGTTTTTCTTGTCTTATCCCGAAGCCTTGACAGATGAATGATGATATCCACCGCGGACGCGATCTGCTGCCTGATCGCTTCAAGCGGGAGTCCTTCGGAACCTTGGAGCACCATTGTTTCTAACCGGCTTAACATATCCCTCGTGCTGTTGGCATGGCCAGTGCTTAAGGAACCGTCATGTCCTGTATTCATTGCCTGGAGCATATCTAACGCCTCGCCGCCCCGCACCTCGCCTACTATGATCCGCTCCGGTCTCATACGCAGAGAGGATTTGATCAGATCTCGGATCGTTACCGCACCGCTTCCTGACGCATTCGCATTCCTTGTTTCCATTCTCACCAGATTGTCGATCCCTTCGATCTGAAGCTCCGCTGAATCTTCTATTGTAATAACGCGTTCATCATGCGGAATGAAGTGTGATACTGCATTCAAAAAAGTAGTCTTTCCCGATCCGGTTCCCCCTGAGATGAAGATGTTATACTTCGCTTTGACGAGAAGCTCCAATACATGCGCCACTTCCGGCGTGATCGAACCATATATCAGCAATTGCTGAATCGTCATAGGAGACTTCGAAAACTTTCGGATCGTTACCGTCGCGCCGTTCAGTGATATCGGCGGAAGCACAACATTGACACGGGAACCATTCGGCAATCTCGTATCTACGATAGGATTCGCCTGATTAACCTCTCTGCCCGCCTGTCCGACGATCTTCTGAATAATATCTTCTAATTGTCTCTCATCATCAAATGTTTGATCCAGTTTATATGTGCTGCCCTTTTTCTCTACAAATATCTCATTCGGCCCGTTGATCATAATCTCTGTGATCTTCTCATCCTTCATAATAGAATCCAGAATCCCAAACCCGCGGATAGAATCATACACGCGTTCCGTGATATCTATCCGTTCTTCAATCGTGACATACTCATCCCGGATCTCTTCGATCAGCAGATGTCTGATTATATCTTCCAGCACGTCATCCTCAATAAGATTCAGATCATATTTATCAAAAAGTTTTTTCTTTAAATCCTTTACAATGTCAGATTTTTTCTCCTCCGTCATCCGCCTCTCCCAATATTGATACGCCGGCCCGCTGATACCAAGCTTCAAAATCTGCAGCTTTATATACGGCCAAGCACATCCATCTGTGCAATTTTTTCAGACAATTCTCTTCCGTTAAGCCCCGAGATCTGGTGAATTCCGCCTAAAACCGGAACCGCCGCTGCCGTAAGCTGTACACCACTCTTAGAACTAAACCGATTATAGAGAAGACAGGTTTTATCCAGAATACTGATATTCTGCCTTTTTTCAATCACATGAACCGTCTCGCAGAATTTCTCAAACTTCATATTCCCGGTCTGTCCGCCGTCCGCCACATACACGATCTTGTCTGCATAGTCTCTCATCAGCATAATCATCCGCTCTGTCATATCCCCTGAAATATCCGCAATGATCTCCTTATATCTGCCAAGCTGCGCTATTTCCCGTATCAACGGCTGTATCTCATCATCTGTCAGCTCGAACATATCATAGGCATTTCTGCATGTATGAAAGAAATCAACTCCTGCCGGATCCGTCTGCAGTACGCTTTCAAGCTTGATCGATAAATTCCCTTTTCTGCTCTTCAATGTATAGATCACGTCTGAAAAACTCAGTTTTCCTTCACCCTTGAAATACATGTCAGAATCCCCGAATTTCTCCAGATTAAGATAGAATACTTTCTTCCCGGAGCTCGTCCTCAGCGCGTATGCCGCTGCCGCCGTTGATGTACCGCTTCCTCCCTGAACAGAAGTAAAAAGAACCATTCTTGTATCTGAATCATTCTTTTTCATCTTTACTTCTGCTGCTTCTTCCGCATATAAATTCAGCATCATCTTATATATTTCTTCTGCCTTTTGATATTTACAGATCGCAGGGATGCCGTCGATCGTACCGACGTCTGTCATAGCGCTTAAGTAGCCTGCTGCAACCCCATTCGGAATTCTTTCATTTTCTATCTTTATTGACTGGTCAAACAATACAAGATCTGCACGATCTTCACTTAAGCTCTGGTATAGAGAACCAGGACTTGAAAATATAGACAAATTAACTCGATCCGCATATTTTTGCTGGAATATTTTTGCAAGTCTATTCATAAACTCTATATTAGGATCTAAAATAGCCACCTTTATCTTCATTGTATTCCTTCTTCTTAATATTTATTGTAGTTATTATTATACGTTTTACCGAAGTAAGTTGCAATACTAATTCCCCTTATAATTAACAAATACTGACAACATTCATTTTTGGAGGTGATACCCTATTATGGACATATTAGACAAAATCACGCAATTCCGTCTGGAACGCAATTGGTCAGAATACCAACTGGCAGAAGAATCCGGACTCACACAATCAACAATTTCTTCATGGTACCGCAAGAATATGCTTCCTTCCATTACTTCTCTCGGCAAAATCTGTGATGCATTTGGAATCACCTTATCTCAATTTTTCCTGGAGGATGACGATAATACCACCCTCCTCACCGACCAGCAGCGTCAATTGCTCTATCACGCCGCAAAGCTGAATTCTGAACAGTATGAAGCATTAGTTCATTTTCTAAAACTTCTATAATATTCTTTCAATCTGCAAGGTGGAAACCGCAGTAATACCTGCAACTTCTGACAATGATATGTCTTATCAAATATTTTATCCAATCAATATAACCGAATAAATCAAGATAACATATCGCTCCATTCTGCCACCTTGCAGAATAACAGTACCAGGACGGCTTGGCCGAACTGTTGCGGACAGTTAATATGCTTCACTCATCTCAACAATTTCCTCCAGCTCATAGATCTTCGATTCCCGTATGCTTCCCGCCGGATAATCAAAGATCAACGCATCTTTGTCCACATCACAAAGATACGGCAATTCCGCCAATACCTCACAGTTGTTATCCATCAATTGCCCAAAAACAATCCCGCTCGCTTCCCTATACCGCGCAGCCAGATAATCGCCTGCCTGTGTCACATCAGTAAGATATGTGTCCTTCTTAAGCCTGGCAACTTCCCTTCCTGTCTTCGCATCATATACCGCCGGCGTCCCGTGCAAAGGTGATTCAATACGAAGATCACCGATTACAAATTCCTCATCCAGCCCATTACTTATATTTCTTTTCCTGTCATAGCCTTCCCGCAGAAGACTCCCGTCACTCGCCGAATAGACATCCTCTTTCCCATTGTCATATATCACCTCCAGCCAGGATTCTTTCCCATCACGGATAAACTGCTGATCAATTACCCGGTCTGCCTCTGGAATATCCGTTTCTTTGACCAGCTTTCCTGCTTTATCATAGATTCGGAACTGACGGTAAGAGAACAGCATCACCGTCTGCCTGTCTGCGCTGATCCTTGCCTCGTCATGCTGATAACCCGGATCATAGGTAAATATCTCCGTTTCGGAATTCTCTTCATACTTCATAATCCTGATTGCCGGCCTGTCCATACTTCCGATTACAGCCGTACCGCCGGCTATGCCAATGAGGTCGCTTAAGTATTCTTTTCTATAGTGAGAAGTCATCCGCGCATCCTTGTCAAAAAAGTATATCCCATCTTCCGAAGTCGCAAGCGTATATGCTTCATCCCTTACAAAACGTAAGATATTCTCATCCATAGTAACCAGCGGCGCCTGTTCCCCCGTAACCGGATCTACCTTCACCAGAATATGATCCGACTGGACATAGATTCCATTCTCATCCGCCTGCACTCTAAAATCAGTCTCCCCCTGGAATCCTCCGCATTCTTCTCCCTTTGCCGCATCAATCACCGCAAATACCGCCTTTTCCTCACCGGATGCGGCAAACGCAAGATATTGGCCGCAAAACCCGCCTTCAAAACGTGTATACCCCGAATCTGCACCGAATACCGTCAATTCATTACAGCACCTCTGATCATCCTCTCCCTCAAAATCATCTGTCCCGGAATATCCAAGCATATAGATCTTAAATGACCCATCCCGGAAGCTGACTCCCAGCAATGAGCCGTCTTCATTCAAAGCAAACAGATTATCCTTGATACCGATATTCTGGCTTTTCCCGGCAAAATCAACCTTGTATCTCACTGCTCCTGTCTTCGTATCATATACCGCTGCAAATGTATCTCCCTCACAGATTCCCGCCGCAGTCTTCCCGTCACCGGATACACAGATAGATGAAGCGGCGCCTCCTGTCCATAGTTCACGTTCTTCCCTGATATCGTAGGCTGTCATGCCGTCTTGTCCGTCATACAGGATCGTATGTTCATCCAGATATCGTATCTGTGATATGGAAGATTCACCCGCCGGCAGTTCTGCCGCTGTCTTCGCGCTGACCGTATCAAAGACGACCACTTTCTGCCCGCACAGAGCGGCGGCGCTTTTTCCGTCCGGTGCAGTTGCTATGTAATGAGGCGCTGACGGCAGTTCTTTCGTCTTATATGTTTTGTATCCATCTGACAAGTCATATGCCCCAACCGCTTCTGTGAGCACTTTCTGTACTCCGGGTATATGCTCCGGCACAAACCGGCCGGAAGACTCTGACAACACCTTTATTGAATAATCAATCGCATCTTCCACATCCCCTTTGTCCAAAGCCGACTGTGCATATTCCGTAAGCTTCAGCCAGCTCTCCGTCATCTGCATGCCCTTTAACCCAGCGAATGCCGCAAGACCTCCCGCAAGAAACATTACCGGAAACACGGCAGCCGCTATTCGCCGATGCTTTCTCCATCTGCGCATGCGAGGATCATTGACCCGAAGATTCTGAAAATCCTGCAGCATCTCCCTGGCATTCTGATATCTCAGATCCGGGTTCGGATCCATGGCCTTGGTAATGATCTTAACGAGCTGAGGATTAAATAGATCATCTGATAACCGGACAACTTCTTTCGCATTTCTGGACGGCCGTTTCCCGCTGAGCAGGTGATACAATGTAGCACCAACACCATATATATCTGAACGAACATCCGGCGTTACCATCCTCTTCCGTGAAGAACTTACGGATCCTGACATACTAAAAGACCCCTTATCTCTTGACGTCCACCGTATATTTACCGGATCCGCATTATCTCCCGCCACCGTCACCGTCAGGGCATCATTCTCCGATACCACAGTCATCGTCAGATCCGTATCATCCGTACCGCCCGCATTCATTATGCGCTCATCTGTCCGCCTGTCGTCCTCTTCCTCATATTTAGACGAAAAATCAAGCCCATAATGCTCCGGCGACGCATATCCTGCGCTGCATCCGATCACACCTTCTTCGCCAAGGGCAAGCGCAATATTAAAATCTATCAGGCAGATATTACCCTTCGGCGCAAGCATAAGATTCGCCGGCTTGATATCACTGTGGACAAATCCCTTCGGCGGATGTCCGTGTACCGGACTGTGCAGATAGCAGAGTGCATCAAGAAGCTGGCATGCCCATCCGATCACCTGAGCCTGGGAGAATCTCACGCCTCTCTTTAATGCCTTATCAAGACTCTCTCCCTCAATATAGTCCATTACCGTACAGACTTCTTCTCCTTCCACGAAGAAATCATATACCCTTGGAATATATGGATGGCTTAATTCCTTCAAAATATCAACTTCGCGCCGCAGAAATTCCTTACTGGCAGACAGCTTACGCTTGTCGATCTTTAATACTACCTTCTTTTTCAGGCGCAAATGCTGTGCAAGATAGACATTACCGCCTCCGCCTGCACCCAATCTCTTAATTATTTCATATGTTGAAGCAATAATCTGTGACATACCAATCTTTCACTTTCTTATAAAAATTCATTATTTCCGTATTCTTCGTCCAACCAGATATTTATACGGATTTTCCGAATATGCGAAACAACGAGATATATCATTGCCATTATCAGTGAACCTCCCGCAACGATGATTCCTCCATAAAATAAGATCTCATTCGTCAGCCAACCCATTCTTCAAATCCTTTCTGAAATTATGTTATTCCTTTAATTCGTTATATCGTTATTATTATACGATATATTTTATTATTCTGCAATTATTTCTTATATTTATATATGTCCATATATCTATACCCAAGGACACACCATAATACATTAGGGTATAATAGTTCTGACAAACATAACGTTCCAGTCAAGCTGCCCTGTTATCTCATCTCTTCAATCAGCTTCAAGTCCTCCCTGGACAGCGTCACTTCCGGCTGGTCATTGATCTTCCACCCAAGACGGCTCGTCCCTTCCTTAGCATTCTCTAACATATGCGGTATCTCCGCTGCACGTTCCGCGCAAAATCTGGCGCTGTCCATATCATTAGCCTGCTTATAAAGCTCTGCGCAGTAAGCCAGAGAATTCAGGTAGTCCACATACTCCTCATACTGATACGGCGCTAAACGTATCGCCGTAAGCTTATATCTGACAAACGCTTCTACATCTCCCTGCGAAAATGCTGCCCGTGCCTTTGCACTATAAGCAACCGAAACATGACTGTTTCCCTCCAAGATGGAATCCGCCCTCTTCTCCATCTCCTCCGGGCCTTCCGACATATTCAGAAGTTCGATCTTTGCCATCGTATTACCGCCGTAAAACCGAATTGCCTGTTCCGGTTCTCCTTTGATATAGAAATAATCCGAAGCGCCGGCTATAACCGATAACACCGCGATTACAATCATAGATAATCCTGCCGCTATCTTCGTCAGTATGGATATCTTTATCTTCTTAACATTTCGTATATCCAGAAACAACAGCAGCACAAAACACATCATCAAAAATTGAAAATCGTAGTCAAACAGGCTGTGCAGCAGCATAACCGCCAGGATGACTCTGTCCCTTTCAGATGTATTTTCAGACAGAAGGGAACGGATGACTGCGCCATATATAAGTAAGGCAGGAACAATTCCGATATCCAGCATAATCTGTAAAAATTCATTGTGAACACTTACGACAGAATATACCCCTGTCTGCATTTCCTGCTGTACAAAATAATAACCGTAATATCCCATTCCAAAAGGATGGGTAACGATCATTTTTATCGCATCCCTGTCATACAAAAGCCTGCCCCAGAATGTACTGGCATTTCCTCCCATAGACAGCAGACGGTCATAAATCCCTTTGCCGTATCCTCCAAAAGCCAGGACAGCCGCCAGAATTACGAATCCCCCAACGCATAATATACTGTATTTCCGCAATTCCTTCTTCAATATCAGCAGCATGAAGAATACGACTATCGTCATCACCATAACCGTCCGGCTTCCGCTCAGATAGATACCCGTCAAAGCAATCAGTATATGGATCGCTATCATCCAATCTGTCTTCTTAATGCTAATCCGATACACGGAAACCAACAGGCAAACTAACATAAACAGTGCATAAGTATTCGGATACTGAAAGAAACCGGCCAATCTTCCTGCAACGGAAACATATTCCGAAAACGCCTGAAATTGCATCAACGCAAAAGAGAATACTGTCATCAGGCTCCCCATAACCGGCAAAGACTGTATCAATCGCTCTCTTTGCTCCAACATCTGACACATAACAAAAAAATATATCAAAACCGGAAGGAACTTAATTCCTCCCATTAAAGACATTCCTGAATCAACTGCCCACAAACCGGCAAGAAAATATCCCAGCGTCAAAGTTACGACCGCAGCAAGATTCCAGTCAAAAGAAATCCAAAATTCACCTGAACGTATCAGCAGACAGACTGCCATAATCATAAGAACGATCGATAACACTGCCGATACACAGCAAAAATATCCGCCTCCGGCTATACCGGATACGATCAAGATGATGAATAAAAAATAATATAGATAACTATGCTTTCCTTCCGGCATATGAGCCTCCTTAGCCAAAATACACATTGCTGCCGTCTATACATGCAAACATACTTGTTTGAGTCACTGTCATTATAAATAGAGATTACCCAAAATTCGTATTATCGTTATTATTATACGCTTTATTTCATTATATTGCAATAAAAAGAATATCACAAACAAACTGCTGCTCAAATACAGAAAAACCGGCATGAATTCCTCCACGCCGGTTTTACCGAAAACTTCATTTACTTACTTAATATGTGCCTGCCAAAATGCACACCACAATCCAGAGCATGCCCGCATCATGCCGCATTTCTTCTCCTGCTTGCTGCAGTAACGCCGATTCCCGCTGAGAATACCGCAATCAGCATCCATAATACTGCCGCTGCCTGATCCCCCGTTTTTGGAGATGATACATTTCCAGCCGTACCAGTTCTGTTTGCCCCCGTCACGGCACCATTAGCGCTGCCTGATCCATTTGAGCCAGATATTACACCTGACGCCCCCGGTACTGTAGTATTGCTGCCTGTCTTTGCCAGTACATTCAATTCTGTGTCCACAGAACCATAGGTATAATTCATGGTGACCTTATGTTTGCCTACTGAGAGCGTGTCCAGATACTTTGACAAGAATGTCAGCACAGTTGATCCTTCCTTCAAAGTATAGTTACTCCGGTCTACTTCTTCGCCGTCTACGTGTACACTCACAAAATCCTTCAATTCTCCGGTACACTTGATTGTCGCTCCTTCACCGCTGCCGATAATGTATATGTTATCTGTGACCTCCGGGATGATCCTAAGCGGTTTGACCTTATCTGTCGTTGACGGCGGCTTCGGAGTTGCCGGTAATTTGGGCATTACCCAGCCCGCAAATTTGCTTCCCAAGCTGTTTCGTATTTCTTCGGTCCACGTTTTACTGGCAATTGTGCAATAAGCAATCGCTGTTACATCCTCGAAGGGTTCAAGTTGAACCACTCTATCATCAAAAGTAATCTCTGGTGCCTCTCCGTCAAACGTAACCTTTTTTAGACCTGTACATCCTGCAAATATGCCATCCCCCACACTCTTTACACTGCTTGGAAGCGTTACCTCAGGAAGCGTTCCGCAATATGCAAAAGCCCGATAAGCTATCCTCGTCACTTTATTTGGTATGGTCAGGGCCGAAAGGTTGGAACAACCATAAAATGCATATGCACCTATTTTCACTATACTGGATGGAATGGATACACTTTCTAAACTAATACAGCCATAGAATACATATTCACCTATTTCTGTCATACTGTTCGGAATTGTCACAGTAGTCAGCTCACGGCAACTGTTAAACGCATGATTTCCTATCTTCGTAACACTATTAGGTATAGCCAGATCAGAAAGGCTTGCACAGTACCGAAATGCATACTCACCTATTTCCGTTACAGTTCCCGGTATTGCTACCGTTCTTAATCCTGTGTACCATTCAAATGTATGATTCCCTATTCCCGTAACACCGTCTTCGATAACCACTGAGGTAATCCCTTCGATTATCTCATCACCAAATGGCGATTCTCCTGTTTCTCCACTTCCAGAAATCGTAACCACTCCATCTGTCAATGTCCACGTAAGACCATTAGCATCCGTCTCCGTTATTGTATCCGTTCCTTCCCCGGGATTCACTGGCTCCGGGTCTCCCGATTCCGAAGCTGCCGGCTCCAAATCAGATGCTATATCTCTGGCTGTCAAATTCCCATCTTCTTCAGATCGCACATCTGTACCAGAGTATGCATCTTCGCTGCGCTCACCAACTATTTCTGTTTCAGTCTCATCCAACGACGCAGCCACATTTTTCTTTACATTCGAATCTGTTCTTTCTTCAATATTGACTTGTCCCGCATCTTCTTCTCCCTCTGCTGCCCAAGCCATTGAACCGCCAGACACCACCAGGGCTGCCGCCAGAAAGACGGCTGCTAACTTCCTCTTCATTTTTTAATGCTCCTTCTCCATGATATATTTTGCACAATTCGTAATATCGTTTTTATTATACGTTATTACAAATCAATTTGCAATAGTTTTATATTTTATCTCCATATGGTGCGAAGTTAATAACATAAACTATGCAAATTAGCGCAAGTCAAACTTTTCTAGTAAAATGGTTGATTATCTCAAAAAAGCCTTTCTATATGCAGCTTTACGGGCGCACTTTTGCCAGGTACAGGGATTTATACCTAACCCCGGCAAAATGGCGTTCTATCACGTAACAAATCCACAACCAAAGTGGAGCAGAAAGCGGCTGCGCCGCCGGAACGCCCGGCGGACTGCTCCAAAAGGATCTCGTCGTATACCTTTTTCCGTCTCTCCTTGCGCCCTTTCCAGGCTATCTTGATTGCCTCCCCAAAAGCCTTAAAGTCATATCGTGGTACTGGTCTTTTTGCCATATTCATTCACCCTGTTACATTTTACTGTTCACCTTTCTTTTTAGATATGTCTACACAGTTCTATCAGTTAGCCAAAATAATTTTCTTTATTTTCAAAAAGCAGCTTGAAGTTATTCGGTTGGACGTACATAATTATACTGATAGAGATCAGAGAAAAGGTGCATAAAGATGTTAGAGTATATTCCCGCCCCGGAAGCAGCAACAAAATGGGGCATTTCAGAAAGACATGTGCAAAAGCTATGTGAGGAAAACCGCATACCGGGCGTGGCAAAATTCAGCCGCTTGTGGTTGATACCAAAGGACGCTGAAAAGCCCGCTGACGGAAGATACAAGAAACGGGGTGAACGCATTGGTACGGATAGCGATATGTGACGACGATAAGGAAGCGATCAAATCTCATGGGGATATTGTGAAAGACTGTCTGCGCTCTTGCGGAATAGGTTATGAGATTGCAACTTATACACAAAGCAGCAATCTCCTTTTTGATATTACAGACGACCATTATGAAAATCAGTGACAGCATGGCATATCTCAAAAATGGCGAAACGCTTCCAATCAGCCGTTCCCATTTGCAGGAAGTAAAAAAGCAGATAAACAGGTTTTGGGGGGCGCATATATGATGACTTGGTATCAGATACTTTCATTCTTTTTTACAAATGGATTGCGGATATTTTTAGGGCTGTATCTTGTTATAACATTGCAGCAATTAGCTGGAAACAGGAAAAAAGCAAGCGTCATTTCTGTGTGTGCAGCAGCCTTTATTACCGTGCTGTCCTGTTTCCCCATTCAGCAATTTTATATGACGGGTATAGAAATAATTTTTGTAATACTGATTGCATATTATCTATATGCGGCGCAGCCCAGGGTGAGCCTGTTTCTCATTTTCTTTTATGAAGCAACGGTTGCTTTGTGGGAATTTATTCTATCGGCTGGGCTGGGGGATATCTTTCAATCAGACCGTTTTCTTGATATGCGGTCAAATGGATATATAGCGGCAGTTTGGATTGTCCGGCTTTTTATGCTGGGAATTGCTTTTCTTACTGTGAAATCGCATAAAAGAAATGAAAATCTATCACCACGGATAATAGCCGGAATTGCGATAGCTGGTATGCTGGGAGCCGTTCTTTTATCCGGGCAGAATACCGTATCCATAAGTGACGACCAACTGACAACTTGGATCATCTTCTCAATGCTAATCCTTGTAGCAATCTTATTTTTCAACCTTAACCGCCAATATGAAATGGAAAAAAAGATTATGCTGCTTGAAAAAGAAAAAAATGCGTTATTGGAGCATGACTATCAGACCCTTAAAAATGTTTATGCCGCTAACGCAAAATTGTTCCATGACTTCCAAAATCATATTGATGTAGTGTATCACTATCTATTAAAAAACCATACAACGGAAGCCGCCCACTACATTGAAAATCTGCGTTTTCCAATACAGGAACTTACACAGACAGCATGGGTAGGCGACGAAGCCGTAGACTATCTAATCAACAGCAAGATTGCCCTTTTTAATGGAATAACTATTCACATCTGCTAAAATACCTGCCATCAAATTATAAGTCCCATCTCGCGTCAGAAGATTTAAATTTCGCTGAAAAGTATTCTCCCGAAGTGTTAGATTATTTCCTGCATACAATGTTTTTAATTGTTCAAAAGTTAGTTCCTGATTATTCGCCTCAATATTTACAATAGAATCTGATATACTAAGCATCAGACGGCGTAACTGCTGCGGTGATATTTCTCTATCTTCATCCGCTGATCTCATATAATATTTTCCATATGCCGAATAAGGCTTTTCATCTCCTTCAGCAGTGACTTTTATTATATTTTTATCATCACACAGTTCCACAATAATCGTTGGAATAACCTGTGGTTTGATTGCATTTGCAATACCCTGGGATATTTCCCGCATGGTACGGTCTCCTATCTGCTGCCCTATAATTTCACCATCATTCCTTACACCAAAATATAAAGTTCCTTTTCCGTTTTTATTCAACATAGAGGCGATAGAAATAAGGCCTTCTTTTAATTCTCCTGTTGTTTTTTTGAATTCAACCAATTCTGTCTCCATACCAAGATTCATATCAGTACACCTCCTCTCCATAAAGTATATCCTTCTTCGTCAATTTAATCAACACATAATAATCGCTTTATTAATCACACATGTGATTAATAAAGCGATTATTAAATTATGGGCTTCCATCTTCACACTGGTATACTATCCCTCACGCACAACGCACCATACCCCACCAACGGATTCGGATACTCCGTAAACCCCGTCAACTCCCTCGCCCCTCTCCTCAAATAAGCCTTCACCTTCTCCCCATATGGTGCTGTCAAGTAAGGACTAATAAATTTTTATACTTTTTTTATTCCTTTATTTTTTCTTTATAAACCATTTCAAACTTCAATCGTCTTTTAAAATTCATAATATATACTGTGCAAATTAACGCAAGTTAAATTCTCAAGAAAATGATTCCCCAAAACAAAAATACAGAGGAAATAGCTATATATCCTCCAAAAATAGTGATATTTCAACATTTCCTCTGTAATCATTTCCTACTTTTGCAAGTTAATGCAAGTTAAATCATGCCCAATAAGGAATATATTTCATATATCGGGGCGCCGTTGTATCATCAAGCGGACGCAATAATCTCGCTTCTATAGTATCTTTAATAATTCTGGATGCTTTATAGCTTTCTTTTATGGACAAACCAAATAAATTACGGATATCAGTATTATTGATTGCCTCATAATTAACATACGCCAAACATGCCTGCATATAGCAAGTTCTGATTCGATCTTCTTTCGTTGTCATATTAAATGGTATCTTTGCAAATAGAACCGCTTTTGTAAATTGATTATTCTGATTCTCAATTCTCGGTGCTAACAATTCATTCTTTCCTGTAGCTTCAATTATCTTATCGTAACCGCTACCTCGTTCTTCGCAAATACCACATTTATGCATAAATCCGGCAATATTTTCATTTCTTGAAACTGGCACTGAATCCACAATACGCTCAATAGCTACTAATGGCTCACCTGCATTGGAAAACTCAATTCGGTTTTGAAATACTTCTACCATTGGATTTGTACCACGCTGCTGCAAATCCTGGTGAATCATAGCATTCGCCAATAATTCTCTAATAGCAATCTCCGGAAAACTGACTATAGACTTTCGCGTAGCTTCAACAATAATTTCTTCCTGCGGAATAATAGTCATAATATACTGTACAATATCTTCATGAGAAAACGCATATCCACCGGTAAATTCTTTTTCCCGAATTGCATTTAACCTGGATTTTTCTTTATACCAGATTACCCGAACAGAGCGCCGGTGCAAATTTTCAAATTTCTTCAAATCTTTTGCTATCATAAGTGCGCCTATGTTCGTAATATTCCAGTTTCCAGCATCATTTTTTACAATAAATTTCTCATGTTGCAGATCTTCCAGAATTTTATCTCGGTTCCTTGGAATAGGCATCTCAAGTTTATCATAATATCGCGAAAAATCCATCAGACTGACCATTGAATCTTCATCCAGATTGCTCATAGCTATTCGTAGTTCATATGGGGTAGAATCAAATGTTCTCCATAGTTCTCTCTCTTTATCCGGATATTCCTTCAGATTTTTCTTATTCGTTCCAATACGGATATACTCTGTTCCGGCGAATTGAACTGGCTGTTTTTCTGCACAGGAAATTTCCAACAGAACAACCGTTTCATCCTCCATTGAAACCTCAAAAAACCGAAAATTAATTCTCGGAAAGAGCATCCGGGAAAGCCACGCTTCTAATTCTTCGTTCCCCTTTTTCATCTTCCGGTACTGAAATTCTGTACCCACAATTTTATGCGTGTCATCCTGTACGCCCCAAACTAAATAAGCTTTTGGTCTTTCACATAATGCCGCTGAATTACTGAGGGCAGAAATATATTCTCCTATCATTTGTGGCTCCTTGTTATTACATTTAAACTCTACCCATTCTGTCTCACTTGGTAATTTTACGAGTTCCCGCACAAGACTTTTAAGGTATTCCATTGAACGAATTGCCATTTAATTACCTCTACTATAATCAATTGAAATATTTTTAAATCCTTGACCATGGAAAATATAAACCATTCACATGACAAATTACTTTTCTCTGCTGCTTTTCTTCTGAATTATCTAACAACCACTCAACATATATTCCTCGAAATTTTCTTGAATTTCTTCCATCAATATAAAATAATTTGCTTCAACTATATCCATTCTCTATACCAAAAAAGCACCTACCATTCCTGCAGTACTTTCAACAGCTTCTGGTGACATATTGCTTACAATTATAGAATTAACCGTTTCATCTTTCGGCGCTAAGATGACCCGTCCCATCTGTGATATGTAGAATATCCTGCACCACACCATAGGTTATGGAATCACCAGTCTTATTCTCAACTCGAACAATATCAAAAGGACTCAAAATGGCATCATCTGAGAGCCAAAACTGAAAATCATCACAAGATGATGGATATTTTTCTGTAGCAGAGACTCTGCCGATTAATTTTCTCTTACTCATATCTTTATCTCCCTATTAGTGAAAATCTCGTTTAAAATTGCTGATAAACACTAAATCACTTTCAAAAGATGCTTTTATCAATGTTTCGGTTAAATATATCGGGTATAGATGGCTCGCCCATCGTTTGTCCCGTCCAAAGCAAGTAGGTGAACATTCATTCAGCAACCAGAGAGAAATATTATCAAGAGAGCTGAACACCTTGTTTTTAGGACAAATTCGTAAATACTAGCAACCAAACTTACGATGCTTACTGTTCTCTTTCAAAAACACCGGAGTTCTTTGACCATATTCCAGTTTTAGCAGTTCTGCACCAATCTGGGTTCCGCCCCGCTTACTTTTGTTTGATGTCGGTAGCATTGGATCAAAGCTCTTAGAAACGCCGACAACATTATAAAACATATCTGCAAACTCTGGCTTTCCGGTATCCTGCCGAATAAACCGTAACGGCCCATCCACAATCAACATACGATTAGGTTCAAGTATTCCTGAATTAACCATTTTGCCCAGTATATTAATTTCCATATCATGCATCATGGAATTAGCTTTGGCAATGGCTGCATTAACCGGAACACTATCTTTTGTAAGATCAAAATGATATTTTACTATATCCAAAAGAAGCCCTTCTGCCATTTTTGTTTTAAGGATGCGTTGACGTATTTCTTGAAAATCCACCTCATTCATTGTATCGCTTAGTAAGAGAAGGTTTTTCCTTTGAATTAATCCGTATGTATGCAATTTTTTCTGTCGATCTCGCTCTGTACAGCCTGCTCGAACTTGAGCTACAACAACAGGATATATTTTCTTACCTTCTAAAACCATATCTCCAATTTTATATGTGCGACGTGAACCATCCATAAAATAGCCAAAGCCGGAATATGTTCGATTTTCATTAATCAAATCAAGAGAACGAATTTTCTTCGACTCATCGGTTTCAAATGGTTTGCTCATTTCTTTAATTTCATCATTTTCATCCTGATAGGGTTCTTGATAGTAGTGATCCAAGTCAAGACTCTCATTCTGATAAAGAAGAATTTTCCGCTTATCAAATATTTTACTTAAAGTAGGCATACCTTTGCCTCCATTTTTATCTGGTATTTTCAATTAGAATTGATTAATTTCACATATACTGAATGGTGCAATCTTAACTACTTCTTTATATATTCTCATAATACCGCAAATTTATATCTTTTCCTTATTTTCTTATTTTAATCAATTCCAATTCTCTTAAAAGTAAGGTTACCGTAGGCTGAAACACACTAAGTGCCATTTCTATATCGCTGCGAACAATAGAACCTTTACTGCAACACAGTTCCAAGACAGCAGCCATCCTTCTTTTTTGTAACACTAGTATACCATTATTTTGTAAAATTGAGAATATTGTTTTCATTTTCTTAATTCAATCATCTTTCATAATCCATTCCAAACTCAAACCGGCAAACTATCCCTCACGCACAACGCACCATACCCCACCAATGGATTCGGATACTCCATAAACCCCGGCAGCGACCTTCTCCGGCTTCGGCTTTATATCAGACTGATAATAAGCGTAAGTCGCCGACGGCACATCAGAGAGCACCTCCATATCCTCTACAGCGGCTATAAACATCATGTGACTCCCCAGATCAACACTCTGCTCTATCACCGCGCTGATATAGCCGTTGGTTCCAGCCGTGACATAGTACAGACCATTGGCTGAACGCTTACACACTGTTACTCTCTTATCCCTTCTCACCTCGGCCACCTCTTCTCTTTCTCCAACAACTTCGGAAACTCCCCATGCGGCTCCCGCTGATACCAGTAAGCGACACTCGCCAGATCATCCTGCCGCTCGAACAACCCGTTATACCCCACTCCAATCTGCTGAACCGTCACCCTCAGATCCTCTTCGAAGAAAATCGGATCCATCACATGCCAGCGGTAGAATCCCCGCATCGGCGGACAATCGTCATTATGATAAGGATTCCATACCAGATCATCATGCCTGGAATAATACGGATATCCAAGAAAAGCCGTGCTGTAAGTCTGCTCTACCGTCTTTCCGGCCTCCTGCACGGCGAAGCTCCATGACCCGCCGAAGTAATCCTCCATCCCGGTTCCGCAGATCGTCGGATATTCCCGGTCACCGTCTATGTAGAACTTCACTTCGCCTTCTCCCCACCAATACCGCTGCAGGGTAGAAAGCGCAATATAAGTTCCGATATACTGCCCCTGCCCTTTGATTCCGTCCGCGATCACATAATCCTTTCCAAGCTCCGTCAATTCCTGCCGTCTCCACTGCGCATGAAAATACGCCGTATTCTCAGGAAGGGCATCATACAGAGTATAATCGATCTGATAGAAAAACGCCGGTATCGCATTAACATGCTGATTCTCCAATGTGAGCAGCGCCTTTTTCCTGAAAGGCATCTGAAAATATGCATTCAAGCCTCTGGCCGGAACGACCGTGACCAATTCTGAGTTCACCAGACACTCCTTCCCGAATCCGCAGCAGAAAAAGTCTCCCAGAGGAACCTCCGCCGACGGTTTCTCTTCTCCGTCCCAGTACATACGGAGCACTAGATCGCGCAGTACGAAGCAGTCGCCTTCCGAGGTCTTAGCATCCACCGTCATCCAGATATGATGGATCACCCCTGTTCCGTTGATCTCACCTAACACAACCTTTTCTCCCGGTTGGATATCCTTAAGACACGGACTTCCCTTCCGGGACACCCCAAGAGGGCCGGCTGCCATGCCGCCCCTCCCTTTCTCCCCTGTTCGATTCTCCGCATTGATCGCCCTGCTTCTTCCTCTGGTCAGATAAGGAAGCGCCCCTGCGCCTCCCGGAAGTACCATTCCATTCAATCCCTGCTCCTTCATAAACACACCCATCCTTTCATTGCGCACCTATCCTTCTATTACACATCTGCCCTCATATTGCTTGCCTATCCTTTCGTTGCACCCATCGTCATTCCTGCCGTCACCCACTTATTCAGCGCAAAATAAATCAAAAGAGGAGGCAGGATCGAGATGGCGATTGCCGCAAACGTGGAACCCCAGTCCACATTTCCAAACGCCCCGACATAATCCTTCAAGCCCATCGCAACAGTTTTTGCCGAGCCTTCGCTGATGAAGGTATTTGCAAAGATAAAGTCATTCCAGATCAAGATACTGTACATAGACGCGATCGTGATCACCGTGTTTCTTGCCAGAGGAAATACGATCTGGATAAATGTCCGAAACGGCGAGCAGCCATCCACGATCGCCGCCTCGATCAATTCGTTCGGCACAAATTCATAAAAGCTTACAAACATCATGACAGACAGCGGCAGCGCGAATCCCACCTGCGGCAGGATCAGAGAAAAGCTGGTGTTCAGGATTCCCATATCACTGTAAAATATAAACAGTGGAATCAATGTGATCTGAACCGGAACCATGATCCCGAATGTGAAGAATGAAAAGATGATCTTCTTCCCCCTCACCCTGAACTTAGACAGCGCATACCCTGCCGTAGCGCTCAACGCCACAATCAATATCAGCGAGATTCCTGTGACCTTCAGACTGTTCCACATATACAGACCGATCTTGCCGTCCGAGAGCACATTTACGAAATTTTCCAGAGTAGGGTTCTCCGGAAATGCAAACGGCGCGGACGACAGCTCAACCGTCGGCTTTATACTTGCGATAAACAGCCAGATCACCGGATAGATCTGGATGATCAGAAATAGTATGATCAGGACAGCAAATATAATTTTTATAGCCTTTCCTTTCATCGTCCTTCCCTCCTTCTTTGCCGCCTCTGCATCCGTTCCATTTCCCTGATCTCCCGCTCTTCCTTAGTGGTAAATACCTTCCGAATCAGATAGACCGCCAGAATGCTTTCTACAATAATAAAGACCGCCAGCGCGCTTCCATAGCCATATTGATTACTGGAAAATGCTTTCTTATACATATATGTGGACATCAATTCACTTGCATTTCCGGGTCCGCCGCTTGTGAGCAGGAACGGAATATCGAATCCTCTGAGCGCTCCTGTCAGGCACATAGTAAGCGTCAGCAGGATAATCTCCTTGATCAGAGGCATCTTAATCTTGAATAAGATCTGCAGCTCTGACGCCCCGTCCACCTTCGCCGCTTCATACACTGACGGATCCAGCGATACCAGCGCCGCATAGAAGATCACCATATACATACCGGTGAATCTCCAGCCTTCCGGTATCGAAACTGCCGCCAGCGCAGTACTCACTTCTGCCAGCCACGAAGTTACCATTCCATCAAGACCCGCCGCCTGTAAGAACTGATTCAGCAGCCCCATCGGCTCCGTGGAATAGATGCTTCTGAATAACTGTGTGATCGCAACCGTCGTAATGATACACGGAACATAATACAGGGTTTTCACCAGCGTCACGTGTCTGGTCATATACGTCAGCAGAATCGCGAAGAACAGTCCGACGGCAAGCTGCATAGAGACTACGATCACCAGGTAGATCAGATTATTGATAAACGCCGTATAAAAGACCTTATCATGGAACATGGTAATATAGTTCTGAAATCCTACGAATTCTTTATCTCCTATTCCGCCCCATTTCATAAAACTCAGCCGGATAGATTCTTCTATCGGATAGAACACCGCCAATATATAAAACAGCAATCCCGGAAGCAGAAATGCCAAAAACGCCTTTTTACTCTTAATCACTCCCATTATACCCTCCTATTCGCAGGGAATCTACGATCAAATCTACAATTTTAATTTGCATTTTCCGCAATCGAATTATCCACTAATCTGCAGAATTCATCCACGGTAAGATCTCCCGACGCCAACAGCAGCAGGTTATCCTGCATAACAGTATTGGTGTTGGAATCCAGATAGGTATCCCATGGCTTTAGGAAATTCTCTCCGGTCTTCTGCATATCGTCCTGAATCTTCAGATATAGATCAGAATATTCCACCTCATCAGAAAGCTCTGTCCTGATCGGTGACATCTGCTGCTTTGCCGCATATAATTTCCCATAATTCTCAATCACATACAGCACGAAGTCTTTCGTCTTCTCATCAAACGTCTCTGCGTTAAATGCCATTCCAATGCCGGAATTCACACAGAATTCATTGGCCTTGGTCTTGCCTCCATCTGTTGCCGGAAGATAGAAATAATCAATCTTTCCCTGCTCATAGGCTTCCTGCATAGCGGCAATTTCCCAGTCGCCGATATAGTACATGGCGGATTTGCCGTCCAGGAACATAGACTGTGCCGTTGCATAATCGGTCGCAGCAAAACCATCGTTAAAATACTGTCCGATCTCTGCCATAAATTCAGCGGCCTCTCTGCCTGTATCACTGTCCATCTTCGCTTTGCCGTCTCTGAGATTGATGATAAAATCATTGCCGGATTCCCTGAACGGAAGCATTGCCAGATACCTCTGAACCGGCCATCTGTCAACTCCGTCCACGGAGATCGGCGTAACCCCGTTGTCTTTTAACGTCTTACACACATTCAGCCATTCATCCATCGTAGCCGGCGGGGTCAGCTCATATTTGTCAAAGATCTCCTTGTTATACCAGGTCATTTCCACATGATACTCCAGCGGCAGCGTATACATGGTGCCGTCCGTGAACTCCTGATACTTCAATGCGATCGGATAAAAATCATCATATTTATCATTCTCCTCCAGAAATTTCTTGACATCCACCAACATCCCGGCATCCACAAGCTCCTGACAATATGGATCTGCGTCGATATCTATGATATCCGGCATATTCTTCCCGGCGATCAAGGTCTTTAATTTCTGAAGATATGACGGCCTGTCCGCAGTCGTCTCGAATTCAATCTTCCATTTCCCGCCCTTTTCCTCACTGTACTGATCGGCAATCTCATGCATGACCTGATCGATCTCTCCGTCAACCGGCCTGGACGTCATCCATGTAACCGTCGTTACACCGTCTTCTTCCGACTTGCTTTCCTTGTCTTTGGCCCCGCATCCTGCTGCCAGTCCCGCCGTTAAACCAACCGCCAACAATACGCTTACTAATCTCTTCTTCATATGTCTTCCTCCTGTTATTTTAATGTTCTGACAACATAGTTACTTAACTTTACTTCTCCCTGCACGGCATAAACTCCCGCATAGCCGCCTTTATGATCATACATTCTGGTTGACAGTACCACTTCATCATTGATATATACCACACAGATATCATCTTCTCTTATGATAAATACATGATAATCATCTGCCGCCGGCAGCCTCCTTGCAGTCTCGATCTGATAGGGAACGTCTCCCTTGATCTGCCACTGGTATCTACCCTGTTCTGACCGCGGCCACATATCCCAGGCCGCCTCTCCTCTTCGCCGGTTCATACGAAGGAAATATCCCCTCTCCAAACCATTATCCACATGTAAAGCAATTCCGAATTCATGGGCCTGCGTTACATGAATGTCCATTTCTATAGAGAAGCTGTCCTTCGGGATCTCGTAAAGCCCCGCTCCCAGCGTATCCGCCGCGATACGGATGCCTCCTGCACACTCCTGCAGCTTTGCTCCGGCGGCAAGCGCTTTCTTCTCTTCCTGCGGTTCGCTGTAGAAGTCCCTGACGCCGGGTATCACCTTGACCCGCAAGGTTCCGTCGTCAGGATTCTGGATCAGCTCGTGGAATACCATCGTTCCGCCCCACTCCCAGGGACCAAAGTCGCAGTTTCCGTACTTGCTGGCGATCCATCCGAAGGCAAATCTGCGTTTTCCGTCCGACGCCGTCTTGATCGCATAATCTGATCTGGTGTCAAACACATCATCCTCCGGGATCATCCACGGCCCCCTTGGACTCTTGCCGATCCGATAATGCGTCGTAAACTGATCCGAGAACGTTGAGAATACCAGATACCAGTAATCCCCCATCTGAAACAATTCCGGGCACTCCATCGTAATGTACATTTCCGGTGCGTAAAATGGTTCTTCGTACGACCAGTGTATCAGATCCTCAGACCTGCAAAGTGCAATGCACCCGCCCCGCAGCGCTCCTCCTCCTTTTATCCGGGAAGCCAGAAGCATATCGTAGCATTGTTCTTCTTCATTCCAGTATACATAAGGGTCGCGCCAGTCGAACTCCTCATACCGGACGCCGTCAGAGACAAACAGGAATTCTTCTATCGTACGGAGATGTTCCAGATCATTACCCGCCGCCTGCATTACAGATTGGATACTCTTTCCATTGATATTGAACTTTTCATTATATGCTGTGTAAAATGCGTGGTAGAGCCCGTCCTTGCCCTTGATCACCGAACCCGTATATGCATTTTTATTCGGTCTGTCATCCCCTCCTCTCCTGATAGCCTCTCCCTTATACTCAAGATGGACAAAATCCTCAGTAGTCACCAGATGCCAGGTCGTCTCTTCTGCATACTCCCTGTCTTTTATTCTTGGATCATGCAGATAGAATCCATAATATGTACCGTTATCATAATATGGGATCAGATCACCCACCCATGCATTTTCCGGTTTATAAAATAACTTGTGCATGTTTTCTCCTTTCACCTTTTGCACTATTTGCATGTTTTTATATTTCCTTTTATGTCTAAAATGTTATCATATGCACACTTTATTTTCAACATTTATAGTGCATTTTTATTCTTTTCCCCTTTTTTAACATAATAAAATCCGCTGTTTTATGCAATTTATATATATTCATAAATTAATTTTGTGCATTTCGTGCATTTTATTAATCTCATCATTTTATACTTCCATTTTATATCAGGTAATGTTACAATAGCTGTGGAGGTGAGGATATGAAATGCACCATTAAGCAGATCGCAGAGGAACTGAACCTTTCCAGGAATACCGTCGCAAAGGCTCTGAAGAACAGCGATCAGGTGTCCGCCAAGACAAAGCAATTAGTTCTTAAGAAAGCGAATGAGATGAACTATAAGAATATAGATGAGACATTACTGATGCCCGCCCCGGCAGAATCCACGGTCCCGGTATCTGCGAACAACGGCTTTATCCTGTTCTTAACCAGAACCTACGCCTCGGATTCTGAATTCTGGACTGCTGTTCTGACCGGTATTGAATCTATCTTATCAAGCGCCAATTATCATCTGGTGATCGGCATTATGTCCGAGAGCGACCTGAAGAAGTTAGAATTTCCTTCTTCCATCAACGATCCCTCCATCAAAGGGATTATCATCGTGGAGATCTGCGACGCCGCAGTGTGCAGCGCATTATTACAATACAATCTGCCGATCATCACTGTTGATCTGCCCAAAAAGCATACCAAGGCTCTCGACCGGATCGATGTGATTACCATGGAGAATAAGAAGAATGTGCAGCGTATTGTAAAGCAATTAATTGATAAGGGAGCGGAACGATTCGGCTTTATCGGGGACATCTATTCGGCAAACGTTGGTCGGGGATTTCAGGAACGATACGACGCGCTCTGCGAATGCCTGACGGAGAACAGATTAGAACTCGACACCCGCTACTGCCTGTTAAACGAGACGCCGGACGACTTCCGGAATTTTCAATTGGTCGTCAAAAAGATCCAGGATATGCCGTCTCTGCCGGATGTATTCATATGCGGCAACGACTGGACGGCAATCCAGCTGATGTACGCCCTGCAGTTCTTAGGCTATCAGATCCCCAAGGATGTAAGCGTTGTGGGATTCGATGATATTCCGGCATCCGAACGGATCACACCTTCGCTCACGACCATACATACACCGCAGAAATATCTCGGAATCGCAGCCGCGCGCCAGATGTTGGAGAGAATCCAGTACCCCGATTCTCCGCACGTATATTCCGAGTATGAGACACAGCTGATCATACGAGATTCAACGATCTAAGAAAGGAGCATAAGTTAAAATGAAAAATGTTTTAATCATTTCAAGCAGTCCAAGAAAAAGAGGCAATTCACAATTATTGTGCGAGGAATTCAAAAGAGGCGCCGAAGAAAGCGGCAATTCCGTAACGCTTGTCCGCCTGTCAGAAAAGAAAATAGGTTATTGCAGAGCATGTGATTCCTGCATGAAAAATAACGGAGTCTGCGCGTTAAACGATGATATGGCAGACGTATTAGAATCGTTTAAAAAGGCAGATGTTTTGGTATTGGCAACACCGGTTTATTTCTACGGAATCTGTGCCCAGATGAAAACATTTATCGACAGAACCTATCCGATCTGGCAGCACTTGGGCGAAAAAGAAGTTTATTACATAATCTCGGCAGGTCTGGGCGAGGACATTATCAAGCGTTCTTTAGGCGATTTAAACGGCTTTGTTGAACACTTGGAAAAACAAGAAATTAAGGGACGCATCTACGCGTCAAATGTAATGGACGCCGGAGGAGTTACGGAAACCTCCCTCATGAATGCAGCATATGAAATGGGTCGCGCCGTTTAAGCAAAATTGCCTGATAAACGGCTGCTCTTTCCCATATAAAAGAGAAACCCATGGAATTTCAGACTTTTTCAAGCCCTACAAATCTCAGGGTTTCCTCTTTCAATTCTTCCCGGACGTTATATGCCGGCTTTAGCCGCCCGGCCAATGAGCGGTCATCAGTCAATATTTGTTTATAGGATTATAGTAAGCACAGAGCCTTACACTCCCTCCAACACTTCCTCCGCGATATTCCGCGCATGGTCAGAGATACGCTCCAGACACACCAGCGCATCCAGGAATACGATCCCAGCATCCGTAGTACACTGGTTTGCGGCCAGACGCTTGATATGCTTGCTCCGAAGAGAGATCTCAAGATCATCCGCCTGCGTCTCCTTCTCGATCACCTTCAGAGCCTTCTCCCTGCTCTGCTCTGTGAATGCCTCGCATGCGAACTTATAGCTGTCCGCACACACATCGAACATTTCCCGCAGATGCGCAGCTCCCGTCTCCGAGAAGGACACCTTCTTCTCATACATGGTCTCCGCGAACTCGGATATATTCTCACAATAATCGCTGACACGCTCGATATCCGACACCATCTGCAGAAGATGCGCCACATCCTGATGCTCCTTCTCGCTGATTCGAAGCGAACCTAGCTTCACCGCATACTCGGTAATTCCGGCGCTCAATTTGTCAACCGTATCCTCTTCCTCTTTCAAGAACTGGATATCCTCTTTCTTAAGAGTAAACAATACTCTCCTGGCCACCTCCAGAGATTCTTCTACGATCTCCGCCATACGGGCAACCTCTCTGACCGTTGACTGCAGTGCGATACCAGGCGTCTCTAAGATACGGTCATCCAGAAGCACAACGCTCTTATCCTGCGCATCCTCGTCCACCCTGCCGATCTTCTTGGCAAGCTTGATGATCCACCCCGACAGCGGGAAGAGAACCACCGTTGTACCGATATTGAAGACTGTATGCACCATACTGATCTCTGTCTGGGAAATATAACCAAACCCGATCTCAGGGTTCACAAGCTCATAGTATATGATCGCCATAATACTGAAAATCGCGGTTCCGATGATATTGAACAGCAAATGCATCAAAGCCGCCGTCTTAGCGTTCTTCTTCGCCCCAAGACTTGACAGGATCGCTGTCACACAGGTACCGATATTCTGACCCATGATGATATAGACTGCGGCGCTGAACGGGACCAGACCTGCTGCCGCAAGGCTCTGCAGAATACCGACAGACGCGGACGAACTCTGGATCACCGCCGTCACAACCGTACCGGCAAGGATTCCAAGCAGCGGATTATCCCCAAGCGTCACGAATATATTACAGAAGCTCTCTGACTCCTGCAGCGGCGCTACTGCCGATGACATGGTCGTAATACCGATAAAAAGCAATCCAAATCCTACAATGATGCTCGCGATCTCCTTGGAAGAACGGCGCTTTCCGGTAAGCATAATGATCACGCCCAGCATCACGGCGACCGGCGCCATCTTAGACGGACTTAGGAACTTCGCCCACTCCACAGCGGACACTAACCATCCCGTCACCGTCGTACCGATATTCGCTCCCATGATCACACCCATGGCCTGCGACAGATTCATGATTCCTGCGTTAACAAAACCAACCACCATAACGGTCGTAGCAGACGAACTCTGGATCACCGCCGTGATCGCCGCCCCCAGCATTACCCCCATCAGCTTATTCTTAGTCAGAACCTCCAACAGGGATTTCATCTTGTTGCCGGCTGCATTCTCTAACCCCTGGGCCATGATCTGCATACCATATATGAACATCCCCAGGCCACCGGCAAATGGTATGATAATATCCAAGTAATTCATTACTTTCCTCCTAATGTGTATCAATCCTACTTTTTTACAATACCATTTGCATGTATAGAAAACAACAAATATTTTATTTTCTTACTCAATCTTAGCAAACCTGTCATACTTCTCATATACTATTCAACAAATTCTGTTCATATTGCCATAAATTACTTCTTCATCTTCGGATCAAACATCAAAGAAGCAAAGTAGCTGAACACAAGAGCCGCCGATATCCCTACCGCGCTTGCCGTAAAGCCGCCCATGAAGATTCCGATAAATCCTTCCTTATCTACCGCTTCCTTCACGCCCTTCCACAGCAGGTTTCCGAACCCGGTAAGCGGCACGCTGGCGCCTGCTCCTGCAAAATCCTGAAACGGCTGATAGATATGCAGCGCTCCGAGCACCGCGCCGCTGCATACCAGAAGAACCATCACACGCCCCGGCATCAGTTTCGTCCGGTCAAGAAGGATCTGCACTAACGCACAGATAACCCCTCCGCTCCAAAATGCATTTATATAATCCATAATTTACCTCCTTGGCGGAAGACAGTTTTAGAATGCTTCGCATTGTCTTCCTCTCTAATGTATTGCCCCCTCACCTTCGGTCGGCGGCTGGTCGGCGGAAGACATTTTTAGAATGCTCCGCATTGTCTTCCTCTCTAATGTATTGCCCCCTCACCTTCGGTCGGCGGCTGGTCGGCGGAAGACATTTTTAGAATGCTCCGCATTGTCTTCCGCCTCTAACAATGCTCTAGTACGATGCCGTGGGCGATTCCGGGTACGCTGGCGCCTTCGTTGTAGCTTACCGTAGACATCAGAGCCCCGGTCGGCACGAAGAGAACACGCTTCCATTCACCCCGGTCAAGCTTGGGGAGGATATACGCAGACAGCGTCGTAGCCGCACAGCCGCAGCCGCTTCCTCCCGCATGGGTATCCTGTGAGATCTGGTCAAATATCGTCATTCCGCAATCCATATGATTCTTCTTGATATCATATCCCTTGCCGCGCATCAGGTCAAACAGGATACTCTGCCCCACATATCCGAGATCCCCGGTTACTATCCGGTTATAATCCTGCGCAGTCCTCTCAAAATCCTCCAGATTGCGTATGATCGTGTCACATGCCGCAGGCGCCATACACGCTCCCATGTTCTGAGAATCCTTCAGACCATAATCCACGATCTTCCCTACCGTCACACCTGTGATCCTCACATGGCTGCGTTTGGTTCCCACCAGAAATGCTCCGCTTCCGGTAACCGTCCACTGTGCCGACAGCGGCCGCTGGTTCGCATAGCCCAGAGGGAAGCGGAATTCTTTCTCTGCGCTTCCGAAATGGCTCGATGTAACTGCAAGCATATATTCCCCATATCCCGCCGCCACGCTCATCGATGCAAGGGCAAGCGCTTCCCCGGAAGTAGAACAAGCCCCGAACAGCCCGAACAGCGGAATATTCAGCTCCGACACTCCCATCGAGGTGGCGACTCCCTGCCGCAGAAGGTCTCCGCCGAACAGATACCTCACGTCCTTTGGCTCCACGTGCGCCTTCCCCATTGCCAGGAGACAGGCTTCCTTCTGCATGGTACTCTCTGCCTCTTCCCATGTATTTTCCCCGAACAGATCCTCCTTCTCCACCATATCGAACATTTTTCCAAGAGGGCCCTCACCCTCCTTCTTCCCCACAACAGATGCACTGCTGACCAGATAGGGAGATTTCTCAAATGCAATACTCTGTAATCCCTTCGTCATCGTCTCATCCTCTCAATTCCATATAATTCCTTTTACATTTCCCGGAAAAACCATCAGCGCCTCCTCCGAAACAGATCAGCCGTCGGCTTATGACGCAATCCCGCTGACCTTCAAGAGCCAGTACACGAAGCCCAATACCCAGCTTGTAAATATTCCATACAGGATCACCGGCCCCGCGATCGTGAAGATCTTACAGCCAATCCCCATTACCTGGCCTTCCTTCTTGTACTCGATCGCCGGCGCTGCAACCGAATTGGCAAATCCAGTGATCGGGACCAATGTTCCCGCGCCGCCCCATTTGGCGATACGGGGATAGATATTGAATCCTGTCAGAAGTACGCTTATGACGACCAGGATCATAGACGTCCATCCTCCGCTTACGTCCTTATCGAATCCCAGTTTTTCACAGAAGTTCAATACAAGCTGCCCCACCGTGCAGATCACGCCTCCCGCAACAAACGCTTTCCCCATATTCGCCGGAAGATTATGCACCGGCGTCTTCTTCTTCACATAGTTCTCATACGCCTGCTGCTGCCGTTCCTTATCCATCTATAGCTCCCTCCTTCTCATCCACAATATTTTTATCAAAACCGATTAAAAAAGAATATAAACGCCCCTATCCCTTTCCCCAGAGCAATACCAAGAATCAGGTATTGAATTCCCCGAAGCAGCTTCACTCTGCGGACAAAGATAGGAAACACATTCAGTATCTCCGCCAGCGCCATCGACCAGCAGCCTACGAATATCCCGCCCAGCAGCCCGAACACGGGCACCAGCCAGGCTCCATACGGAATCTCGATCCCATAGATGAAGAATATATTTCCCAGAATACCTCCAAGCGCCACACTGTCCTCGTACAGGAGGATATGTTCCCCCGTATGCGTCCGGTCCGCAAAATCTGATATCACCCCAAGTCCGCTTATGAACGAGAAAAGCCCTCCCGCAACGACCATACCTGCACTAAGTCCGATGACTGCCAGTAGAATTTGCACCCACATCCAGCTCCTTCTCCTTTCTGGAATACGTCTCGATCAGGGTGGACTGAATGTCATTCTCATACAAACGCATCTCAACCTCCATAGGCGTAGGATCCACCGTGAACTTCTTCTTTCCGAAATGATTGAAAAAAGTCAGGATTCCAATGACCAGTCCGATACAGTATGTCAGTTCCAGAATGGTAAATCCGTTCGACTCATGTCCCGTCAGCAGTTCATAGATCTGAGAAAACATCTTGGTAGTATCAACATCGTTATTAAATGCCATAATAGAGAATGCGGCGCCGATAAAACTGATCGCCGTCACTGCCGCTGCCTTCATGTAATGCACGGCTCCCCCCGCCGTCTTTTGTTCCTCATAAGTCACGATAAAGTCCGTCTCTCCCATGTTCTGCACATCGATATTGGGATACTGTTCATGAATACACTGTATCACCTTCAGTATCGACACTGCCGTGCGGTTCTGATGTTTCTTATCTGTGTGATGGAACTTAAGCAGCTTCAATGTATTCAGCTTCGGAACGATATCAGGATTCGCACATTCTATCTTAAGAACGTCTCCCAGCGTAACCTCTGGTTTTGTAACCTCTGCATCCCTGTCCGCCTTGATATATACTGTCTCACTGCCTGCCATACCTGTCCTCTTCTTTCCGCGGCGTATATATACCGCATTATACTTGCCGTCTTAACAGTCCTCATCCGTTATCCCCGATACATGAAGCGGTATATACCGGCGTACCAGCGTCCCCTCATCTATTGCGCTGCGTGTCCGCACATCATTAAAATAATAGACGAACCCGATGATCACCGCCGCCATTACCACGCAGATCAGGCATACCCTGAGTTTTTTTCTTGCATCATCCATACTTTCCACCTTCTTTATTCCTTTTGCGGATTAGTATGGATGGTTATCAAGAAAAATATACATGGTATGCCTGTTATATTCGTTCGCGAAGATTTTTTAATATTTTTTTCTCCATCCTCGACACCTGGACCTGGGAAATCCCCAGAGCCGTGCCGACCTGCGTCTGTGTCTGGTTCGCGAAATACCTCAGATAGATCAGCCGCCGTTCTTCTTTATTAAGATAAGCCAAAAGCTGCTTAAGAAGCATATGGTTAAGGATCTGTTCCTCCTCTCCTTCCGTCTTCTGAAGCTTATCCATCAGCCGGATCTCCTGCCCTTCCTTCTGGTAAATGGGCTTGTGGAGCGACTCGATATCTCCGCTGGCGTCCAAAGCCTGCGACAGTTCTTCCCTCTCCACGCCCAGCTCCTCGGCGATCTCCGAGACAGTCGGATCTCTGCCCCATTTCTCCTGCAGTCTTTCCTGGCAGAGATATGCCTTATAAGCCAGTTCCTTAAGCGAACGGCTGACCTTGATCATCCCGTCGTCCCTTAAGAACCGCTTGATCTCTCCTGATATCATCGGAACCGCGTAAGTCGAGAATTTCACGTCATAGGACATATCGAATTTGTCGATCGCCTTCAAAAGCCCGATATTGCCTACCTGGAACAGATCCTCCGCCTCCGCGCCCCGGTTATAGAATCTCTTAACGATACACCAGACCAGCCCCGTGTTCTCTTCCACCAACCGTGCCCTTGCTTCTTCATCCCCTTCGTGAGATTTCTGAATCAAAGCGATTGTGTGGTCCATAGTCTCCTTCCTTTTCCAATGGTTTTTTCCATCTTCACCGTCGTTCCCTTACCCGGGGCAGAGAATACCTCCAGCCTGTCCATGAATGCCTCCATAAAAGAAAATCCCATTCCCGAACGGTCAAGCTCCGGTCTGGTCGTAAAAAGCGGTTCCATCGCCTGCTTCACATCCTCGATGCCTCTGCCCGTATCCTCCACCTCCAGATATAAGGTCTTACCCTCCGTGCGGCACCGGATACAGATACTATGTACTTCATTCTCATATCCGTGGATGATCGCATTCGTCACTGCCTCCGATACCGCCGTCTTCACATCTGACACCTCCTCCACCGTAGGATTCAAAGATGTCATGAATGCCGCCACCGTCACCCTTGCAAACGACTCGTTGGATGAACGGCTGTCAAATGTCAACTGCATCTCATTGGTATGCTCCATCTACTCTTCCCCCTCATATATCTGCATGATTTTTGTGACTCCCGACATAGTCAATATCTTCCTCATTCTCTCATTCGTATGCACTGCGCACACCTCTCCTCCCAGCAAATAAATACGTTTATAGCGCCCCATAATCACGCCGATCCCCGAACTGTCCATGAAGTTCGTCTCCTTAAAATCAAAAACCACATACCGGATATGATTGTGTTCGATCAGATGATCGGACTCCTTACGGATCTCTTCCGCATTGTGATGATCCAGTTCGTTGGGCAGAAACACCGTCAGGCAGTTCTCCTGTACCTGATATTTCATATACATCCTCCTTCCTGCAAGACTATCCGCACGGCAAAAACCTGTGCCACGCATACTAAAAAGGATATGCCGCTTCTGCATATCCTTCTCTTTCGTAATCTTATTCTCGTATCTATTCAGTATCTATTCGGTATCTTCCCCGCCTTCATCACCATCTGATCCGCCGCTGTCCGATCCGCCGTCTCCGCCGTTATCTTCTCCGCCGTCTCCATCCTCTGACGCTGGAAGCCTGTTCCGTGCTTTTAACGTCTCTTTCGCTTCATTGGCCGCTTCCGTATCAGGATAACTCTCCACAAGCTTCTGATATTTGAGGTTGGCCTGTTCCATATTGCCGCTCTTCTCGTAAGACTGCGCAAGCAGCAGCATCGCGGCTCCGTCGCTGTAACCTTCGTCCATCTTCATTACCTGCTCCAGATTCGTGATCGCAGTCTCATAGTTGGCAACCTGATAGTTCTCCCTCGATGTGCTGTACAGAGAAGAACACATCCTTGGATACAATTCTGCTGTGATCTCATCGTAATCCCCGCGCCCGATCGTGCCAAGAGAATTCGGATTCACCTTCAGAAGCTCCTCCACCATGGCGGCGTCACTCATATCCTCCGCGCGGTAGTGGGACGCGACAGTCATCACGATCTCATAGCTTTCCTGAGTCGACGCCGCCGTCGCCTGTACATTCTCTGTCTCCTCACTGGTCGATCGATACTCCTCCAGCTCTTTCTTAAGCGCGCTGATCTGTGCCGTCTGGGTGGCGATCTGATCGCTGAACTTCACCGTCTGCTGGTTCACCCTGTCCTGACGCGACGCATTGATAGCCGGCATGATCAGGAACCACATCACCGCAACACCCACGACCACGCCCAGCACGATATTGAAGACTGTGTGAAGCCCCGCATTGTCCTTGATGCTGTTGGACACCGGTTGGATGATCGTCTCATTTCCCAGATTATAGGTGATCGTATGCTTGTCCTTCTTCTCCTTCTCCTTGATCTTGACATTCCTCGATCTTCGGATCTGATTCAGCTCGTGCATACAGCGCAGGGTAAATTCATCCGTTGTATCCAACTTGTACGCTGCCCTAATGGACTGCCTTGCATACGCGTACTGCTCCGTATGCATATAGATCAGAGCCAACAGCTGATGCGCCTTCACATAGTTCGGATGCACGGTCACCGCCTTCTTAAGCTGAATGATCGCAAGGTCTTCTCCGTTCTGCCAGCAGTATTCAAGCGATTGGTTGTATTTCTTTACCGCCTGGTTGATCGCTTCCAGCTCTCCCGCCGTCTCCCGGACCTTCTGGATATAATAATTGGCAATATTGTCATGAGACTGGAAGTTCTTGCTGAGGATCCATTCCACGAGTGCCTCAACCACATCTCCGCGTCCGTAGTATACAAGCCCCAGCAGGTTCCTGGCCGCAATATTCGCTCTATTATATTGTAAACTCTTCTTCAAAGACGTGATCGCGCCGGACAAGTCACGAATCTTCGCTTTCTTCAATCCGTCGTTATACCAGTGCATAGACTGGTAGGAAAGCTTCTGTGTATACTCCATAAAAGATCCTCTATCCTTCTTCTACTTGGTCTGCTCCATCATCTCCCGAAGGATGTCTGTCATATCCGTCAGATCCTCCTGATAGACCGCATTCTCTATATCTTCCACTTCCAGGCTCGGCTGGAACTTCTTCAACTCTTCCTCATAATCAAGCATATTGGCCGCCTCCTTTATCTACATTATCCATCAGATTCAGCAGTTCAGACAAACTGCTGCCCTGATGCCGTCAGCTTCTTTATCATACCCGCAAGATACAGGGAACCCAGACAATAGATATCGCCGTCTTCCCCTCTCTCGGCCTCTGCCGCACAAAGGGCGTCCCTAAGATCCGCCTCGCAGCATACCTTTCCTGCCGTATACTTTCGGAACACGCGTGCAAGCTCCGCTGCCGGGACTCTCCTGGCATCCTCCACCTCTGTGGCTACATAAGCCCTTGCATTCAGATGTGCGCACAGATACGCGATCATCTGCTCATACTTCTTATCGCTGACTGCCGCAAACAGCAGCACCGGCCCTTCTCCTTTGTCTGCTCCCAGCGCTTTCATGCTGTCCACAAATGCCTCGATCGCTCCCGGATTATGTGCGCCGTCTATGATCAGATGCGGCGCCGCTTCCTCCATCCGCCCCTCCCAGTGCAGGGACGATAATGCTCTCTGCCACCGTTCTGTGTGCACCTCTTCTTCTCTCAGAAGGTACTCGGCCGCTTCCAGCGCAATCTCTGCATTCATCGCCTGATAACACCCGCAGATCGGAATCCTCATATCAATAACATCTTTATCATACGCATTCGCCCGTGAAAAAGCAATATATTTCCGGGTAACTTCTTGGATTTCGAACGCATTTTTCGATATTTCTCTACAGGGCGCTCCCTTTTCAAGAGCCGCGCTGCGGATGACCTCCGATGCTTCCTTGCTGCTTCCGTCGTAGAATACAGGCACCTGCGGCTTGATGATCCCCGCCTTCTCCCCGGCGATCTCCCTGATCGTGCCGCCTAAGATCTCCGTGTGGTCAAGGCTTATGGACGTGATGAGCGTAAGATATGGATGCTCCACCGAGTTCGTAGCATCCAGCCGGCCGCCAAGCCCCGTCTCGAGGATAATATATTCCGCATCCATTCCGGCAAATGCTTTCATACCCATTCCGAATAAGAATTCGAAATAAGAGGGATGCTCCAATCCCTCTTCCTCCATCTGCCTGACAACGGCAAGCACCTCTGTAAATACCGTCAAAAACACCCTGTCGTCAATGGGAACATTGTTCCTTCTGATCCGCTCGTTGACAGACACCAGATGAGGCGAAGTGAAAAATCCGACGTTCTTGCCTTCCGCCGTCAAAAGCGCCTGCAGGTACGCGCACACAGATCCCTTGCCGTTGGTTCCCGCCACATGGATGATCTTACGGTCAAACGCCGGATTCCCAAGCCTTCTTAAGAATTCCTTCGTATGTTCAAGCGTATGCTTCTTCGTGAACCTGGGTATCTCTCCGATATATTCTACTGCTTCCTCATATGAATACGCCATCCTTCTATCCTTCCTCGTCCGTCTGCTCCGTCCAGGACCTTGTCTTGTCTGTCGCTGTTCCTTCCTGCATAACCAATTCCTTGTCCTGATAGAGGTATTCATCCGACTTGCGGAACGTTGTATTGCTTGACCCCATCTGCTTGACTGCGATCACATCGCCCTCATACAATTCCGTCTCCGGCAGATCGATCCTGGTATTATTCAGGAACGTACTCTTCTGCTTCTCACCGTTTACATATACCTTGCTCGACTTGGTAAAATTCTCTCCATAGAGGCTGTAGCCCTCTCCAAGATGCGGAATGACATTCTGAAGCGTCACATCCCGAATCCCCATCACCATATGGCCTTCGGTGATCGGAAGCTTGCCGTCATATACATACTGGTCTCCATACAGGATATCATACTGCAGCAATTCCAGATCCGCCAGATAATTCTTGGTCTTCCTTCTCTCCTGATGGTAATTGAACACCGTACCGGAGTGAATGTCCAGACGGTCCAGCACGTCCGACATGATCTGATAGGACGGAATATTGCGGTCCTCCTTCTTAAGCCCGATATTGTCCCATATTACATAATTCGTATTATACAGGTAACGGCTTTTCAGATCTTCTGCCTTCAATCCCATGGTCGGAAGGTGATCGCCGTAGAATACGATAACAGACGGCTCCTTGCGCTCCTCCACGGCTTTCACCAGATTTCCCGCAAACTGGTCCATCTCATAGACCTGATTTACATAATATTCCCACTTGTTCCTGATCGCTTCATCCTCGATCCCTTCTACCAGTATCTTCGGATTCTCAATCTTCTTCTCCTCAGGATAGTCCCCGTGCCCCTGAACACTGATTCCGAATACAAAGTCCTGCTGCTCGGTGGAATCCATCGAATCCATGATGTGCTGGATCAGGATATCGTCCTTGGCCCATCCGTTTTCCGTCATCTGGAGGATATTCATGAATTCCTTGCTGGTATAGCTGTCAAATCCGATATTATTGAACACCTTTGCCCTGCTGTAGAAGTTCCCGCCGTTATTATGAAGCGCGTGCGTCCCGTATCCCAACTCGGCTAACGCCGTTGCCGCGCTCTCGCTGACCTGGTTCTTAAGCACCGTCTTATACGGATATTCACCCGGGCCGAAATACCTGAGATTCATACCGGTAAGCACTTCAAACTCTGTATTGGCAGTTCCCGCGCCGACGGACGGCACCTTAAAATATCCAGACGAATACTGGTCGTACATAGCGTGAAGGTTCGGGCACGCATCCTCGGAAGTCGTGAAAAACTCTGCCTCATTTACATCAAAATAAGATTCAAGCTGTATAAATATGATATTCGGCAATTCGTCTTCGGCACGTCCCGTCTCGTTCTTCGTGATCTCTCTGTTATTGCTGATCTCAGTAATCGTCTTCTCATTGTAGTCATTCGGCTCCGTGATTCCTGTGTTAAACACACTGGCCATAAAACAATACGGAAGCCCGTAGTCTTCATATGCGAACGCAATATTACCGAAATACGTCGACACGATCCTCTTCTCCACAGCCTGATCCGATACCAGACCGTAGACCGCGAACCATACCGCGACTCCTAAGAGCGCCCACAGGCGGCGAAGCTTGCCGTCATACTGCCCGCCCCGTCTCCACATGGAGATGACCCAGATCACGACCGCGCCGATCCCGACTGCCAGACCCACCAGCTCGACACCGTTAAAATAATTATTGATCAGCGTCAGCCCGTCCTTCGCCACCTTAAAATCCTGGGCATTAAAAGGCGTAACCCTCTTCATCAGCATATAGCCGTTCGCCACGCCGAGGGCCAGCCACAGCACGCTGATGATAATACGGACAAACATCCTCCGCCTGACCAGATAGACTGCGGAAAACGTGATAAATATCATAAAAGCATTATACAGGAACACCAATGGTGTCCCTGTCATATAATTCCACGCTTCGACCGCCGAATGCCTGGAGATCGCTTCTATCACAAAGTTGATCATACACGCCAATACCGCGTGAAGCAGCAGCGAGATCTGATTCATGAACCGATATACCGGCTTCATCTTCCTGGCAAACGCGCTGTTTTTTCTCTCTTCAAGAATCCTTGCACGTCTTTCGCGCTTTGCCGTCCAGTACGCTTTCACATCTTCTTTTTTCAAGTTTTTCAGTTTGTGAACTGCCCCTTTTACATCAAGCTTCTTGATCTGAATCTTCTTCATAATATCCCCTTATAATGTGCAACCAGTCTGCCTCAGCAGATCGATTACTTTGATTTCAACCCGTCAAGCCTTGCGCTTACCTGCTCTTTCATCTGTCTGTACTTGTCAAGCTTCTCCCTCTCTTCTTGTACCTTCGCTTCCGGCGCTTTGCTGACGAACTTCTCATTCTTAAGCATTCCTTCCGCACGCGCGATCTCCTTGGCAAGCCTTGTCTCTTCCTTCGTCAGTCGTTCAATCTCCTGTGCGAAATCAATCAGCTCCTCCAGCGGAACATATACGGTTGCATCCGGCACAACAACAGACACCGCATCCTCTGCGATTCCCGCCTTATCATTCTGAATGATAAATTCACTAGCCGACGCCATCATCATCGCCGAGTTGCTCAAGAACGCAAGCCCCGTACACAACTGCTGGTCTTCGCACACAACATACACGGTTGCCTTGCGGGAGTTCGGAACATTCATCTCTGCGCGGACATTACGCACGCCGCGGACGATCTCCTTAAAATGCTCCACGATATTCTCCGCAGCCGGGAAGCAATGCTTCTCGTCGTATTCCGGCCATCTGGACATCATCAGAGATTCCTCCTCCGGCACCAGCTTGCTGTAGATCTCCTCCGTAACAAACGGCATATACGGGTGCAGAAGCTTAAGCGAATCCTTAAGAACCTCCCGAAGCGTCCACAACGCGTCGTTAGCGCTCTCGGCATCCTCATCCGCATGATATATCCTGTACTTGGCAAGCTCGATATACCAGTCGCAGAATTCATCCCACAGGAAATCATATATCTTGGACAGCGCGATGCCAAGCTCGAACTTATCCATGTTCTCGGTTACTTCTTTTACCAGATTGTTGCACCTTGACAGGATCCATCTGTCTCCCGGGCGAAGCTTGAAGTCTTCCGGCTTCTTAAGCTCTTTGCCGCCGAGGTTCATCAGAATGAATCTTGACGCATTCCACACCTTGTTGGCAAAATTACGGCTCGCCTCGACCCTCTCATTATAGAAGCGCATATCATTGCCGGGCGCATTGCCTGTAACCAGCGTCATACGCAGGGCGTCCGCTCCGTACTGATCGATGATCTCCAGCGGATCGATTCCGTTACCCAGAGACTTGCTCATCTTGCGCCCCTGAGAGTCTCTCACAAGGCCATGGATGAATACCGTATGGAACGGTGATTTCCCGGTATGCTCATATCCAGAGAATACCATACGGATAACCCAGAAGAAGATAATATCATATCCCGTTACCAACACGTCGGTCGGGTAGAAATAATCCAGATCTTCCGTGTGCTTCGGCCACCCAAGGGTAGAGAACGGCCATAATGCGGAGGAAAACCAGGTATCCAATGTATCCTCATCCTGCGTAAAATGCGTGCATCCGCACTTCGGACATCTGTCCGGCATACCCTTCGCCACTACGACCTCGCCGCATTCGTCGCAGTAATACGCCGGGATCCGGTGTCCCCACCAGATCTGGCGGGAAATGCACCAGTCGCGGATATTCTCCAGCCAGTGCAGATAGATCTTGTCGAACCGCTCCGGCACGAACTTTAATTCCCCGGTCTTGACCGCTTCGATCGCCGGCTTCGCCAATTCCTCCATCCGCACAAACCACTGCTGCTTTACAAGCGGCTCTACGGTAGTGCGGCATCTGTCATGGGTTCCTACGTTATGGGAATGCGGAACTACCTTCACAAGATACCCCTGCTCTTCTAAGTCCTTAACGATCGCTTTTCTGGCCTCGTAGCGCTCCATCCCGGCATATATGCCGCCTTCTTTGTTAATGGTCGCATCATCGTTCATAATATTTATCTCAGGCAGGCCGTGACGCTTACCAACTTCAAAATCATTAGGGTCATGAGCCGGTGTGATCTTAACCGCGCCGGTTCCAAATTCCTTATCCACATAATGATCCGCCACGATCGGAATCTCTCTGTTCACCAGCGGCAGAAGCGCCTTCTTCCCTACGATATCCTTATATCTGCTGTCGTCCGGGTGCACGGCGATCGCAGTATCGCCAAGCATAGTCTCCGGGCGGGTAGTCGCAATCTCCAAGAACTGATCCGTTCCCACGATCGGATACTTGATATGCCAGAAGTAACCATCCTGCTCCTCGTGCTCGACCTCCGCATCAGACAGGGAGGTCTTACATACCGGACACCAGTTGATGATCCTGGATCCCTTATAAATATATCCCTTCTCATAGAGCCGGATAAATACTTCCTCTACTGCCTCCGAGCATCCCTCATCCATGGTAAACCGTTCTCTGTCCCAGTCACAGGATACGCCCATCTTCTCCAACTGCTTCTCGATGGTTCCCGCATACTCTTCCTTCCACTGCCAGGTCCTCTCTAAGAACTTCTCACGTCCCAGCTCCTTCTTATCGATTCCCTCATCCTTTAACTGGTTCGTTACCTTTACCTCTGTGGAGATCGCCGCATGGTCTGTTCCCGGCACCCATAAAGTGTTAAATCCCTGCATCCTCTTATAACGAATCAGGATATCCTGCAATGTGTTATCCAGGGCATGCCCCATGTGCAGCTTACCCGTGATATTCGGCGGCGGCATCACCGTTGTAAACGGCTTCCTGCTCCTGTCCACTTCCGCATGAAAATACTTATTCTCACACCATTTCTCATATAACTTAGGTTCAATCTCTTTCGGATTATAGGTTGTCTCCAGATTCTCGCTCATAATGTCCTCCTTGCTGTGTGCTCTCATTCTATGTATCTTGCTGCCATTGATAGCAAAGCGTATCTTTGGCTCACCCAAGGGCGCATTAAAAAACCGCCCTTTACGCTGTAAAGGGCGATCAGCTCTCTAATCGCGGTACCACCTTTATCTGTACTCCTCTTATTCTGTAACGTGAACGACTCCGGGATGACCTACACCTGACACAAACCAAAATATCATAAGTCTCAGCCATCCAGCTCCAAAGCTACCTTCCGCATCTCATTCCTCAAGCGCCTTCCAGCCGCCGAAACCAGCGGGCAACTCTCTCTGTCAGGATGAACACATGCGTACTCCTCTTCTTCAACGCCTTTGCTATATCCATTAACTTTAAACAGGATTATAGACACCGCATGATGGTTTGTCAAGGAGTTTAGGGAATTTTCAGAAAGTCTTAAGGTTATATCAGTAACAGTTCAGATACCTTCACTGTTACAGGCATCCGGCCATTAACAATCGCTTCGCGATGGGCCGGATGCTTTCATGCTCTATTCTATGGCACGGTCAGCGCAGTGAATGCGCAGACCTGTCTGAACTGTTACTAATATATTCTAGAGATGCTATAACTCATCCAGTACGCCGCCTACCATCCTCCAGTACGCCGCTCTCTCCTCATCCTTTTCGACGATCTCCCCTGCACTGTATATCTTCGCCAGCTCGCGCGCCGCGTATCCTTCGTCAGATTCCGCCGCCTTCTCATACCATTCGATCGCCTTCTGCACATCCTTCTTGACTCCGGTTCCTTCTATATATAATTCGGCAACTCTCGACTGTGCATAGCAATCGCCCTTCTCTGCCTGTCTGAGATGATTCTTGAACTCTGCTTTCTCTCGCTTGATCCGCTGCTTCTCCAATATTCCTCCCAGCAGCTCAGTCGCTTCCTTATGGCTCTTCGACGCAGCCTTCTTAAGCCAATTGACGCATATCTCCTCGTTCTTCCTGACGCCGTCTCCTGAATAGTACGCACATGCCAGCTGATACTGCGCATCCACATGCTCCTTCTCAGCCGCCTTCTGAAAATATTCGGCAGCCTCCTTAGGGTAAGTATAATATCCGTCCCCCTTCTGACAGTACATTCCCATCTCGTAATACCCGGAAGCCGTACTCGGATTACGGATTCCCGCATCAAAACGCTCCTTCGCTTCCTTCATCTCCAGGCGGACTCTCTCCATCATCTGCTGCGCCTTCTCGTCGCCATTCGCCGCTCTGTCTTCCAAGATCGCAAGCCCCGCTTCTACATCCTGTTTCCCGGCAGTCCCATAGATATATGCATCTGCCAGTGCAAACTGCCCCTCCGGCTCTCCCGTGGCCGCCGCCTTCTTCACCCAGCTCATGCTTAACTGGTAATTCTGCTTCACCAGCTCACCGTCGTTATAGAACCGCATCATCTGAAGCATTGCCGGCACGTACTCTGCTTTCGCGGACTCCCGGAACCAACGGAGCGCCTGCTTCTTATCCTTGTCCGGCTGCCGCCCGTCATAATACATGACGGCAAGACGGTACATTGCCGCACTGTCTCCCGATTCTGCCAATTCAAGCGCCTGTTCATATGACTCTTCCGGCCCGGCCGGTCCGTCCTCCTTCATTCCCCCGGATATCCCGTCTATTCCGGCGTCCTTCGGATCCTCCGGTCCGTCTGCGTCTTCTACATCTTCTATATCTTCCAAATCATCAAGCCCCTCCAGATCTTCCAACTGAATGATCTCTATAGGAAGCTCCGACGCGTCCGCTTCTCCCACTATATCAAATGCAAGCATGCCTCCGCCGTCTGAATCTTCTGCGTCACTTAACGTTCCCGCTCCTTCCGTGCCTCCATATCCTGCATCCCCAACGATTCCTGCACCGTCTGTATATCCTGCATTCCTTAACGTTCCTGTGCTGTCCGTATATCCTGCATCCCTTGACGTTCCTGTGCTGTCTGCATATCCCGAATTCCTCACCGTACCCGTACCGTCTGCATATCCCGCATCTCTACCGATTCCTGCGGCGTCTGCGTATTCCGCATTCCTTAACGTACCCGTACCGTCTGTGTATCCTGTATTCTTAACGGTTCCCGGATCTGCAGCCTCGCCCTCTCTTGTATTCCCGCTGCTGCCAATTCTTATATCTTCTGCATCCGCAGTATTCCCATCCGACACGCTCCCCCGGCTCTCCCTGACCGGCTCTCTGTGCCTGGCAGAGCCTTCATTGCCGTCCATACCGACTCTCTCTGTGATCCTTGCAGGTGCAACGGACACGGCCGCCTTCTCAAATTCTGCTCTTTCCTTCTGATCTGCCTCCTGAAGATGCTCCCCCTCTTCCTCATCTCCTTCATGCTGCTTCCTCTGTCCGATCATCATATTAAGCACGTCGACCACATCCAGAAATACAGAGACATCCACCTCTCTCGTTCTTCCGTCTTCGTATGTCAGCACGCAGCAGCTATTATTCTCCGGCCGCACTTCGGCTTTCTCCAGAAACATAAGCTCGATCGGCCCCTCGTCTTTATACCGGTCGCCGTACAGATAACGCTCTGTAAACAAAAACCCCGTCTTACCCGACCTGAACACTGTCGTATCCATCAGGGCAACCACTTCTTCCGGTTTTACAATCTTAGCATACTTCTCTATCGCCTGGCTGACCTGCCTCTCCTTCAGATCCTTCGCCAACTGAAACCCAAATGAATTCTTGCTCCGATAATTCTCTACAGCATATTCGATCCAACGTCTCATACTTTATCCCCTACTTTCTGACACCTCAAAACAGGTTTTCTCTGCTCCGTATTGTTTTATTCTACCACAACAAAGTATATTTGTCATATACGAGTTGCTTAAGATGCACCGCAACAAACTTTTATAGTTTTTATCTATAAATAGATCTTCTTATTAATTCTGTAAATTTGACATTCACCTTTAACGCCTTTAAACTAAAACTATGACATTTTACAGAACGGAGAGGATAAACCATATGGAAACTTTAGAATTACCAAAATCATTTGACGAATTTGTAGACGCGAGAAAAGCCGGATTCCTGAAGGTAAAAGAGTATGTCGAGAACGGCGGACATCTGGTAGGAATGTTCTGTTCTTACACCCCGTTAGAGCTCTTCGACGCGGCAGGCGTATCTGTTGTGGGACTGTGCGGAACAAGCAACGAGCCGATCGCCGATGCAGAGAAGGTTCTCCCGAAGAACTTATGTCCGCTTATCAAGTCAAGCTATGGATTCGCTTACACAGAGAAATGCCCGTATACATACTTCTGCGACTTCATCGTAGGAGAGACCACCTGCGACGGCAAAAAGAAGATGTTCGAGCTTCTCAATGACATTAAGGAGACTTACGTGCTCCACCTTCCTCAGAGCCAGAAGAGAGATTATGCGAAAGAGATCTGGTATCAGGAAGTGAAGCTTCTCAAAGAATACATGGAAGAGAAATATGGCATTGAGATCACGGATGAGAAATTAAGAGAAGCAGCTCATAAGAGAAATGAGATGCGAAAGACACAGATGGAATTATATGCATTACAAGGCGCCGTACCTCCGGCAATGAAGGCAACGGAAGTAATGTCCACACTTGCTCAGGGAATGTTCAACTTCGGTGTAGATGCACAGCACGCAAGCTATAAGGCCAAATTAGATGCCGCAAAAGAAGCATTGGCGAATGGAGCAAAACCCGTTGATGAGAAGGCTAAGAGAATCCTTCTGACAGGCTGCCCGTCTACCGGCGTCATCCAGAAGGTCGGCATGACCATCGAGAATAACGGCGGCGTGATCGTCTGTCTTGACGACTGCGGCGGCGAGCGTACACAGAAGATGCTCGTCGACGAGAATGCAGACGACATCTTAAGAGCTATATCCGACCGTTATCTTGAGATCCACTGTTCCGTTATGACAACGAATGAAGGCCGTGTTGCGAACACGAAGGAAATGTGCCAAAAATATAAAGTCGACGGCGTCATCGAGATGGTACTCCAGGCATGCCATACATTTAACGTGGAAGCCACTCTGATGCAGAATATGTGCGACGACGAGGGCATCCCGTACATGAAACTGGAAACAGATTATTCCACAACAGACAGCGGACAGATCGAAACACGACTTGCCGCATTTATCGAAATGTTGTAAGATAGTGAATAATAAGATATGAAAAGAGCAGGGGGATCATCTCTTGCTCTTTTTAAGGAGGAGATAGCATGTATCAAGTAGGAATAGACATCGGTTCCAGCGCTGCCAAGACAGCCGTGATCAAAGACAACGAAGTGATCAAGACCATACTGCTGGACACCGGATTCAGCAGCCGGAAGGTCGCAGATACCATCTATGCCGCACTGGAGGCCGAAGGAATCACACGGGAAAATGCATCCTACGTCGCCACCGGTTACGGGCGGATATCCGTCCCCTATGCCGACAATGTCGTAACAGAGATCACCTGCCACGGGAAGGGTTCTCATTTCCTTTTCGGGGAAAACGGCACTGTTATTGACATCGGCGGCCAGGACACAAAAGGCATCTCTCTGAAAAACGGACGCATCATGAAATTCGTCATGAACGATAAATGCTCCGCCGGAACAGGCAAATTCCTGGAGGTCATGACCAACCGTCTCGGAGTCACACCGGAAGAACTCTCCGCACTTGCGCAAAACGGCAATGAGATCACCATCAGCTCCATGTGCACGGTTTTCGCTGAATCAGAGGTTATCAGCCTGATCGGAAAAGAGACGCCGAGAGAAGACATTGCATTCGGTGTCATTGAATCTGTCGTCAATAAGGTCGTATCGCTTCTTGCGCAGGTTCCCAATGACAAATACTTCCTGACCGGCGGATTATGCGAAGATAACTATATCATCGAACGGCTGTCAAAAGCGTTGAACGCACCGGTAACAACCACGCCGCTTGCGCGGTATGCGGGAGCGATCGGGGCGGCGCTTGCCTGTTAAGAGATGATCCGCCGGATTATTTGAAGAAATCATCTTGACATTTCCAAATATTTTTCATATCATAAATACCGTATTAGGTGAAAGCCTTGATCCACGTCTGTTAGGGAAAATCCCCGGCAGGCGTGTTTTTATTGAAGAGGAATGCAAATGCGCAGCATTTTTCACGCATTCCAATGACTTGCCGCCGAACATCTGCGAGGGGCACTTCTTTAGGTAAGGAGGAAAGTATTTATTATGAACACATTTTTATCACTTATATCTGTAATCATTGGGAATTTCCTGTACGCGCTGACGGTTAAGCTCTTCCTGCTCCCGGCAGGCCTTGTGACCGGAGGGACCACCGGAATCGCACTGACCGTCAACTACCTGACAGACCTTCCGATCTCCTGGTTTGTCCTTGCATTCAACATCCTGATGCTGGTCCTTGGCTTCTTCATCTTGGGGAAAGCCTTCGCCGTCACCACACTCGCCAGCACCTTCTTATATCCGTTGTCGCTGGAACTTTTGGACCGGATTCTGGGAGACTATGTACTCACCCAGGATATCCTGCTGTGCACCCTCTTCTCAGGGCTTGGCATCGGAATGGCGCTTGGAATCGTGATCCGTTCCGGCGCTTCTACCGGCGGTATGGATATCCCCCCTTTGGTGCTCCGCAAGACCTTGCGGATCCCCGTCTCCGTCAGCATGTACGCATTCGACGTATGTATCCTGCTGTCACAGGCGATCTTCCGGCCGGCGGAAAATATCCTGTACGGAGTCGTACTGGTATTAGTCTATACGCTTGTGCTGGACAAAATGCTTCTCATGGGCGCGACACGGACAGAAATCAAGGTTATCAGCGCAAAATCCGATGAGATCCGAGATGCGATCCTGACACAGATCGACCGGGGAGTGACCATACTGAACGGAGAGAGCGGTTATCTGCATAACCCCTCCCCCGTCATCTTAAGCGTCATCTCCAACCGGGAACTGCCGAAGGTAGAAAAAATCATCCACAAAATCGACCCTGAGAGCTTCATAGTGGTCAGCCGGGTAAGCGAAGTACGCGGACGCGGCTTCTCTCTCAATAAACGTTATCAGTCCAAAACCCCTGCGATTAATAACAGGACACAAAACTTATAGTCATCCTCCTGTGACACGCCGCCGGCACCAGGAGCACCACCGCCAGCAGTACCGGAAGGCACAGCCCAAGCGGCATCAGCGTGAAATGCCAGCGAAAGAAGAACATCTCATCCCCGTAAGGCTTCACCACCAGTACACTGACAAGGGAAGACAGAACCACCGAGAAAATCCCTGTATACAAGGCATAATATCCTCCCTCGAAGCACAGCATCCTCTTAAGCTGCCCTCCGGTCATGCCAACGGCCTCCATCATTGCAAATTCCTGCTTTCTTGACAGAACAGACGTGACAATAGTATTGATGAAATTCAATATACCGATCAATCCCAGGATAAATGCCAGCAGGCTTCCCGTCAGCGCAATCAGATTCCTGTATTCCGTAAACTGCTCCACGATCTTCGCCTTAGACGTATATAAGAGCGCCGGATCGACATTTTCACAATAATCAGACAACCACTCGTCCACTGCCGCTTCCTGCTCCGGCGCCGCGTTGAACAGCGTCCGCATCGGCTGCTGTTCTCCCATGAGATCCAGATACTCGCCCTCCGGCAGGAAATAATCACAGTCACACGTACCAAACCACTGCAAGCCGCAGGCATACGGCATTTCTGCCACAGCAAGCACCTCGTATTCCCGTCCTTCACCCGCTTCGTTATACACCATCACCTTCTCACCGGGCAGGAAGAAATCAATCCCCTCCTCCTCAAGCGTATCGAATCTGGCCGCGATCACATAATCTCCGGAATTGAATTTTTCCCAATCAAGCTCTCCTTCCGGTTTCTCAAGCCGATTCATCACGTACTCACTGATACCGTATACCTTCCCGTCCATATAATGCTCTTCTCTATAGAAATCAAGCAATTCCGGATCAGATCCAAACTTCCAGTCCATGGTTGCCTGTGCCTTGGGATTATTGAAGATCCGCTCCTCAATCAATGCATAATTCTCCTCACTGAGCACCGGGTCGATCTCCTTTACATAGATGTTCCCAATCTCTTCAATCCCCTCCTGTTTCCCCAGATCCCTTAGAAAATCTGCCGTCACGCCGTCCGTTACAAGTGATTCCCGAGTTACCGAGAAATTATCTAACGTAGCGTCTGAGACAGAGAAATCACTGAGCACCAACCGGGAAACGAATTTGTCCATATCGAATCCTCGGATCAGGCTGTAGATACTGTTCAGCAGGACAAGCGCCATAGACAGAGACGCAACCACGATCACCACCTTTTTACGGTTCCGTCTGATATTCTGTCTGGCAAGGGTTCTTGGATTCACCCGTCCTGTCTTCTTAACAGTTTTCCTGCCCCGCCTTTCCTTCTGTTTTCTGCTTCCCATATTCTGCCCTTCGATACACCGTACCGCCTCCACCGGTGACACCTTCGATGCGATCCGGCAAGGCTTGATGCAGCTTACCATAACCGCAAGGAAGGAGAATGCCGCCGCTCCGGCGAACACCCATACCTTCAGTTCAATCTCTGTATCTTCTGACGCTGTGAATCTAAAATTCCCCATAACGACCGGAAGCATGATCTTCCCCGCCAGGACGCCGATCACAAGCCCCGCCGGGATTCCATACAGCGACAGCATATATGCCTGGCGGTATACCATACGGCGAAGCTGCCTGCCCGTCATGCCTATCGTCTTCAGCAAGCCATAATGGCGGATATCCTGATAGATATTGATATAGAAGATATTGTAAATGATCAGGTAACCGGATGCAAATATCATCAGTAGAAGACCAACGATCAGCAATATCAGTTCCGGGTTCGCTTCTTCCCCCATATAGGCCCAGTTGATCCCCACCGGCGCATCCTCCGGGAATCCGCACCGTTCTGACAGCTCTGCCACCTGTTTCCCCAGATTGAAGCCGAATGCGAAATTAAAATCCGCCGTGATCCTGCCCGCATAGTGTGATCCGTCGATATCTGTGTCCATCGCAGAAGTCTTCGGCGTCGGCGCCACCCGATCCGCATACGCCCTCGACACCGCCGCAGCCTGTGACATTGCGATAGGATCACCCTGGAAATAACCGCACAATGTGAAAATATCCTCGTGAACCACATCATTTACCCGGATGGACAGCGGCACCCTGGTTCCGATCTCGCAGGGAAGCCCAAGGGCACGAAGTGTCAGATCGCTCAGCACGATCTCATCTTCTTTGTGAGGCATATGACCTATCTCCGGATAGCAGAAACTCATCCTGGCATCCAGGTCTTCATAGTAACCAACCTCTGTGCGAAGCTTCACCAGATCCTCGTTGACCGCATCCCCAACCTGGATCCGGAAGGACACGTCCTTTAGCTTCTCATCCCTCCTGACAATATCATATTCCTCCTGCGTCAGATACTTGTAGCTTGCATGAGAAGAGCCGCCCACCTGGCGCATGGCTGCCTCCTGCTGCTTCGTGATGATACTTCCGCCGACGGTGAATACCGTCGTAAATAATACCGTCGTCAGCGCGATCGCCAGAACTGCTATGATATTCCGCCCCTTTCCTGCCTTCCTCGTCCGGTCAGCAATCCGGCGGATCACTTTCTGATTCTTCACCTTACGCATCCCTCTCACCGCCTTTGACGATCCTGCCATCCTCGATGCGGACGATACGGTCTGCAAGCTGCGCGATCTCTTCGTTGTGGGTGATCATCACAATGGTCTGCCCGAACTTCTCCCCGGTCACCTTAAGAAGTCCCAGCACATCCTGACTGGTCTTAGAATCCAGATTCCCGGTAGGTTCATCGGCCAGAAGAATCGCCGGCTTAGAGGCAAGCGCTCTCGCGATGGCAACCCTCTGCTGCTGACCGCCCGACAGCTGGGACGGCAGGCTGTCAAGCTTATCCTTAAGGCCAAGGACGCCGATCACACGCTCCACATAATCCCTGTCAACTTCATTTCCGTCAAGCTCAACCGGAAAGACAATGTTCTCATACACATTCAGCACAGGAACCAGATTATAGCTCTGGAACACAAATCCGATCTTCCTTCTCCGAAATATACACAGCGTGTCATCCTTCAAGCCAGATATATCCTTGCCGTCTACATACACCTTCCCGGACGTAGGGCGGTCCAAGCCGCCGAGCATATGCAGAAGCGTTGATTTGCCACTCCCGCTGGTACCCACGACCGCAAGGAATTCTCCTTGATCTACCGCAAGATCAATGCCGTCCAGCGCCTTGACCTGGTTCTCTCCTGTTCCGTAATATTTCTTCAAATCATCCGTTTGCAATACGTTCATTCTGTCACTCCCTGTCTTTCATAATTAATTTGCATAAGCTGTTGTCTATAATCATAAACGACAGGTCTTTCCAAAGCCTTTCTGAAATCTAACACTTGTGAAAGAATCTCCCATAATCTCTAAAACGCTTCCCTACGCAGATACAATACAAACTCCGCCCCCTTTTGCGGACGTGACTTCACTTTGATATACCCGTTTTCCTTCCTTAATATCTCCCGGGTCAGATAAAGGCCGATACCGACGCCGTCCTCCTGCTGTACCTCCTTTGCGCGGTAGAACCTGCCGAAGATCTTCGCCGCATCCTCCTCCCTGATCCCAATGCCGTCATCCTTCACCGAGACCGCCGTATACAGCTCATACTCTGTGACCGATATACGGACGCTGCCGCCGGGCCCCGAGTATTTCACCGCATTATCCAGAACATTGCCCAGCGCTTCCTTCGTCCACTTCATATCATAGTCCGCTGTTCCCTCTCCCTCGTATGTATTGATAAGCTCGATCCCCTTCTGCCTGGCTTTCGGGCCCGCATCCTGCATTGCCGCCAAGATCAGCTCTGATATCTTCTGCCTGCACGGCTTCACCTCCACGATATTGCTCTCAAGCCGCGACATCTTCATCAACGACTGTATCAGGAAATCAAGCTTCTCAGCCTGCTTTATGATCTCATTTAACAGCTTAAGGTTCTGTTCCTTCTCCCCGGAATCTGTACCGGATTCCAGATTTTCTCTTAAGAGTTCCCCATACAGCTGAATATTCGCCATAGGCGTCTTCGTCTGGTGGGAAATGTCTGACACAAGGCTCTTGACACTCTCCTTTTCCTTCTCCAGATTCTCTCTGGTCAGGACAGACAGGCCGAGATACCGCTCCCACTTGGTCTCTATTCTCGAAAGCTGTGTCTCATCGTAATCTGATTCCCGGAACTTCCCTGCAACCGCCTCATCCAGCATCTTGTCTAATCTGTCTAATGTCTTTCGTCCGAACATGTTCTTCCCTCTATTCTTTGCGCCATTCTGAACCTATACGGCAATTCCTGACATTTATGCTAACATCTGTGCCAAAAATTAGCAAGGCATTCCCCCGCCTTAATTTTATTGCCTATCATCCGCACGCATGATATAATGTTTCTGTAAATGGAAGTAACATCTACAGCTAAGGAACGGGCATGGAATACTATAAAAGAACCGAAGTAGAGAACAAACTGCATATATCAAACTTTATCAGCTTTCATTATTTTGAATATGTCAAGGAGTTTGCGGGAATCGGGGAGAGCCATGATTTCTGGGAGATGGTATACATTGATTATGGGAATGTAAAGGTAGTATCAGACGACCGGGAGTTTCTTGTATCCTCCGGGGAGGGATTTCTCCATGCGCCGAATGAACTGCACAATATCCTGTCGGCCGGTGATTTTGCCAGCGCTTTTATCATAAGCTTCGACTGTGACTGCGCAGAACTGTCAGACATCCAGAGCAAGATCCTTAAGTTTTACGGCGAAGAATCCCAGATCGTGAAGAATCTCTATGCGGTAGGCCAGACAGTTTTTGAAGAACCGTATGACATCTTTTCCCAGCAAAAGCTGATACCAAAGAGCGATATGCCGTACGGCGGATTGCAGGAGTTGAAGAATCTGACGGAGATGCTGCTGCTTATCTTAATAAGGAACAGCTCCGTCAAAGGAGACGTCCGGGAGAAGTATCTGAGCAAAGATTTTGCCAATGAACGCATGATCGTCGATAAAGTAATCCGTATTATTCTATCATCTGTCTACAAGAAGACGACGCTTGATAATATATGCAGCCAGCTGTCCTTTTCGAAAAGTTATATCCTTAAGGTATTTAAGAAGCAGATGGGCTGCAGCGTAATGGAATATTATAATCAGATGAAGATCAAAGAAGCCAAGCGGCTCATCAGCGAGGAACAATATACCTATACCCAGATAGCAAGACTTCTGCATTTCAGTTCCGTACATCACTTTTCCAGCAGTTTTAAACAGATCACGAACATGACGCCGAGCGGCTACCAAAAATCTGTTAAAAACCGCTCAGTAATATAGTTACTGCCAACTGTTTTTGTCAAAAATCATGACAGAAACAGTTTTTTTATGCGCTCTATTCGTTAAATATATAACATTTTCCGATAAGAAAGGAGAATATTTTGTAAAATTTAAATAATAATCAATAAATACAAAAAATTCAAAAACTTATATAATAAAAACATAAGTTATGCATAACAGGTAGAATAATAATCAAAAAGTAAGAAACGGAGGAAGAGTATGAAAAAAAGAACAAAAAAATTGTTATCTGTTGGTCTTATCGGGGTTATGACACTGAGCCTTGCCGCATGCGGTAATAATAACGAAACCAAAGATGCAAAATCCGAAGGCAGCAACGAGCTGAATTTTACCTCAGAAGAAACGGCGACCTTAGAAGACTGGGGCGCGGCTGTAAAGAAGAATTTCGACGGCACAGAGATCACGGCAGCCATGGCTTCACATCCGTCTACAGACGCTTTTAAAAAGATGGAAAAGGAATTCACTGATCTCACAGGTATTAAGGTTGTGTGGGATATCGTAGAGGAGACGAACCTTAAGAACAAGCAGCTCTTAGACGCACAGGGCGCGGGAAGCTATGACGTCTTCATGGTTGACGCTTTCTGGATGAGTGAATATGCGTCAAAGAATGTCCTCGTTCCGATCAGCGATTACGCCGAGAACGAAGCAAAGACACCGGAATGGTTCGATTACGAAGACATTATGCCGGCATACCGGAACGGTATTGCAGGCGCTAACGATGTAAATTATGGAATTCCGACCGCGGGCGAGACCCGATTTATCGCATACAGAACCGATCTCTTTGAGAAATATTCTAAAAAAGCGCCTGAGACGATGGATGAGTTCTTAGAGCTTGCGCAGTTCTTCAATAAGAAGGAGGACGGGCTGTACGGCGTGAGCATGAGAGCACAGAGAGGGATTCATTTTGCATCAGGCTGGATGAGCTTGATGTACAACTTCGGCGGGGGATTCTTAGACCAGGAAACCATCGGATCCGATGACGAGGTCGTGACCTGCACAACAGACGAGACAAAGGAGTCTCTGACATATTTCGTAGATCTGCTGAAATGCGCGCCTCCAGATGTAGGCTCCTACACACACGAGGAAGCGTTGGGCGCATTTATCTCAGGAAAGACGGCAATGTGGTTAGACGCTACGGCGCTTGCCGGTCAAATCACAGATCCCGAGTCTTCAACGGTTGCCGACAAGGTCGCATTCGTTCCGACGCCGACCGGACCGGCCGGAGACGGCGCTGCGCTTGCGGGCTGGAATCTTGCGATCCCGGAATCCTCTAAGAATAAAGACGCCGCATGGGCTTTTATTTCCTACATGGCAAGCAAGGAAAAGGTGACCGAATATGTAGAAAACGGCGGAGTGGCCACAAGGGCGTCAGCGTTCGACAACGCCGAACTCCAGGAGGCCAATCCTTCCTACGAGGCTCAGAAGCTTGCGCTTGAATCTGCAAACGGCCTTGTAGAAAAGGGACTGTCCTGGATTCCGCAGCATGATTCTATCAACCAGATCCTTGACATTGCAGGCGGTTACGGAAGCTCTGCGCTGACAGGAGACACAACGCCCGATCAGGCGTGCGAGGATATGCAGAAGGATATCGAGGACTTGATCAAGTAAAGGATGGGACAGGTTATGCGAAGGAAAGAGAAAGAATATTTAAAATACATTGCGCCTGCAATGGTGACGATGATCGTGCTTTCCGTAGTACCGACCATATTTCTGACAATCATCAGTTTTACAAATTACCAGTTAGGCTGGGATTTTTCAAAAATAGAATTCGTAGGAATCGAGAATTTTGTAAGGCTGTTTTCCGGCGCGGACAGGGATTTCTGGCACTCGGTATTTATCAGCCTGGCTTTCATGGTCCTTGCCACGGCAATTGAATTAACGCTTGGATTCCTGATAGGTCTATGCTTAAACTCTTCGGAGTTTAAGCTGAAGCCTCTCGTGATCGGTATTATGATCATTCCGCTTGTCATCACACCGTCGATCGCGGCGCAGATGTGGAAGCTGATGCTGAATTCCGAATATGGTATCGTAAATCATTTTCTGACTGCGCTTTGGGGACTTAAAATAACCTGGCTCTCTGAAAAGATGGCATTCTGGTCGATCCTTATGGTGGACGTGTGGCAGTATACGCCGTTTGTCACGCTGATCGTGTACGCAGGGCTGCGCTCCGTACCGGATGAGCCTTATGAGTCTGCAGCCATCGACGGAGCCACAAAGATTCAGGAATTATTATATATCACCATTCCTATGATCAAGAAGCTGGTGTATCTGACACTTTTATTCCGGGTAATTGATTGTCTGAAACTGTTTGACATTGCATACGTTCTGACACAGGGCGGGCCGGGAACCGCTACAGAGTTCTTAAGCCTTCATATATTCCGTATGGCAAACGCGCAAAACGGTCTGATAGGAAGAGCGGCTGCGATCGCGTTGGTGCTGCTTGTCCTGACAACATGCGTCAGCAAATTTCTGATCAAGAAAATGCGAAAGGAGGAGACGGTGTAAATGAGCAGAAAGGGAAAACGAAGAATGATCAGTCTGATCCGGGGAATATTTCTGCTGCTGGTATGTATCGCCTGCTTATTTCCTTTTATATGGATGATCATGGTAAGCCTGCGTAACAGGGTGGATATCCTCGACCCGTCAAAGATATTCGTAACGCCGACCTTAAAGAATTACCAGTCGATCATAGAAGAAAGCAATATCTTAGACTTTTTTAAGAACAGTTTTATCATTGCGGTGATATCGACGCTGATCTCACTGGCGATCGGCAGCTTCGCGGCGTATGGCTTTGCAAGATACAGTTGGAAAACACGGGAGGACAGAGCATTCTGGGTACTCAGTCAGAAATTCCTGCCGCCGATGGCCGTCGTGATTCCGTACTTCATGATGGCGTCCATATTCGGCCTTCTGGATACAAGGCTGGTGCTGATCATCTGTTATACCACCTTCAATATCCCGTTTACGATCTGGATGATGCGCGGCTTCATTGAGGATATGCCTATCGAACTGGAAGAGGCCGGCTGGGTGGACGGCTGCTCGAGACTGACAGGAATCATCAGAATCCTCCTGCCGCTCATCACGCCCGGACTTGTGGCGACGTCGATCTTCTGCGTCATCAACTCCTGGAATGAATTTGTATTTGCTAATTTCTTAACCAGCATTCAGGCGAAGACGATACCCACATCGGTGATGATGTATTTGTCCGTATCCGGGGTAAAATGGGGCGAAATGGCAGCAACGGGGGTAATGGCCGTTCTGCCGGTATTAATTTTTGCAATAATTGTACAGAAACATATGATCCGAGGTCTGACATTTGGTTCTGTAAAAGGATAATAACAATCAATTTAGGGGGAACAACAATGAGTTCAAGAATTAAAATGGCAATTGTAGGCGCCGGGATCTGGGGTGAAAACCATGCCCGGATCTATCAGGAACATCCTCTCGCGGAGGTAAACGCCGTCTGCGATATGAACCGCAGCAAAGCAGAAGCGCTGGCGGCAAAGCTTGGGATCAAAGAAGTGTATGATGATTACAACGAGATGTTTAAAAAGGCAGACTGCGACGCCGTTGCAATCGTAACACCTGATTTCGCACATGCGGACATCGCAGAGGCGGCGGCCGAACATAAAAAGAATATGCTGATCGAAAAACCTCTCGCTACAACGAGGGAGGATGTATACCGTATTGTAAATGCAGTGGAAAAGAATCACGTGCGCGCCATGGTAGACCTTCACAACCGCTGGAGCCCTCCGTTCCATGCGGCCCATGAGGCTGTAGACCGGGGTGAGCTTGGCAATATCTACAGCGCGTATATGAGATTAAACGATATTAAATGGGTCGCTACAGATATGCTTCCCTGGGCGTCAAGATCTTCTATCCTGTGGTTCTTGGGGAGCCACAGCCTGGATACCCTGCGCTGGTTCTTCCATGATGAAGTAAAACGCGTATACAGCGTAAGCCGTGAAGGCGTATTGAAGGGACAGGGCGTAGACACGGTCGATGAATACCTGACGACCATCGAGTTCTGCAGCGGCGGAATCGCTCAGATGGAGAACGGCTGGATCACGCCGAACGCGAATCCCTGTGTAAATGATATTAAATTCAACGTGATCGGCGACAAAGGCATGATCAGTATCGACGCAAGCAACCATAATATGATACAGCAATACACGGACGATAAGGTAATCGTACCGGATGTCATCGTACAGAATAAGATCTTCGGAAAGCATCATGGCTTCGCCTTCCAGAGCATCAGCGGATTCGTAGACTGCCTTCTGTCAGGAAAGGAATTCCCGGTAACGCTGAAGGATTCGGCTAATACCGTACTCGCAATACTTGCGATAATGGAATCGGCAAAAACGCGGATGCCGGTGGAGGTAGAATATTAACCGCCATATAAAGCAATACTCACAGCGGACAAGGACCGGTTTCCTTGTCCGCTTAACTTCCCTGCCTTGATTCCTTCTTCCAGGTGTACCCCTGCCCATATACAGTCTGAATATAGGAATATGCATCCCTCTTATCCTCTAACTTGCTCCGCAGCCGGTTCACCGTAACAGACAGCGCATTCTCATCCACATACTCCCCTCCGCCGCTCCACAGCCGGTCTACCAGCACGCCTCGGGTCAGAACCCTTCCCCGGTTCTCTATCAGAAGCCTCAGCAGCCGGTGTTCATTCACCCCCAATGCAATCTCACTGCCATTCCTGGTAAATACAAGTCCCCCGAAATCAAAATAAAAAGGATCCTTCTCGTAGATATCCTCCTTCTGTGCCTGTCCGCGCCTAAGCAGGGCCTTGATCCGCGCCCTGAGCACCGCAAGGCTGAACGGCTTCGCCATATAATCATCCGCTCCAAGCGTAAGCCCCATGACCTCGTCCATCTCCATATCATTGGCAGTCAGGATCAGAACCGGCACCTGCGACCGTTCACGAACCCATCTCAGGTAATCATATCCGCTTCCGTCCGGCAGATTAATATCCAGTATGATCAGGCCCGGCTTCTGTTCTTCAAATACTTCTCTGGCGGCTCTGACCGACACGCTCTGGACAAATTCTGTTCCCGGCTCCTTAAGCGCCATCGCAATCCCCTCGCTTAGCGCCCGGTCATCTTCTACAATCTGAATTCTCATATCCCGTCTCCTTATCTTGTTTCCTTATCCGATCTCCCTATCCTGCGCCCTTATCCGATCTTCCTATCCTATTTCCTTATCCGATCTCATCCGGCCGCCCTGTGATACCTGCCCCTGCGTGGGGCGGGCTGCCGTCCGATAACATAATTATAGAAAATATATGCTTTTTCCACAAGGATAACACGTAAGATAACACGTAAGATAACACGCAAAATACGCCGGAAAATACTTCTTCCAAATTTTTTCAAAAAAATTAAAAAAAGGGGTTGATTTTTGTAGAAAAGCTGTTATAATATAGTTTGTTCGCTAGAGATGATGCGGAATGGTGTAATTGGCAGCACAGCAGACTCTGACTCTGTTAGTAGGGGTTCAAGTCCCTTTTCCGTAGTTCCTTGGCAGGGGCGCTGGGTATCTTGGTGAACAGGATATCCAGTCATATTTATCGGAGTGTGGCTCAGCTTGGTAGAGCGCTACGTTCGGGACGTAGAGGTCGCAAGTTCAAATCTTGTCACTCCGATTTTTTGTTTATATACCGGAATCCTTGAAAACAGAGGGATTCCGGTCTTTTTCTTTTTCAATTTGGTAACCATCTTCTCTATCATATAACCTTTTTTTGCAGGCATTCTAACACTTGTTCTAACACCCCTTATTCGTCTCTTATATCGTGCGGCATCAATATGCCGGCCAGCCGTTTGGAATTATCCCGGTTATGATATTTTTGAATATGAGTGTAAATATTCATTGTCGTATAAAAGTCAGCATGTCCAAGCCACTCCTGAATTTCTTTCGGATGCCATCCTAATTCAAAGAGCATAGAAGCCGTTGAATGGCGGAGTGCATGGAACGTCATATCCGGTCTTCCGAACTCTTCGGCTAACTGCTTAAAATGATGATAAACGTAGTCAGGGCGTATAGCCCGTCCATCCTCCCAGACAAAGAGTTCTTTATTCTCTGTATATGTATTCCCATAAAAGACTCGATTCTCACGCTTTTTATCTATAACGCCCTTGAAAAATTCTTCCATCTCCGGTGTCAGGTAATAAACACGGTTGCTGTCCGGTGTCTTGGTCTTGTCCTTTACATGCTCCGACGTTATTGTGACGACTGTTCGCTCTATTTTCAGAAGATGCTTCTTGAAATCCAAAGAATCCTCTGTGATACCAAGAACTTCCGACCGTCTCAACCCATATTGCAGGGTTACATAAATCAGATCACTTAAAACATCATCTAAGTCATAAACAAACTTCAAGAACTGCTGAGATTCTTCCAGAGTGAAGAATACCACCTTCTTTGCCAAAGACTTTTTCCTGACATGGGCAACCTTGATAGTCAATGCCGGATTCCTTGGGATAATCTCCTCTTCAACAGCTTCATTTAAAGCAGCATTGATGATAAATTTATGACTCCGGACAGTTCGAATAGCAAGTCCGCTTCGTTCCTGCGTCTTCTTGTTTATCTTTCCATAAGTCAGCATATACTCATAATATTTTTTGAAATGCTGAGGTTTTAACTTCGCCAGCGTCAGTTTTTCCTTGCCAAAATACTCTATAATGTGTTTTGCATTCAGACAATATCCTTCCCAGGTAGTCGCTTCCACATATGTTTTCGCAGAATCCAACCACATCTGAACCCACTCACTGAAAAGTGTATCTGCAGTCGCATCATAGCTATTGTCACTGCATTTAGCTAAAGTTTCATGCAATAACTGTTCCGCTTTCCTTTTATTTCCTTTTACTGGCAACTCCGTAGGTATCCATTTGGGCTTCCTCTTTCCTGTATGCCTATCATAAAAATTCAAGACCATATAGTAGTATTCCTTACCGTAAGTAGGAAATAATCCGTATCTGTCAATTCATGTGTATTTCTGATACAATCACTTCAAATTATGGAGGTATTGCCTATGGATAAAAATGAACTTACAAAGACAGAACTCTGGACAAAACGTATCCAGGACTTTCATGAAAGCGGTTTATCCCAGAAAGAATGGTGTCAGGAGCATCAAATCCCACAATCAACTTTTGGCTATTGGATCCGGAAGCAAACAAAAGAACAGCCAGATGAACCTGTTTTTGCAAAACTTCCTTCCCAACAGGAAATCTCATCTGATCTTTCAGTCGGCGGTGTGCCTGTAACGATCTATCTTCCCGGAAGCATCCGGATTGAAATTGGTGCCGGGTGTCCTGTCGGACTTATGGCTTCTTTGATCCATACACTGAGTGCTTATGCTTGATCTGGCTGGTGGAACAACTGTGTATCTTGCATGTGGTGTCACGGACTTACGAAAGAGCTACCAGGGATTGGCGGCTATCATAAAACTAAAATTCCATCTAGATCCGTATTCCCGTTGTATGTTTGCCTTCTGTAATCGCAGACGCACATCAATCAAAATCCTCCAATGGGACGGGTCAGGATTTTGGATCTTAATGAAGCGGCTGGACCATCATTCCTTTCACTGGCCGGATACACCAGATGAGTTGAAAAAAGTTACGTTAAAAGAAATACACTGGCTGTGTGACGGATTATCCCTGGA